>RXJQ01000012.1 GCA_003963115.1 Burkholderiales bacterium
AGCGGCAAATGCGCCAAGTGATGAACTTCACTGACCTCGACCACACCGATGTCCGCCAACGCAAAAATGCGGCGGCTTCTTCAGCGTATCCTTAAGCCCTGCTTCAACACGGCTTAAGGTGGACGCGTGATCGCTCAAATCGCCCACCAGTGCTGGCCACCAAGGCGCCAGCCACCGGGCTCCTTGCCGATGCGCCCGCCAACCAGCACCACGAGGCTCAGCAAGGCCATGGCCGCGCCGGGAGAATCGGGTAGTTGCCAGGTTGTGGCAGCAGGCGCCATCGACACCGCAGGTGTTTTTGCGGCTGGAGCCGGCGCCGCAGCTTGGGGCCTTGCGGCTTGCGACATCGACGCCATCGCGTACAGCAGCACGCCGCAGCAGATCTTGATTCGCATCATGTGACTGCCCTCCATCCCTTTTCATTTGGTGGGACCAGTCTTCAGTATCGGCAAATTCAGCTTGAGGTCACGTGACCTTTGTCAAGCGCCCAGTCAGCCACCGAGATAGGCCGCCTGCACCTGCGGATTGCCCAGCAGCTCGCGGGCAGGCCCCGACAGGGCCACCTCGCCCGACTCCAGCACATAGGCGCGATCGGCCATCTCCAGCGCGCGGTGGGCGTTCTGCTCGACCAGCAGCACGCTCACGCCCTGCCTTGACACGTCCCGCACCACCTCGAAGATCTTGTCGACCATGATGGGTGACAGGCCCATCGAGGGCTCGTCCAGCAACAACAGCCTGGGCTTGGCCAGCAAGGCACGTCCCATGGCCAGCATCTGCTGCTCACCGCCCGACAAGGTGCCGGCCAGTTGCCTTTGGCGCTCCTTCAAGCGAGGGAAACGCTGGTAGACCGAGTCGATATCGGCCTCGATCTGGGCCTTGTCCTGGCGCAGGTAGGCGCCCATGCGCAGGTTCTCGTCGATGCTCATGCGCGTGAAGATGCCGCGCCCTTCCGGCACCATCACCAACCCTTGCGACACCAGCGTCCACGCGCCCTGCCCCAGAAGGCTTCGCCCCTGATAGCGTACTTCGCCGGACTGGGGTGCCAGCAGGCCGCAGATGGCCTTGAGGGTGGTGGTCTTGCCTGCACCATTGGCGCCGATCAGGCTGACCAGCTCGCCTTCGTGCACATCAAGGTCCAGGTTCTTGACGGCCTTGATACCGCCATAGGACACGTGGAGCTGGCGCACGGCCAGCAATGGTGTTGGCGCCTGGCCAGTCGTGACGGGGGATGCCTCGTTCGTCATGGTGAGCGTCATTCGGTGGGCTGATGGGCGCCGCCCAGATAGGCGGCGATCACGGCCGGATCACGCTGGACATGTGCAGGCGAGCCCGATGCGATGAGCTTGCCCTGGTCCAGCACGGTCACGTGGTCACACAGGCCCATCACCAGCTTGACGTCATGCTCGATGAGCAACACCGAGCGGCCTTGCTGGCGGATGCGCTCAATCAACTCGTGCAGCTGCAGCTTCTCGGTTGCGTTCATGCCGGCGGCTGGTTCGTCCAAGGCCAGCAGCTTGGGTTCGGTGGCCAGGGCACGCGCGATCTCCAGGCGGCGCTGGTCGCCATAACTCAGCGTGCGCGCCGTCTGTTGCGCCTTGCCTGCCAGCCCGACGAAATCGAGCAAGGCCATGGCATCGCGTGTGATCAACGCTTCCTCATGCAGAAACGCCTTGGTGCGCAGCAGCGCCTGCCACCAGCCAACCTGCGTGCGCACATGGCGCCCCACCCGCACATTGTCCAGCGCAGACATGTCGGCGAACAGGCGGATGTTCTGGAAGGTGCGCGCGATGCCGGCCTGGGCCACCTTGTGCACGGCTGTGGGCTTGTAAGCCTGGCCCGCCAGCTCGAAGCGGCCCTTGTCGGAAGGCACAAGCCCTGTGATCACGTTGAAGAAGGTGGTCTTGCCAGCGCCATTGGGCCCGATCAGGCCATGCACATGCCCGGCCGTGATACACAAGCCCACATCGCTCAAAGCCTGCACGCCACCGAAGCGCTTGGACACGCCCGCCACGTTCAGCAAGGATGCTGCGGCGCTCATGCGCGGCCTCCTGCTTCGCCTTCATCGGGAATCATGCGGTCTTCATGGCGAGGCGAAGGCCACAAGCCACGCGGGCGCATCAGCATGATGCCGATCATGGCCAGCGCCACCAGCAGCTGACGCAAGATGGCCGCATCCAGGCGACCACCTGTCATGGCTTGCAAGGGGCCGGCCACATGGCGCAGCACCTCGGGCAAGGACGCCAGCAGGAAGGCGCCCAGGATCACGCCCGGGATGTGGCCCGAGCCACCCAACACCACCATGGCCACGACCATGACCGACTCCTGCAGGCTGAACGATTCAGGCGACACAAAACCCTGGAAGCTGGCAAACAAGGTACCGGCCACGCCGCCGAACATGGCCCCCAGGCCAAAGGCCAGCAGCTTGATATTGCGCGTGTTCAGACCCATGGCCTTGGCCGCGATCTCGTCTTCGCGGATGGCCATCCAGGCCCGGCCCAATCGAGAGTCGTGCAAGCGCTGGCTCATGATCACCGCCACCACCACGATCAGCAGGAAGAGGTAGTAGTGCAAGGTGACCGGGTACAGCGTCCAGCCCGCCACGTTCATGGGCGCACCCAGGCTCACGCCGCCCACACTGATGGCATCAATGCTGTTGACGCCCTTGGGCCCGTTCGTGATGTTGACCGGCGCATCCAGGTTGTTGAGGAAGACGCGGATGATCTCGCCAAAGCCCAGGGTCACGATGGCCAGGTAGTCGCCGCGCAGCTTGAGCGTAGGGGCGCCCAGCAGCACACCCGCCAGTGCGGAGACACCTGCCGCCAAGGGAATGGCCAGCCAGATGGGCGCATGCAGGCCGTGCGGAAACATGGCCGCGATCGCCGGGATGTTGTCGGTGAGATGGGGTGAGGCCAGCAGCGCGAACAGATAGGCGCCCACGGCATAGAAGGCGATATAACCCAGGTCGAGCAGACCGGCAAAGCCCACCACGATGTTGAGACCGAGCGCCAGCAGGATGTAGAGCAAGGCCGTATCGAGGATGCGGACCCAGGCCTCACCGAAGCCTTGCAAGAGCAGCGGGACCACAGCCAGGGCCACGGCACTGATGAGGAACACGGGCAGACCTTGGGGCTTGGACACCTGGCTTGCTCCCCTCATCACGCTCGGTCGGCCACGCGCTCACCCAGCAGGCCTTGCGGTCGCAAGGTGAGCACCAGGATCAGCACGGCAAAGGCGAAGATGTCCTGGTAGTTGCTGCCCAGCACACCGCCGGTGATGTCGCCGATATAGCCCGCACCCATGGCCTCGATGATGCCCAGCAGGATGCCGCCCACCATCGCGCCGCCCAGGTTGCCGATGCCACCGAAGACCGCCGCCGTGAAGGCCTTGAGCCCCGGCAGGAAGCCCATGGTGTGCTGCACCGAGCCATAGTTGGCCGCCCACATCACACCGGCCAAGGCGGCCAGGGCCGCGCCAATGGCAAAGGTGGCCGAGATGACCTTGTCGGGCTGCACACCCATCAACTGCGTCACACGCGGGTTCTCGGCCGTGGCCCGCATGGCCCGACCCAGCTTCGTGCCGTGGATCAGGGCCATCAGGCCAGCCAGCGTCAACGCCGTCACGACCAGGATCAGGATCTGGACCAGGTTGATCGAAGCCCCCATGACGTCATAGGGCTCGTCAGGCAGCAAGATGGGGTAAGGCTTGTAATCGGGCTTCCAGATGATCATGGCCAGCGTCTGCAGGAGCAGCGACATGCCCATCGCGGTGATCAGCGGCGCCAGGCGCGGCGCATTGCGCAGGGGCCGGTAGGCCAGTTTCTCGATCAGCATATTGAGCACCATGCACACCAGCATGGCAGCCACCAGCGACAGCAGCAGCAAGGCCCAGCCCGGCAGCCCCGCATGTTCGAGCCCCGTGACGACCGTCCAGCTCACCAGGGCCCCCACCATCAGCACCTCGCCGTGGGCGAAGTTGATGAGGTTGATGATCCCGTAGACCATGGTGTAGCCCAGCGCCACCAGGGCATACATGCTGCCCAGCACCAGGCCGTTGATCAGTTGTTGAATGAAGGTATCCACAAGCCCTGAGTCATGCAAAAAGCCCGCCATCTAGGCGGGCCGGACCGGAAACGGTGTGGATTATCGGTCAGAACAACGATGGCAGACGCAGGGAATCCACCGTCCAGCGGATCATCTTCTGCTTGAGGCCCGTGTAAGGCGGGAAGAACATCTTGGCCATCATGATGGGGCCCGACTTCAACACGGCACGCTCGTGCGAGAAAGCCTTGAAGCCGAACTCGCCGTGGGCGTTGCCAATGCCCGAGTTGTTCACGCCGCCAAACGGCAGGTTGCCGTGGGCATAGTGCAACACGCAGTGGTTGATGGCCACGCCGCCCGAGCTGGTACGCGCCAGGATCTGACGCATGCGGTCCTTGTTCTTGCTGAAGATGTAGAGCGCAAGCGGCTTGGCACCCGCATTGATCTCGCCGATCACGGCATTGATGTCGCGGTAGCTGATGACGGGCAGCACCGGGCCGAAGATCTCCTCGGACATGATGGACGCGCTGGCGGGCACCTGCTCGATCAGCGTGGGTGCGATGTAGCAAGTGGGGATGTCCACATCGCCACCGGCCAGCACCTTGGCGCCCTTGTCCTTGGCGTCTTGCAAGAGACCGGCGATGCGTTGGGTGTGGCGCTGGTTGATCACGCGCGTGAAGTCGGGGTTTTGGCGCTGCTCTTCGGGCGTGCGGCCGAAGCGCTCGGCGATCACCTCGCGGCATGCGGCCACGAAGCGATCCTTCACAGACTCGTGCACATACAGGTGGTCAGGTGCGACGCAGATCTGGCCGCAGTTGGTGAACTTGCCCCAAAGCAAGGTTTGCGCCGAGAGTTTCAGATCGGCCGACTCATCCACGATCACAGGCGACTTGCCGCCCAGCTCCAGCGTCACGCTGGTCAGGTGCTTGGCGGCCGCAGCCATCACCACCTTGCCCACGGCGGGCGAGCCGGTGAAGAAGATGTGGTCAAAGGGCAGGTCCAGCAGGGCCTGCGAGGTGGGCAGGCCGCCTTCGAAGAGGGCCACTTCATTGGTCGGGAACAGCGAGGCGATGACCTCGGCCATCACGGCGCTCACAGCCGGCGTCATCTCGGAGGGCTTGAGGATGACGGTGTTGCCGGCGGCCAGGGCCGACACCAGCGGGCCGAAGCACAGGTTGAGCGGGAAGTTCCACGGCGCGACGATCAGGCAGCGGCCGCGAGGCTGGTACTCGATCCAGGCTTGCGTGCCCAGGGTCGTCATGGTGGGCATGACGCGCTTGGGCGTCGACCACTTCTTGAGGCTGGCGATCGCGTGGCGGATCTCATCGAGCACCGGCATGAACTCGGTGCCCTCGACCTCGGACGCGGGCTTGCGGTAGTCCAGCTGGAAGGCTTTGTAGAAGTCTTCGCGGCGGGCCATCATGCCGTCGCGCAGCTTCTTGAGGCGCGCGATGCGCTCGGCCACGGTGGATTCGCGCCAGGCCGTGGACGTGGCCAGTTGCGACTCGAACACGCGCTGGATGTCAGCAGGGTTGGATTCGCCGGTGTGGGGGTCAACAAGGTGCATCTTGGCTTGGCTCATGTGCTGGTCTCCGGGTTGTCTTTGCTGCTGGCTTTGGAGCGGGTGGAACGGGACTTCGGCTTGGCTTGCGCAGCCAGCCCGGCTTCGATGAGACGGGCGGTGAGTTCATGCAGGCTCACGCCTTCCGAAGCTGCCTGTTCGCGCAGGCGGCTGGCCAGGTCGGCATGCAGCTTGACGGCAAAGGGCACCAGGCCAGCAGCCTGATCGATCTTGCGCTGTTCGCGCCGGTCTGGCAAGGCGGCAGACCCTGCTGCGAAACGGCCGGGAATCGCGGCCTGCTGCATCTGCCCGCGAATCTTCAGGCCCTTGCTTTTTTCCAGATCGGTTCTTTTCATGTGTTGGTGCGACGGTTCCCAGCAGAGACAATATGGCCTTCATGCGGCATTCATGGCGGGCGCCACCCAAGGCATCCGCCACGGGCTGCAAGGTATCTGAATACACGGCGGCCCACAATCCCACGATTGTGCACCGACTGTGCAAGCGTTCACGCCTGACCGGCTTACGCAACAACCCTGATCTCTGTCTCATGGCGCCACTTCAGCACATCACCTTCCCGCTACGCGGCGAATTCATCACCCTCGACAGCCTGCTCAAGGCCTGTTCGATCGCCAGCAGCGGGGGCATGGCCAAGACCATGATCGCCGATGGCCGCGTGCAGGTGGATGGCCAGGACGAGCTGCGCAAGACCGCCAAGGTCCGTGCGGGGCAGGTCGTGAGCGTCCAAGGCGCACGCATCAAGGTGGTCGCAGACGAGGCAGCGCCGTCCACATCCTGAAACAAAATCGGACAAACCCGCAAAACACGCAAACCTTGATCAGGCGCGTTTGAAACAGGGGCTTTCTGCGGCAGGATGTCTCCCTTCCCACAAGGAGACCTGCATGAGCAACATCTACGAGCAAGACCTGCCTCGCAACGACGCCAACTTCGCCACCTTCACGCCGCTGTCTTTCATCGAACGCACGGCGCTGGTCTACCCACAGCGCACCGCCATCATCCACGGCGACTTGCGCCAGACCTGGGCCCAGACCTACACGCGCTGTCGGCAACTGGCCAGCGCCCTCGCCCAACGCGGCATCGGCCTGGGCGACACGGTGGCGGTGATGCTGCCCAACACGCCACCCATGGTGGAGGCCCACTTTGGCATCCCCATGTCCGGCGCCGTGCTCAACACGCTCAACACCCGGCTCGATGCCGAAGCCCTGGCCTTCATGCTGGACCACGGCGAGGCCAAGGCCGTGATCGTGGACCCCGAATTCTCGGCCGTCATGGCCAAGGCCTTGAAGCTGCGCCAGCGCCAGCGCGACGTCCTCGTCATCGACACCGAAGATGCGCTCTACACAGGCCAGGCCGAGCGCATCGGCAGCTTGCGCTATGACGATTTCTTGGCCAGCGGCGACCCTGACTTTGCCTGGCAGATGCCTCTTGACGAATGGCAGGCCATCGCCCTGAACTACACCTCGGGCACCACGGGCAACCCCAAGGGCGTGGTCTACCACCACCGGGGCGCGGCCATGAACGCGGTGTCCAACATCCTCGAATGGGACATGCCCAAGCACGCCGTCTACCTGTGGACGCTGCCCATGTTCCACTGCAATGGCTGGTGCTTTCCGTGGACCGTGGCGGCGCGCGCCGGCGTGAATGTGTGCCTGCGCCGCGTGGACCCCAAAGCCATCTTCGACGCCATCCGCACACACAAGGTCAGCCACTACTGCGGTGCACCCATCGTGCATGGCGCCCTGGTGGCTGCGCCCGACGAACTCAAGCAAGGCATCACCCACCAGGTCAAGGCCATGGTGGCCGGCGCCGCACCACCTGCCGCCATGATCGAAGGCATGGAGAAACTGGGCTTTGCGCTCACCCATGTCTATGGCCTCACCGAGATCTACGGGCCTGCTGCCGTGTGCGTGCAGCACGAGAGCTGGAACGAGCTGGACATCGGCGAGCGCGCACGCTTGAACGCGCGACAAGGCGTCAACTACCACCTGCAGCGCAACATCACCGTGATGGACCCGGCCACCATGCAGCCCGTGCCGCGTGATGGCGAGACCATGGGCGAGATCATGTTTCGCGGCAACATCACGATGAAGGGTTACCTCAAGAACCCCAAGGCCACGCAGGATGCCTTCGCCGGCGGCTGGTTCCACACAGGCGACCTGGCCGTGATGTACCCCGATGGCTACGTCAAGATCAAGGACCGCAGCAAGGACATCATCATCTCGGGCGGCGAGAACATCTCGTCCATCGAAGTGGAAGACGTGCTGTATCGCCACCCTGCCGTGATGGCCGCGGCCGTGGTCGCCAAGCCCGACGAGAAGTGGGGAGAAACGCCCTGCGCCTTCATCGAACTGAAAGCGGGCGCGCAGGTCACAGCCGAGGACATCGTCGCCCACTGCCGCCAGCATCTGGCCGGCTTCAAGATCCCGCGTGCCGTGGTCTTCGGCGAGCTGCCCAAGACCTCGACCGGCAAGATCCAGAAGTTCGAGCTACGCAAGCGTGCGGGCTCGACCGAGGCCATCGACGTCTGAGGACAGGCGGCCCTGCTCAGGTGATGGCGTTCTTGACCAGCTTGATCAGGCTGGCCACCTTGCTCGCGGTCTGTGGCGACACGCCCTCAGGCGGCGCCATGCTCCGAGGGTCGGTCAAGAGCACCTCGGCCTGACCGTCGACACCAGGCCGCACGACCACCTTCCAGGGCAGCTCGGGGGTGGCCTGCCCTTCCGCTTGCAGCACCGGCGTTTGCCCGCCTTCATCGCCCAGCACCAGCACCTTGGCTTCATCGGTCTGGTCTGCGCCATGCGGCGGCCTGACGGCTGTGCGCAGCAGCACTGGCAGGCCATTGCGGCGCACCGAGCGCTCGATCTGCCGCACGGTCTCATCGACGTTGTAGCGGCTGGTCAGCGCGATGCTCGCACGTTGACCTTCGCGCTCTTCTTCCTGTTCGTCGCGTTGGGGCCAGCGACCTGCCCCCAACAGGATCAGGGCCATGCAGCCCGTCATCCAGTATCGAGTGATGCGCATAGACAGCTCCAAAACGTTGACACCGTGAGATCGGGGCAACGTTTTAAAGTTCAAGTCCGGTCAGGTTTCGCGATGTAAATCCGATTCGGCGCCTTCTGTCAAAACACCGACGATGGCACCAATATCCCTCCCCAGAACGGGTACTTTGTGCTTAACATTGCCGCTTCAATCTCGTGTCGTGCCGAGTTGTTGGAGCCTGTTGAATGCCCGCTGCCCCCCTCCCGCCAGATGAACATGCCCGGCTGGCGGCGCTTCGTGAACTGAATCTCCTGGATCAGGATGGCGGCCCCGAACTCCACCGCATCACCACATTGGCCGCCAGTGTGCTGGACGTGCCCATCTGCCTGGTCTCTCTGGTCGACGAAGAACGACTTTGGTTTGCCGCTCACCATGGAACGGATGGCAATCAGTGGCCGCGTGAGCTGAGTTTTTGCGGGCACGTGGTGGCCGGCAAACGCGTGATCCTCGCGCATGACCTGCGGCTCGACGAGCGCTTCTGTGATAGCGACCTTGTGATGCGCCGCCTACCCCCCTTGCGCTTCTATGCAGGTGTGCCCTTGTTGTTCGGAGATGGCCATGTGGTCGGCACGCTGTGCGTGATGGACCAGCGCCCCCGCCCCGACTTCGACGAGCGCAAGCTCCAGCAACTGCTGGGCTTCAGCGAGGTGGTGCACGATCAGATCCAGCTGCGCCAGGACCGTATCCAGGCCGAGCAGGCGCACACCCTGTTCTCGTCAGGCCCCGTCGGCACGGTGGTGTGGGACGCGCACATGCCGCCCAGGCCCAACTACCTGTCTAACAACCTGCAGGACATCATCGGCAAGCGCCTGGCCGATGAGCTGCGCGACGATTTGATCTTTGACGACATCGTCCACCCCGACGACCGAGAAAGCGTGCGCAGCAGCCTGAGCAGCCACCACCAGGGCCTGCTGCCCATGCTGGAGATCAGCTACCGGCTGCGCCCCTCTTCGCGCGGCACGCGCTGGGTTCACCAGGTCAACAAGGCCGACTACAACGAAACCGGCGAGCTGCAGCGCATCCGCAGCTACCTGTTCGACCTGACCCGGCACAAGCAGCTAGAAGCCTCCATCGAGGCCACCAAGGAGCGGCTCTACCTCGCGCTCGAATCAGCCCGCATCGGCACCTGGGACGTCAACAACCAGACCCAGGAACTGGTCGTCAACGCGCGGGCCGCCCACATGCTGGGCTACCGCGAAGACGAGGTGGAGCACAACAACCAGAGCTGGCTGGACCTCGTCCATCCGCATGACCGCGTCAACACCAACCGTGCCCTGACTCACTACAGCAACCCGAACATGGACGTGGTGGCGCTGGAGTACCGCATCCGCCACAAGAAGGGCCACTACGTCTGGGTGCAAAGCTACGGCCGCGCGGTAGAGCGTGACGCGGACGGCCAGCCCCGCCGCATCGTGGGCACCCTGATCGATATCACCGAAAGCAAGTGCCAGGAGGCGCTGCGCAACCGTCAGCGCCAGTTGCTTGATCTGCTCAACCAGGCGCAGACCAGCTTTCTCCTCAACCGCAATGTGCAGGATGCCTGTGACGCCCTGTTCGAGCCCCTGCTGCGCATCAGCGAAAGCGCCTTTGGCTTCATCGGCATCGTGCAGTACAACGACAAGGGCCAGCCCTACCTGAACGTGCCCACGATCTCGGACCTGGACTGGCGCCAGGGCAAGGCACGCAGCGGCCACTACGATCGCCGCGCAGGCGGGCTGCAGTTCCACCAGCTCGACAACCTCTTTGGCCATGTCATCACGCACAACCAGATCGTGTTGACCAATGAGCCCGGCACACACCACGCCAGCCAGGGCACGCCGCCCGGCCACCCGGTGCTGCGCAACTTCCTGGGCATGCCCATCCGCTTCGACAACAAGGTGCTGGGCATGATCGCGCTGGGCAACCGCCCCGATGGTTTCGACGAGCAGATGGTGCAGTTGCTCGAACCGCTGGTCGTGACGCTGGGCACCCTGTTCCATGCCCGCGACCAGGAAACCGCCCGTGTGGCCGCCGAACAGGAGCTGCTGCGCCTGGCCACGCGCGATGCGCTCACCGGCCTGGCCAACCGCCGCTACTTCTTCGACGTCGCGGAGACCAGCCTCACGCAGACACGCCGCTATGGTTCGCCCATGACCGTTGCCCTGCTCGACCTGGACCACTTCAAGCACATCAACGACACGCACGGCCATGCCGCCGGCGACACTGTGCTCAACACCTTCGCCGACATCCTGCGCGCCTCACTGCGCGACACCGACACGCCTGCCCGCGTGGGCGGCGAAGAGTTCGCGGTGCTGCTGACCAACACGCCCTTGAGCGAAGCTTTGATCGCGCTGGAACGCATCCGTCACACGCTGGACGAGACCCCCATCCAGGTTGGCGAGCGCACCATCTATGCCACCGTGTCCATCGGCGCGGTGCAGTGGAACGCCAACCACCTTGACGTCGATGGCATGCTGGCCCATGCGGATGCGGCGCTGTACGCTGCCAAGCGTCACGGTCGCAACCGCGTGCAGCTCTACCATCCGGACTTGACGCAAACGGAGTCGGCCACCGCCACGCCGCTGAAGGCCGCGAACGACTCGGCCTGACACCCATGAACCTGTTCACGGCTCTGCGTGCAGCATGGCCTGCCACGCCAGACGACCCCGCCATCCTCACCGACACGGGCCTGGTCTACACCTGGCAGGATCTGGAGCGCGCCACGGCCATGCTGGCCAATCTGCTGGAGAGCCTGCATCTGCATGGTGTGGACGGCCGCCCGCCCGTGGTGGCCGCCCACGTGGACAAGTCGGTCGAGGCCCTGCTGCTCTACCTGGCTGCCCTGCGTGCGGGCTGCGCCTTCCTGCCCCTGAACCCCGCATACCGCGCCGGTGAGCTGGCCTACTTCGTCGAAGACGCGCGCCCCTCCGTGCTGGTCTGCCGCCCGGCCGATCAGGAATGGGTGATCCCACTGGCGGCACAAGGCCAGGTCGAACACCTCTTCACCTTGGGTGATGAGCGCAACGGCAGCCTGCTGGCCCACGCCGCCCACCAGGATGACCAGCATCAGCACGCCGTCCGCCAGCCCGATGAGCTGGCCGCCATCCTCTACACCTCGGGCACGACCGGCCGCAGCAAGGGCGCCATGCTCAGCCACCGCAATCTGCTGAGCAATGCCCGCACCCTGCTGCGCCTGTGGGACTGGCGCCAGGACGACTGCCTGGTCCACGCCCTGCCCATCTTCCACATCCACGGGCTCTTCGTGGCCTGTCACTGCGCGCTGCTCTCTGGCACGCCCATGCGCTGGCTGGCCCGCTTCGATCCCACCAGCGTCTTGCAGGCCTTCCAGGACACGCAGGCCCCGCGTGCCAGCGTCTTCATGGGCGTGCCGACCATGTATGTGCGCCTCTTGCAGGACGAGACCCTGAACGCCAGCAGCACGCAGGGCATGCGCCTCTTCGTCAGCGGTTCGGCCCCGATGCTCACCGCCACGCACGAGGTCTTTGCACGGCGCACCGGCCAGACCATCCTGGAGCGCTATGGCATGAGCGAGACCGGCATGCTGTGCTCCAACCCTTGCCGCAGGAGCGAAGGCCCGCGCGTGATCGGCAGTGTCGGCAAGCCACTGCCGGGTGTGGGCGTGCGCATCGTCGATGACCATGGCAAGGCGCTCGCCACCGATGTCATCGGCCAGGTCGAGGTTCAAGGCCCCAATGTGTTTGGCGGCTACCTGGGCATGCCCGACAAGACCGCCGAGTCCTTCACGCCTGACGGCTGGTTCAAGACGGGCGACGTCGGCCTGATGGACCCGCAAGGCTATGTGCACCTGTCGGGCCGCGCCAAGGACCTCATCATCACGGGCGGCTTCAACGTCTACCCAGCCGAGATCGAAAGCCACATCGACAAGCTGCCGGGCGTGGCCGAGTCCGCCGTCGTGGGCGTGCCCCACCCGGACTTCGGCGAAGGCGTGATCGCCATCATCGTGGCCACACCGGGCCTGGTGCCCGATGAAGCCCACCTCATCGCCACGCTCAAGCAGGCCATCGCCGGCTTCAAGGTCCCCAAGCGCGTGTTCACCTTGGCCGACCTGCCACGCAATGCCATGGGCAAGGTGCAAAAGAACCTGCTGCGGCAGCAGTATCAGGACACCTTTCGCACGGTCTTGCCTTAAGCTGCCTATCCGTTCCCCACAGGTTCCCTACAACCCACCGACGCGAGGAGACAAGCATGGACATCCCATCCCTGAAGGACAAGGTCAGCCCCCAAGAATGGCAGTTGCGTGTGGACCTGGCTGCCGCCTACCGGCTCGTCGCCTTGTATGGCTGGAGCGACCTGGTCTTCACCCACATCTCGGCGCGCATTCCCGGCCCCGAGCACGCCTTCCTCATCAACCCCTACGGGATGATGTTCGACGAGATCACCGCGTCCAGCCTGGTCAAGGTCGACCAGCTCTGCAACAAGCTCAGCGACTCGCCCTTCTTCGTCAATCCGGCCGGCTTCACCATCCACAGCGCCGTGCACGAGGTGCGCGAAGACGCGGGCTGTGTGCTGCACACGCATACGCGTGCAGGTGTGGGTGTTTCGGCGCAGAAGAAGGGGGTGCTGCCCATCTCGCAGCAAAGCACCTTCGTGCTGTCTTCGCTGGCCTACCACGACTATGAAGGTGTGGCCTTCCGCGAAGAAGAGAAGCCCCGCTTGCAGGCCGACCTGGGCGACAAGAACTTCCTCATGCTGCGTAACCATGGCCTGCTGACCGTGGGCCGCACGATTGCCGACGCCTTCCTGAGCATGTACATCTTCGAGTCCACCTGCCAGATCCAGCTGGCCGCCCAGTCGGGTGGTGCCGAGCTGACCGAGGTGAACCCGCTGATCGTGCAAGGCGTGGCCGAGTCCATGAAGGTGCAGACCAGTGGCATGGGCGGCGCCTTCGTATGGCCGGCCCTGATTCGCAAACTCGACCGCGTTGACCGCAGCTACGCGACATGAACAAGCTCGGCATCGTCGGCGGCCTGGTGGCGGCTTCACTCGCCCTGGGCGCGCTGATCGTGGTGGGGCATGACCGCGTGAAGCCGGGCAGCGCCCCGGCCCAGCACACCAGCGCACAAGACAGCCCGCCCTGGCAGATCGAGGTTCTGCCCAATGGCCGCAGCCGCGTCATGGGCCTCACGCTGGCAGCGGCAGGATCCTCATCAGGCAGCACCCTGGCCGATGCGCAGCAACGCTGGGGTCAGGACATGCAAGTGGCCATCATCGCCGCGCCCGGTGAGGATGGCCTGCTCGAAGCCTTTGCGGACCCGGCCAGCGCCGGCTTCATCACCGGCAAGGTCGTGATCACGCTGCGCCTGGACACCGCCACGCTCAAGGGCATGCGCGAGCGCGCCATCAAGTCCGAATTCATGGAAAGCACGACGCGCAAGTACACGCTCTCGCCTGCTGACCTGCAGACCGCCCTGCATGCGCCCATTGCTTCGCTGAGCTTCATCCCCCAGGCCAATCTGGATGCCGACACGGTGCTCGCCCGCTTCGGCCAGCCCGCCCAGCGCCTGCGCAGCAACGGACACATCGAGCACTTCCTCTACCCCGCCAAAGGCCTGGACCTGGCCCTGGACTCCGAAGGCAAGGAGCTCTTGCAGTACGTGGCCCCGGCTGATTTCGAGCAGCTCAGGCAGCCTTTGCTCAAGCAGGCCACATTTACCGTGTCACAGCCGCAAACTGCGCGTTGAGCTGGTCGATCTCGCGGTCCTTGGCCACCCACAGCTCGTTGACCCACTCCTGGATCTGAGCGCGCGGCGCCGGCTCGCCCTGCTCATTGACCAGCAAGACCTTGGGGATGGGCACTTGGCGCACGGTCACCACCACCTCGTCGATCTTTCCTTTGAGCAGGTCCACGAAGGTAGGCACGCCATGCGGGTACACGATGGTCACGTCCACCAGGGCGTCGAACAGCTCACCCATGGTCTCCAGCGCCATGGCCACGCCGCCCGTCTTGGGCTTGAGCAGGTGCCTGTAGGGCGTCTTTTGCTGCCGGGCCTTGGAGGGCGTGTAGCGCGTGCCTTCCATGAAGCTGATCACCGAGGTGGGGATGACCTTGTACTTCTCGCAGGCCTTGCGTGCCGTCTCCAGATCCTTCTTGGCACTGGCGCCCCCCTTGCGCTGCATGAAGGGGAAGTCCAGCGCCCACCAGGCCAGGCCCATGATGGGCACGTACAGCAGCTCTTTCTTGAGGAAGAACTTCAGCAGCGGAATGCGGCGGTTGAACACCTTTTGCAGCACGAGGATGTCCACCCAGCTCTGGTGGTTGCTGCTGACCAGGTACCAGCCTTTGTAGTTGAAGTTCTCCATGCCCTGCACACGCCAGTGCGTGCGCCCCACAGCCGCCATCCACATGCAGTTGACCGCGATCCAGTTCTCGGCAATGCGGTTCATGAAGAAGTCCGCCACCACGCGCACCGGCCGAAAGGGCAACACCAGCTTCAAGATGGAAAACGGAATCAGCAGCGAGAAATGCACCACTGTATTGAGGACCAGAACGATCGAGGCGAAAGCCCACCGCAAGGCGGACAGGATCGAATCAAGCATGACAGGATGGAGGCGACGCGCGCCAGCGTGACTACAGGGCGGGATTATGTGCACAGATGTGCACCAATGATGCCGCATCTGGATTGGCCGATTTTCACATCCCTGGGCCCCTTTCCATCCTTTCCCGCATGGGTGGCCTGATCTGCATCATCAAACTGACACGAGGCCATGGCAGCGTGATTGCTTCCCTGATCTGACCTTGCCTTGCCATGAACGCCCCCACCTCCCCCACACCCATCGACGAAGACCTGCTGCGCCGTTTGCAGGATGACGTGATCGACAGCTACGACGAAGAGCTGGAAATGGAAGTGGACGACCGCCTGCTCTCCGGTGAGCGCGGTGGCCTGAGCGAAGAAGCGCGCGAGCAGCGGCGCCTGTACTTCCGCGAGCTGTTTCGCTTGCAAGGCGAGCTGGTCAAGCTGCAGGACTGGGTCGTGCAGGCGGGCGAGCGCGTGGTCGTGCTCTTCGAAGGCCGCGACGCCGCCGGCAAAGGCGGCGCCATCAAGCGCATCACGCAGCGGCTCAACCCGCGGGTGTGCCGCGTTGCCGCCTTGCCCGCACCCAACGACCGCGAGAAGACCCAGTGGTACTTCCAGCGCTATGTGGCCCACCTGCCCGCCGCTGGCGAGATCGTGCTGTTCGACCGCAGCTGGTACAACCGCGCCGGGGTCGAGCGCGTGATGGGCTTTTGCTCTGATGACGAGCTGGAGGAGTTCTTCCGCTCCGTCCCCGAGTTCGAGAAGATGCTGGTGCGCAGCGGCATCCGCCTGATCAAGTACTGGTTCTCGGTGTCGGACGACGAGCAGGAAGCGCGCTTCATTGCCCGCATCAAGGACCCGCTCAAGCAGTGGAAGCTCAGCCCCATGGACCTGGAAAGCCGCCGCCGCTGGGAGGACTACACCCGAGCCAAGGAAGTGATGCTGGAACGCACCCACATCCCCGAAGCCCCGTGGTGGGTCGTGCAGGCCGTGGACAAGAAGCGCTCACGCCTGAACTGCATGCACCACCTTTTGCAGCAGATGCCCTATCACGATATCCCTCACGAGCAAGTGCAACTGCCGCCCCGCGAGCGCCGCGAAGACTACTTCCGCCAGCCCGTGCCCCACAACATGATCGTGCCCGAGATCTACTGACCGTGCTTGGCGCCCGACGTGACATGGCGGCCCCAGTCCCAATGCCGATGAGCCTCGCGCGCCTGCCTGACCAGGCTTGACTGGGAGGCCAGCAGATCGCCCCGCGTGAGGATGCCCACCACACGGTCGGGCAGCGCCTTGTCGACGACCACGAGGCGCCCGACGTTCTCGGCCACCATGTGATCCGAGGCATCGCGCAGGGTGTCCGATAAAGTCACCGCGATGGGCTGGCGCGTGATCAGCAGGGCCAGTTGCGCTTCGGGCGGCACGGTGGGGTTGAAGACATCCCGACGCGTGACCACGCCGCACAGCCTGCCACCCGCATCGACAACGGGATAGCCCTGGTGCCCTGCATGCGGCGCCTGGCTGTTCATCCACTGCCGCAAGGCCCCCACCTGCTCGTGCACGGACAAGGTGAAAGCGGGCTGCGTGCAGGCCTGTGCCACGCTGGACTGGGCCAGTGGGTCCGCACCGTATTCGGCAGGCACCTGCACACCACGCCGCGCGATCTTCTCGGTCATGATGGTCGTGCGCATGACCAGGCAGGACACCGTGTAGGCGCCCATGCAGCCACACAGCAGCGGGGCCAGTGCACTGGCCTGCCCCGTGGTCTCGAAGGCGAACACCGCCGAGGTCAGCACCGCCCTGGATGCCCCGGCGAACATGGCGGCCATGCCCACCAGCGCCGCCATGCCGGCATGCACGGGCAACTGCGGGAAGGCGTGGGCCAGACTCACACCCAGCAGCCCGCCCAGGGCCCCGCCCACCGTGAACAGGGGCGCGAGCGTGCCGCCCGATGTGCCGCTGCCCAGCGCAATCGACCACGACAGGAACTTGGCCAGCATCAGCGCCAGCAAGGCAGCCGGCACCCAATGCCCGCTGATGATCATCTCGATGTTGTCGTAGCCCACGCCCAAGGTGGCCGGGTAATGCAAGCCCACCAAACCCACTACCAGCCCACCGATGGCCGGCCACCACATCCAGTGGATGGGCAATCTCGCAAAGCCATCTTCGATCAGGTACACGCTCTTGGTGACGCCCACGCTCACCAGCCCGACCAGCGCCCCCAGCAACACGTACATCGGCAAGATGCCGATGGCTTGTGCCGCAACCGTGGGCATGGCAAACACCGGTGCACTGCCCATGAACCAGGGACGCAAGGCCGCAGCGCACACGGTCGCCAGTGCCACAGGAATGAGGGAGCGCGGCTTGAACTCGAACAGCAACAGCTCCACGGCCAGCAGCACCGCCGCCACGGGCGAGTTGAAGATGGCCGTCATGCCGGCCGCTGCACCGGCGGCCAGCAGGGTCTTGCGCTCGCCCGCCGTCACGCGCAAGGCCTGCCCCAGTGCCGAGCCCAGCGAGCCGCCGGTGGCGATGATGGGGCCTTCTGCACCGAAGGGCCCGCCTGTGCCAATGGCCACGGCCGCCGACAGGGGCTTGAGAAAGGTCAGCCGCAAGGGGATGCGGCTTTCGTTGACCAGGATCTGCTCCATGGCTTCCGGGATGCCATGACCGCGGATGGCCTTGGCGCCATAGCGCGCCATCAGCCCGACCACCACGCCACCCGCCACCGGCACCAGCACGACCCACGCGCCCAGGGTGTGTCCTTTCGGTGAAGCCGCCTGCATGGACCACAGCCCGTGAAAGGCCAGGTTGGTGGCCAGGTTGATGAGCGAGATCAAGGCCCTGGCCGCCAGCACGCACACCACCGACAGGGCCAGCGCGGCCGCCACGATGCGCAGCACGCGGGCGTCGACCAGCGCCTGTCTGGCCGGCAGGCGGGCCTGCCGAAACGTGGCGGACAAGGAAGGGGCCACGGGCAGCGCGCCCTGCTGAGGGTCCGGTGGCAATCCAAAGGGAGATGGTTGGTTCATGGCACCGCCATATTACCTCGTGTCACGATATAAATAAACCGCACGACCGTGTACAGTGAAATCCTGGCCTACCTGCCATGCCGCTCTCCCGCCCGCCCAATACCATGCCCCGCCCTCGCAAGATCGCCAGCGACGACTACGAAAGGCTGGCGGACTTCCGCTACGCCTTGCGCACCTTTCTGCATTTCAGCGAATCGGCGGCGCGCGCAGCCGGCCTGACGCCCCAGCAGCACCAGGCCCTGCTGGCCATCAAGGGCGCCGAGCGGCGGGGCCCCATGAACATCGCCGCGCTCAGTGCCCGCTTGCTGCTGCGCCACCACAGCACGGTGGAGCTGGTCAACCGGCTGGAGGCGGCCGGCCTGGTCACGCGCCGCACCGATGCCCTGGATGCCCGCAAGGTCGTGCTCTCCCTGACCGACCAGGCCGAAGACCTGCTCAGCCAGCTGTCGGCAGCGCACCTCGACGAGCTCACGCGCCTGCACCCCACGCTCGCCCCGCTGCTGGAGCGCATCGCCCATCCCACCACGCGATAGTCCCGCGCCAGTTCATGGCCCCGGCCAAGCCAGGTGCACCAAAAGACGGTACGCTCATCCATTTGACGCTGCCTTGGAGCCCTGCCCGTGCTGAGCCGGTTTGAACGCCTGATCGACCCCTACCCCGATACGCCGCCCACGGTGCCCCCCAAGGGCATCCTGGCCTTCATCTGGGCCAATACACTGGGGCAGCGCCGCTTCATCCTGGGCATGACCACGCTCACAGCGGCCATCGGTGCCTTCGAGGCCTTGCTGTTCAACATGCTGGGCAGCATCGTCGACTGGCTGAGCAAGGTCCCACCCGCAGAGCTGTGGACGCAGTCGCACCACAAGCTCCTGCTGCTCGGTGCCATCCTGCTGGCCAGCCCCCTGGCCGTGCTGCTGCAGACCATGCTCAAGCACCAGGCGCTGGCGGGCAACTTCCCGATGAAGATGCGCTGGAACTTCCACCGCCTGATGCTGAGCCAGAGCATGGGCTTTTATCAGGACGAGTTCGCCGGGCGCGTCGCCACCAAGGTCATGCAGACGGCCATTGCCGTGCGCGACACCTGCTTCATCGTGGCCGACATCCTGGTCTTCGTGGCCATCTACTTCGCCACCATGACGGCCGTGGTCGGCAGCTTTGATGCCTGGTTGATCACGCCCTTCATCGGCTGGCTGCTGCTCTACAGCATCTCGATCAGCTACTTCGTGCCACGCCTGAGCCGCAAGGCCAAGGAACAGGCTGATGCACGCTCGACCATGACCGGTCGCATCACCGATGCCTACACCAACATCGCTACGGTCAAGCTGTTCTCGCACACCAACCGCGAGGCCGGCTATGCACAGTCAGCGATGAAAGACTTCATGAAGACGGTGTATGGTCAGTTCCGCCTGGTCAGCGGCTTCGAGGTGATCAACCACACGCTGAGCATGCTGCTGATCCTGTCGACCTCGGGCCTGGCCTTGTGGCTGTGGAGCCAAGGCCAGGTGGGCATCGGCGCGGTGGCGGCGTCCACGGCCATGGCGCTGCGCCTCAACGGCATCTCGCACTGGATGATGTGGGAGATGGCCATGCTGTTCGAACACGTGGGCACCATCCAAGATGGCATCAACACCCTGACACGCCCGCACAAGGTGGTCGATGACCCGCAGGCCCGGCCGCTGAAAGTGCAGCACGGCGACATCCGCCTGCAGAACGTGCACTTCGCCTATGGAGGCGAGCGCGCCGTCATCGACCAGTTGAACATCCACATCAAGCCTGGCGAAAAGATCGGCCTCGTGGGGCGCTCGGGCGCGGGCAAGTCCACCATCGTCAACCTGCTGCTGCGCTTCTACGATCTGGAGAGCGGCCAGATCCTCATCGACGGGCAGGACATCAGCCGCGTCACCCAAGACAGCCTGCGCGCACAGATCGGCATGGTCACCCAAGACACCTCACTGCTGCACCGCTCGGTGCGCGACAACATCCTGTACGGGCGGCCCGATGCCTCTGATGAGGACATGGTCCGCGCCGCCACCAAGGCCGAGGCGCACGAGTTCATCAAAGGCCTGAGCGACCCCAAGGGCCGCACCGGCTACGACGCCCATGTCGGCGAGCGTGGCGTGAAGCTCTCGGGCGGCCAACGCCAGCGCATCGCCATCGCCCGCGTGATGCTGAAAGACGCCCCCATCCTGCTGCTCGATGAGGCCACCAGCGCACTCGACTCCGAAGTCGAAGCAGCGATCCAGGCCAGCCTCTACCGATTGATGGAAGGCAAGACCGTGGTGGCCATCGCACACCGGCTGTCGACCATCGCGGCCATGGACCGGCTCATCGTGCTCGACCATGGCCGCATCGTGGAAGAAGGTGACCACGCCTCATTGCTGACCAAGGGTGGCCTGTACGCACGCCTGTGGGCCCACCAGAGCGGCGGCTTCCTCGGTGAAGAAGCCGACGACGACGATCAGGCCGTGGCCTGACGCGAAGGCAGCGTGACGCCCTCGGCCTGAGCCAGCGTCACCAGCGCCTCTTCCATCAAGGCCCTGGCATGCCCGGCCACACGGTAAAGATAAGCATGCAGGGCCACGTCGGCCGGCTCGCGGCTTTCGCAATCGGCGCTGTAGGACTCGAACTGCCCCAGCAAGGTCACCAGGTGCGCCAGATGCTGCGGGCATTCACACGCGATGCGCGGCATGGCCATGATCAGGTCCGCCAACGATGCCGCATTGAAGCGCGGTACGGGCGCCGGGTCCGGTACAGCGCGCAAGCCGCGCGCCACGCTGCGCCATCCGCGCACCGCGTCCATCATGGCCTGCGTCAAAATGGCGGCAGGCACCGGAGAGCGATGCAGGATGGCCCCACGCGCATGCAGCGCCCCCGTCACCTGGCTGTTGGCAAAACCATAGACCACGATGATCTGGCGGGCGCCGACTGCGCGCTGCAAACGCACCAGCCAGTCCACGGTCTCCATGTGCAAGGCCGGCAGGTCGGCCAGCACGATGTCGGCGTGCACGCCGCGCAAGGACAACTCGGACGCAGGCTGACCATCCACCACCTTGATGATCTCGACGCCCTCCACTTCCTGAAGCGGGTTCGACCAACGCACATCGGCATCCTTGCCCACCAGCAGCACGGGGATCCGTGCCTCGATCGCGGAAGCATCGCCGGTATGGGCTCGGGGTGCAAGCGCGTCCTTGCCACCTTTGAGCATGCTGTCGGTCTGGTCGGCCTCGTTCACCAGGTCCTGCAGGCTGGCCGTGTCCATGCGTGCCAGCATGCCGATGCCATGTCCCCGATTGACCAGTTGTTTGATCAGCACCAGCCGGCGCACATCCTGGCTGGAATACAGACGCTGCCCCGAAGGCGATTGCGAGGGCCCCACGACCTGATAACGTCGCTCCCACACACGCAAGGTCGCCACGGGGATGTTCACCATGCGTGCGGCCGCGCTGCTGCGGTAACGAGGGGTGATCGCATCTTCGGCATAAGATCTGGGCTCTTCGGACATACTGCACCTCGGATCTTGATTGAACTCAAATTGAAACCGTTTTGTGCATTGTGCTGACCTGACCAAGCCACGGGTAGGTCGAAAATGAGTCAAAGTGGATTCAAACTCACCCCCAACCCCACTCACTGGAGAAAACACATGACCAGCCGTCGCCAATTCATGATGACCATCGTGCCCGCGTGCGCCGCCTTGTCGGCCCTGGGCGCCGCCCACGCCGCCGACGCCCCGAAGGTGGACGAGAAAGACCCGGCCGCCGTGGGCCTGGGCTACAAGGCCGACGCCACCAAGGTGGACGCCAAGAACTACCCCACCTACAAGGCGGGCAATGTGTGCGGCGGTTGCCAGTTCTTCCAGGGCAAGGCGGGTGACGCCTGGGGCCCCTGCCCGCTACTGGGCGGCAAGCAGGTCAGCGCCAAGGGCTGGTGCTCGGCCTGGGCCAAGAAGGCTTGAGGTCTGGTCTGGTCTGGGTCAGACCACCGCTTCGCTGACCTGGGCCTGCGCGGTTTGCTGCAGGTTCTGGGTCAGCCAGGCTTCAAAGGTCTCGGCCGGCATGGGCTTGGCAAACCAGTAGCCTTGCCCTTCCTCGCAGCCCAGCGCCCGCAACTGCTGCCCCATCGCTGCGGTTTCGACCCCTTCGGCGATGGTGGCCATGCTCAGGCTGCCTGCGATCTGGATGATGGCCTTGACGATCGCCACATCCTCGGCGTGGCGCTCCAGATCCCGCACGAAACTCTGGTCGATCTTGAGTTTGTCGACCGAGAAGCGCTTGAGGTAGGACAGGCTGGAATAGCCCGTTCCGAAATCGTCGATCGCCAGCTTCACACCCAGCGCCTTCAAGCCCTTGAGCCGCGCCTGCACCCCTTCCGGATCGTTGACCAGCACCGACTCGGTCAACTCCAGCTCCAGGTGCGATGCGGGCAGCCCCGAGGTCTGGAGTGCGCGCTGCACCACGTGCTCCACCTGCCCGCGCTTGAACTGCAAGGCTGACAGGTTCACCGCGACCGTCAGCGGTGGGTAGCCCTTGTCCAGCCACACCCTGGCCTGACGGCAGGCCTCCTCGATCACCCAGTCGCCAATCGGCACGATCAGGCCGCTGTCTTCCGCCACGGGGATGAAACGCCCTGGCGGCACCAGGCCCCATTCCGGATGCTGCCAGCGGATCAGCGCCTCGACACCGAAGACGCGCCCCGTGCTCAGGTCCACCTGAGGCTGGTAGTACAGCACGAACTGGCGCTGGTCCAGCGCGCGGCGAAGACCATTGCGCATGGTCAGCCGCTCCACCGACTCCGCGTTCATGCGGTCATCGAAGAAGCGATAGGTGTTGCGCCCTTCCTCCTTGGCCCGGTACATGGCCGTATCGGCCCGCTGCAGCAGGGTATCGAAGTCCTCGCCATCATGCGGTGCCATGGCAACGCCCATCGACGCCGAAATCGAGAGTTCATGCCCATTGATGTGCAAGGGCTTGGCCAGCTCCTCAATGAGCTTGGTGATCACCGGCGTGGCGGTCTCGACATCCGGCAAGTCCTTGAGGATCATGAGGAACTCGTCGCCGCCCTGGCGACAGACCGTGTCCGTCTGGCGCAGGTTGTGCGTGAGCAGGTCCGCCACCACACGCAACAGCTGGTCACCCGTCTTGTGCCCCAGCGAGTCATTGACGGTCTTGAAATGATCCAGGTCCAACATGACCAGGGCGACCAGCCGGTCATGGCGCTTGGCATCGGCGAGCGCCTGCGACAGGCGGTCCCGTGCGAGGGTCCTGTTGGGCAACTTGGTCAGCACATCGTGATAAGCCAGGAACTCAAGCTGCTGCTCGGCCTCCTTGCGCTCTTCCATTTCCACGCTCAAACGGCGGTAGGAGTCCCTGACACTGGGCACGAACACCGAACGGTAGATGAAGAAATAGGCCGCCACCTTGTAGAGGTGCCCCAGCAGGATGAAGACATCGTGGTCGCTGCCATACAGCGTCAGGCTGGCCTCCGACAGGATGGTGATCAGGGCGCCTGTGCACAGGTCATTCGTGCTGAACTCCACCTGCTCATCACGCCTGTACATGAAGCCATACGCCACCGCCGCCGTCAGTGCGATCACGCCGTACTCGGCCAGCACCTTGAAGGCCGTCAGCCCATGCCCTTCGATGAAGGTCCGTGGCCAGACGCCCGGCATGAAGAGCTCCACGCCATAGCAAAGGACGACCCACGAAAGCGCCAAGGCCAGCAGCGCATGGCGATGCCAGGCCGCCTGCAAAGGCCGTATCGGCCTGAAGGCCGCCACGAGCATGGTCAGGGCTGCGGTGTAGCGCGCCATGAGCCAGAACTCAATGGCCTTTTCCGGGCCAGAAGGCGTCACCAGGTCGGGCATGCCCCGAAACGACATGGCGTGTCCAAAGTCCAGCAGCCCCACCGCCAGGAAGCCGCACCCCATGATGAGGACATTGCCGGACTGCTTGGGATTGCGGGCGTGCCAGGCCACCGAGAACACCAGCAAGGTGGCCACGATGCCCGCGAACTCGGTGACCGTGTGCAGCGAAACAGTGAGGAAATAGGCCTTCACCGGCCAGGTGAAATAGCCTGCCCACACCCACAGGACGATGAGGATCGCCGCCAAGCAAATGACCAGCTTGGTGTTCAAGGAGGGCTGCTCGCCCTCGGTGCGGGCACCCCCCGACAGTGACGCCGGCGGCACACCGGCTACGGGTATGGACATATTCCTGGCCTCTGGCGGGATGCAGATGAACGCCCAGCGGACATCATTCCATCTCGCGAGGTAAAGCGGGTTCGACCAGAGCCTTATCGGCGTGTCAGGTTCACGTTTTGAGTGCGTCAGATCAAATTTGTGGGGGTTGGTGCAGATACACGTGTCAGTGCCGGCACAAAGAACGTGAACTGCGACACGAACCACACATGTGCGCGCAACACGGCCTATCGAGACTGGCTGCCCGGGATGGGGTTAAGGGACCTGCCACCTGCACACAGGAGGCCTGATCGTCCACGCCTGAACCCCAACACACCTCATCACACCCTGAAAGAGACCACGTCAATTCGCGTCGCCGCATCCTGCTGCGCCAAGGTGACGCAGCAGGCGCCCACGTCATGGCCAGTCCCTGGAGCTGGGGCGCGCTGGGCAACACCTCCGTGCCGGAAGTGACCGAAGGCCCCTACTTCGTTGACGAACCGCTCAACCGCTCCGACATCCGCGTCGACCCCATCGATGGCGGCACGCAGGCCGGCCTGCTGATACTGCTGTCCGTGGCGGTCTCGTCATTGGACACGAGCACAGGCCAGACCAACCGCCCAGCTTTAAGGCGGGGCTCAGGCGTCCAGCGGGGTGATGCCGGCGATCGCCCAATCGCGGCTGCCGTCCAGCGGCTTGACCAGGTGCCACAGCTCCTGGAAGGGCTGGGCACCGGCATTCGCTTCTTCGCGGATCAGACCATGGAAGCGCACGGTGGCCACCCATTGCTGCGCCTCCTGCACGGCCTCGACCAGCTCGGCATCGAGCTGCATGACATCGGTCTGGTTGGGCGTCTGGCCGCGCTCCTGGATGTCCAGGCGCAAGGAAGCGAAGAGCTCCGGCGTCGTGAACTTGCGCAGGTCCTCGATGTTGGCCGCGTCATTGGCCGCCTGCAGGCGGATGAAGATCATCTTGGCAACGCGGGTGAAGCCCTCGGCGTCGAAGCCGGCAGGCACGGCGGCCGGCATGCCACCGGTGACGCCGCCCGTCGCACCACCCACAGCCGAGTTCACGGGTTCAGGCTGCAGGCTTTGACGCTGCATGGGGGCCTGGCTTGTCGACGGCGTCCGCGCGTCATACGGCGCCCCCGCACCGGCCAGTTGCGGCCCGCCAACCGGGTTGCCGCCCTTGAGGCGACGCATCAGCCAGCCGATCACCATGAAGGCCACGACGCCCAGCAACAGCATGGTCATCATGTTGCCGAAGGCCTCGCCCATGCCGAAATGGCTCATCAGGGCCGCAATGCCCAGGCCGGCGGCGATGCCGGCAATGGGCCCCAGCCAGGAACGCTTGCCCGGCTGGGCGGCCGGCGCCTGCTGGTTCGCATAAGCCGGCTGACCAGGCTGCGCCGACTGGTTGGGCGCGGCAGGAGTTTGAGGCGTCGGGTTGGGCGTGGCCGAGGGCTGCCGAGCTGGCATCTGCCGCTGCATGCCCGATGCACGGCCGCCCCCCAGACGCTTGGCCTCGGCATCCATGGGCGCAGACACCATGCCCACGCCAGCCAAAGCCACCACCATCGCCACCAGACCTGTTTGCCACTTCATGAAAACATCAGCCTCACCCACACGGGGTCGTTGAAATCACGCGCATTGTGCGCGCGAAGCCGGCCAAAGCCCACTACCCGCATGGATTGGCGGGTCCTTGACAAGCGCACTGTGTCTGGGTACGTACACGCCGCTGGGCACAGCCGCCTCAATATCCCTGATTCAAATGAGGCCTCTGATTCACGCCTTCAGGCGACAATGGAGGGTTGTCCTTTTGACTCTCTCATGCTTTGCCTGGCGCGCCTCAGGCGCCCGAACCATGTCCGCCCAGACCACCGCGTCCCCCTCCACCGATCCCGTCACCACGCCGGTGATCGCCATGCCCAAACCGCCCAAGCCCCTTAACGGCTATCGGCCGTATTGGGCCAAGCGCTTTGGCCGTGCCAAGTTCCTGCCAATGAGCCGTGAGGAGATGAACGAGCTCGGCTGGGACAGCTGCGACATCGTCATCGTCACTGGCGACGCCTATGTAGACCACCCCAGCTTCGGCATGGCCGTGATCGGCCGCGTGCTGGAAGCCCAGGGCTTTCGCGTCGGCATCATCGCGCAACCCGACTGGCAAAGTGCCGACCCGTTCAAGGCGCTGGGCAAGCCCAATCTGTTCTACGGCGTGGCGGCCGGCAACATGGACTCGATGATCAACCGCTACACGGCTGATCGCAAGATCCGCAGCGACGACGCCTACACGCCCGGCGGTGTGGCCGGCAAGCGCCCTGATCGCGCCTCGCTGGTCTATGCCCAGCGCTGCAAGGAAGCCTACCCGGACGTGCCCATCATCATGGGCGGCATCGAGGCCTCGCTGCGCCGCATCGCCCATTACGACTACTGGCAGGACAAGGTGCGCCGCTCCATCGTGATGGACGCCAAGGCCGACCTTCTGCTGTATGGCAATGCCGAGCGCGCCATCGTGGAGGTGGCGCACCGCCTGGCTGCACGCGAACCCATCGAGCAGATCACCGATGTGCGTGGCACCGCCTTCCTGCGCCGTACCAATGACCCGACGGCCGCAGGCTGGTTCGAGCTGGACTCCACCGATGTCGACATACCCGGCCGCATCGACCAGCACATCAACCCCTACATGACCATGGCCCAGCAGGCCGAGGCCCAGGGCGAGACCTGCGCACGCGAAGAAGAAGGCGCGTTCGACCCGCTCAAGAACAGCGGCAAGGTGAGCGTCGGTGGCCAGTCGGACCTGTCGGGTGGCGCCAAGCCCATCAAGCTCGTGGCCAACCCGGCCCTGGCAGCCAAGCCCGTGCGCACCGGCAAGATTGCCCTGCCCCCGCGTGAGCGCACCGTGATCCGCCTGCCCTCGTACGAGCAGGTCAAGAGCGACCCCGTGCTCTACGCCCATGCCAACCGCGTGCTGCACCTGGAGACCAATCCCGGCAACGCGCGCGCGCTCGTGCAGGCCCACGCCCACCGCGACGTGTGGATCAACCCGCCACCCATCCCTTTGAGCATGGCGGAGATGGACTACGTCTTCGGCCTGGAATACGAGCGCAGCCCGCACCCCGCCTATGCCGACGAGCACGGCAGCCACGACGGCGCCACCAAGATCCCCGCGTGGGAGATGATCCGCTTCAGCGTGAACATCATGCGCGGCTGCTTTGGCGGTTGCACTTTCTGCTCCATCACCGAGCACGAAGGCCGTATCATCCAGAGCCGCAGCGAAGACTCGGTCATCCACGAAATCGAAGAGATCCGCGACAAGGTCAAGGGCTTTACTGGGGTCATCTCCGACCTGGGCGGCCCCACCGCCAACATGTACCGCATCGGCTGCCGATCACCCGAGATCGAGGCCGCCTGCCGCAAGCCCTCGTGCGTCTACCCGGGCATCTGCCCCAACCTCAACACGCACCACGGCCCGCTGATCAAGATGTACCGTCGTGCGCGCGAACTGCGCGGCGTCAAGAGGATCCTGATCGGCTCCGGGCTGCGCTATGACCTCGCCATCAAGTCGCCCGAGTACATCAAGGAACTGGTGACACACCACGTGGGCGGCTACCTCAAGATCGCGCCCGAGCATACCGAAGGCGGCCCGCTTTCGAAGATGATGAAGCCGGGCATCGGCACCTATGACAAGTTCAAGCAGCTGTTCGAGCAGTACAGCCTGGAAGCCGGCAAGAAGCAGTACCTCATCCCCTACTTCATCGCCGCCCACCCCGGCACCAGCGACGAAGACATGATGAACCTGGCCGTCTGGCTCAAGCGCAATGGCTTCAAGGCTGACCAGGTGCAGACCTTCTACCCCAGCCCCATGGCCACCGCCACGGCGATGTACCACTCGGGCCGCAACCCGCTCAAGGGCATCAGCCGCATCGAAGGCAAGAACGAGAAGGTCGACATCGTCAAGGGCGAGAAGCGCCGCCGCCTGCACAAGGCCTTCCTGCGCTACCACGACCCCAACAACTGGCCGCTGCTGCGCGAAGCGCTCAAGGCCATGGGCCGTGCCGACCTGATCGGCAATGGCCAGCACCACCTCATCCCCTTCTACCAGCCGCAGACCGATGGCAGCTACCAGAGCGCGCGTCGCAAGAACTCGACCGGCGTGGGCAGCAAGGCCTCGGTGGTGACGAGCGGGCGGGCCAGCCGGGGTAGCGGCACTGAACAGGCAGCCGACCCGCGCAACCTGCCAAAAGTCCAGCCGCGCAAGGGCCTGATGCTGACCCAGCACACCGGTCTGCCGCCGCGTGCGCAAGGGGCACAAGGGGCAAAAGGGGCCGGCCCAGGCAGCAAAGCCCGGAAAAAGGCGCGCTGAGCCTGACACTGAGCCTGACAAATACGCCCACGACCCACAAATCACTCCAGTTTCGTGATGAATGGCCGATAAGCCGGTGGTGACCGGGACGCCTATCGCTGCGCGCGACTACCCGGTTGATCGAATCACTGGAGTAGTACCGATGAAGATGAAACAAGTCTTGCTGGGCCTGGGCGTGCTCAGTGCACTGCTTTCCGCCGCCGTGGGTGGCACCGGTTGGTGGGGACTGAACACGCTGGGGCGAGACATGGACGAATCCGTCATGGCAACCCATGCGACCCAGACCGCCACCATGGGCGACATGATGCACGACGCCCTGCGCGGAGACGTGTTCCAGGCGCTCATGTATGTGCAGATGGGCGATGCCGCCGGCATGGCCCAGGCACAGAAGGACGCCAAGACCCACGGCGACAACTTCGTTGCGCGGGTCCACGAGCTGCAAGGCATGCCACTGGCCGCTGATCTCAAGCAGAAGGTCGATGCCCTCGCACCGGTGATCGAGCGCTATGCCGCGGCCGGTCAGGCCCTGACCGAGCAGGCCTTGCACGATGGCCAAGGCGCACAAGCCCAATTGCCGGCTTTTCTGGCACTCTTCAAGCAACTCGAGACCGAGCAGGACGTGGTGATCGAGGGCATCGAAGCCGCGGCCAAGGCCACCCGGGCGGAGGCACAGCAGGCACGCACGCAATCACTGCTCATCCTGGCCATCGTCATGGTACTGGGCGGCGCCTTGCTGCTGATCGCCATCGGAACAGTGACGCGCCATATCATGCAGACCCTGGGCGCCGAGCCTGACACGGTGCGCAAGCTGCTGCGCCGAGTGAAAGACGGCGAACTGGGCGTGGACGTCCGCGTGGAACCGAGGGACAACAGCAGTGTCATGGCCAGTCTGGCCGAAATGGTCCAGCAACTGCGCGCCACGGTCTTGAACGTCCGCGACAACGCGGACAGCGTGGCCAACGCCTCCTCCGAGGTCTCGGCCGGCAGCAGCGACCTCTCCAACCGCACGCAGGATCAGGCCGCCGCGCTGGAGCGCTCCGCCTCGGCCCTGGAGCAACTCTCCAGCACGGTCAGCCACAATGCCGACAACGCCGCGCAAGCCACGCAACTGGCCCAAGGTGCGAGCGACGTGGCCGCGCATGGTGGCGAGATGGTCGACCGCCTGGTGGGCACCATGCAGGATATCCACCAATCGTCCCAGAAGATCGCCGAGATCATTTCCGTGATCGACGGCATCGCCTTCCAGACCAACATCCTGGCGCTCAACGCCGCAGTGGAAGCCGCACGCGCCGGGGAACAAGGCCGTGGCTTCGCGGTGGTGGCCGGTGAAGTCCGCAGCCTGGCCCAACGCAGCGCCGGTGCCGCCCGCGAAATCAAGAGCCTGATCAGCTCCAGCGTGGAACGCGCCACGGTGGGGGCCCAGCAGGCCGACCAGACCGGCGCCACCATGAAGAACATCGTGGAGGCCATCGCCCGGGTCACCGACGTGATCGCCGAGATCAGCAGCGCCAGCAAGGAACAGACAACGGGCATCGCGCAGGTCACCGAGGCCGTCGTGCAGATGGACCAGGGCACGCAGAGCAACGCCGCGCTCGTCGAGCAGACCGCTGCTGCGGCCGAAAGCCTGCGCAACCAGGCCGACCATCTGGCCCGGGCCGTGGCCGCCTTCCAGCTCGACACCAACCGCTGACCGCGCCATACCCCTGCTGACAACCCCGCTTATCTACCTACCGTATAGTAGGTTCATGAATGCCAGCAGACTGCCCACACAAGACAACATCGGCGACACCCGCCTGACCATCCTGCGGGCGGCGCGCGAGCTCATCCAGACGCGCTCCTACCTGGGCCTGAGTTTCCAGGATCTCGCCGACAAGGTGGGCATCCGCAAGGCCAGCCTCTATCACCACTTTCCCTCCAAGGAGGCGCTGGGCGTGGCGGTGCTGGAGCGCGCCATCCAGCAGTTCGACGACTGGGTGCCCACACTCGGCGGCACGCCTCAAGCCAAGCTGCAGGCCTACATCCTGATGTTCCGCGACGTGCTGGGTGCCGGCAGGCGCGTCTGCCCCGGTGGAGCCATGGGGCCTGGCTGGGACTGCATCGAGCCGGGCTTGCAACAGGCGGTCAAGCGCGTGCGCCAGCGCCAGATCGACTGGTTGACCCTGGTGATCGGCCAGATCAAGCCCAGCAAGACTCGCGCAAACACCTCACCCGCCCAGGTTGCAGCAGAAATATTCGCGCTGTGCCAGGGCGCGCTGCTGTCCGCCCGCATGACCGGTCGCGCCGCGGATTTCGATGAGGCCCTCGCGCCGCTGATCCACGAACTTCAATTGCCGCCGCTGCCCTCCGCCTGACACAGATGCAGTGACGAGACCGTTGCCGGAGCGCCTCCGGTTTACCCCCAAAAACTACCAATCGATAGGTAGTTTTAACATCAACCGACAAGAGGTCCATCATGAAAGCCGTGATCGCCACCTATGCCCGTTCCCCCTTCCACTTCGCCCGCAAAGGTGCGTTGGCCGATGTGCGCCCTGATGTGCTGACAGCCCAGGTCGTGCAAGGCCTGATGAAGCGCGTCGATCTGGACCCGGCCCTGATCGAAGACCTGATCCTGGGCTGCGCCTACCCCGAAGGCCCTCAAGGCAACAACCTCGCGCGCCTGGTTGTCTTCCTGGCCGGCCTGCCGCAGGAAGTCGGCGGCATGACCATCAACCGCTTCTGCGGCTCATCCATGTCGGCCATCCACATGGCGGCGGCGCAAATCGAAGCCGGCATGGGCGACGCCTTCATCTGCGCGGGCGTCGAGTCCATGACCATGGTGCCGCAAGGCGGCCTGACCTTCGACCCCAGCCCTGACCTGCTTGATCGCTATCCGCAGGCCTACATCAGCATGGGCGAGACCGCCGAGAACGTCGCGCAGCGCTACAAGGTCGCACGCGCCGACCAGGAGGTGCTGGCCCTGCACTCGCATCAAAAAGCCGCAGCCGCCCGCGACAAAGGCCTGCTGCAAGGCGAGATCGTGCCCATCGTCAAAGCCGATGGCAGCACCGTGTCCGAAGACGGCTGCATCCGCCCGCAGACAACACTGGAGGCTCTGGCCGCGCTCAAGCCGGCTTTCAGGCCGGACGGCGTGGTTACCGCCGGTACTTCGTCGCCCTTGACCGACGGCGCCGCCGCCGTGCTGGTAACCAGCGAAGACTTCGCACTGCGCCACGGCCTCAAGCCGCTGGCCCGCATCCGCGCCTTCGCCACCATCGGCTGCGAGCCCACCGAGATGGGCATGGGGCCCGTGCCCGCCACACGCAAGGCATTGGCTCGTGCCGGCTTGCAAGTCGGTGACATCGACCTGGTCGAAATCAACGAGGCCTTCTCATCGCAAGCCCTGGCCTGCCTGCGCCAGCTGGGGCTTGACCCGGCCAAGGTGAACCTTGACGGCGGTGCGCTTGCCCTGGGCCACCCGCTGGGTGCCACGGGCGCACGCATCACTGGCAAGGCCGCAGCCCTGCTCGCGCGTGAACACGGTCGGTACGCGCTGTCCACGCAGTGCATTGGCGGAGGTCAGGGCATTGCCACGGTGCTTGAAGCCCTGAACTGAGTCGTCATGCCTTGATGCCCCGATGTCAGCCACAGCCGGCGTCGGGGTAAGGCCCGATCAAATCGGATGGAGCGAGGCCGGAACGGGACAAGCTAAAATCGGGACTTTCCAAGCGCCTGTCGTCCGAATGTCCGCCGCATCTCCCGCGAACGCCCCTGCCCTGTTCGACCTCAAGAGCGCCTCGCTCACCCTGGTTGCCTTCGTGCTCAAGACCGGGAACATCCAGGCCCTGGGCCAAGCCATGGCCGAGCGCTTCGGCGACACCCCCGATTTCTTCAGCAACGACCCGGTGGCGATCGATCTGACCCACCTCGCCAGCCTGGACGCCACCGTCAACTTCGAAGCACTGATCCAACTGCTCACCAGCTTCAAGCTCAAGCCCGTGGCCGTGCGCGGCGGCACCGTCAAGCAGACCGCCGCAGCACAAGAGGCCGGCCTGAGCGAGGCGCCCGACAGCCACGCCGCCCCGGCCCGTGTCGAAACCGTGGTGCAAGAGGTCATCAAGGAAGTCGTGCGCGAAGTGCCCGTCGAGGTGCGCGTCGAAGTCCCGACCTCGGTGCCCACCATGGTCATCGACAAGCCCCTGCGCTCAGGCCAGCAGATCTACGCCAAGGGTGGCGACCTGGTCGTCATGGCCGTGGTCAACCATGGCGCCGAGGTCATCGCCGACGGCAACATCCACATCTACGCCCCCTTGCGTGGCAAGGCCATTGCCGGCGCCAAGGGCAACCGGCAAGCCCGCATCTTCTCGACCTGCATGGAGCCTGAGCTGCTGTCCATCGCGGGCACCTACCGCACCACCGAAAACCCGCTGCCCGCCAACGTCAAAGGCAAGCCCGCCCAGATCCGGCTTGATGGCGAGCGCCTGGTTTTCGACCCCATCGACATCTGATTGACAAGACTTCACTGAAAGGACCGCCATCCATGGCCAAGATCATCGTGGTGACCTCCGGCAAAGGAGGCGTCGGCAAGACGACCACCAGCGCCAGTTTCGCTTCCGGCCTGGCCCTTCGCGGCCACAAGACCGCCGTCATCGACTTCGACGTCGGCCTGCGCAACCTCGACCTCATCATGGGCTGCGAACGCCGCGTGGTCTATGACCTCATCAACGTGATCCATGGCGAGGCCAACCTGAATCAGGCGCTGATCAAGGACAAGCAGTGCGACAACCTCTTCGTGCTGGCCGCCTCGCAAACCCGCGACAAGGAAGCCCTCACGCAAGAGGGCGTCGAGAAAGTGCTGCAAGACCTGGCCGAGATGGGCTTCGAGTACATCGTGTGCGACTCGCCCGCCGGCATCGAGACCGGTGCGCTGATGGCCATGCACTTCGCCGACGAAGCCCTGGTGGTGACCAACCCCGAGGTCTCGTCCGTGCGTGACTCCGACCGCATCCTGGGCATGCTGCAAAGCAAGACCAAGCGTGCGCAGGAAGGCGGCGAGCCCATCAAGGAGCACCTGCTGATCACGCGCTACAACCCCAACCGCGTCGAAGGCGGCCAGATGCTGTCGCTCGACGATGTGCACGAGATCCTGCGCGTCAAGCTGATCGGCGTCATCCCCGAATCTGAAACCGTGCTCAACGCCTCCAACCAGGGCATCCCCGCGATCCACATCAAGGACACCGATGTGTCCGAGGCCTACAAGGATGTGATCGCCCGCTTCCTGGGTGAAGACAAACCCCTGCGTTTCGTGGAGGCCGAAAAGCCCGGCTTCTTCAAGCGCCTGTTCGGAGGCCGCTGAGACCATGGGATTCCTCTCCTTCTTCCTCGGTGAAAAGAAGCAGACGGCCACGGTGGCCAAGGAGCGCTTGCAGCTGATCCTCGCGCACGAGCGCAGCGGCCGCAACCCCAGCCCCAACTACCTGCCTGATCTGCAGCGCGAACTCGTGGCGGTCATCTCGAAGTACGTGTCCATCAATCCAGACGACATCAAGGTGTCCATGGAGCGGCAAGACAACCTCGAAGTGCTCGAAGTCAAGATCGAATTGCCCGAAGGCGGTCGCTGATCTGCCACAGCACCCCTTCCCAGGGGTTTTATAGCCAGGCCCGCTCTCCTAGACTGGGTTGATCGAATCACATTCCATCAACTTCAGGAGACGGGCTGTGCGACCACAACTGATGTCGGCCGCGACCCCTTTGCGCCTCTTGGCGGCCAGCCTGGCGCTGTGGGGCTGCACGGGCCACCAAGCTTTTGCCCAACGGCGTGATGACCATTGCGTGTACGAGCGCGACCCGGTCAGCGTGAGCGGCGAGATCCACCGCAAGCGCTTCAAGGATGCCGGTGACGCCGGCTACGGCACCCCGCGAAAGAAAACGGCGGTGCTGCTCAAGCTGCGCCACCCTCTGTGCGTGATGCTGCCCGACGACGTGACCATGGTGCCGCGCCCATGCCGCGTGCACGAGGTGCAGCTGCTGTCGGATGACAAGCTGCCGCGTACCGCCGACAAGCGCCAGCATGTCGAGGGCATCGTGGTGCTGGCACAAGACGAAGACCACTACCTGCCCGTGCTCATCGAAGCCCAGCAACTGGGCGATGGCCCCAAGGCCCCTCGATCACATCGCTGACACACGCGTGCGCGACCATTCATTGGTGCGGTGCACAATAGACGCCGAGGCAGCACAGTTCAGGCTGCCATTCCCCAACGCGTCCAAGGAAGGTCAGCAGCCATGCGCTATGTCGTGTTCAACCAGAAGGGTGGTGTCGGCAAGTCCACCATCACGTGCAACCTTGCGGCCATCAGCGCCAGCCAGGGCCTGCGTACCCTGGTGGTGGACCTTGACCCGCAAGGCAACTCCACCCAATACCTGCTGGGCGGCCCGCAGCAAGATGCCGAGATCAGTGCCGCCGAGTTCTTCGAACAGACGCTCAAATTCAGCGCCCGTCCCAAAGGCGCCGATGAATACACCGTGGCCACCCCTTGGGAAAACCTGCGCCTGATGCCCTCCCACCCCAGCCTGGACGAGCTGCATGCCAAGCTGGAGTCCCGCTACAAGATCTACAAGCTGCGCGACGCCCTGGCCGATCTGGCCGACGATTTCGACCGCATCTACATCGACACCCCGCCCGCGCTGAATTTCTACACGCGCTCGGCCCTCATCGCCGCGCAAGGCTGTCTGATCCCGTTTGACTGCGACGACTTCTCGCGCCGCGCCCTCTACAACCTGCTCGACAACGTGCAGGAAATCCAGGCCGACCACAACGAGGACCTCAAGGTGTCCGGCATCGTGGTCAACCAGTTCCAAGCTCGTGCAAGCCTGCCCCAAAAACTGGTGCAGGAATTGATCGAGGAAGGTTTGCCGGTCATGCAGCCCTATTTGAGTTCATCGGTCAAGATCAAGGAATCCCACCAACAGGCCCGGCCCATGATCCACCTGGATCAGCGCCATAAACTCACGCAGGAAATGGTCGCCCTGCACGATGCCTTGGCCCGATAAATAGGCTTCGGCATCACTGCAAATCGCGACAGTTGTATCGGCATACTTACAACACAAATCCGCCAAGGGAGCGTTTCTACTCCCCGATCAGGGTTGGCATATGACCCAGGCATCAGTCATGCTTAGAGAATGGCGTCGGGCTTGCATCATGTGCAAAGTCGATGTGGCGCACACCTGTCACCGGCGGTCGGGATGGGGTTGGCGCAAGTCGGCTCAAAAGGTCACCAGGTCTTCTTGACATGGCGGCCCTTTGGTCGGCGAGTCTGTGTTTCAAGGCTTTCACGATGACAGACCCCTTACTGATCCACGGCCGCCCTTACAGTGTCTCGCCCGAGCAGACGCAAGACTTGCCGTTTCGCATCCGTATGGCTGCCAGCGAGGCCGATCTTCGCCAGGCGGTGGCCGTTCGAACCCATGCTTATGGGCGTCACGTCCCAGGGATGGACGCCGTGCTCAAGGAGCCGGAAGAAGATGATTACCGCGACGACGCGGTGCTGCTGCTGGCCGAATCGAAAGACGATGGCCAGGTGCTGGGCTCCATCCGTTTGCTCACCAACGCGAGCCACCCTTTGCACCTTGAGCAGGAAATCAACATTCCCCCGCAGTTTCATGGACGCAAATTGCTGGAAGCCTGGCGCCTGACGGTTCGAAACGCCCCACAGGCCCGCATGGTGCCTGCCGCGCTGTATAAATCGTTGTACGAAGTCAGTTACCACAGCGAAATTGACTTCGTGCTCGTGGTGGCCCGCCACCCCGTAGACCGTCTCTACAAGTCCATGCAATTCAAGGAAGCATTGGGCGGACATAAATTGGCCCTGTCCAATACCTTGAATCTACCTCATGGTTTGTTTTATTTACCCGTCCGCGAGGCCGATACCCTGTGGCGTCAGGCCCGGTGCCCGTTGTATCCATTCATGGCCCTGACATCTCATCCTGATATAGAAATTGACCATGATGTGATTCGAGGCCGATTTCACCGGGCCATCTCGACAAATGGTGGCGCCAGCACCCGCAACCTCACCATCTGATGGCCCCTCGGGTGTGTTTTTCTGCCCGCATCATCCGTCATTTGACTCTTGACATCCAAACCCCCTTGGGAATAGATTGCCTGGGCGCCAAACAGGTGGTCTGGGCCGGTTTTGCTCCACGGATCGAATTTCTCCGGATTGCCTGCTTGCTCCGTCAATCGCTAACTGAATTCCGTCGATTGGATCGATGCAACTGGGGCCAATGGCCATGTTTTTTCTGGCCTGCCGCTGAGCCATGGCAGCTGTTCAATTCATAGACTGGATACCCAGACTGGATGGATAGCGTCATGAGCACTTTAGAGGAGCGACCGATGCGTTTTACGGCCATTCCCAAGCTGCTGCGCGGCATGGGAAACCGGGGTTTTGCCAATCCAGAGCTGGAGCAGGAGTTTCAGAAGGGTTTCCGGTCCTTCGGGGTTCGCTTTCTATACCTTTCCTCCATGGTCGCGGCCTGTTCTTTCATGGCCTTCTGGCTCATGGACGCCTTGATGGGTCGTCGCACCATGCTGGACGACACCCAGTTGATCCGAATGTCCGTTTCAACGGCTTTTCTGATTTTTGGCATGACGGCCCAGCATTTCAAGCCCTTTTTCGCCCGGCATTACACGGTCACCTGCTCGATTCTCGTTTGCGTGAGCGCGGTGGCAACCGGCTATATCGCGCACATCGCCCAAATCAACGCCACGGCCATTTCCGCCTATTGGACGATGACCACCGCCATGGTGCTGGCTACTTTGATGACCTACGGCTTTGCCCGCCTGCGCGCCTTCAACACCCTCGTGCTGGGCCTGTTCATGCTGGTCGTGGCCATGGGTTTCGGAGCCATGGTGCCGCACTACGACGCACAGGGCTACCAGCGCATGGTGATCCACCTGGTCGCGGCCAATGCCATGGGCTACATGCTCTACCGCTTCTCGATGTCGCGCGAGCGCAAGCTGTTTCTGCAATCGCGCCGCAAGAACCATGTGGCCGAGCTGCGCCGCATGAAGGAGCAGGCCGAGGCGGCCGACAGGGCCAAGACGGCCTTCCTGGCCAATATGAGCCACGAAATCCGCACCCCGATGAACGGCGTGATCGGTGCCCTGAGCATGCTCAATGTCGAGAACCTCACCGAGCGGGACCGCCTCTTCGTCAAGTCGGCGCGCGACTCGGCCAAGAACCTGCTGGAGCTGCTCAACGAGATCCTGGACTTGGCCAAGCTCGATGCCCAGAAGGTGCGCCTGGCACCGACCTCATTTGACCCGCGACACACCATCGTGACAGCCTGCGAAGCTTTCAGGGCCATCGGGTTGCAAAAGGGCATCCAGATCCGTGGTGATGTTTCGGCCATACCCTATGAGGTCCGCACCTTGTTTGCCGACGAAGGCAAGCTGCGCCAGGTACTGCTCAATCTGGTCAGCAATGCGGTCAAGTTCACCCAGCAGGGCGAGGTGCTCGTCAGCGCCCAGGTCAGCCTGCTGGACAAGCAAACCGCCCAATTGCTGATCGACGTATCGGACACGGGCATGGGCATCCCCGAATCGGCACTGGACAGGCTTTATCAGCCCTTCTACCAGGTCGAGTCAGGCAGCAGCCGCACCCATGGCGGCACCGGGCTGGGCCTGGCCATCTGCAAGCAGATCATCGAGGAGATGGGTGGACACATCACCACCCGCAGCGCCTTGGGCGTGGGTACCACCTTCGAGATCGAGATCGACCTGCCCTACAGCACGGTCGAGTCCCCTCAGTCGGAGGCCCAAGGCAATGATCTGATGTTCCGGGATTCGGTCCCGCCGGAAGAGCAGGACTGGAAGCTCAATGGCGAGATCCTGCTGGTGGAAGACAACGAGGTCAACGCCTTCATCGCCTCGATGACACTCGAAAGCCTGGGCGTGCGCTGTCAGTTGGCGCGCAATGGCGAGGTCGCCGTGCAGATGTTCAAGGAGCAGGCCTTCGACGTCGTGCTGATGGATTGCGAAATGCCCGTGATGGATGGCTACGAGGCCGCAGGGCTGATCCGTGCCATCGAGGACGAGGACACGGCCCGCCAGCGCACACCCATCATCGCGCTGACGGCGCATGCGCTCACGGGCGACCGGGAGGTCTGCCTTGAGAAAGGCATGGACGACTACCTCACCAAGCCCTTCGACCGCCACGCGCTGGCTGTCACCTTGAGCAAGTGGCTGCCGGCCACCACCTCGGCGGCGGCCGGCCACTGATCAAGCGCCATCAACCGCCGAGTCAACCACCCAGATAGTCGGCCTTGCCAAGCTCCACGCCGCCGTGGCGCAGCAGGCCATAGGCGGTGGTGATGTGGAAGTACATATTGGGCAGGACGAAACCGGTCAGGTAAGCCTGGCCCTTGAACTCAAAAGTGCGGCCGGGGAAGCTCATGACAATGTCGGCGCCTTCCTTGCCATCGATCTGCTCAGGCTTGATGGTCTTGAGGAAGTCGATGGTCTTGGTGATGCGCGCTTGCAGTTCAGGGAAGCTCGTCTCGTTGTCTTCGAACTTGGGGATCTCGACGCCGGCCAGACGGCCCGCACCGCCCTTGACCGTGTCCGACACGATCTGCACCTGTTTGGTCAGAGGCAGCATGTCGGGATACAGGCGCGAGGCCAGGAGGGCCTGCGGGTCGATCTTGCGTGCTTCACAGTGCGCCGCCCCTTTGGCCAGGATGGCCGACAGGTTGGTGAGGGCGCGGATGGCCACGGGAATGAAGGCCGAGTACATGGACAGGCTCATGATGTTTCCTCATGTAGGAGTGAAGTGGGTGGCGCTTTGTACCCCGATTGCCACCGCCGCGCTCATGCCCGTCTGAATAGACCCAGATTTTTCTGCCCTACGCTGACCGCCGCCAGCACGATGGCGCCGGCTGCGATACCACCAACAGCATTCAGCAGCATGGGCGCCAGCGAGGCCAGCAGGCCGCCGACGGCCGGGACGCTCTCGGCCGCATGGGTCACGCCATGCACGATGTCGTGCGCACCCGGCAGGCCATGCAGCAGGATGCCGCCACCCACCAGGAACATCGCCGCCGTCCCGACCACAGACAAGGTCCGCATCAGCAAGGGCGCGGCTGCCAGCAGGCCCAGACCCAGGCGCTTGCGCCAGCACGGCACGGCTTGCTGCTTGCGCGATTGGGTGAGGTAGAGGCCTGCATCGTCCATCTTCACGATGGCCGCCACCAGCCCGTAGACCCCCACCGTGACCAGCAGCGAGACACCGCTGAGCACCACAACCTGCTTGAGCAGCGAGGCCTCGGCCACGGTGCCCAGCGCAATCGTCACGATCTCTGCCGAGAGGATGAAATCGGTGCGCACGGCGCCCTGGATCTTGTCGCGCTCGAAGGCGGCCATGTCCACCTTGGTATCGGCCAGGGCATGGGCCAGCGCTTCGCGTTGGGCCTCTTCCTCATGGTCGTCGCCATGCAGGAAAGGATGGGCGAGCTTTTCGACGCCTTCGAAGCACAGGTAGGCGCCACCGAACATCAGCAAGGGCATCACGGCCCAGGGCGCGAAGGCGCTGATGGCCAGGGCCGCCGGCACCAGGATCACCTTGTTGCGCACCGATCCCTTGGCCACGGCCCACACCACAGGCAGTTCGCGCTCGGCGCGGATGCCGCTCACCTGCTGGGCATTGAGGGCCAGGTCATCGCCCAGCACGCCAGCCGTCTTTTTGGCAGCCACCTTGGCCATGACGGAGACGTCGTCGAGGACCAGCGTGATGTCATCTAACAGGACCAGCAGGCTGGACACGGCCATATGAAAGCTCCCTTGTGGCAATTCACGAACACGGTACAAGGTGCACCGCAGCGCGAATGTTAAGGGCAGCCCTGAATGCCTCCGTTCGATCAGGCCAGCTCGAAGATCTCCTGGAGCTCTTCTTCCCAGGTGATGAGTTCGTCGGCACCTATGTGCAGCCAGCCTAGCGCCGACTCGCCGTGGGTCTTCCAGTCGATGTCCTGCTCCAGGCCTTCATGGCGACGCATGAGGTACTCGGCCACCAGGCCCATGGCGATCAGGGTGTTGACTTCGGACTGGGCGCGGCTTTCCTGGAAGATGTCCAGGTCATGGTGCAGGCGGATGGCTGCCGTCACGGTGGGCGACAGGCGCCAGACCCGAGCGACCAGGGCGCCGACCACGGCATGGTCGGTCTTGTGGTTGGTGTTCTCGGTCTCGATGAAGGAGCGGTCGATGCGCGCATGGGCCTCCACCAGCGTGCTGAGGTAGCCCCGCACGCTTTGCGCCATCACGGCCATGCCGACGTGGCAGAACAGGCCATAGGTGTGCGCCAGGTCGGTCGACACGCCAGGCAGTTTGCCTGCCATGAAGGACATGGCCAGGGCCCGGATGGTGCAGCGCTCCCAAAAGCGCAGCAGTTGCTTGGAGCTGACCTTGATGGCGCGCTGCGCCAGAAAGCCGGTCATGACGGCGGCGGTCTGCTCCAGGCCCAGGCGGTTCATAGCCTGCCCGATGGTCTGGGAGGGTTGGCCGGCGGCATACAAGGGGCTGTTGGCCACGCGAATCAAGGTGGCGGACATGGCCACATCGCTGGTGGCGATCTGCGCAACCTCGTTGAGATCGGGCTCGGCCTGCTCCATCGCGCTCTTCAGCCGGGTCAGCAGATGCGGACAGGGCGGGATGAGGATGTCGCGCAAGGGTCCGTCTTTGCGGGCCCTGTCCAATTCCTGGAGGATGTCGTCGATGCTGGTGGACTCTACGGCGGTCGTCATGGCGGGGCGAGGCAAAGCGAATAGTCTTATATCGGACGCCCACCGCTTGCCTTGAGCCCGTTTTCGGGTGTTTTCAGGTGGGAATGGACGACAATTTGAGGGTCAGACCCATGGGTGTCATGGTGAAGGACATGTGTTCGCGGGCCTCTCGTCCATCGGGGGTGTCGACGGTGTCCAGATTGAATTGGCTGAGCACGGTAGCAAGCGCCAACTTCATCTCCACCAGGGCCAGATAGCGCCCCGGACAGACCCGTGGCCCCGCACCAAATGGGGTCGAGACGCGCTTGGCGCTGGCGGCGTGTGCGGCATCGCTGTCCAGCCAGCGGTCCGGCGAGAAATCTTCGGCATTCTGGAAATAGCTGTCGCTCAGAGCATCGTGCCGCGACACGCACCAGACCATGGTGTTCTTGGCAATGGCCACGTCGGCCACGACCGTGTCCTTCAAGGCCTCCACGACGCGAAATGGCGCCACCGGCTTGAGCCGCATGGTTTCGTGGCAGACGGCTTCGAGGTAGTGGAGCTGGGCCAGCTTGTCCATGTCGAGATCGGCCAGCGAGGGGCCTACGACGCGGCGCGCTTCCTCCTGGGCCTTGCTCAGGGCAACGGGATGGCGGTGCAGCAGGTGGATGGCCCAGGCCAGGGTGTTGGCCGTGGTGTCCTCGCCGGCCAGCAGCATGGTGATCACGTTGCCCGCCACGTCGGCGTCGGTCACGCCGCTGTCGGGCTGGTCGGCCGCCGCGATCATGGCCTCCAGCAGGTTGTGGGGCTGGACCAAGCGAGTCGGGTCACGGCGCATGCGCTCGCGCGCTTGCAGGATGAAGTCGTCGATGGCCTTGACGACCTCACGCAGGCTGCGGTCCAGGTCGCGGTCCTGCGGCAGCTTGAACCAGCGCCAGTAGGGCGCGAAGGCATTCATGCGCCGGTAAAAGGCAGGGAAGATCTTGTCCAGGTGGCGCTGGATGATGTCGCCGTCCGATTCCAAGGTGTTGGTCTCTGCGCCGAAGGCCAGGCCGGCGATGGCGTCCACCGTGAAGCGCATCAGATCGGCCTGCAGATCGATCACCTGGCGTGCCGCGGCCGCCTTGTGCCAACGCGCGGCCAAACGCTGTGCCACACCCAGCAGGGGCGGAAAATACGCCCGCACATGCGAGGGCGAGAAGGCCGCCATCACCATGCGCCGCTGCGCGTACCACATGTCGCCCTCGGCATTGAACACGCCGGGGTGAAGCCCCATCTCGCGCACGATCTCGTCGAGCTTGGCCGGGCGGCGAAAGCCCTCGGGACGGTCGCGCATCACGTCATTGATGGTCTCATGGTCGCGCAGCACCAGCACGGGCACGGGCCCCAGGCGGATCTTGAACACGGGCCCGTACTGCTTGGCCCAGCGCTCCAGATCAATGTGGACCTGATCGACCTGGACTTGCAAGGCATTGCCAACGAGGGGCAGAGGACGAGGCCCGGGCAGGTCGGCCCAGGCCCTCACGGCGCCACCGTGGTCTGCGGCTTGACGTGTGGATGCAGTCGTGTTCATGGTTGTCTTTCTTGTTGGCGTGAACGTTTGTCGCCTGATGCGGACTCTGTGGGCCCTGACTGCACCCATTGTCAGCATAAGCGCTCTCCAGTCCTTACACTGACAGCCCCGGTTTACCCCTATTCGCGTTTCGCTTTCATTTGACATGGCCATCTTGCTGGCCCCCATGGAGGGATTGCTGGATTTCGCCTTGCGCGATGTCCTCACCCGCGTGGGCGGCATCGACCGTTGCGTGTCCGAGTTCATCCGCGTGACGGACACCCTGCTGCCACCGCGTGCCTTCGTGCGCGTGGTGCCCGAGCTGCGTCATGGCAGCCGCACGCCGGCAGGCGTGCCAGTGCGCGCGCAACTGCTGGGCTCTGACCCGACCTGCCTGGCCGACAACGCCGCGCGGCTGGCCGAGTTGAAGTCCGCCGGGATCGATCTGAACTTTGGCTGCCCTGCCCGCGTCGTCAACCGGCATGGCGGCGGCGCCGCGCTCCTGCAGGAGCCTGAGCTGCTTCACCGCATCGTGCGTGCGGTGCGCGACGCCGTGCCGCCGGATGTGCCCGTGTCGGCCAAGATGCGCCTGGGCTTCAACGACGACCACCTCACCGAGGACTGCGCCCGTGCCATCGCCGAGGGCGGCGCAGGCGAGTTGGTGGTGCATGCGCGCACCAAAGCGCATGGCTACCGGCCACCGGCCTACTGGGAGCGCATCGCCGATGTGCGTGCCGTGGTGGGCATCCCCGTCATCGCCAACGGTGAGATCTGGCATGTCGAAGATGCCCGCCGCTGCCGCGAGGTGTCGGGCTGCACCGGCATCATGCTCGGACGCGGCATCGTGGCCGATCCCGCTCTGGCGCTGGCCATCCTCGCCGATCAGGCCGGTGCCGACACGCCCGGGGCCCGCACGCAGCTACCTGGCTGGCCCGAACTGCAAGCGCTGCTGCAACTCTTCTGGCAGCTCATCCTCACCCACATCGAGCCACGTGCCCGTGCAGGCCGCATGAAGCAATGGCTCAACTACCTGCGCAAGCGCCACCCAGAGGCGGAGCAAGCCTATATGCAGATCCGCACACTGACCGACTCACGCGTGGTGGACGCCATCGTGCAGTCCTGGGCCTTGGTACCGGCCGTCTACCCTCAAGCGTCAGCCACAGATCAAGGTGCCTCGACCATCTCCGAAGACTGCCCCAGCACCCAGGCCACGGCCACACCACCGGCCAGGTAGCTGCGCGTCTTGACCAGCGGGCTGTCGCGAAAGACTGCGCCATTGAGGTTGTCGTAGCGCATAAAGGCCCCCACCCAGGTGCGCTCGTAGCGCTTGCTCAGGCCCGCGATGAACTGCGCCCCCGAATAGCCCGCCGTGGCCTGGTAGGCCGGCCGTTCGGCCGTGGCGTACTGCGGTGCCACGTCGTAAAAATAGGCATGGCGCTGGCGGGTGCCATAGATGGGCCCGGCCAGCATGGTGAGGTTCCAGCCCGTGAAGCCCGCCACGCTGCGGATGTCGAGGTTGAGGTTCGGGCTGGCCTGCCAGCCGTCCGTGCCGATGTCGTGCCCCAGAGTGACGCCATAGGTGATGGGCACACGCATCTTCAGGCGGATGCGGTCTTCGTCAGAACGGTAGAAATGCACCTCCAGCGCCGGCCCCACCTCAATGGCCCCGGACAGGCTGGGCATGCTCTGGCGCGCATGGTTGCGCACGCTCGACACCGGGATGCTGCCGTTGAGGCCCAGATCCAGGTGCGCCTCGTCGCCAAAGTCCAGCAACTCGGCGCGCGCACCCTCGCGGTCGGCCTTGATCGTGTCGCCCCGGTAGACCACATAGGGCAAGGGAAAGGCGTAGTTGCGGGACTCGTCGGAGCCACGGTAGTCGGGCAGGCGCACGGTCGAGGCACCTAGGCCCAGCTCCCACTTCGGTTTGAGTTCGGCATGGGCAGGCAGCGCCAGCGCACCGCCCAGGATCAGCAAGCAGGTCTTTTTCATCGTCGACATCGTGGCTTGGGTGCGTGCATTCTCACATCTGCCCGCACAATGCGGTTTTTCGCAGCACAGACACGACAAGCACACGATGGCCATCCAATGGTTCCCCGGTCACATGAACGTGACCAAGAAAGCCATCAGCGAACGCATGAAGGAGATCGACGTCGTCATCGAGATGCTCGATGCGCGGCTGCCGGGCTCCAGTGCCAACCCCATGCTGGCCGAGCTCACGGGCTCGCGCAAGAAGCTCAAGGTGCTCAACAAGCAGGACGTGGCCGACCCCGAACGCACCGCTGCCTGGCTGGCCTGGTACAACGCCCAGCCGGGCACACAGGCCATCGCACTGGATGCCAGCGATACCGCCCCCGCCCAGCGCCTGATCAAGGCCTGCCGCGAACTGGCCCCCAACCGCGGCGGCATGGACAAGCCCCTGCGCGTGCTGATCTGCGGTGTGCCCAATGTGGGCAAGTCCACGCTGATGAACACGCTGGTGGGCAAGAAGGCCGCCAAGACGGGCGACGAGGCCGGAGTCACCAAGGTCGAGCAGCGCATCAACCTCGCCAGCGACTTCTACCTCTTCGACACCCCGGGCATGCTGTGGCCCAAGATCACCATCGAGAAGGGCGGCTACCACCTGGCCGCCAGCGGCGCCGTGGGCCGCAATGCCTATGACGAGGAAGAGGTGGCGCTGGAGCTGCTGGCCAGCATCAAGGGCCCATACCCCCAACTGCTGGCCGCACGCTACAAACTTGACAACATTGTCCAGATCCCGTTTCAGCATGATGACTTGCTTTTGGCGGAGATCGGCCGCAAGCGCGGTGCCGTGATGACAGGCGGGCGCGTCAACATGCAGAAGGCCGCCGAGATCGTGCTCAACGATTTCCGCAGCGCTATCCTGGGCCGCATCACACTGGAGACGCCCGAGGAGTTCGAGCAATGGGCTTCCGTGGCTGTCGAGGTGGAAGCCGAACGCCAGCGCAAAAAGGCGGCCCGTAGCAAAAAGGGCAGCGGGCGCCGTGCGGAAGACGATGCGGCCGCATCCGAAGCCTGAGTGCGCCGGTTGCCGCCCTCATACAGCGCTGAACATGCGCAAAAGGGCGGGCCATTACGACCCGCCCTTCTTGATGTGAGAGAGGGCCTCTTACGCGAGAGGCCCGGGAATCAACCTGCTTGCGTTGACGGCGGGCAAGCGCGCCCAGCATAACCAGGCTGACTAAGTCCAGAGCGTACGACTCTGGCTAGGGCACGGCAGCAGCAGGCGCCATGGCCAGATCGCCAAAGCGCACGCCGGCAACAGCTGTGCACATCACTGTGAAGGCGGTGTTGACGGTTTTCTTGCCGACGAGTTGGGTTGAAGGTGATATGGACACGACCTCGTTAGGGGCTGGCCCCAGGTCATGCCGGGATTCATTGCTGCCAATCAGGGTCGTTCCGAACTCCAAACAGATCATGTCTGACACAATGGTAGTTGTCATGCGCCTTGGTTAACTTCTAGTGTTAGCGACGTCTATCTGTCTGTTTGACTTTGCTAAATCATCAAAGGAAGTTCCATGCACAAATCAATCAACTCAAGTTTCAAATTGCGCCCCCTGGCGGCAGCCGTTGCCATCATCGGCATCAACATGATGGCCGTCCCATTGGCACAGGCAGGTTCACTCAATCTCGGTGACCTTCTTGTCAGTTCCACGACTTACGTGGATCCAGGATTTGGTGTTGGTGCAGCACTGCCGAACAGCAAGTCCGGCTCTGGTGTGGCATCTGCTGCAAGCGGCTTTTGCAACAGCAGTGATTGCGTCAACAACGTGTGGAACAACAGTCTGGCATCGAGCGCTGTTCCTGGCACTGGCGGAAACGACGGTAACTTTGGTACAACTTCCGGCATCATGCTCCGCAGCGTGAACGCAAACACCGGTGCAGTGACGGGCTCCCTGGACGTTACCGCCGCTGCTGCCGCGCAAGGTTTGAATTTGGTGACCAGCTTTGCATCGAAGTCTGAACTGGCTCTGAATGTGACGCCGGACGGTCGCTCCGTCACGTTCATGGGTTACAACAACACGACAGGCCGCCTGGACGTCTCCAACAGCGCTACACCCGGTATCAGCGGTGCGACCTATGGCGAGCCAGGAAACACTGACACTGCTAATCCTACGTTCCGCGGTGTAGCTCAGTTGAACGTGGCCACAGGCGCACTGCAATACACCACGACCAATGCATATGCCGGCAACAATGGCCGCGCAGCAATCCTTGGTTCGAATGGCTTGTACTACACAGCTGGCAACGCTGGCAACGGTAACGGCAGCAGCCTCATCACCGGCGCCAATGGCATCCAGTTGATCACGCCTGGCTCTAACGCGCCGTCAACCCCCTCGGCCACCCCTGGCACGAACGCCATCGGCGCGTTCAATATCACTCAGCTCGGTTACACAGCCGACAAGACGGCCAAAGACAGCAACTATCGTGGATTGACCGTCTTCAACAACACACTGTATGCAACCAAAGGCAGTGGTGGTAACGGCATCAACACAATCTACCAAATTGGTACGGCCGGATCCCTGCCAACGGGTACGGGCGCTGCAACACCCGTCACTGTCCTGCCTGGCATGAACACCAGTCTTGCCAGTGCCACCAATACGCCACACCCCTTCGGCATCTGGTTTGCAAACGACCATACCTTGTACGTGGCCGACGAGGGGTCAGGCAAGGCTACGGATTTCACCGACAAGTCGACCAAGGCAGGGGGCTTGCAAAAATACGTGCTTCAAAATGGCACATGGAACCTAGCCTACACTTTGGGTGGCGACATCGTTGGTCAAAGCTACACAGCCACCGGACAAGGCAGCCTTGCTGGCATCTCGCTCAACGTCACGACAGATGGCTTCCGCAATCTGACCGGCCGAGTCAACGATGACGGCACAGTCTCGCTGTTCACAGTCACATCTACCGAAGGCAGCGTGCTTGGTGATGCCGGTGCCGAGCCCAACAAGCTGGTCTACTTCACAGACAATCTGAGTTACGGTGCGGCCGATGCCAGCACTGCAACGAGCACAGAGCTCGCAACGACTCTGATGACCGCTTCTGTAGGTGAAGCAATTCGTGGCGTGGCGTTGCCAGTGCCTGAGCCTGAGTCATATGCACTTGCTTTGATGAGCCTGGGCATCTTGGGCGTTGCTGCCAAGCGCCAGCGCCGTCAAGGCTGATTGTTGTCGGCTTTGCCGATTTCAATGAAGGCCGTGCTCCCGATGGAGCACGGCTTTTTTGTTGATATGCATTGGAACTCGTGCCGACAGTAGCGCCTGACTGCCAGCGCTGTCTGTCCAACATCGAGCCCATTCCACATTTTGGGTACTGCAACACCTGCTAGCCCGGGCTCAAAAGCTCGTTCAAGTATGGTTCTTCACCTCCGCTAAGAAACAACATCCCAAGCCATCGCGATGGCATCTTCCCAGCACAGACAACACACATTCTTGTCCTCATGCGCGGTTGGCTAAACAAGGCGTCGATACCAAACCTGCGACAATCGCCTCGCACATGTCCGATTCCAGCTTTATCCCCAAAGGAATTGCGCCGACCGCAGAACAACTGGCCATCCAGTTGGGCAAATACAAGCGCGTGATCGTCGAGGCCAATGCCGGCGCGGCCAAGACCACCACACTGGCCCTGCGCCTGGCCCAGGCACTTGCACGTGGTGCCGATGTGGACCGCGTCCTCGCGCTCACCTACACCGATGCCGCCGTACAGGCCATGAAGCAGGCGTTGACGCGCATCGGCTTGCCAGCCACGGTGCGCAACCGCATCAAGGTGCGTACCTTCGATGATTTCTGCCGCGCCCGCCTGCAGCACATCGAAGGCGGCAATGTGCACCAGCTCGATCGGCCTGAACAGCTCAAGCCTCATGTGCTTCAAGCCATCGAGCGGGTGATGGGCAACCCCGACGAGCGCCACCCCGATGAATTCGCGGTCGAGGGCACGGGCGAGGCCATGGTGGAGGGCCTGCTGCAATCGTTCGCGCGGCTCAAGGGCACTTTGCAATGGCAGCTCGAGGCCGCCGAGCAGGTGTTGACGCCCGCGCTGGCCACTGAATTGGGCCACGACTACCTGACCTTGCGCACCTTCTGGGCCTATGAGGCCATCCGCCGCGGGGGCCACCCAGACCACCCGGCCTTCCGTGCCCCGCACGATGCCACCTACGACCTGGCCTGCATGCTGCTGGACGAAGACGCCTTCGTGGACATGCCGCAGCCCCTGGCACTCGGTCTGCACCTCGTGCTCGTCGACGAGATGCACGACACCAATCGCGCCATGTTCACGGTGCTGCGCCACCTGCTGGCCCAGAACCCTCAGACCGCCTTCATCGGCGTGGGCGATCGCGATCAGGTCATCCACGCCGTGGCCGGTGCCGACGCGAGCTTCATGGCCGACAGCTTCGAGCGCGATATCGGCCCGGCCGAGCGCCTGCCCTTGACCGCGTCCTACCGCTTCGGCCCTGCCCTGGCCGCTTCCGTGGGTCGCCTGTCGCGCAAGGACTGCGCCTCGCTCAGCGGCATCCAGACCGACGTCGCCGTCATCACGCACGAGGATGGGCGCGATGCCGAGCGCCACATCGTGCGCATGGTGCGCGAGCGCGTGGGCCTGGGCGAAGCCGCCACCTTGTCTGACATCGCCGTGCTGCTGCGCCAGCCGCATCAATCGGTGGCCCTGGAAAACCACCTGCTCGACCACGGCGTGGACTACCGCACCAGCGGCTTCGATACCTACCTCATGCGCCCCGAAGTGCTGTTCGTGCGCGGCCTGATCGCCTGCGCCCGCCGGGCCTTTGCCGGCATCGAGCAGCTCGATACACGCGTCAAGGTCTTGCAGGCCATGCTGCTGTTCTGCGGCTCCTTCGTGCAAAGCGAACACGATGACCCCGAGGACCGCCGCAAGGCGGAACAGGAAGCCATCCAGACCGTGGCCCACGCGCCCCAGTTGGTCGACGCCTTCCTTGACAACCAGATCCTGCGCCATGCCCCTGCCGCCGTCAGGCCACACATCGAAGCGGCCATCGACATCGCCAGCACCAACGTCACCGAGTTGCTGCTGGAGCGTTTCGTGCGCGCCTTGTCACCACAGGTCCTGGCTGAACGCGTGATGGTGCAGGCACGGGACATCGCACAAGTGGGCGCCAATATCCAGGGCCTGATCGACTCGGCCGCCACCTACGATCACGTCGAGTCCTTCTTCCGCGCGATGAACGAGCGCGAGATCCGCCAGCAGGGCATGCGCGGCAAGGACTGCGTGCTGCTCTCCAGCATCGAAGCGGCCAAGGGCCTGGAGTTCGAGCATGTGATCATGCCGGGCCTGAACAAGGGCGAGTTCGCCATCGGCGGCAACACAGTGGACAACCGCAACCTGATGTATGTGGGCATGACGCGTGCGCGGCGCCGGCTCACGATCTTGTGCGACAGGCAACGGCCCAGTCAGTACCTGGTCGACGCCGGCCTGATCTGACACACAATCAGGCGTTGAACCACTTGCTTTTACAGGAGACCCACGATGCCCAGCTGGCCTTGCTCCCTCCAGCGCTTGCTGCTGCAACTCCTTGCGCTGTGCTGCGCCATGGTCCTGCTGCTGCCGACCCGGCTCCTGGGCGCTGATGAGCCCGCCTCTGTCAATCCATCAACGGTGAAAGAGCATGCCGAGGCTTTCATCCAGAAGATCCACACCGGCGCACTGGCAACCATGAGCGATGAGCAAGTTCGTCAGACCTTCGCCCAGTTGAATCCTCAGGTGATCCCCGCGTATCTGGAGATGGGTGTCAAACCGCTCAATGAATACGAGTTGTGGATGAAGCGTGAAGAGCGACTGACCAGCGGCTGGACCACGCAGCCCTTCCTCAACTATGTCAAGTACCGTCATCAGCCTCGACAGGTTTACATGAAATGGCTCAAGGACAGCCCCAAGTCCGGCCAGGAAATCATCTACGACGAAACCAAGCGAAAGGATGCCAGCTACGGCCACATAGGCGGGTTCTTCAATGTGACCTCTATCTGGACGTCCATTGACGGCAGCATGGCCAAGGGCAACTCCAATCACACCGTGCGGGATCTGGGTCTGCAATCAATCGTCAGTATCCTGCTCGACAGCAACCGGCAACGTCTCAAGGACGGCGTGCCGACGGCACCCGACCAGATCGAGATCACCCAGGTCAACGGTGACCGGGTCGTGGCACTGACCTGGGTCAACCCTGTCGGCCAGCACCACAGCTACGCCGCCAAATCCCGTGTCTGCCTGGACCTGAAACAACCCTGGGTCCGCCAGATCGAGTCCTGGGACGAAAGAGGGGAACTGTTCGAGCGCATCAGTTTCGACAAGATCGTGCCTGCTCAGTTCACCGATGCGGACTTCGACCCCAAGAACAGTCACTACGCCTTCTGAGCAAGGCAAGCCACATCCAGAGCATGCCATGTGATGATGTGGCCTGCTTTGATACCCTGAATCAGAAAAAAGAGGAACAACATGGCCCTCCCACAAGACAACATCAGCATGGCGCTGTTCTGCGACTTCGAGAACGTCGCCCTCGGCGTGCGCGATGCCAACTACGAGAAGTTCGACATCAAGCGCGTGCTGGAGCGCCTGCTGCTCAAAGGCAGCATCGTCGTCAAGAAGGCCTATTGCGACTGGGAACGCTACAAAGGCTTCAAGGCCGCCATGCACGAGGCCAACTTCGAGCTCATCGAGATCCCGCACGTGCGCCAGTCCGGCAAGAACTCGGCCGACATCCGCCTGGTCGTAGATGCGCTGGACCTGTGCTACACCAAGTCTCACGTCAACACCTTCGTGATCATCTCGGGTGACTCGGACTTCTCGCCGCTGGTGTCCAAGCTGCGCGAGAACGCCAAGTATGTGATCGGCGTGGGCGTGAAGAACTCCACCTCCGACCTGCTGATCGCCAACTGCGACGAGTTCATCTTCTATGACGACCTGGTGCGCGACAGCCAGCGCCAGGCCGCCAACCGTCGAGATGGCCGCGACCAGTCCCAACAGCGCCGTTCCCCCGAGGAGGAAGCCCGCCGCAAGGCCGAGATGGACGCGCGCCGTACCAAGGCCGTCGAGATGGCCACCGAGACCTACGAGGCCCTGGTCACCGACCGCGACGAAGGCGGACGCGTCTGGGCCTCGGTGCTCAAGGAGGCCATCAAGCGCCGCAACCCCGGTTTCAACGAGAATTACTACGGCTTTCGCACCTTCGGCAACCTGCTGGAAGAGGCACAACAGCGCGGCCTGCTGGAGTTTGGCCGCGACGAGAAGTCAGGCGCCTATGTCTCGCGGGGCACAGGCAATGCCGCGCCGCGCATGGAGCCTGCTGTCGCACAGATGGTGGAAGAAATCGTGCTGGCGGACGTCACCGTGGAGGAAATCGCCACACCCGTTCACCATGTCATGCCCACCGGCGAGGTGGAGGATGCCATCGAGGTACGCCACGCCCCGGGCGACGCCACCGGCGAGAAGGGCAAGGGCCGTCAGCGCGGTGGCGATCGCAAGCCAGCCGCCAAGAAGAGTGGCCAGCGTGGCCGTGGCGGCAAGCAGCGCGACGATGCCGTGGCGTCATCATCATCGCCCGATGCGGACACGCATGGCGCCCATGCTGAACCATTTACGCCCAAGGCGCCCAGAGCCACCAAGGCAGCCATCGAGCCCACGGTGCAGGCCGGTATGGAGGCCGATGGGCCAGCCCATGCGCAGGACCATGCAAGCGACAAGCCTGCGGCCAAGAAGGCCAGTTCGCGGCCCCGTCGCCCGCGCAAGCCTGCGGCCAAGAAGGCGGCCGGCAAGACAGCGGCCGCCTGATGATCGCGGGGCGGATCGCAGGTCGTGTAGACCGCCGCCGCCCTTGCTTCAGCCCACCGGTCAGTTCAGAGAACCCCTGCATCAAGATGCATGAAGGAGCCGCCTTGACACGTTCCATATTTCAATTATAATTGAATCATGGAAGAACAAGCCGTTGTCAAGTCTCTGGCCGCATTGGCTCAGCCCGTGCGCCTGCGTGTGTTCCGCGCCTTGGTGGTGGCCGGCCCAGAGGGGCTCACGCCCGGCTCGCTCACCGAGCAACTCGGCGTAGCGGCCACGACCTTGTCTTTTCATTTGAAGGAACTGGCGTACGCAGGCCTCATCTCTCAGGAGCGCGATGGGCGGCACCTGATCTACCGCGCCGCCTTCGATCACATGAGCACCCTGCTGGGCTACCTCACGGAGCACTGCTGCCAAGGTCAGCCCTGCAGCGTCACCGAGCCACGCCCCAAAGGCAAGCGCGCTTCACGCACTTGCGCCACCTGCTGACAGGAGAACACCATGAAGCGCTTTCACGTTCACATCCATGTCGAGGATCTCGCCCGCAACATCGACTTCTACGCCAAGATGTTCGGTGCCCCACCCACGCGGGTTGAGTCCGACTACGCCAAGTGGATGCTGGATGAGCCGGCCGTGAACTTCGCAATCTCGACGCGCGGCCATGGCCACCTGGGTGTGGATCACCTTGGCATCCAGGTTGACAACGACGCCGACCTGGCCGTGATGAAAGCACAGGCCCAACAGGCGGACTTGGCGCTCATCGATGAAGGCGCCACCACGTGCTGCTATGCCCGCAGCGACAAGCACTGGGTCGTCGATCCGCAAGGCCTGCCCTGGGAGCACTTCCGCACGTTGGGCACCATTCCCACCTTCCGCGAATCTCCGGATCTCACGCAAGAAGATGGGCTACCTGCGCCAAGCGACGCCAGTCCATGCTGCACGCCACAAGCACCGGCTCAGGTGGCGCCATCCACATCCACCGACAGTGCTTGCTGCACCCCGATCCCCCGTGCCAAGGGTGCCCCCATCCCAATCAAACAAGCCGGTTCCGGCTGCTGCTGATCCATCGACCATCATGACCGTCCACGTTCTGATCCTGTGCACCCACAACTCGGCACGCAGCGTGCTCTCGGAGGGCATGCTCAAGCACCTGGCCCGCAAGGCGGGGAGAGACGTTCAGGCGCACAGCGCCGGCAGCGCGCCCAGCGGGCGCATCAACCCTTTTGCCATCGAGGCCCTGCGCAACGCCGGCATCGACACCTCGGCCTATCGCAGCAAGAGTTGGGACGAGTTCACCACGCCTGACGCACCGCCCCTGTCCATCGTCATCACGGTATGCGACAGCGCCGCGGCCGAAGCCTGTCCGGTCTTCTTTGGCGGCACGGGGCAACCCGTCAAGGTGCACTGGGGCTACCCCGATCCGTCGAACGCCGAAGGTGGCGACGAGGGCAAGCGCCGGGCCTTCGAACTGACGCGCCAGGCCATCGGCTACAAGATGCTGCAACTGCTGGCGCTGCCGCTGGAGAGCATGCCCCGCGACGCCTTGCAACAAGCCTTGCTTGCGATTGCCAAGAGTTGAGCGCCATGAGCAGCGTCAGACACAAACTGCTGGGCGAGCTCATCGGCACCGCCCTGCTGCTGGCCGTGGTCATCGGCTCCGGCATCATGGCCGAGAAGCTCTCTGGCGGCAATGTGGCCGTGGCCTTGTTGGCCAATACCCTGGCGACGGTAGGCGGCCTCTACATCCTCATCGAGGTGTTTGGCCCCGTCAGTGGCGCCCACTTCAATCCGGCTGTCTCCAGCGTGATGGCCTGGCGTGGGAATCTGCCTCGCGCACTCTGGCTGCCTTATGTGGCTGCGCAACTGCTGGGCGCCCTGCTCGGCGCCTGGCTGGCTCACAGCATGTTCGACCTGAGCATCCTGCAATGGTCCGGCAAGGTCCGCAGCGGCGCAGGCCAGTGGATCGCCGAAGCCGTGGCCACGGCGGGGCTCTTGCTGGTGATCCTGCGTGCACCGCCTACACGGGTCGCGCCCATGGTGGCGGCCTATATCGGTGCGGCCTACTGGTTCACAGCCTCGACCTCCTTTGCCAACCCCGCCGCCGCGTTTGGACGCATGTTCTCCGACACCTTTGCAGGCATTGCGCCGGCCAGCGTGCCCGGCTTCGTCCTCGCTGAACTCGCTGGCGCCGCCATGGGCGTGATGCTGCATGGCTTGCTGGGTGCCCCCTTGCGCGCCCCCCTTCCTGAATCCCCCTATCCAGACGGTCCCCCGTAGAAGCCCTGATGCCACGGCGTTCAACGTTCGTCAATATTGTTCTACTACATAACAATTTGCGAACCAAGCTGAACCGCTGGAGGTACCGTTCATGTTTTCTTCACGTCTGTCCCGGCTCGCCTGGGGCTGGGGCCTGCTCACGGCCTTGCTGGGCACACCCGCTGCATCGCAAGCCGCCACCGTCACATCCAACACCGCGCAAACGCGCTACCCCATCGTCCTGGTCCATGGCTTCATGGGCTTTGACGACATCCTGGGCGTCGACTACTTCTACCAAGTCCCCGAGGACCTGCGCCGCAATGGCGCCACCGTCTACGTCGCAGCCGTCTCGCAGGTCAACAGCAGCGAGGCACGCGGCGAGCAGTTGCTCAAGCAGATGCAGCAGTGGGCCGCGCGCGATGGCGTCAAAAAGTTCAACCTGATTGGCCACAGCCAGGGCGGCCCCACGGCGCGCTATGTGGGCGGCGTGGCCCCGCAGATGGTGGCCAGCATCACCACGGTGGCCAGCCCCTCACGCATGTCCGTGCAGGACGCGGACAACAACATCGCCAAGCTGATCAACAACTACAGCAGCCTCACCTCGGCCTTCGGCTCCTTCGTGGCCTGGCTATCGGGCAACAGCAAGCTGCCGCAGGACGTCAACGCCGCCAAGAACTTCGCCGATGAGGTCAATGCCTTCGCCACGCGCTTCCCGGCTGGCGTGCCCTCCACCTACTGCGGGCTCGACGGCAAGGAGTTCGAAGGCGGCATGTACCTCTACTCCGTCACCGGCAACAAGCCCAAGACCAATGCCTGGGACATCTCGGACCAGGCCATGGTCGAGTCCAGTGTCCCCAGCGATGGCGCCATCCCCGTGTGCGCAGCCCACTTCGGCAAGGTGCTGCGCGACGACTATCCCTGGAACCACATCGACGAGATGAACCATGTCTTTGGCCTGATCGGCAAGGGTGCGCCCGACCCCGTGGCCTTCTACCGAACCCAAGCCAACCGCCTCAAACTCAAAGGACTGTGATCATGTACAAGCGCCTCCTCACCTTGGCTGTCCTCGTCGGCAGCGCCCTGATCAATACCGCCTGCTATGCCGCAGCCAGCACAACCGCAGCAACGAAGTACCCCATTGTGCTCGTGCACGGCATGGCCGGCTTTGATTCAATCATGGGCATCGACTACTTCTACCAGGTGCCCGCCGAGCTGCGCAAGAACGGCGCCACCGTGTACGTGGCCTCCATGTCGTCCTTCAATGACAACGATGTGCGTGGCGAACAGCTGCTCAAGCAGATGAAGGCCTGGGCCGCGGCCAAGGGCTACACCAAGTTCAACATCATCGCGCACAGCCAGGGCGGCCCCACGGCCCGCTATGTGCAAGGCGTGGCCCCTGACATGGTCGCCAGCATCACCTCGGTCGGCTCGCCGCACGACCTCACGGCCATGCAGGGCAGCAATGCCCTGGGCGACCTGCTGACCAACTACAGCAAGGTGGTGGCCGCATTTGGCAGCGTGATCGGCTGGGCCTCGGGCAGCTCCAACCTGCCGCAAGACCCGGTTGCGCTGCAAGCCTGGGCAGCCAACACGGCAGCCTTCAATGCGCGCTTCCCGGCCGGCAAGCCCACCACGTACTGCGGCGAAGGTGCCGAGAAGGTCGGCAACACCTACTTCTATTCGGTCACCGGCAACCAGCCCGCCACCAACAGCTGGGACATCTCGGATGCCATCTTGAAGCAGGCTGCTGCCTCGACACCGGGCGTGGCCACCGACGGCCTGGTGCCTGTGTGCGCCGCGCACTGGGGCAAGGTGCTGCGTGACGACTACCCCTGGAACCACCTCGACGAGATCAACCACGTGCTGGGCCTGATCGGCAAAGGCGCACCCGACCCCGTGGCCTTTTACGTGCAGCAGGCCAGCCGCCTCAAGCTCAAAGGGCTGTGACGCCAAAACGACCCAGGTTTGCCCAGGCCCGGAATCAGGGGGCCTGGCTCGATGATCGGTGGAAACACCCGTTCTGACTTGAGGACGTCTCCCTAGAGTCAGCGCATGAGACTTCTTCCCCGATTCCTCACGGGCTTGAGCCTGAGCCTGGCCGCGCTGTTGCTGCCCCACGGTGCCGCACTGGCGGCGGGCTATGAGCGTGGCCCGGCCCCCACCGCCGCATCGCTGGAGGCCGCCGGCCCCTTCACCGTGGACAGCTTCCAGATCGGCCGCGCCGTTGCCAAGGCATATGGTTACGGCGGCGCCACCGTGTACTTTCCCAAGGCCAGCGGCCAGACCTTCGGCATCGTCTCGCTGACACCGGGCTTCCTGGGCTTCCAGGCGGTCTATGCGCCCTTGGCCGAGCGCGTCGCCTCGCATGGCTTCGTGGTGATCAACCTCGACACCAACACCGTCTTCGACCAGCCCGATCTGCGTGCCCGCGAAATGGCCGGCGCCATCAAGCAGGTCATCGACTTGGTCAAGACCAGCAAGACACCGTTTGCCGCAAGCGTCGACACCACGCGCCGCGCCGTCATGGGTCACTCGATGGGCGGCGGTGGCACGCTGGCCGCAGCCGTGGCGGACGGCACCTTCAAGGCCGCCGTGCCCATCGCCCCCTGGCACACCACGCGCAGCTTCACCGCAGACACCGTGCCGACACTGATCGTGGCGTGCGAGAAAGACCTGATCGCGCCCAACAATCTGGGCTCCGATGTGTACTACGCCAGCCTGAGCCCCACGCTGCCACGCGGCGAGATCGAGGTCAAAGGCGCGGACCACCTGTGCCCCCTGTCACTGGCCAAAGCCGCCTACCGCGACACGGTCGCCAAGTCGGCCATTGCCTGGCTCAAGCGCTTCCTCGACGAGGACATGCGCTATGACGCCCTGGTCAAGGGCGGCATCAACGACGGCGACTACAGCCGCTTCGACGTCAAGGGCTTTTGAACTGGTTCAACCAGGCCCGAGGAGACAAGCCCACGCGCTGCGTGAACACACGCGACAAGGCCGATGGATTGGCATAGCCCAGCTCATCGGCGACCTGCTTGAGCGAGCGGCCCTGGCGCAGCAGCGATTGCGCCAGGCTGAGCCGCCATTGGATGAGGTAGTCAGCGGGGGTGTCGCCCACCTCCTGCTTGAACAGGGCGGCGAAGGCACTGCGTGACATGCCCGCGCGCTCGGCCATGGCCTGCAGGCTCCAGTTCAAGCCCGGCTGCTCCTGCATGGCCACCAAGGCCTTGGCCAGACGCGGTTCAGACAGGCCATGCAGCAAACCTTGCGTGATGCCGCCCTCTTGCGGCTGATCGAGCAACCAGCGCAGCAACTGCAGCAGCAAGACCTCGAACAGCCGATCAGCCAGCAGGCGCTGGCCGCAGCGCACATGCTCCGCTTCAGCGAACAAGAGGGACAAGGTCTGCGCCACGGTGTCGACACGGCTCAAGGGCAGCGCGATCAAAGGCGGCAAGGCCCTTGCCAGCGGGTGCATGTCGCCGCCATCGAAAGCCAGCGTTGCACACACGAAATCAGAGCCCTCGCGCGGTGCGTTGTGGAAGTCATGCGCCAAAGGACGCGGGTAAAACAGCAGGCTGGGCTCGGCCACCTCCAGCTTGCGCGGCGCCCCACCGCGGGCCTTGTGGGTCACCGTCATCGCGCCATCGCGCATCACATGCAGAAAGCCCAGGCCGGGTTGGGCCGCGAAGTGCGTCACCCCGCACAAGGGGCCGTTGTGGAACATGTGTGCGCGCACGCTGAAGCGCTCCAGCAGCGAGGAGAGCCTGTCCAGGCCGGGCGAAGCAGGTTCGGTCATGGGCACGCATCCACGAACGCAGCCATGGACGATTGGGTTGATTTGATGGATGAAAAGCAGCCAATGGTATCGCCAATCGCGGAACACTGGCCTCACACGACGACACGCCGCCGTGTTCATTCATCCAAATACCCAACAGACTGAAAGGCGTCATCACCATGTCCCGCATCCCTCTCCTCACCATCGAACAAGCCCCCGCCGACAGCCAGCCCGTGCTGCGTCAGGTCCACCAGGCCTTTGGCGGCGCCACGCCGAACATGTTCAAGGCCGTGTCCAACTCGCCGGCCGCGCTGGGCAGCATGTGGGCCGCCTTTGGCGCCTTGGGCCAAGGCCGCATCGGCGCGCAACTGGGCGAGCAGATCGCGGTGGCCGTGGCCGACCGCAATGCCTGCGAATACTGCCTGGCCGCGCACACCGCGCTGGGCCGCAAGGCAGGCTTGTCGTCTGACGTCCTGCGCGCCGCCCAACAAGGTGAAGCGAGCGACCCGCGCACGGCCGCCGCCTTGCACTTCGCGCTCAAGCTGGTGAACGACCGCGGCCAGGTCAGCGACGCCGACGTGCAGGCCCTGCGCGCCGTGGGCTTTGACGATGGCCACATCGTCGAGATCCTGGCGCACGTGGCGCTCAACCTGTTCACCAACTATGTGAACGTGGCCTTCGAGGTGCCGGTGGACTTCCCGGCCGTGCCGCTGTCGCACCGGGCTTGATCGCGCTTACTTCGCCCATTTTCCGTCTTTCAGCCCGGTGATCTTGTTGAAAACAGGGTTGCCGGGTTGGTAGTCACAGCAATCGGCTACGAAGTAGCCAAAGCGCTCGAACCGGAACCTTTGATTTCATACGAGTCAAGAAATTCAGAGCCTCTGAAACAATTGACATCGACAACAAGGCATGAATCTCCAGGAATGCGATGTAGACGGAAGGGGGTACCAAGCAACGAGTAAATACACCACCTGTTAACACACTTCGCGCTTCAAACACACTCAAAAGAGGCTTTTGTGTCGCCCAACAAAATCCCCCAAGAAATTACTAAGCGCCTCATTTAACTTTGGCAGCTTTAACTGACCCCATACAAGCCCACATTGGTTTGCTTTCGTGCCAGAAACAACGTACAAGGGCCCTCGCTCGTCCAACAAGCCTTTTTCTATCATAAACGCCAACAGCGCCCTGCGCAATTCATCGTCCCCTACGACAACATTATCAATTAGCTGCTTATGACGAGCCAAGTCGTCCTTTTTATCCTTTCTGAACCATCTAAGAATACGCATCAACTCCACTAAGGCCATTTGAACAGCCTTACCGCCCAAAGTGCTATTCCCTTCAATCAGCCCAGACACCAAGTATTTCGACCATGGGTAGGATAGATCAGCGTCACCTTGGACAACGAAAGCATCTAAGCCACGACCACTGAGCGTGAAGGCATGGTCAAAAATTACAATGCCCCCCTTCACCGAAATCGACACACCGCGCACGCTTGATTCCCGAACAAACATTGCAGAGGATTGCACCCGAAGAGAATTGCAGCGAATATCAGAATTAGATATATCACACGGTCGACCTGCAACTCCAATCGACACATCCCCATCGGAAGTCACGCTTATGTTTCTGATGGGCTGATTCAATATAACTCCACGCCCGCCCGCAACAAGTCCAAATCTACTTATCTCAACGCGATCACCAAGACTTCCCACTAGAACCAAAACACCTTCGCCCCGTTTAATTCGAATCGCAGCAGCACTTTCCCATCCAAACAACCTGGCAGAGGAGAACGAATCAATCACATGACCAACATGCTCCGCATTAACGGCGCGATCCTTCAAGAACTTGTAGAGTAATGGTGTAGGAACAATACCCCGACGCCGTAAGTCTGCATCAGCAAAATCGGCGAAAAGCGCCCCCTGCAAAGCCCACGCATACAGATAATCCCTAAAAGCAGGACCTGCATATGAGTTGCCCCTTGCAAATGGATGCATATCGAAGAACTCTCCAAGAGCATCACTGTAGGCTTGCCCAACCGTAGGAGGCATCTTCTTTACGGCTTCAGGGACATCAAACGCACCAGAGTCAAAGAACTTCGCGCAGAGTCTAGCAAGTTGCTCTGACGGGGCGTACATAGCATCCCAGTCAATATTAGGAACCGCGGAGATACCAGGCCTTTCCTTCACCCTACGAACAAACTTTCCCTGTTCACGGACAAGCAGTTCGCTAAATACGCGGTCCAGAAAATCGATATCCTTCCCCTTTGCAGCCCATGCTGGCCCCTCGAGAGCTTCCACCAATCTAACAGGATTAGTCTCGTCACGAATCAGCGCAATAACGGACTGTAAAACAGGAGCATAGCCCATGAACGATCTGAAAGCCGCATCAGACCAACGACTCTCAAAGGAAAGCCCCAGAATCGATGCAAACGCTCGCTCAATCCCTGCAAAAATTTGCCCACGGACCGAAGGGGTTGCCACACCTTCTTTGGATTTCTCAACGAACTCCCTAGATTTAGAGGCATCAAAAAATGATATCTCGTAGTATGGCACCTTTGCACGCAAGGAGTTGGATGAGGCCAAGTAACTTGCCAAGAAATCTGCGGACTCTGTCCGCGCAAGCAAGACAACACAAGGACGAGTTACGTTCTTGACGCGATCAACGACCTCATCCAAGAAACCCTCGATCCGCTCCAACCCCTCACGAATCTCCGCCTCATCAAATGCATCAATAACAATTGTTGCATCGCCAGAGCCAACGCTCCTCACTACGGCACTAAATGCCTCATCGCCGAAAGCATTCGTGAACGCCCCAGAAAATGTATAGTCCCCGATTCGCTGATTTGCAAGATTCCAATATATTGCACGTCGCGCTTGAGAAATATACCTACCGAGGGCCGTTTTACCGACAGCACCTGGAGCACTCACGATTACAATCGGACTTACTTCAGAACCTGAGTCTTTGACCCTCAGTTTCGGCTCCACATAAAAATCTGACTCCGCAACTACCTCAATTGCGGGATTTCTATTATCCCGAAGAGGGGGCAATTTACTTACTGGCAGCTTACCGATGAGTTTGGACAAATCAAGCTCATCAGTTGCTAAAGAGCTCGGTTTAACCGTACTCCACCCATCCTTCAGACCAGTGATCATATTAAACACGGGCTTGCCGGGTGCGTGGTCCTTACAGTCTGCCACGAAGTAGCCAAAACGCTCGAACTGGAATTTCTGATCAGGCAGCGCCGCCGCCAGCGAGGGCTCGATGTAAGCTGTGACCACCTTCTTGCTCTCGGGGTTCAAGCTGGCGAGGAAGTCCTTGCCACCGGCATCGGGCTGCGGGTCGGTGAAGAGGCGATCGTAAAGGCGCACTTCGGCGGCCACGCCGTCAGCCACGCCCACCCAGGTGATCGCCGCCTTGACCTTGACGCTGTCGGCGCCCGGCGTGCCGCTCTTGGTGTCGGGCACCACGGTGGCCAGGACCTCGGTCACGCGGCCATCGGCATCCTTGACGCAGCCCGTGCACTCGATCACATAGCCGCCCTTGAGGCGCACCTTGTTGCCGGGGAAGAGGCGCTTGTAGCCCTTGGGCGGCACCTCTTCGAAGTCCTCGCGCTCGATCCACACCTCCTTGCCCAACTCGAAGTGGCGCACGGGTGATGCTTGTCCCTCGGGCGGATGAGGCAAAGCCGGCAGCGAACAAGGCTCCAGATGACCGGCGCCCATGACCTCCTCCCAGTTGGTGAGGGTGAGCTTGACCGGATCGAGCACCACCATGCCGCGATGCGCCTTGTTCTCCAGGTCGTCGCGTAGGGCGATGTCCAGTGTGCTGTAGTCGATCCAGCTGTCGGCCTTGCTCACACCGATGCGCTCGGCAAACAGCTGGATGGCCTCAGGCGTGTAGCCGCGTCGGCGCAAGCCCACGATGGTCGGCATGCGCGGGTCATCCCAGCCCTCGACCACCTTGGTGTCCACCAGCTGCTTGAGCTTGCGTTTGGACGTGATCACATACGTGAGGTTCAGGCGCGCGAACTCGTACTGCCGCGGGTTCGGTTGCTTGAGCAGGCCGCCTTCGGCCAGGCGCGCCAGCAGCCAGTCGTAAAAGGGGCGCTGGTCTTCGAATTCGAGCGTGCAGATCGAATGGGTGATTTGCTCCAGCGCGTCTTCGATGGGGTGCGCGAAGGTGTACATCGGGTAGATGCACCACTTGTCACCCGTGTTGTGGTGGGTCGCGCGCTTGATGCGGTAGATGGCCGGGTCCCGCATGTTGATGTTGGGGCTGGCCATGTCGATCTTGGCGCGCAGCACCATGGCGCCATCGGCATGCTGGCCGTCGCGCATCTCGCGAAAGCGCGCGAGGTTCTCCTGCGGCGTACGGCTGCGGAAGGGGCTGTCCACACCAGGCTTGGAGAAGTCGCCACGGTTGGCGCGCATCTCTTCGGGCGTCTGCTCGTCCACGTAGGCCAGGCCGGCTTCGATCAGGTACTCGGCGGCGCGGTACATGAAATCGAAGTAGTTGCTGGCGTAGTAGAGGTGGCTCTCGGCCTTACCGTTGAAGGACGAGTCCCAGCCGAAGCCCAGCCACTTGACGGCGTCCAGAATGGAATCGACGTACTCCTGCTCTTCCTTCTCGGGGTTGGTGTCGTCAAAGCGCATGTGGCAGACGCCACCGTAGTCGCGCGCCAGGCCGAAGTTCAAGCAGATGCTCTTGGCGTGGCCCACGTGCAGGTAGCCATTGGGCTCCGGCGGAAAGCGGGTGCGGATCTTGGCAGGGTCAGGTTGGCCCTGCTCGTGGTGAGCGGCATCGCCGGGCGAGCCGGCCCAACGGCGGCTGGCATACGTGCCTTGTTCCAGGTCGCGGTCGATGATGCCGCGCAGGAAATTGCTGGGTTTGGATGGGGTGTTGTCGTCTGTAGGCGCGTTCATCCCACGATTCTATCGACCCCCTCGCGATGCGGAATGAACTGGGGTTCTCACGGGTGACTTTGTTATGTAAGAGAACTATCTTGGCTAAGCTTCAATAACGATGACCATTCCATCCATTTCGTTACAAGGAGAGAGCCATGAGCAAGCACGTTTTCCATCGACTCGCGCTGGCCGCCGCCCTGGCCTGCGTCGCCTTCAGCAGCAGCGCCGCCGTCCCACAAGCGGTAATCCAGGCCAGCTCGTCCACACCGGGCTATGGTCACCGTTTCGACGTCGACCACCTCGGCGACTACGGCTTCGTCGAGCAGGAGTTCAACATCTCTGGCCTGGCCCGCAAGTTCAAGGGCACGGGCACCCTGGGCAGCGACGGCAAGTGGGCCGCCGCCGTCGTGTCCAGCAACACGGCCTACAACACGATGATGATCGTGCGTCGCCCGGCCGACCCGGCCAAGTTCAACGGCATCGTGATCGTCGAGTGGCTCAACGTCAGCACGGGCTACCCGCTGGACGTGGACTGGGGCATGGCACACGAGGCCATCTTGCGCGAAGGCTATGCCTACGTGGGCGTCAACGTGCAGAAGGTCGGTATCCAGGGCGTGCAAAAGCTCACGCAGTACGGGAGCCGCTACGCACAGACCAGTATCCCCGACGACGACATCTCCTACGACATCCTCTCGCAAACGGCCTTGGCCATCCGCAGCCAGAGCGCCCTGCTGCTTGGTGGCCTGGTGCCCAACAAGGTGATCGCCACAGGGCACTCGCAATCGGCCATGCGCCTGATCACCTACACCAACGCGATCCAACCCATCGACAAGGTGTTCGACGGCATTTTCATCCACGGCCGCAGCAACTCGGGCGCCAAGATGGCCTCCAGCGACAGCCTCCCGTCGACTACGGCCATCCGCAGCGACACCAATGTGCCCGTGTTCCTCTTGCAGTCCGAAATGGACGTGGCCTTGCAGCCTGGCACCTCCCGCCAGATCGACACCGAACGCATCCGCCACTGGGAAGTGGCCGGCTCGGCCCACGCCGACCAGTACCTGCTGACCAACATCGGCGAGGTCAGCTCGCGCGAAGTGGGCTGGTCACCACCCGTGTGCTCGGCGCCCTACAACGCCATGCCCTTTTATGAGGCGGAGATCGCGGGCTTCAACCACCTCAAGAACTGGATCGTCGACGGTACGCCGCCACCCGTGGCCCCGCGCATGCAGCGCGACTGGCTGGGCAACATCAAGAAGGATGCGAACGGCAACGCCATCGGCGGCCTGCGCCTGCCCGAGATCGACGTGCCGATTGCCAGATACGGCCACGCCAACATCACGACGGGCTCTTTGGCCTTCCTGGACCTGTTCGCCTGCGTGGCCGGCGGCAACACCAACTATTTCACGGCCAGCAAGCTCCAGAGCCTCTACCCCACCCACGCGGACTATGTGAACAAATACAAGGCTGCGGCCGATACCGCCCAGGCCAAGGGCTATATCCGCCCGGTGGACTACGCCAACGCGCTGGCGCGGGCACAGGCGGCTGCCATTCCCCAATGACGCCCATGCCCAATTTCAAACGAACGTTCATTGGTCTTAGCCAGGGAAATATCACCGTTTCAAACACCCCCCATTTGAATGGTTGATATTAAATTCAGGGTAGACCCTCTCGGGTACAGGGACTGTGGGCTTGAACAATCGAGCCCACAGCAGCCCCACAACCACCCGAAAGCCGTAGCCCATGCTCACCACCCGCTATCAGAAGGTCGACACCCTGAACATTCAGGACATCGCCCGCATGCACGCGCTGTTCGAAGAAAACTATGCCTACAGCCCGCTGTCCACCTTCATCAATGATCTGGAGAAGAAGGAAGGCGTCTTCATCGTGCGCAAGAAGTCCACGCAGGAAATCGTGGGCTTCTCGACACTGGGCGTATACACCTTCAAGCTGGGTGGCAAGAAGGCCAAGGGCCTGTTCAGCGGCGACACCATCCTCGATCGCAACTACTGGGGCTCGCGCTCGCTGCAAAAGGCCTTTGCGCTCAAGCTGTTCTGGGAAGCGCTGAAGTCGCCCTTGACGCCGCAATACTGGCTGCTGATCTCCAAGGGCTACAAGACCTATCTGCTGCTGGCCAAGAACTTCCCCGACTACTACCCCAAGCGTGGCGGCTCGACGGCACCTGACCTGGAAGAACTGGTGGCCGAGTACAGCGAAGCCATGTTCCCCGGCAAGCTCGACCGCGACGCGATGCTGCTGGACTTCGGCGACAACGCCAATTGCCTGAAGGACCACGTAGCCGCCATCACACCGGAGATGCGCGCCGCCGAGCCCGACATCGCCTTCTTCGAGCAGCGCAACCCCACCTGGCAGCGCGGCACCGAGCTGCCCTGCATCGCGCGGGCCGACCTCAAGACCTTCATGACCTTCATCTGGCCCTTCCTGTGGAAGGTCACCTTCGGCAAGAAGGCCAAGGTCAAAGCCCAGACCGAGGCTGTCGAAACCCAACCCAGCCGCGTGTGAACCAACAAGAGGAACTCGCAGTGGCTCACATGGCCTTGAACAGATGGGTGTGCAGGCGGCTCACGCTGAGCTGGTCTGCATGGCCCTTGAGCGTGAGCGTGAAGCGGCCATTGTCTTCACGCCGGGCCATGGCGATCGCATCGGCCCGCACCAGCGTGCCACGGTGGATCTGCCAGAACTGGCCTGGAGGCAGACGCGGCGTCAGTTCACGCAGGGACATGCGCAGAAGGTGCTCGGCCTGGGATGTGATCACACGCACGTACTTGTCGGCCGCCTCGAAGTAGATCACCTCGTCCACCGGGATCATGTGCAGCGTGTTGCCCTGGCTGGCTTGCAGCAGACGCAGTGGCTGGCCCGCAGCCACGGGGTCGCTCGCCTGCAAGAGTTGCCGCAATCGGCCCATCAACAGGGCTTCCTCCTCATCTGACCCGTGACCTTGCCTGAGGGCGAGCGCCTTTTGCAGCCGCTCGCAGGTGCGCAGCAAGCGCTCGGGCTGAACCGGCTTGAGCACATAGTCCACAGCAGCTTGTTCGAAGGCGTCGAGCGCATGCTGGTCATAGGCCGTGACGAACACGATGAGTGGGCAAGGCCCATGCTCGGTTGGCCAGTCTTCGCTCAGCACCTGCGCGGCCTCCAGGCCATTGAGACCCGGCATGCGGATGTCGAGAAACACGACTTCAGGCCGCAAGCCCAATGCCTGCTGGACGGCGGCTTGGCCATCGCCCACCACGTTCACGACTGTCAACTCGGGCCACAGACGCGCCAGGTCCTGCTTCAAGGATTCGGCGAGCAAGGGCTCGTCTTCGGCGATCAGGGCGCTTGCCTTCATCGTGGCCATGGCATGCGTTCACTTTCGTTCAAGGGGTTGCTGAAGGGTAAGGACAAGGCAGGATCAAGGTGGCCACCGTACCGCCAGCATGTGCGGCCTGCAGGTTCAGGGAAGCCGACTCACCCCAGGTGACCGCCAGGCGATCGCGCACCTGCCTGAGCCCGAAACCTCGCCCCTTGCTGGCAGGCTGCATCACGGAAGTGGCATCTTGACGCAGGCCCAGGCCGCTGTCGATGACCTGGATGCGCAAGGCCTCACCCTGCCAGCGCGCCTCCACACGCAGCTCACCACCTTCGAGCTTGGGCTCCAGCCCGTGCTGGATGGCGTTCTCGACCAGGGGCTGCAACAGCAGTGGCGGCACCATGCAGTCACGCAGCGCCTCGGGCAAGATGAGTTGTGTGCGCAAACGTGGGCCCATGCGCACTTGCATGATGGCGAGGTAGTCGGCCACGCGCTCGAACTCGTCAGACAGGCTGTGCGCGCTCATGCGGCTGGCGCTCAGCGTAGCCCGCAAGAAGCTGATCAGGCGATCGAGCATGGCTTGTGCCTGCTGGGCATCGAGCTGGATCAGCACACGCAGATTGGCCAGGGTGTTGAACAGCATGTGCGGCTCCAGTTGGGCCTGCAGCAGGCGCAGCTGGCTTTCGGCCGCGACACGCCGCGCCTCCTCGGCTTGACGCAGGCTCAGGGCCACCTGCTCGCGCGTATAAAACACATAGCTCACAGCCAGCGAGACCCCCAGGGAACCCAGCAGCACAAGCAACCCTTCCATGAGATGCCCATGGAACGAGCCCGCACCGGCCTCATCCAACCACCCCAGACCATGAGCCAGCCACTGGGACAGCGTCACGCCGCCGAGCACGCCCAGCAAGGTGCCCAAGACCACGCACACACTCATCCAGCGCCAGCCAGGCCAGTAGGAGAAGGTGCCATCGGGTGCCGGCTCCGGTGCGTCAGTCGCAAAGCCCAGGCGCTGCCAGCGCCATCGGGCCAGGACCATGCGGCCCGTGTCCACACACAACCAGCAGCCCAGGCCCACGCAGACCGCATCGAGCAGGCCCAGCCCGACATGACCGCGCCACCAGCCCATGACACCGCCCACGCCCAGGCTCACCAGCAAGGTCAGCAGACCTCGGTGGGCAAAGCGTTGCAGGTGATTGAAGGAAGGCTGAGGGCCACGAACCATGGCCACATTGTGATGGCGCCATATCAGGCCGCAAGGCCTGCGCGACGAAACGCCCGAGCTGGCGCTCAGCTGGCGGGCTTGTCCGACGAAGCGGGCATCGGGGGCGGCGGGGGCTCGGTTGCGGCCGCTGTCACACCCTCGCGGGCCCGCTCGGCGTAGCGGTTAAAGCGCCAGGCGGTGTTCTCCAGCGTGATGCGGCGCCAGGTGGCCCGCTTCTCGGCCGGGCTCATCTCGGGCCACAGCTGCACCTCATCGAAGGTGCGGCCACAGCCCTTGCAGATGTTGTCGCCCTGGCTGGTCGAGCAGATGGCGATGCAGGGCGTGTCAGGCGTGGTCTCGTACCAGTTCAGCCAGGCCTGGCGCGCGGCTTGGGGCATGGTGGCCTCGTCGCACTCGCTTTCGCGGTAGTAGACCATCAGGGCATAGACCTCGGCCAGCGACTTCACCTCGTTGCACAGGCTGATGCCGTCATCAGAGGGAAACTGGTCGCGCCACCAGTTGATGGCCGACTCGATGTCCGTGATGTGGATGCCCGCCATGGCTTCTCGGCCTCTTGCGCTCACGCCTTGGCGGCCTTGCTGGCCTGCTCGGCTTCGTGCGCTTGCAGGGCACTCAACGCGGCCTCGACGGCCTCGCTCGCCACGCCTGCGGCCACAATCACAGGCGCACCCGCCAATGCGGCCACACCGTCGGTCTTGAAGCGCTTGACCCAGCCGCCAGCTTCGCGGCCTTCGGCGAAGGCCTGGCTTTGCAGCAGCAGCGCGCCATCGGCGGCGGTGAGCTTGAAGTAGAACCGGCCATCGGCCTCGCGGTACTGCTTGAACACCGGCACGTCCGACTTGGCCGATTGCACCTTGGCCTCTTTGGCCTGCGACGCCGCCACCATGCGGCGCAACCCCACAGCCTGGCGCAACTCGGCCAGGAAAGGCGTGGCCACCTTGCGGGCCTTGGCCGCGCCGGCCTGCAGCACGTCTTCAATGCGCTCCGGATGGGCCATCAATTGGGCATAGCGCTCGCGCATCGGGCCCACGTGCTCTTCGATCAGTTGCACCACGCGCTGCTTGGCATCGCCCCAACCCAGGCCGGCGCGCAGGTCGGCATGGAAGGCCACGCGCGCGGCCGCATCGGCAAAGGCATCATGGATGGTGACCAGGTGGGCGCTGTCCGGGTCCTTCGGTTCACCGGGCAGCTTCGAGTCGGTCACGATGCGGGCGATCGCATCCTTGAGCGCCTTGGCACCACCTTCGAACAAGGGCACGGTGTTGTCATAGCTCTTGGACATCTTGCGGCCATCCAGGCCAGGCAAGGTCGCCACGCTCTCTTCGATCTCGGCCTGTGGCAGCACAAACATGTCCACGCCCTTGCCGAACAGGTGGTTGAATCGCTGCGCCACATCACGCGCCATCTCGATGTGCTGCACCTGGTCGCGGCCCACGGGCACGCGGTGGGCATTGAACAGCAGGATGTCGGCGGCCATCAGGATGGGGTAGCAGTACAGGCCCATCGTCACGTTGCCATCGGGCTCTTCACCGGCGGCCACGGCCGCATCCACTGCGGCCTTGTAGGCATGCGCACGGTTCATCTGGCCCTTGGCGGTCACGCAGGTCAGCAGCCAGTTGAGCTCGGTGGTCTCGGGGATGTCGCTCTGGCGGTAGAAGGTCACGCGCTCGGGGTCCAGGCCAGCTGCCAACCAGGTTGCGGCGATCTCCAGGCGGGAGCGCTCGATGCGGTCGGGGTCATCGCACTTGATCAGCGCGTGGTAGTCGGCCAGGAAGAAGTAGCTCTCGACGCCGGGCTCGCGGCTGGCGGCAATGGCGGGCCGGATGGCGCCGACGTAGTTGCCCAGGTGGGGCGTGCCAGTGGTGGTGATACCGGTGAGAACGCGAACGGTCATGGCGGGTTCGGCAGCTTGGATGATGATCGACGGAAAGTGCCGAATTGTAGGTGCTGGCCCTGTTTTCCGCGATGTGAAGCAGGCATGCCCCGATGACGGCATGCCCTACACTCTGGGCCGCATGAAAAACATCGTCATCCTGATCTCCGGCCGCGGCTCCAATATGGAAGCCATCGTGGACACCTGCGCCGGCGAGCAATGGCCCGCCCGCATCGCCGCCGTGATCAGCAACAAGGCCTCGGCTTCAGGCCTGCAATTCGCTGCGGGCCGAGGCATCCCCACGGCCGTGGTCGACCACAAGGCTTTTGACACCCGCGAAGCCTTCGATGCCGAGCTCGCCCGCGTGATCGATGGTTTTTCGCCCGATCTGGTCGTGCTGGCAGGCTTCATGCGCATCCTCACCGAGGGCTTTGTGCGCCACTTCGAAGGCCGCATGCTCAATATCCATCCGTCCTTGCTGCCGGCCTTCCCCGGCCTGCGTACGCATGAGCGCGCCATCGAAGCCGGTTGCAAGCTGGCTGGCGCCACCGTGCACTTCGTGACGCCCGACCTGGACCATGGCCCCATCGTGGCGCAGGCTGCCGTGCCCGTCTTGAACAGCGACACCGCCGACAGCCTGGCCGCACGTGTGCTGACGCAAGAGCACCTGATCTACCCGCGCGCCGTGCGATGGTTCGTGGAAGAGGCCTTGCAGCTGCAAGGCGGCCGCGTCACCCACAAGCAGGGTGCCACGCAGTTGCTCATTGGTGACTGAACGGCGAATGAACGGCGGCTAAACGAAAGCTGAGTGGCGGCTGAACAGGCCGTTGCAAGCCGGTGCCTCTGCTAACCTTGCCTCTTTGATGATCAAGGGAGAAACAAGATGAAGAAGCACATGTGGATGATCGCCGCAGCCCTCGCGCTCGCACTTGGCGCGATGACACCCATGATCGCTGGCGCAGAAGACGCGCCGCAGGCCGCCACACCCCAGGAGCAAGCCCACCAGCAGGCGATCGAGCAAGCAGCCAAGGCCATGCAGGCCGCGCAGATCAAGGGCCCGGCCGACATCAAGCTGCGCGATCAGGCGGTGCTCAAGCTCCCCGCCGGCTATGTCTGGGTGCCCGAGCCCGCTGCCGGCCAGTTCATGAAGGCCGTGGGCAACCACCCCGATGAGCGCGAGCTGGGTCTCGTCTTCCCTGCCTCGCAGGATCAAGGCTGGATGGCGGTGGCCCGCTATGAAGAGGCCGGCTACATCAAGGACGACGACGCCAAGAACTGGAACGTCGACGACCTGTTCAAGAGCCTCAAGGAAGGCACCGAAGCCGCCAACGAGGAACGCCGCCAGAACGGCTACCCCGAGCTGGACATCATCGGCTGGATTGAAAAGCCCGCCTACACGGCCGATACGCATCGCCTGGTCTGGTCCATGGCCGCGCGCACCAAGGGTGCCCCATCGGACGAAGCCAACAGCGTCAACTACAACACCTATGCGCTGGGCCGCGAGGGCTACATCACCCTCAACCTGATCACCGGCCAGCAGGCCATTGCGCAAGACAAGGTGCATGCGCAAGTGCTGCTGAGCGCGCTCAACTTCAATGAAGGCAAGCGCTACGCAGACTTCAACGCCTCCACAGACAAGGTGGCCGAATACGGTCTGGCCGCGCTGGTGGGTGGGCTGGCCGCCAAGAAGCTGGGCATGTTCGCCCTGGCCGCCGGTTTTTTCGCCAAGTTCGCCAAGGTGATCTTGCTGGCCGGTGCCGGCGTGGCCGCCGCCGTGGGCCGCTTCTTCAAGCGCGACAATAGCAAGGCCTGATTCACAAGGCGTGATTCACACAGCCTGATCTATCGCCCCACAGCCCATGCTCAAGATCCTGTTCCTGCTCTTCAGCGGCCTGAAGTTCGGCAAGCTGCTCACCACCGGCGGCACCATGCTGATCTCGCTGGTGGTCTACGGTTTCATCTTTGGCTGGAAGTACGCAGCGGGCTTCATCGGCTTGCTGTTCGTCCACGAGATGGGCCACTTCATCGCCGCCCGCCAGCGCGGCCTGAAGGTCGGTGCGCCTACCTTCATCCCCTTCATGGGCGCCTGGATCGAGATGAAGGAGATGCCGCACGACGCCGAGACGGAAGCCTATGTGGGCCTGGGCGGCCCCTTGCTGGGCACACTGGGCGCTCTGCTCTGCTACTTCCTGGCGCGCGATGCGGGCCAGGACGGCAAGTGGCTGCTGGCAGTGGCCTACGCAGGCTTTTTCCTCAACCTCTTCAACCTGATCCCGCTGTCACCACTCGATGGTGGCCGCATCACGGCTGTGCTCTCGCCGCGTATCTGGCTGCTGGGCGTGCCCATTCTGGGCTTCATGCTGTGGCGCAATCCCCTGAACCCCGTGCTGATCATGATCGCGATCATGGCGGCCCCACAGGTGATGAAGGCCTGGCACTTCAAGGCCGATGACCCGGCCCATGCAGGCTACTACGTGGCCTCGGCCGAGACCCGGCTGACCTACGCCACGGCCTACCTCGGCCTGCTGACCTTCCTGGCCGTCATGACGCACGATGTGCACGAGATGCTGGTCGTCGTGCGCTGATCGAGCTGATCAAGCCACCCTGCGCCAATCCTCTGCGTCGATCGGCACCTCGAACCAGAACAGACTGCCGCTGCCGGGCTGGCTGTCCACGCCGATGCGGCCATGCATCATGTCGACCAGGCGTTTGCAGATGGCCAGGCCCAGGCCCGAGCCACCATATTGGCGGATGGTGCTGTCGCTGGCCCTGTTGAAAGGCTGAAAGAGTTGTCCCAAGGCCTCGGTGGGGATGCCGATGCCCGAGTCCTGCACCTCGACATGCAGGGTCGACAGCCCATCTTCGCGCTGCAAGGTGTGGCAGCGTACCGACACCTCGCCTTCTGTCGTGAACTTCAGGGCATTGGCCAGCAGATTGAGCAGCACCTGCTTGATGCGCAAGGGGTCACCCACCGCCTCGATCGCATCGTCCGGAAACTCGCGAACCAATGACACGCCCTTTTGCTGGGCAATGGACGAGACCATGTCCACGGCCTCGTTGGCCAATTGAACAGCATTGAACTTCTGCTGATCGAGCGGTGTGGCGTGGGACTCCAAGCGGGAAAAATCCAGCACATCGTTGATGATCTGCATCAAGGTGGAGCCGCAGCGGTCGATCTGCTCCAGGTAGGTGGACTGCTGTTCATTGGCCTCGGTGCGCTTGAGCAACTGTGTGAAGCCCAGGATGCCGTTGAGCGGCGTGCGCACCTCGTGGCTGATTTGCGCGAACAGGCGTGTGCGGTCCAGGCTGGACTGCTGCACGGCCTGCAGCATGGTCTCCAGCCGCGCGGCACGACGCTCCAGCGCAAGGTTCTGCGCATCGATCATGCGCTGGTTGCCGTCGATCTCGTGGCTGAAACGGTCATAGGCGCGGCGCACCACCACGCTGAAACCCGCGCCGATCAGCAGAAAACCGATCTGCATCAGGAAGATGGGGTTCTCTTCAGCCTTCATCAAAGGCGGCACCCACTGGTGCTGCTGGTTGAACCAGATCAGGCCCGCGCCACCCATCACCAGCACCACCCACACCACGCCGTCAATGACGCCCATCAGGTGGGCCACGAACATCGGCCACCACACCAGCCACCACACGGCCGTGCTGGGCGTGAGCCCCATCCACATCAAGGAGACGATGAGCCCTGCGAGGTTGCCCAGCAGCAGGACATGGCTGATCCAGCGGATGACGGTGGGCTTGAGGCGGGACTTGAACAGCGGATACAGCCCGATCACGGGCAAGGCTGGCATCGCCAACGCGGCCGCGATCGCCCACTGATGGAAATAGCCACCGTAGACCAGGGCGAAGACGAAGTGCCCGATACCGGACACGAAGATCAGCTCGCTGAAACGCTGGTATTTAGCCCAGCCAGCGACCCAATCCGCTGGAGGTGGTGATGCCATGTACTGCTCCTGTGGCCTCATCATCATGTGTCGTCAGACACAGTGCGCAAGACTAACTCATGGCCGGCCCATCTCCATCATGTCTGCATGAAGGTTTGCGTGATGACAACGCCATCGACTGCAAACAGGGGAGCGTTTTATACGGATATGGCGCGACTGGCCAAGGCCGCAGCGGCCGCGCGCGTCTCCACACCGAGCTTCTCGAAGATGTGCTCCAGGTGCTTGTTGACGGTGCGGTGGCTCATGCCCAGGATGTCGGCGATGTCGCGGTTGGTCTTGCCCTTGGCCAGCCAGCCAAGCACCTCGGTCTCGCGAGGCGTCAGGGCGGCTTCGCTCAGGCGGCAATGGTCCACGCCCGCATCGGCCCCTGAGGCCTTGCTGTCTCGCTGCAAGGCGCGCAAGGCCTCGCGCGCCGCACGAGCGTTGCGCACATGCGTGGTCAGCCGGGCCAGCACCTCCTCGATGCGCACGGGCTTGACGACATAGTCGACGCCACCGGCTTCGAAGCCTGCGACAACATCGGCCGTCTCTGAAAGCCCCGTCATGAAGATCACGGGGATGGCCGACCAGGCCGCATGGTTCTTGATGCGCTGGCATGTCTCGAAGCCCGTGAGGCCGGGCATCACCGCATCCATCAGGATGGCATCGGGCGTGACCACGTCGAGCCGGGCCAAGGCCTGTTGCCCATCGCGCGCCACGAGCACCGTGTAGCCTTCGTCCGCCAGCGCATCGCACAACATGCGCAGGGTATCGGGCGCATCGTCCACCACCAGGACAGTGCCCTGGCTCCGCTCAAACTTGGGGTTCATCGAGAATATCCTCTACGAGATAGGGTGCGAGATACGAGACAACGGCGTCGAGCTCGAACTGGTCCACCAGCTCACGCGTCGCCCGCCAGTGGACCAGCGCATCGGGTGCGGCACGTGTCCATTCATCCAGTGCATCGTGCAGGCCCTGCACATGGCCCTTGCGCGCCAGGCGGTCCAGCTCCCAGGCGGCATCGGGCGGCACAGGAGCAGGTGGCATGGCAAACAGATCCAGCTGCGGTGCCACATGAGCTTCACCCTCCTCGTGGGCGAGCATGCCCATGGGCGCCGTGACCCAGGTCAACAACAGGTGCTGGGCCAAGGTGTCGAGCAACTCGGACTCCATCACCGGCTTGCCCAGAAAGGCCTGGCACTGCGCGGCCTGAAGGTTCTCCGGCCGGTTCTCGAACACATTGGCCGACACCATGATGATGGGCACCTCATCGAAGCCGGCTTGCCTGATGGCACGGGCCGTGCGCCAGCCGTCCATGTCGTCCATGGAAATGTCCATCAACACGGCATCCGGGCACAACTCCTTGACGCTTTCCAGGCCTTCCTGGCCGCTGGCAGCCTCGCGGATCTCGAAGCCCAGGGGCAGCAGGAGCCCTGCCAGCATCTGGCGCTGGATGGGCTGGTCGTCCACCACCAGCAAGGTCTTGCGTGGGCCCAGGTAGCCCGTGATGGGCCGGTGCAGCAGGCGCGCGGCCGACACACCCGACTTCAAGGCCTGCTCACCCGGCGGCGCCGAGATCTCGCGCAAGTAAAGGCGCACGCTGAACACACTGCCCTGCCCCATCACGCTTTGCACGCTGAGCTCGCCGCCCATCAGCTCGGTGAGCAAATGGGTGATGGTCAGACCCAGGCCGGTACCGGGCTCGCTGCTGCGGCGCCCGCCACTGCCACGTTCGAAGGGCAGGAAGATGCGCTCCAGATCCTGCGGCGCAATGCCGATGCCCGTGTCCACCACCTCGAAGCGCAGCACCTCGCGGCGCGCATCCAGGCGCAGCGTGATGCGCCCTTTTTCGGTGAAGCGCACCGCATTACCCAGCAGATTGAGCAGGATCTGGCGCAGGCGCTTGGCATCGGCCTGCACCCAGGCCGGCACGCGGCCTCGTGTCTCCAGCTTGAAGCCCAGGCCCTTGGATTCGGCCTGTGGCCTCACCATGCTGACCACGTCATCCAGGAACTCGGGCAGCGGCAAGGGTGCCGACTCCAGGCGCAGGCGGCCCGCCTCGATGCGTGCCAAATCCAGCAGCCCGTCGATCAGGCCCATGAGGTGCTCGCCGCTGCGCTGGATGGTGTTCAAGGCCGTGCGCTTCTTGCCGGCCGGCGGCGCGTCTTTCATGAGGATCTGCGCATAGCCCAGGATGCTGTTGAGTGGCGTGCGCAGCTCGTGCGTCATGCCGGCCACATAGCGTGTCTTGGCCTGGTTGGCGGCCTCGGCCAGTTCCTTTGCCTGCTGCAAGGCGGCGTCGGTGCGGCGGTGGGCATCGATTTCAAGTTGCAGCAGCTGGTTGTGCCGGTTGGAGTCGTCCTGCGCCATGCGCCGGCTCTCGGAGGCCAGCACCACCCACCAGGCGCACACGGCCGCCGCCAGCAACATGAGCGCATAGACCTTGACGAAGGGGCCCTCCAGACTGATGCCCGAGGCCACGCCCTCCTGGTAATAGACCACGCCCAGCACGAAGGCCAGCAGGGTTGCGATCGACAGGAAGACCACCAGGTAGTGCCCCACCCTGAAGTTGACCCGCTTGGACAGGTAGGTGGGCAGCACCGTCATCAAGCCACCCGAGACCTGCTCGGCCGCGCGCGAGCGCGTCTTGCAGCGGTCATGGCAGCGCGACTCCAGCGTGCAGCACAGCGAGCAGATGGGCGCGTCGTAGGCCGGGCAGGTCGCCATGTCCTCGGCCTCGAAATGGTTCTCGCACACCGAGCAGCGCACCATCTGGCCGGGCTTCCAGGGCATGTGAGGCTCGCGTGCCAGGTAGAAGCGCCCGTTTGTGGTCCAGGCCAGCAAAGGCGACACCACGAGCGCGATGCCCAGCGCAATGAAGGAGGACCAGGCCACCAGCGATTCACCCAGCAAACCCGCATGGGCTGTCACAGCCACCAGCGCCGCCGTCAATGTGGCACCCAAGCCAACCGGATTGAGGTCATACAGGTGTGCCCGCTTGAACTCGATGCCTTTGGGCGACCAACCCATGGGCTTGTTGATCAGCAGATCGGCCACCAGCGCCCCGACCCAGGCAATGGCCACATTGCTGTAGAGACCCAGCACGCGCTCCAGCGCACCGAACACACCCAGCGTCATCAGGAGCACGGCGATCAGCACATTGAAGACCAGCCACACCACGCGGCCAGGGTGGCTGTGCGTGAGCCGCGCGAAGAAGTTGGACCAGGCCAGCGAACCCGCATAGGCATTGGTGACATTGATCTTCACCTGCGAGATGATCACGAACAGCACCGTGACGCCCAGCGCCCACTGCGGCGACCAGAAAGGCGACGAGAACACCTCGCTGAAACCGGCCAGGTACATCTGCGTGGGCTCGATGGCCTTGTCCGCCGGCACCTCGTGCTGCAAGGCCAGAAAAGCCAGAAAGGCACCGGCCAGCATCTTGAGCATGCCCGGCACCACCCAGCCTGGTCCGGCCACCAGCACGGCGGTCCACCAGCGCACGCGGTTCTCGTCTGTCTTCTCGGGCAGGAAGCGCAGGAAGTCCACCTGCTCGCCGATCTGCACCACCAAGGAGAACGCCACCGTGGCAGCCAGGCCGAAAGCGGTCACATCAAAGCCGCTGTGCCCCGTGCTACGGCCACTCAGCGAGGTGAAGGCGGCATAGGCCTCGGGGTTCTTGAAGGCCACGAAGAGGAAAGGGCAGACCCACAAGGTCAGCCACAGCGGCTGCGTCCACATCTGCAGGCGCGAGATCAGCGTGATGCCGTGGGTCACCAAGGGAATGATGACCAGCGACGACACCAGATAGCAAACGGGCAGCGGCCATCTGAACACCATCTGCAAGGCCAGCGCCATGATGGCGGCCTCGAGTGCAAAGAAGATGAAGGTGAAGCTGGCGTAGATCAGCGAAGTGAGCGTGGAGCCCAGATAGCCAAAGCCCGCACCGCGCGTCAACAAGTCCATGTCCACACCGTACTTGGCCGCGTAGTAGCTGATGGGCAGGCCGGTGAGGAAGGTGATTAAGCCGACGATCAGAATGGCCCAGACCGCATTGGTGAAGCCGTAGTTCAAGGCGATGGCGCCGCCAATGGCCTCCAGCGCCAGAAAGGACACGGCACCAAAAGCCGTGTTGGCCACGCGCATCTCGCTCCACTTGCGGAAGGTGCGCGGGGTATAGCGGAGCGCGTAGTCCTCCAGGGTCTCATTGGCAACCCAGGAGTTGTATTCACGGCGAATGCGAAAGATCTTTTGCCGGGCTACGGACACGAACTGGCTCCGATCTACAGGACGGCTCAGCTTGAATGCAAGAAGCGATCCATGTGATCCCCCCGCATTCAAGTGCCCTCATCACAGGACTACGTTAATTGACGTATTCATGGAAAACCCGCTCATCCGTACTGTTGCACCCAAGGCCGCGAACCGCGATGCCAGGCGACCAACCGCACCGAAGGACGCCTGCACCAAAGCGCGGCATCGGCAACCCGTTTTTGTGCAAGGAGCCTTTTCATGTCGAATGACCAGAATGACCTGTCCCGCAACCGCCGCCGCGTCCTGCAAGGCCTCGGTGCCGTACCCCTCATGGGTGTCACGGGCCTGAGCTACGGTGCCGCCCCTGCCACCTCCGCCGTCAACACGACCAAGCTGGCCGTGACCGACACCGAGGTGATCGTGGGTCAGCTGCACTCGGCCACGGGCACCATGGCCATCTCCGAGACAGGCTCGATCCAGGCAGAGCAACTGGCCATCGACCAGATCAATGCCATGGGCGGCGTGCTGGGCCGCAAGATCAAGGTGATCAAGGAAGACGGCGCCTCCGACTGGCCCACCTTCGCCGAGAAGTCCAAGAAGCTGCTGGTCAACGACCGCGTGGCCTGCGTCTTCGGCTGCTGGACATCGGCATCCCGCAAGGCCGTGCTGCCCATCTTCGAAAAGGAAAACGGCCTGCTGTACTACCCGACGTTCTATGAAGGCCTGGAGCAGTCCAAGAACGTGTTCTACACCGGCCAGGAAGCCACGCAACAGATCCTGTGGGGTCTGGACTGGGCCTCCAAGGAGAAGAAGGCCAAGACCTTCTTCCTGGTTGGTTCGGACTACATCTGGCCGCGCACCTCGATGAAGATCGCCCGCAAGCACATCGAGACGATTGGCAAGCTGGGTTCCGTGGTGGGCGAAGAGTACTACCCGCTGGGCAACACCAACTTCAACTCCCTGATCAACAAGATCAAGCTGGCCAAGCCCGATTGCATCTTCGCTGCCGTGGTCGGTGGTTCCAACGTGGCCTTCTACAAGCAGCTCAAGGCTGCCGGCATCACCGGTGCCAAGCAATTCCTGCTGACCCTGTCGGTGACCGAAGACGAGATGCTGGGCGTGGGCGGCGAGAACTTCGCCGGCTTCTACTCCTCGATGAAGTACTTCCAGTCCTTGAGCAACGACAACAACAAGAAGTTCGTCGAAGCCTTCAAGGGCAAGTACGGGCCGAAGTCGGTGATCGGCGATGTGACCCAGGCTGGCTACCTCGGCCCATGGCTGTGGAAAGCCGCCTGCGAGAAGGCCGGCAGCTTCGATGTGGACAAGGTCGTGGCGGCCTCGCCCGGCATCGAGCTCAAGACCGCGCCTGAAGGCTACGTGAAGCTGCACGAGAACCACCACTTGTGGAGCCGAGCGCGTATTGCGCAGGGCCAGGCCGACGGCACCTTCAAGGTCGTGGCGGAATCGAAAGACCTGATCGAGCCCAACCCCTTCCCCAAGGGATACCAGTAAGCCTGGGTCCAAGGAGTGAGCGCATGGTCTGCCATTGGCCATCAGACGACGGCATTTGGCTGGATGGCAGACCGCTTCCTGCGTCGGTGCGCGGGCGTCAAGCTCAGGCGCCGCGCAGGCTTTTTTGCTGCAAGGGGGTGACCCATGTCTTTATCTGAAATGCTCAACATCGGCTTGATGCAAGGCTTTGCGGGCTTGAGCCTGTTTTCCGTGCTGCTGCTCATGGGCCTGGGCCTGGCTGTGATCTTCGGCCAGATGGGTGTGATCAACATGGCGCATGGCGAGTTCATGACCATCGGCGCCTACACCGTGTACATGGGCTCCACCCTGACCGAGAAGTACGCGCCCAACCTCATGCCGGCCTACTTCCCCGTGGCCATCATGGCGGCCTTCCTCATTGCCTTCGGCGTGGGCTGGCTCACCGAATGGGCGCTCATCCGCCACCTCTACAAACGGCCCCTGGACACCCTGCTGGCCACCTGGGGCCTGAGCCTGGGCTTGCAGCAGCTGTTCCGAACCGCCATCGGTCCCAAGGAAGTCAGCCCCACGCTGCCTGACTGGCTGATGGGTTCGTGGTCGCCCCACGAAGGGCTGGACATCCCCATCAACGGCATGTTCGTGATGGGCTTGACCGCCCTGGTCACCGTGCTGCTGATGATCGCCCTCTACAAGGCTCGCTGGGGCCTGCGTGTACGCGCCACCGTGAGCAACCGCGTGATGGCCAATGCGATCGGCATCAACACCAAGCAGACCGACCGCCTCACCTTCGCCATCGGCTGCGGCATCGCCGGCGTGGCGGGCGCGGCGTTCACGACCATCGGCTCCACCGGCCCCACCAGCGGCTCGCTCTACATCGTGGACTCCTTCCTGGTGGTGACCTTCGGCGGCGCTGGCAGCCTGCTGGGCACCGTGGCATCGGCCTTCGGCATCGCCCAGACCCAGTCTATCAGCGAGTTCTTCATGACGGGCTCGAACGCCAAGGTGCTGACGCTGCTGGCCGTGGTGACCATCCTGATGCTGCGTCCGCAAGGCCTCTTCCCTTCCAAAGTCCGCAAGTAATTCGCATAGGTTTGAAAGGAGTCGTACATGAACAAGGTTCAAACCTGGATCGCGCAGCAAAAGCTCGGCAGCATCGCCGTGCTGGCCCTGCTGCTGATCGTGGTCTTCCCTCTCTCGCTGGACATCTTCCGGCTCAACCTGGTCGGCAAGTACCTGACCTATGCCTTCGTGGCGCTCGGCCTGGTCATGCTGTGGGGCCACGCCGGCATCCTCAGCCTTGGGCAAGGCGTGTTCTTCGGCCTGGGCGGCTACATGATGGCCATGTTCCTCAAGCTGGAGGCCTCCGACCCCATCAGCACCAAGATCCAGTCCACCCCCGGCATCCCTGACTTCATGGACTGGAACCAGCTCACCCACCTGCCCTTCTGGTGGGTGCCTTTCAAGAGCCTGCCCTTTGCACTGATCGCCGTGCTGGTCGTGCCCATGCTGCTGGCCTTCATCATCAGCTTCGCCATGTTCAAGCGGCGCGTGGGGGGCGTGTACTTCGCCATCATCACGCAGGCCGTGGCCCTGATCCTGACGGTGCTGATCATCGGCCAGCAAGGCTTCACGGGCGGCGTCAACGGCATCACCGACCTGAAGACCCTGCTGGGCTGGGACATCCGCACCGACCACGCCAGGTACATCCTCTACTACGTGTGCGTGGCCTTACTGCTGGGCGCGGTGTTCCTGTGCCGCTGGGTGCAGGCATCGAAGCTGGGCACGCTGCTGCTGGCCATGCGAGACAAGGAAGACCGCGTGCGCTTCTCAGGCTACGACGTGGCCATGTTCAAGGTCTTCGCTTTCTGCCTGGCGGCCATGCTCTCGGCAATTGGTGGTGCCATGTTCACCCTGCAGGTGGGATTCATGTCGCCGTCCTTCGTGGGCATCGTGCCTTCCATCGAGATGGTGATCTTCGCGGCAGTGGGTGGCCGCATGAGCCTGGTGGGTTCCATCTACGGCGCCCTGCTGGTGAACTTCGGCAAGACCTACTTCTCTGAAAGCGCGCCTGACCTGTGGCTGTTCCTGATGGCCGCGCTCTTCATCGGCGTGACCATGGCCTTCCCCGATGGCCTGGCTGGCCTGGTGGAACAAAAGCTCAAGCCCTGGTGGAACAACCGTCAGGCCAACCGCAAGGAGCAGGCCGAACGCATCCTGGCCGCGCACGCCGCCTACCCCAACGCCTTGCCGCCCAAGGACACCGGCAGCAGCCTCCCGCCTGGCATGAGTGGCCAGCAAGCCTGATGGCCTCCATAGGACCAACAACACAGGACTTAGCGACAAGGAGTACCTCACCATGAACGCAGCAGCGACGACAACCCCAGCCAAGGAGTTCGTGCTCTACATCGAAGACCTGACGGTGTCATTCGACGGCTTCAAGGCCATCGACAGCCTCAACCTCTATGTGGACAAGAACGAGCTCCGCGTGATCATCGGCCCCAACGGTGCCGGCAAGACCACCCTGCTCGACCTCATCTGCGGCAAGACCAAGGCCAGCCACGGCAGCATCAAGTTCAAGGACAAGGAACTGACCCACACGCCCGAGCACAAGATCGTGCGCGCCGGCGTGGGCCGCAAGTTCCAGACGCCCTCCATCTACGAGAACCTCAGCGTGTTCCAGAACCTGGAGGTGTCCTTCCCACGCGGCCGCTCGGTGCTGGGCGCCCTGGGCTTCAAGTGCACCGACGAGGTCAAGGCCCGCGTGCAGGTGGTAGCCGAGGAGATCGGCCTGCTCGATAAGCTGGACACCGAAGCCGGCCTGCTCAGCCACGGCCAGAAGCAATGGCTGGAGATCGGCATGCTGCTGATGCAGGAGCCCGAGCTGCTGATGCTCGACGAGCCTATTGCCGGCATGAGCGCCAAGGAGCGCGAGCAGACCGCCGAGTTGCTCAAGCGCATCTGCAAGAACCGCTCGATGATCGTGATCGAACACGACATGGCCTTCGTGGCGCAGATCGCCTCCAAGGTCACGGTGATGCACCAGGGCAAGATCCTGGCCGAGGGAACGATGGACCAGGTCCAGAACGATCCCAAGGTCATTGATGTTTACCTCGGCCACTGAAGGGATCACCACATGTTGGAAGTCAAAGACCTGTTCGTGAGCTATGGCCAGAGCGAGGCGCTACACGGCATCTCGTTCGAGGCCAACAAGAACGAGACCGTGGCCATCATGGGCCGCAATGGCATGGGCAAGACCACCCTTTTCAAAAGCCTGATGGGCGTGCTGCCCACCAAGTCCGGCGAGATCAGCGTGGCTGGTCACAGCGTGGTGAAAGACGAGAGCTACAAGCGTGTGGCCAAGGGCATCGCCTACGTGCCGCAAGGCCGCATGATCTTCCCCACCCTCACGGTGGAAGAAAACATCCAGACGGGCCTGGAGAACAGCAAGACCAAGCGCATCCCCGAAGAGATCTACGCGCTCTTCCCGGTGCTGTTCGACATGCGCAACCGCAAGGGCGGCAATCTCTCTGGTGGCCAGCAACAACAGCTTGCCATTGCCCGCGCGCTGGTGACCGACCCCAAGGTGCTGCTGCTCGACGAGCCCACCGAGGGCATCCAGCCCTCCATCATCAAAGACATCGCCAAGGCCTTGAACGAGATCCGCAAGCTGCGCGAGATCACCATCGTTGTGAGCGAGCAGGTGCTGTCTTTCGCGATGGACGTGGCCGACCGTCTCTTCGTGATCGAAGGCGGCCGCTTGGTTCACGAGACCACCAGAGCCAACACCGATGCCGACCGCATCAAAGCCTATCTCTCAGTGTAAGTAAGGAGCAAACGCCATGGCTGAAACCCTCATCAAAGTCGACCTGCAAGACTCGCCCTACAACAACCCCAACATCCACAACCGCTGGCACCCGGACATCCCCATGGCCTGCTGGGTGAACCCCGGTGACGAGTTCGTGCTGGAAACCTACGACTGGACCGGCGGCTACATCAAGAACAATGACAGCGCCGACGACGTGCGCGACGTGGACCTCACCACCGTGCACTTCCTCTCCGGCCCCGTGGGCGTCAAAGGCGCCGAGCCTGGCGACCTGCTCGTGGTGGACCTGCTGGACGTGGGCGCCAAGCCCGACAGCCTCTGGGGCTTCAACGGCTTTTTCAGCAAGAAGAACGGCGGCGGCTTCCTGACCGAGCATTTCCCTGAAGCGCAGAAGTCCATCTGGGACTTCCATGGCCTCTACACCACCAGCCGCCACGTGCCCGGCGTGAAGTTCGCCGGCCTTATCCACCCGGGCCTGATCGGCTGCCTGCCCGACCAGAAGATGCTGGACATGTGGAACGAGCGCGAAGTGGACTTCATCGCCACCCAGCCCGAGCGCGTGCCCCCGCTGGCCAACCCGCCCTTTGCCAGCACGGCCCACGCCGGCAAGGCCTCGGGTGCAGCCAAGGACAAGGTGGCGCTAGAGGGTGCCCGCACCGTGCCCCCTCGCGAACACGGCGGCAACTGCGACATCAAGGATCTCTCGCGTGGCTCCAAGATCTTCTTCCCCGTGTATGTGGACGGCGCAGGCCTCAGCGTGGGCGACCTGCACTTCAGCCAGGGCGACGGCGAGATCACCTTCTGCGGTGCCATCGAGATGGCCGGCTGGGTGCACATGAAGGTCACGCTGATCAAGGGCGGCATGGCCAAGTACGGCATCAAGAACCCCATCTTCAAGCCCAGCCCCATCACCCCCACCTACAACGATTACCTGATCTTCGAAGGCATCTCGGTGGACGAATACGGCAAGCAGCACTACCTCGACGTGCACGTGGCCTACCGCCAGGCCTGCCTCAACGCCATCGAATACATGACCAAGTTCGGCTACTCCAAAGCCCAGGCCTACTCGATCCTGGGGACGGCGCCCGTGCAGGGCCACATCAGCGGCGTGGTCGACATCCCCAATGCCTGCGCCACCTTGTGGCTGCCCACGCAGATCTTCGAGTTCGACATCAACCCCAGTGCCAGCGGGCCGGTGGTGCAGGACTTTGGCGGCATCGACGTGCCGCTGTCCAAAGACCTCTGATCGACCTCAGCCTCAACAGAAAGGAGCCCGGGCATGCCGACCTATGACTACGCCTGCCCGGACTGCGGCGGCTTTGAAGCCTTCCGCAGCCTGGCCCAACGCAACGACCCCGCCAACTGCCCCGATTGCGGCACCGGCTCGCCACGCGTGTTCATAAGTGCACCCAGGCTGGCCTGCCTGGACAGCAGCACCCGCATCGCCATGGACACCAACGAGCGAGCCAGGCATGCGCCGATGAACAACAAGGAGTACGGGGCTTATCAAAGGCTCAAGCACCCATCGGGTTGCGGGTGCTGCTCACCATCCAGCCGCAAGACCACGACGGTGACGGCGGCCAACGGGAGCAAGATGTTTCCGACGAAGAGGCCTTGGATGATCAGTCATTGAGACTCGTCACAGCGTGGCGCGGGCGTACGATGGCGCGCGTATGTCCACTCGTAGAGATGCTCACGCGCCCGTCCCGTTGCGGAAGTTCGATGGCTCAGCGCAACTGACCGCCAAACAGCCAAAGCCGCCGATCACGACCAGGCCGATCCCCCTCTGGCACGCATAGCAAAGAGGGCAGGCAGGCGTGTATCGATCTTCTCAGGCCTCGGCTTTTTCTGTGTGATAGAAACGCACTATCTCTCCCACAGATCAGGTTGCAAAAATGGCCAAGAACTATGCTGCCCCGCTCGCCGACATGCGGTTTTTGCTCCAGACACAGACGACAAGAGATATCGATGACGCCATGCCCTTGTTGGACCAAGCGGCTTCATTCATTGAACAAGAATGGGCAACCGTCAAGACGCTGGGCGACATACGGGGTTGCACCTTCGATCAAGGACAGGTCACCCTGCCCGCTGAGATCAAGGCGGCATGGATTCGATACGTCGACGCCGGATGGATGGGGATCACCCTGCCTGAACCATGGGGTGGCCAAGGCTTATCGGCCACCATCGGTACGTTCGTGGGAGAGATGCTCAGCAGCGCCAACCCCGCCCTGAGCATGATCCCGGCGCTGACGATGTCGGCCTGCAAGGCCATCATCGCCTTTGGGTCGGAATCCTTGAAGCAGACCTACCTGCCCAAGATGGTGGCCGGGGAATGGACCGGCACCATGTGCATGACCGAAGCACATTGCGGCTCAGATCTGGGTCTTATCAGGACCACGGCCACACCCCTGGATGAACACCGCTTCACCATCACCGGCACCAAGATATTCATCTCGGCTGGCGAGCATGATGGCAGCGCGAACATCATCCATTTGGTGCTGGCGCGCATCAAAGGTGCACCTGAAGGTGTCAAAGGTCTGTCATTGTTCCTGGTCCCGAAATGGTTGCCGGATTCGGGCCATGCGACTGAGTCGGGCGTGGCCAATACGGTCAGCTGCATCGGCATCGAGCAAAAAATGGGCATCCACGCCAATCCCACCTGCACCATGAGTTTCGACGCCGCGCAGGGCTTTCTGGTGGGACGTGCCAATGAAGGCATCAAGGCCATGTTCACCATGATGAACGAGATGCGGCTTGGCACGGCGACGCAAGGGGTGGGGCTGAGCGAGTGCGCCTTTCAGGAAAGCCATGCCTACGCCACGGAGCGCATGCAGGGCAAGGCCTTGGACCCCGCCAGACGATCCGCAAACCAGGCCGACGCCTTGATCAGCCATGCCGATGTGCGCCGCATGCTGCTGACCCAAAAGGCCTTTGCCGAAGGCGGGCGGGCCTTGTGTCTGCATTGTGCCACCCTGCTTGATAGGGCCCAGGCCGGTGGTGATGAGGGTCAGGCGGCCGAAAAGGTGTTGGGCCTGCTGACCCCGATTGCCAAAGCCTTCTTGACGGAAACCGGCTTGGAATCAGCCAGCTATGCCATACAGGTGCGCGGTGGCCATGGCTACATTAGGGACAGCGGCGTGGAGCAGATTTATCGCGATGGCCGTATCTCCACTTTGTACGAAGGCACCACAGGTATCCAGGCCCTGGACCTCTTGGGCCGCAAGGTGCTGGGGGACCAGGCCCAGACCTTGTTGACGTTCACGAAGCAGATTCATCAACTCTGCGCGTCGATTGCACAACCTGATCCCCCAATCGATCACAGCAGCCACCCAGCGAGCGGTGTGGTGAAGAGCTTGGCGCAAGCGCTGCATCCCTACGCTCGAGAATGGCCTCAATTGGCTCAACAAGTTGGCATGCGAGCCCTGCAAGATCACGATGAAGTGGGCGCAGCGGCTTACGACTTTCTGATGTATTCAGGCTATGTCTGTCTGGCCTACTTTTGGCTGCGTATGGCTGACGCCGCAAGGGCCGACGGTTTGGAGGTGGATCCCCGGTTCTTGTCTGCCAAACAAAAAACGGCGACCTTCTATTTCGACCGGCTATTGCCCAGGGCCCAGTTTCACAAAGTGGCCGTGCAGGCGGGCAAGGCTGCCCTGTCCAGCTTCGAAGACGACCAGTGGTCGTTTTGAGCAGGCTGTTCTCGCATCCGGGGCTTTTTTGTGTGGTGCCGCCCAAGCTGACCAGAGCTGTGCCTGCGATGTCGCACGCCATCGCTGGGCAACTTCCGTTTTTTGGATAGGTTCAACTTCGCCAGAGTTGAACTATGCTCGCGCCATTGTGTCCGTTCCAATCTTGCTGTCATGACTTTGCTTCAGGTGCTCATCCTTGCTGCCGTCCAGGGGGCAGCCGAACTACTCCCCGTTTCCAGCTCGGCCCACGTCATCGTGACCGAGAAGCTGATGGGCCTAGACCCCTCGTCGCCGGAAATGACCCTGCTCTTGGTCATGCTCCACACCGGCACGATGTTCGCGGTTATCGCCTATTTCTGGCAGACCTGGCGCAAGACCTACTTCTCGTCCACACAAGGCTTTGTGGCGCAATGCCGATTGCTGGTGGCGGCGACCATGGCCACCGGCGCAGTTGGGCTCACCCTGCAGGCACTGATCAAGCACTTCGTGATGGCCAGCGATCCCAACTTCGAGATCGAGCACTTGTTCGCCAATACGCGGTTGATGGCCGCCGCGCTAGCCAGCGCCGGTGTATTGATCCTGTACTCGTCGCGCCAGAAGGAGGATGGGCAGGCACCATTGACACAGGTTCGCGCGCTCGTCATCGGGGCGGTTCAGGGGCTGTGCCTGCCCTTTCGTGGCTTTTCGAGATCAGGCGCGACCATCTCAACGGGCATGGCCGTCGGCGTCAACCGGCAGATCGCGGAGGAGTTCAGCTTCGCCATGGCCGTGGTGCTGACGCCGGCCATCCTCATCAAGGAGGCCTTGCGCTTGCATCACGCTCAAGCCTCAGCCATTGCCACCCATGCCCACGCGGCGTCGTTCATGTCGATCTGGGGTATCAGCCTCATCGGCATGGGCGCGAGCTTCGTGGCCGGGTTGCTGGCGCTGCGCTGGTTGTCGTCGTGGCTGGAGCAAGGGCGATGGCACCTCTTCGGCTTCTACTGCCTGTTCGCCTCGGCCATTGTGCTGTTGGCGGGGTGATGGCCCACCATGGCGTTCGTCGAGACGAAAGGCTCAGCCCCAGCTGCGGCACCAGCGCCAACTGCTTCTGCAACAGCACCCAAGAAATAAGTCTCACCATTCGGGGAGGCCACCAAAGTCAGCTATCGGACTGGCGACGCATACCCGGTACCGGCCAACAACCGGCATCCGGGCACCTCAAGCGAATGACTCGCTTGGAATGTATCGCTAGCACTTGGGGTGCGTGGAGGAGCCCGAGGCAAACTATAGCCGTGCGATGCAGCGGATGCGCTGGCGCAAGACGGCAGCCAGGCAAAGCATCACCTCTACCAGTTCGAATGGGATCATGTCACCAGGTGCCGATTTGTCGCGGATACGCTTGATCAGTCTGATGTCGTTGGCGCTGCTGGCCTTTGCAGGCAACTCCCTTTTGTGTCGTGCGGCGCTCCACCATACCGCGATTGATGCAGCCAGCTTCACCACCATTCGCTTGCTGTCGGGGGCGCTCGTACTGGGGATATTGGTGCGCTCGACGAGCCGGGCACGCACGGGTCACGGCAGTTGGCAAGCTGCGCTTGCACTTTTTGCTTATGCCGCCTGCTTTTCCATTGCCTACACAAGTCTGCCAGCCAGCGCTGGTGCCTTGCTGCTGTTCGGTGCCGTGCAGGTGACGATGATCGGTTGGGGGCTGCTCAACGGGGAGCGTTTGCGACCTTGGCAGGTGGCTGGATTGGCGCTGGCTTTTTCGGGGCTCCTGGGACTGCTCTGGCCTGGACTGTCGGCCCCGCCGCTGCAAGGAACCCTGCTCATGATCGTGTCTGGGATTGCCTGGGGTATTTATTCTTTGCTGGGCAAAGGTGCAGGAGCCCCATTGCACGTCACCGCAGGAAATTTTGCGCGTGCGGCTTTGCCGACGCTCGTGTTCAGTGTCCTGTGCTTTGGGCGGATGCATGTTGACAAGCAGGGAGCCATGTTGGCGTTGGCTTCCGGTGCCCTTACTTCGGGCTTGGGTTATGCCATTTGGTATGCCGTGCTGCCCCAGCTGAAGGCGAGTCAGGCAGCGACTGCTCAACTCAGCGTGCCCGTGATTGCTGCTTTTGGGGCCGTGCCGTTGCTGGGCGAGGTATTGACGTTACGTCTGGTCCTGGCCGCACTGGCCGTGCTGGGTGGCATTGCTCTGGTCATCCACCCCCGCAGCGCCGTTACCCCAGCAGGAAGGCCGCGCGATCACCGATAGCGCATGAGCGATTCATAAGCCATTCAGCCGGTAGCCATATTACTGATACCAAGGTCAAGCAGTCGCTCAGCGAGAGAAATGGTAGTCCGCTATGGGTCGGTTTCGCCCGAACGCCTCACACCAGACCAGTCATTCAGGATTAGATCGCGGTCGCCAGCTGTCGCGTGGCAGGTTTCGGAGATGCCGCGGCCATATGCGCCGTTGCCCGCTGATTAGCTGCTGGTGATCGAAGCAGCCCCACAAGCTACCTGCCACATTCCAAGCTCCACACGCCGATCAAATATGCCTACCCGCACGTGCCAAAGCCTTGCGCGCAAATCCATGAACGCTGCGCTCCCCAAAAACAGAGCCTCACACCAATAAAATGGCTCGGCCCACCACACAAAAAGCCCGGCAAGCCGGGCTTTTTCATCCGCGCGTAGATCTCAAAACCTTGCGCGCCGAGCTTTTCTGGCCTCACGCCGCCTTCGACTCTCCGGCAGCCGCGCTTTGCGAGTTGCGCGCCAAGCGCATCGACATGCTCTTGCGAAGGCCAAGGCATCGTGATGCAGGATGTCATCGGTTGCCGCAAAGATTTGCATGGCCGGGAGATTGTGCAGATCGGCTTGCAAGGGGCTGACTTACGCCCCATGCCTCTTGATAAAGCCCAAGATAGGGTGCCACTCCTGATCAGCCGGGAGCAAGAAGATCTGGTCATGCAACATCTTGGATACAAGGTGGAATTCGCCTCTGGTACCGACCGCAGCGCCCAGTGTCTTGCCCATGTCCAAGGGGATGACCTCGTCAGCATCACTGTGCATGACCAGCACGGGCACATTCGTCGTTGACAAGGTCTGTGCGTTGTTCCAGCGATCTGGCAAAAGATGAGCCACAACATGCGAGGCCAGGCCCGTGCGGACAGCAAAGTCTCTGGCAGAAGAAAAGCCAGCATGCACGATCATCCCAGCGGGCGCGGGTGACAGTTCCTGGAGCGCATCCAGCATGACGGCGTTACCCAACGAATGCCCCATGACGAACCTTGGCGCACTCGCAGGCATGACCTTGACAAAGGTTTTGTAAGCAGCCCGCGCGTCTTCGTGCATGGCGTCTACAGATGGGGTACCAGAGCTGTCCCCAAATCCACTGTAGTCAAAGACCATGGAACTTACCCCCTGCTTCCACAAGCGAGCCTGAACGTTCGCCCAGTCCGACAAGGCTTCACCATTGCCGTGGAACAGAAGCAGTGCAGGTGCGTTGGCAGCAGCGCTCACGACCGATCTTGCATGAAGCATGTGGTCGCCCACGGCGATCTGCGTATCCATGAACGGTGCCCCGAACTGAGCGGGGGTCGCTATCCCATTCGGCTTGACCTCGAACGCTTCCCGCTCGATTCTGTGGATGAGCACTTCCTGGATGCCATGCAAGCAGGGCCACGCTGCAAGCAGTCCGAGCAGAACCATCAACGGTCGCAGGAGGTGCGTGAATTTGAACTCAAGGAGTTGACCTGCCTTGGCCAGACCTGAGCTGAATGCGAAGTGGCGAAGTTCCATGCTGACCTCTTTCTTGCCGCAATCGGAAAACGCAGCGGCTTTGTGCACTCTGGTCTGCCTGATTTTTGCCTTGCTACCGCATGTCAGTGTGAAGACTTGCCCGGATATCCAGTACCTCTTCAGTGGATCGCCCTTGAGCAGGCCAAGGCCGCCATCCTGGACTGGATGGCCTTCAACCATCACGCTCGTTTGCATTCGGCGCCGGGCTACCTCAGCCCCATGCGGTACGAGCAACGCTGGCTGGCGGCTCAGCGCAATAACGCCGCATGACAAGCCGAGTTCACTAATCCGACATTCATGGGCAACCTCAAATCAGGTGGCGCTCGCGCGACCATGTGCACACGCCAGCGAATTGACTTGCGCCCGCGTGAGTCAGTAACCACGATGGATACATGGGCACCCAAACCCCCAGGGATGGAAGGCTTAAAGTTGATCCATATCAAGCGCGGCTGAATGTGGCGCATTTCGCAACCCGGAATGCACGCATCCCCGGGGAATGCAGTTGGGCAATATGCATGGGTCTACAAGGTGTATGCATGGCTGACACGGCTCCAATGCGAATGCGCTGCTTGTGGCTTGGCATGACATTCACAGCGTCTGCCGCGGCCAATCAATTGCCAGGAGGCAGTCTGGCGGATCTCAGCCTGGAGGAACTCAGCAACATCCAGGTGGTGTCGGCCTCCAAGCGCGCCCAGGCACTGTCGGATGCGGCGGCTTCCCTTTTCGTCATCACCGCCGATGACATCCGCAGGTCTGGCGCCACCAGCCTGCCGGAGGCGCTGCGCCTTGCGCCCAATCTGACGGTGGCGCAGATCAGCAACACAGGCTGGTCGGTGAGTGCGCGAGGCTTTAACAGTACGGCCAACAAGTTGCTCGTTCTCATCGATGGGCGATCCGTCTACACCCCCTTGTTTGCCGGCGTGTTCTGGGACATCCAGGACGTCATGCTCGAAGACGTGGAGCGCATCGAGGTCATCAGCGGGCCCGGTGGCACGCTGTGGGGCGTCAACGCGGTCAATGGTGTGATCAATGTGATCACGCGTTCTTCGAAAGACACGCAAGGTACGCTGCTGTCGGCCTCAGGGGGCAATCGCGGGATCGACGTGGGCGCGCGCCATGGAAGCGCGATCAACGATGAGGCCACCTATCGCGTGTATGCACGTCACTTCACGCGCGACAGAAGCCATCTGGCCAATGGCTCGGACGTGGACGATGCGTGGCAGATGGACGAGGCTGGTTTTCGCTCGGATTGGCAGGGTGCAGCGGATCGACTCATGATGGAGGGCCAGGTTCAGCAGGGCGATCATGGCCAGCCTGCACCGGGTTCCATCTCCATCAATGGGGTGCCGTTTACCTTGGGCGACATCAGGACCAGGACGGCCCATGCGCTGGCGAGATGGGTCCGGCGTCTGCCTGACGACGGCGAACTCAGTGTGCAAGGCTATGTCGACCACTCGGAGCGCGTGGTGCCGCCCACCTTCGCCGAGAAGCTGGATATCGCCGATCTGCAATGGCAATACGCGCTGCCTCGATCGGGCGCGCAAGCATGGGTGGTGGGCGGCGAATACCGCGTCAGTTGGGATCGCCTGGACAACAGCAGCTATTTCGGCTTCCTGCCGGCGGATCTGAGTCAGACCTGGGCCAGCCTGTTTGCGCAAGACGAGGTTGCCCTGCGACCTGACCTGAACTTGACGCTGGGTGCACGGCTTGAAAGCAATGACTACACCGGGGTGGAGTGGCTGCCAAACATCCGTCTTGCGTGGAAGCCCCAAACCGAGCATCTGCTGTGGACGGCCTTGTCTCGAACTGTACGGGCACCCTCGCGGCTCGATCGGGATCCCTATGTGCCCTGGCCGTCCACGGTCCCTTGGCCTGCGAGCCTGGGGCCTCGGCCGACCTATGCCCTTGGGGGTGGGCCTGAGGCGCCATCCGAGGTGGCGCATGTGCTGGAGCTTGGCTATCGAGGGCAGCCAACGGCCCAGACGTCTCTGTCCATGACGGTCTACCGCGCGCTCTATGACGGCCTGCACACGCAGGAGGTGCGCCAGAGCGCCATGACCTACTATGTCTTTGAAGGCAATATGAAAGGGGCCGTTGATGGCATTGAAGTATGGGGCAGCTACCAGCCTCTGCCCACGTGGCGGTTGATGGCCGGTTTTTCCGGTCTCTATCAGCGGCTTGCCCTCAAGCCTGGCAGCACCGATCAAACGCGCCTGGCGGCTGCGCGTGGTCAGGATCCGGCGCAAACCTGGCTGCTCCGGTCTTATTGGGATCTGCCTGGCAACACCGAGTTGAACATGGCGGTGCGTCATGTCTCCATGCTGCAGACGCCCGATGTTCCCGCCTACCTGGCCTTGGATGTGCGCTACGCCTGGCGGATGAGGCCCGGCATGGAATGGGCGCTGACTGGTCGCAATGTGCTGGGCAGTGGCCATGGCGAGTACACGGCCATGGCGACGCGTGCGGAAATAGGCCCCGCCTGGGCGGTGCAGTTGGTCACGCAGTTCTAAAAGGCCATGCCCAGCTTGCGCGCCATTCTCAAGCTCTTATGGGTGCGTTGGTGCGGTGTGAGCGTGGCGATGGTTTTGCTCATGCCGTGCATGGCCCAGGCACAGATCGAGACGCAGACGGTTGAATACCAGGTCAAGGCCGCGTTCCTCTACAAGTTCGCCGCTTACGTTGAATGGCCAGCTCAGACATTCGATCGAGCAGACAGCCCGTTCGTCATCGCCGTGTTCAATGCCGATTCATTTGCTGACACGCTGGAGCAAACCACATCGGGCCGACGTGTCAACGGCCATCCATTCGAAATTCGCCGATTGCACAGAGGTACTTCTGCGGCCGGTGCGCAAATCTTGTTTGTACCGCGTGCGGCCACACCGTCGGATGCCTTGACATTGGCGAAGGGACAAGCCACTTTGATCGTCACGGAGGTGGAACCCGGTGCAAGCAACAGCGGCATGATCAATTTCGTATTGGCCGACGACAAAGTCCGCTTTGACATCACCCCCTCTGTTGCCGAACAAAGCAATCTCAAGATCAGCGCGCGTCTCCTGGGCGTGGCGCGCAAGGTCATCGGGAGGACATCCTGATGAGCAGGATTGGTCGCTCCCTCAGGCTCAAGCTCATCGTGGTGATTCTGGTGACCACTTTGGTGGCGCTTGTTGTGGCTATCAGCACGATGATCGTTTATGACTTGCGGGCGTACCAACGCAGTTGGATCGACGACGCGGTCGCCCAGGCCGGTCTGCTGGCAAGAACCACCGCACCTGCATTGAGCTTCAATGACGCAAGCACAGCTCGAGAGAACTTGCACTTTCTGCAGTTGACCAAGGTTCGATCAGCCGCCATCTATGATGCCTCGGGCAACCTGTTTGCCACATACAGCGCGCCGCACGAGGTAGCGGACTACCCCAAGCTGCCAGGCAGCGACGGTGCCTATGTCGACAGCAACCGAATCGTGGTGTTCAAACGCATTGTAGAAAACGGCGAAATACTGGGGACCATCTACCTGCGAACCAGCTATGAGCTCTTCGATCGCGTCTATACCTACTCAGGCATTGCGGCATTGGTGTTGATCTTCTCCATGCTCGTGGCCCTGATGTTGTCTTCATGGCTGCAGAGGATCATCACCGTACCCGTGTTGGCCATCGCCGATGTAGCCAAGGAGGTGATCGAACAAGGCACCTTCTCCAGGCGTGCCCGCAAGATCAGCGACGATGAGGTGGGGCTGCTGGTTGAGTCCTTCAACAACATGCTGGCTGAAATCGAGCGGCGCACCGGTGAACTGGAGATCTCCAACCGGGACAAGGCACAGGAGGTCGAAGAGAGGCGTCTGGCGCAGCAGGAAGTCATGCGGCTTAACGCACAGCTGGAGCACCGTGTTCAGGAGCGCACCCAGCAACTGGAGGCGTCCAACGTCGAATTGGAGAGGGCCAAGGTGCAGGCCGAAAGCGCCAACCGTGCCAAGTCCGAGTTCCTGTCCAACATGAGCCATGAACTGCGCACACCGCTCAATGCCATCATTGGCTTTGGCCAGTTGTTGACCTCGGACACATTTCCCGTTGAGCCGGGACGTACCAAAGAGTTCACCGAGCACATCGTCAAGGCAGGCCGGCACTTGCTGGAGCTCATCAACGGCATCTTGAATCTGGCGCAGATCGAGGCGGGCAAGCTGAGTCTGTCCATAGAACAAGTTGCACTTCAAGAGGTGCTGGCGGATTGTTGGGTCATGATCGAGCCGATGTGCGAACGGCGTGGCATCAAGCTGCGCATGGATGATGTGGGGGCGCTGCGTGTCGCTGCTGACCGCTTGCGTCTCAAACAAGTCCTGCTCAACCTGCTGTCCAATGCCATCAAGTACAACCGTGACCATGGCGAGGTATCCGTGACGTGCACCGCGGTCGATGGCGAACATGTCCGCATCGCGGTCCACGACACGGGCATGGGCCTCCACCCTGACCAGTTGCAGGAGCTGTTTCAGCCGTTCAACCGGCTTGGACAGGAAGCTGGGGCAACCGAAGGAACTGGCATCGGGCTGGTCATGGCCAAGCATCTCGTCGAACTGATGGACGGGCAGATCGGCGCCAGCAGCACGGTGGGTGAAGGTAGTACCTTCTGGATCGTGCTCAGAACGGCTGTGCGGCCTGCTGTGACCGCAGCACAGGAAGTTGAGCTGGCCACAACATGTGCACCAGAGCTGGCGCAATGGGGCCGGTCCACCGTTCTCTATGTTGAGGACAACCCGGACAGCCAGAAGCTGCTCGAGGAAATACTGAGGTTTCATCAGCACATCGAGCTGATGTCCGCGCCGGATGCGCGCACCGGCATCGAGATGGCCATCGCACACATGCCCCATGTGATCCTGATGGACAACAATCTCCCGGGGATGAGTGGTGGGCAGGCCCTGGCTGTCCTGAAGGCGGACACCAGAACGGCTTCGATTCCCGTCATTGCGCTGACCGCGCATGCCATGCCGGATGCCATCGCCAGAGGACTGGAAAGAGGATTCTTTCGCTACCTCACCAAACCCATCAATGTGACTGAATTGCTAAAGGCCATCGACCAGGCCTTGCTGTCCAGGATATCGCACGATTGAGTACTTTTTGCAGACTTCCTGGCCTGACCGCTTAAGCGTTCGATGGACGTCAGCAGGAGTGCATCGTTCATCATGTGGTCCTTGTCAGTGCCTGCATCGCCTGGGCGATCTCTGCCTCCGGCGGCATCTCGCTGGATGAGCCAACGCCGTGGAGGAGCCGATCAACGATCTGGTTGACAGCAAGTTCGCCAGGCAAGCCAGGATGATGTTCTACGGCCAATCTGGCTCTGGCGCGCCCTGTCGCGATGGCGCAGCGCAGCCAGGCCGCGACGGGGCGCATCAGTCTGGCGATCTCGTCGGCATTCTCATGGGCGACCTCATCTTCGCGAAAGTAAACCTCCGAGGCAAGCACGCTCGCAAACCTGACGTCCGCGCGTCCGTTGGACAACGATGTTCGTCTCAGGCCGTCTTGCTCACTGCTCAACATCAAGAGGACGGGGGCTTTGGATGGGAGCGTCCTGACCCACGCGGTCAGCAAATACCAATCGTCGCCAATGTTCGGAACCGCTTGCATGGCGCCCGTCAACCGCCATCCCCGCCCTGTGTCGCGAGCCAGCAAAGGAGGCAGTGGCGACTGGGGCCAGGTGGCGGTGCAGGCACCCGATATGTGGCCTTCCAGCAAGAGCGGAAGGCGATAGGACGCCAAGCCGACGTTCTGCGCATGGCGCAGAAGTTCGATGAAATGGCGCTGCACGGCCAGAACGCATGCCGCCGCAGGTGACCAAGCCGCAAGCCGGGCGACCTCGTGAAAGAAGTCTCGCATGTTGCCGCCGCTGCCTCCGTGCGCTGCGGGAACCCCGATGCCGAGCAGCCCTTGACGTGCCATCTCGCCCAGCGCGGGTGCGGGGTGGTGGCCTGTAAACGGCGTGTTCGAGGGGCTGCTGACTGCGTCAGAATTCATGGACATGCAACACATCCAAAGGTCGGACAGCTGGCGCATGATTGCCCCAGGATTGGCGGATATACGTGCTCACGGCCGCGATCTCTTCACCATTCAAGTCCTGCGAAAACGGCGGCATGCCAAATGGCCGAGGGTTGCCCGCCGTGGTCGGCTGGAAGCCGCCATGGCTGATGACTTTCACGACGTTGTACGCAGCGTGGAGCGTGACAGCCCGGTTGCCCGCGAGCGCGGGATAGATGCCTGCCACGCCTTCGCCCTGTTCGCCATGGCAACTCGCACAACGATCGCCATAGATGCGGCGGCCCACTTGCATGACCGCTTGAGGCGCAGATTCGACTTCGTCGGGCGCAGCTTCTTGGCGTGGCAGAGCCTGAAGGTAGACCGCGATGGCGCGCAAATCGTCTGCGATGAGGTATTGCGTGCTGCGGTACACCACCTCGGCCATGGGCCCCAGCACAGCGCCGCGTGACGCCACACCGGTCTGCAACAGCTTGACGACTTCGTCCCGGGGCCACTGCTGCACACCTGCTTCCCGGTCCGATGCCAGTGAGGGTGCATACCAGTTCTGCATGGGGATCAGACCACCTCCCAGCTCCAGATCGTTGGAGATGGCGCCCAGCTCATTGCGGCTGGCATGGCAAGCGACGCAATGCCCCAGGCCGCGAACCAGGTAATGCCCACGGTTCCAGTCAGACGAGCGCCTGGGATCATCTTCATGCAGGGCGGGCTTGAAGTACAAGGCGCGCCAGACGGCTAGAGACGCTTGGAGCTTGTAGGGAAAGCGCAGATCGTGAGGCCTGTTCGCTTGTTTGACAGGCGGCAGGCTCAGGAAGTAAGCGTACAGGGCGTCGCTGTCGGGTCGGCTCACATACGTGTAGTTGGGATAAGGAAAAGCGGGATACAGCAGGCGCCCATCCTTCGAGCGACCGTGGTGCATGGCACGCCAGAACTCGTCCGATGACCAGTTACCCAGGCCGGTCTCGCGCTCGGGCGTCAGGTTGGGCGCGTACATCGTGCCGAAGGGCGTCGGAACGGCTTTGCCACCAGCCATGTCGAAGCCGCCACGCGCCGTGTGGCATGCGGCGCAGTCGCCCACCTTGGCGAGATAGGCACCACGGGCGACCAAGGCTGCATCGGGCCGCGGTGCACCCACCGCTCGACCTTGCTGCACCGGTGCTTCACCGCGGATGTTCAGCAAAAGCACGAGCACACCGACGACCACGGCGATCAGCGCAGCCATGGCGGCCCCTTGGCCCAACTTCTTCATCAGGGAAGCCCTCATTGCAGTCCGCTCCCGCATGCCAAGGGCAGCGGCTTGATCGGGCCGGCGGCGGGTTTGGTGTCCGCTGGCAAAGCTTGCGCCGCCAGCCACCCCGCAACGGCGGTGATGTCCTCTGGCGCCAGCTTCTGAGCCACCGTGTGCATGCAATCGGGCTGCACGGCGTGACGCTGCCCCGTGCGCCATGCGCCGAACTGGGCAACGAGATAGTCTCGTGGCAGCCCCAGCAGGCCAGGAAAGGCCGGCAAGGCGCCCGTCATGCGCTCACCATGGCATTGCACGCAGGAAGGGATGCCGCGCGCTGTATCGCCATGGAAGACCAATGTGCGGCCCCGTTCGAGTGCCTCCTTGCTCAGCGTGGCCGGCTGTGGCGGCGGATAGGACAAATCGAGTTCGGCAAAGTAGCGCCCGATCTCGTGCACGTAGTCATCGGACATGTGCTCGACCAAATAAGCCATGGCGCTGTTGTGGCGACGCCCTTCGCGAAAGTTGATCAGTTGATTGGCGAGGTATCCGGCCGGCTTGCCCGCGATGCGCGGGAAGAAGCCCTGATTGGTGGCCCGGCCTTGCTGACCATGGCACACGGTACAGGCTTGCATGCGCTGGGCCATGGTGTCTTCCACGATAGGCCGCTTTGCCGGCGTAGAAGGCTGTGCCTGTGCTGACGGTGGCACGAGCCCCAGTGCGCAGACCGCTGCCAGCGAAAGCAGGGAGAGCCGCAGCCGATCCATTTCCATGCCCCTTCAGCTGCTGGCCAATCTGGCGACGGTGATCAGCACCAGCACGAAGGCCGCCGCCAGTGCGACAGCGGTGGCAATCAGCAGCAAGGGATGTGCCTGTGTGATCTCAGATTCGGCCGACGTGCTGCGACGAATGCCGAAAAAGCTCCAAAGGACCATGCGGATGTAGGTGAGCGGTTTCATGGTGATACCTCATGTGGCCACAACTGTGACACCGACCGTATCAGCGCAACAGACTCAGATGCTGAAAAAAAATGCATATCAGACCAACTCAGAGCGGGCATTTGTCTATGCCATGACCTCATCCAGTACAGTGCCCAACAATCTTGCACACCTACGTATCAGAGGAAGCAGACCTTGAAGCGCTACGAGCAACTGGCCGAGGAGATCAGCACGCAGATTCAGCAAGGCATCCTGCGCACCGGCGATCGGTTGCCGTCGGTGCGTCAGGCCAGCAGCGGTCATGGCGTCAGTCCGTCCACGGTGTTCAGTGCTTATTACCTGCTTGAATCGCAGGGCTACATCGAAGCGCGGCCGAGGTCGGGCTATTACGTTACCCGTGCCAAGAAGGAACGGCATGCCGAACCACCGTTGTCGCAACCCAGCTCGGACCTTCTCGATGTCGATGTGTCGAAGCTGGTCTTCGAAGTGCTCGGCCACATCAGGCAGCGGGAGACCGCCCCTTTGGGCTCCGCGTTCCCCAGCCCCGAACTCTTTCCTCTTGAGCGGCTTTCGCGATCCGTGGGACGGGCCCTGAGGCGACTCGATCCGTGGCAGACGGTGGAGGATCTGGCACCGGGCAGCGAGGGATTGCGGCGCCAACTCTCGTTGCGCTACCTTGCCGCCGGCGGGAGCGTCGACGTCGGCGAGATCATCGTCACCAACGGGGCGATGGAGGCTTTGAACCTCTCACTGGAGGTTTTGACGCAACCGGGGGATTTGGTGGCTGTGGAGTCGCCCACCTTCTATGGCGCTTTGCAGGCATTGGAGCGATTGAATCTGCGCGCTGTAGAGGTCGCCACGCACCCACGAACCGGGGTAGACATCGCTTCACTGAAGCAGGTGCTGGACAAGCATCCCGTCAAGGCATGTTGGTTCATGCCCCACTTTCAAAACCCCCTTGGCAGCTTGATGCCTGAAGCGCAGAAGCAAGACATGGTCAAGCTGCTTGCCGAGCGGGGCATTCCACTCATCGAAGACGGCGTGTATGACGAGCTTTACTTCGGTGCGCGAAAGCCGTGGCCTGCCAAGGCATATGACAAGCACGGGCTGGTGCTGCATTGCAGCTCGTTTTCGAAGTGCCTCGCTCCAGGGTACCGGATAGGTTGGGTCGCAGCTGGCCGCTATGCGGCGGCATTGTCACGGCGCAAGCTGATGACATCGCTTGGTGCGCCCGTGCCCTCACAGGAAGGGCTGCTCGACTTCTTGCAGCACGGTGGCTACGACCTGCATCTGCGACGTCTGCGCGAAACCTTGGCTCAGGCGCAAGCGCGTGCGCTCAGGCTTGTGGCAAAGCACTTTCCGGCCGGCACCAAGGTGACCAAGCCGGAAGGAGGCTACTTCTTGTGGTTGGAGATGCCCGCTCAAGTTGACGCCTTGGCGCTGCATCGCCTGGCGCTGTCTCACAAGATCAGCCTCGCCCCGGGGCACTTGTTTTCGGCCGATCACCGACATGCAAACAGCGTGCGACTGAACTACGGTCATCCGGCGGGACGAACGCTCGATGAGGCGATGAAGACGGTGGGGCAGCTTGCCTGCCGGCTTGCAGATGGCTGATGCCTATGCGGCATGTGCCCGGCATCGCGTGCCAGACCAAGTGTGACGCGGATGCTCACGGTTCGCCGGTTTTGTCATTCTCTTTTTTATGCTGCTTCTCTTTGTCGTAATGCCATTTGATCGCGAGAAACATGCCGATGCCGAATACAAGAAGCTTGAATGTCACCAAGACGACAGGGATCCATTCCATGTTTACGTGTTCCAGCTATTCATTGACACCAACTATGGTGAGGCGCACTACTTCACAAACAGCTTCAGAAACGTTGCACCGCCACTCACGGAGCTGGACTTTGCGGGAGCCAGTGTGAGAAGTACAGATTCAGATTCGATCAAAAAAACCAGATCAGATGCGGCAGCGTGCGTTGCCGCATACTTCACGCATGCCCATCGACCAGCCCGCCGACACCTCGACCTTGTTCAAGAGCGCCAAGGCATTTGAAGCATGGCTGAAAAAGCACCATGCGACGTCCGAAGGCCTGTGGCTCAAGATCGCCAAGCGCGGTGCCGATGAAGCCAGCGTCACCTACCTTGAAGCGGTGGAGATCGCGCTCTGCTGGGGCTGGATCGACGGTCAGAAGAAGGGCCTGGACGAGCAGCATTTCCTCCAGCGGTTCACGCCCAGGCGCGCCCGCAGCGTCTGGTCGAAGGTCAATGTCGACAAGGTCGCGGCGCTCATCCAGGCGGGCCGCATGCAGGCGCCGGGCCTGGCGCAGGTCGAGGCCGCCAAGGCCGACGGCCGATGGGCGCGGGCGTACGACGGCGCGCGCACGTCCACGGTTCCCGAAGACCTGATCGCGGCGCTCGATGCCGCACCGGCGGCGAAATCATTCTTCTCGACGCTCAACGCCTCCAATCGCTACGCGATCTTGTGGCGCATCCAAACGGCAGTGAAAGCCGAGACGCGTGCGAGGCGGATAGCCCAACTCGTGGAGATGCTCGCGCGCGGTGAGACCGTCCATATCTTCAGGCCCAAGGTCAAGGACTGACCGAGTCTGGTGTGGGCTGTACTGAGCACGGACGGCTCGGGTGCAGCGATGTCCGACACCGACGGGCACGGCGCCAACGTTCACACTTCAGTGCATATCAGTCATGGCTGTGATAAGCAGCGCCTCCTGCGCGATTCCCTTGGCCATTTGCATCTCTCGAACTGCCAGTTGCTGCTCAAGCCCGTTCTGGAAGAATGCTCGGCAACAAGGGCCGCGAAAGCCTTTGCACCCACCACTTCAAAGCCTCGCCTTGATGACCTGTCTTCCAGCCCAACCAGAACAGCTCGTCTGGCCGTGATTCGGCAATCGGCAAGTTGATGAGGGTGCCACGCGCCAGTTCAGACTGGATGCATGCGAGGGGCAAGAACCCGTGGCCAAGCCCAGCAACTTGGTAGGCGATCTTCGTGGCGATGTTGGGCACGGTGATGCGCTTTTGTCCGAGTTGCAAACCCACCGTTCGCTCGGCCAGATGGCGTGCACTGTCGCCGACGACGATGGCCGTGTGCTGTAGCAAGTCCTTCCTGGCAAGTGGCAACGGCGAACGCGCCAGCGGGTGTGTCGGTGCCACACAAAAACCGAAGGCAAGCGCACCGACGTTGACTGCTTTGTAGCCACCGCCGGCCGGTCCATCACCGGCAGCGATGACCATATCCGCGCGTCCGTCGCGCAACGCTTCCCAACTGCCCGTCAAAGCCTCCGTGGCAATGCGCAGGCGGGTGCCGCAACGCAAGTCTTCGAAGGCACAGATGTCGTCTGCAAAGGCACTGGAAGGGATGAGCGAATCATGGACCAGGCGGATTTCGGCCTCATAGCCCGTCGCGATCTGGCGCATCCGTGACTCCAGGTCGGCCGCAGCATTGAGCAGCCATCGACCTTCTTTGACCAATTCCAGCCCCGCCGGCGTCAGGCTCACGCGCGGTCCGTTGCGGGTGAACACCGCCAGTCCCAGCTGTTCTTCCAGCTTGTTGATTGCATAGGACACAGTCGATGGCACTTTGTGCAGCCGCTCGGCTGCAGCAGCAAACGACCCGTGCCTGTCGATGGCGTCGACCAGTTCAATGGCCTCCAAAGTGAGTTTGGACATGGCTCAGTCCACCATAAGGGTTCGATATTCGGATTTTTCGATGATACACAACTGAATGCTTCAACATGAAGGCACCTTCGCACACTCAAACTGATGGCATTCCATTCAAAGAAGCCGGATACAGGCTGATTCGATGGAATTGATCATCAAGCAAGTGGACGGACCATCAAATTAGGAGCACACCATGCTGGAACTTCGCAAAGCCCATGACCGAGGTATCGCCAATCTTGGATGGCTCGATTCTCGCCACACTTTCTCGTTCGGGCACTATCGCGATCCACAGCAGCAAGGCTTCTCCGATTTGCTGGTAATCAACGACGACCGCGTGCAACCCGGGCAGGGCTTTGGCACCCACCCGCATAACAACATGGAGATCTTCTCCTATGTGTTGGAAGGCGCGCTGGCGCACAAGGACTCCATGGGCACGGGCTCTGTGATCTATCCAGGCGATGTCCAGCTGATGAGTGCTGGCACAGGCGTGCGGCACAGCGAGTTCAACCACTCGCAGACCAATCCGCTTCACTTCCTGCAGATCTGGATCGTGCCCTGCATCAAAGCGGTGAAGCCCAGCTACCAGCAAACGCACTTCAGCGAAGTGGACAAGCGCGGTCGCCTGGTACTGGTTATCTCGCCAGACGGCGCGAACGGCTCGTTGACCATCCATCAGGATGTCCGCGTCCATGCGGGTCTTTTCGATGGTAGCGAGGCCGCTACCCTGAATTTGGCCCAGCGCTACGCCTATGTTCATGTGGCACGCGGCAGCGTTGAGCTCAATGGGCAAAGGCTCCACGAAGGAGATGGCGCACGTGTGCGAGATGAGAAGCTGCTGCATCTGAGCGGCGGCCAGCGGGCTGAAGTGCTGGTCTTCGATCTGCCGCCGCGCGAGTTGCCTTCTCGTTGAATTTCGGCAACCTCAGCCACAAACCATCATGACCAAGATGGAACCTGTCATGGTCCACGTCGGTGACACGCCGTTCGCCGTGACGCTGCAGGACGCGCAATGGACGCTTACAGGCGTCGTCGTCCGTTTAAAGCTCCACCGGGGGCAAAGCGAGCGCCCTTTGCAGATTGCCCATGCTTGCCCCGCTCTCAGGCTCTTGATCGTGAGGTGCGACTCCACACCGAGTTAGCCACCTGACAAATCTTCAATACGTTCAGGCTTGACCTTGGCACGATCGGTTCGACTTCTCGTCTCCACCTCACACTCCAAGGATGTCACCATGCCCCTCACGGCCACTCCCACCCCTGCGACCAAGCTGCTCACGCCCCTCAATCACACCCTGATCCTGATCGACTTTCAGTCGCAGATGTCTTTCGCGACGCAGTCGATTGACGCCACCAATCTGCGAAACAATGCGGGCTTGGTCTCTCGGGCTGCCAACGGCTTTGGTGTGCCCGCCATTCTCACGACCGTTGCCGAAAAGAGCTTCTCAGGCCCCATGTACGAAGAGATCACCTCGGCCTTTCCTGGTCAAGCCCTGATCGATCGCACTTCGATGAACACCTGGGAAGACGCCAATGTGATCGCGCATGTCAACATGATCGGGCGCGACCGTGTGGTGCTCGCTGGCCTGTGGACATCGGTCTGCATCGTCGGCCCTGCTCTGTCGGCGTTGGCACAGGGATACGAGGTCTATGTGATTGCCGATGCCTGTGGTGATGTCTCGGCTGAGGCCCACAACCGCGCTATGGACCGTATGGTCCAGGCTGGAGCCTGTCCCATGACGTCGTTGCAGTATCTGCTGGAGCTCCAGCGCGACTGGGCTCGGGCTGAGACCTACGACATCACGACCGGCATTGCCAAGAAATACGGCGGCGCCTATGGCCTGGGCATCACTTACGCCAAGACCATGTTTGGTGCCCACGAAGGTTGAACGGCCATGAAGCCCTACGCCCTGTCGCTTGCAGTCGGTTTGCTGGTGGGTGTCATTTATGGGGCGCTCAATGTGCGATCGCCCGCACCACCGGTGATTGCACTGGTCGGCCTGCTGGGCATCCTGGCAGGCGAGCAAATTCCCGCGTTGCTGAGGCACACCTTGCAAGCGCCGGCAGAGCGCGTGTCCTGGCTCAGCGAACACGTCAAGCCCCATATGTTCGGGCATCTGCCAAAAGGACAGCTGCCCAGCGGTAAACAAACCGTCAACAAGCAAGAAACACCATGAACGCGACCAGCCCTCCAGATCTGATCCTCCATCGTGGCCTCTTTACCACCTTGGACCGCAGCAATCCCAGTGCCAGCGCCGTGGCCATCAAGGACGGTCGCTTCCTCCGGGTGGGGCGGGACAACGACGTCCTGCCGTTTGCAGGGCCTGATACCCAGATCATCGATCTGCAAGGCCGGCGCGTGCTGCCCGGCTTGATCGACAACCACATCCACGTTATCCGAGGTGGTTTGAACTTCAACATGGAGTTGCGCTGGGATGGCGTGCGCAGCCTGGCCGACGCGATGGCCATGCTCAAGCGTCAGGTCGACATCACGCCAGCGCCGCAATGGGTGCGCGTGGTGGGCGGCTTCACAGAGCATCAATTCGCCGAAAAGCGCCTACCCACCCTTGATGAGCTCAATGCGGTTGCACCCGACACGCCCGTCTTCATCCTGCACCTATACGATCGAGCCTTGCTCAATGGCGCGGCCCTGCGAGCAGTCGGCTATACGAAGGACACACCGGCACCTCCGGGTGGTGAGATCGTGCGCGATGGCGCTGGCAATCCCACCGGTCTGCTGCTGGCCAAGCCCAATGCCGGCATCCTCTACGCCACCCTCGCCAAGGGGCCCAAGCTGCCGCTCGAATACCAGCTCAACTCGACTCGCCATTTCATGCGGGAGCTCAATCGCTTGGGCGTGACGGGCGCGATCGATGCCGGTGGCGGCTTCCAGAACTACCCTCAAGACTACGAGGTGATCCAGAAGCTTGCTGACGCAGGACAACTCACCATTCGCTTGGCCTACAACCTCTTCACCCAGAAGCCCAAGCAGGAAAAGGAGGACTTCCTGAACTGGACGTCGACCTCCCAATACAAGCAGGGCGACGACTACTTCCGCCACAACGGTGCGGGCGAGATGCTCGTGTTTTCTGCCGCTGACTTCGAGGACTTCCGCCAGCCCCGCCCCGATATGGGTCCGGAAATGGAGAGCGAGCTGGAGGAAGTGGTCAATCTGTTGGCGCAAAACCGCTGGCCCTGGCGCCTGCACGCCACCTACGACGAGACCATCAGCCGCGCGCTGGACGTCTTCGAGCATGTGAACCAAAGCGTCCCTTTGCACGGTCTCAACTGGTTCTTCGACCACTGCGAAACCATCTCCGAACAGTCGATCGACCGTATTGCGGCGCTGGGGGGTGGCATCGCTGTGCAGCACCGCATGGCCTACCAGGGCGAGTATTTCGTCGAACGCTACGGCCCGGGCGCAGCCCAGGCCACGCCACCCGTTGCGCGCATGTTGGAAAAAGGTGTGAAGGTGTCGGCAGGCACCGACGCCACGCGCGTGGCGTCTTACAACCCATGGGTGTCGCTGTCCTGGTTGATCACGGGCAAGACCGTTGGCGGCCTCCAGATCTACCCGCAGCGCAATTGCCTGGACCGCGAAACCGCGCTGCGCATGTGGACCGAGAACGTCACCTGGTTTTCCAATGAGGAAGGCAAGAAGGGGCGTATCGAGGCCGGACAATTAGCCGACCTGATCGTGCCTGATCGCGACTTCTTCGCCTGCGCCGAGGCCGATATCGCCGACACCACGTCCGTCCTGACTCTGGTGGGTGGCAAGGTCGTGTATGCCAGTGGCGCCTTCAAGGACCTGGACGCCTCTGCACCACCGCCCGCCATGCCCGACTGGTCGCCAGTTCGTACCTTTGGCGGCTATGGGGGCTGGGCCGACCAGGGCGGCGCGCCTTTGCAGGCCACACTCAGCCGTCAGGCGGCAGGGGCTTGCGCTTGTGCGAAGCGCTGTGGGGTGCACGGTCACGCGCATGCCACCGCGTGGAGCAAGCAACTCCCCGTGTCAGACCTGCAAGGCTTCTGGGGTGCACTTGGTTGCGCTTGCTGGGCAGTCTGAAGAAGCCAACATGGACATGACAAACACCTCGACCCCACACCATGGGCCGCGTTCGCGGCCCTCCTTGCAGACAATCGTGCATTGGCTAGCGTTGCTCGGCCTGTGCTCCGCCTATTTGCAAGGCGGCATCAACAAGGCACTTGACTTCCCGGGGGCCGTCCAGGAAATGCAGAGTCTGGGCATTGCCCCACCTGTGTTGATGGCCTGCGCCACCATCGGGCTGGAGCTTACTGCGTCGCTCATGATCTTGACGGGCTACAGGCGAGGACTGGCTGCGGCCATGTTGGCATGCTTCACACTGGCTGCCAGCTTCATTGCGAACCGCTACTGGACCTTGTTGCCACCCATGCGCAACGCCATGGCCAATGCCTTTTATGAGCACCTGGGGTTGGTGGGTGGTTTTGTGCTTGTCGCGTTGCGGGACTGGCAAGCACGACACCCATGACGCACGAAACAGCCGCACTCAGGAAGGCGCAAGGCCGGGTGTCACAACACCAGGTGATCGCTTGGCGCTCTGATGACATTGGCTTTCAGCGCGTGGTCATTTCCTCAGAGCAGCCACTGGCGCTCAACCGCGTCTTTCACGAAGACATCACCATCCTGGCTTTCCAGCATTGCCGCTGGCGCAGTGAGCAAGACCGCAAGCAGCACGACGAGACTCCGGAGCATCTGATCGTCCGCGATGCGGGGAGAGTCTTTTCATCCCGCCTCATGGAGGTCGATGACCACCATGGCGGGGTGCCGGAGTGCCGAGAGATGCACATACCGGTTGAGCGAATGGCCCAGATTCACGAACAGTCTCACGGCGTTCTGCCAGCGTTTGACTTCTCCTCGCCCGTGATCCACAGCCCTGACCTTGTCCGTCTGTTCTGGGACTCGCATTGGCTGTTCGAGCATCGCCATGAGTGCACACTGCTGGCCTCGACCTACCTCACCTGGCTGATATCCGCAGTCGCCGAGCGCACCAGCGGTCAACCGATCAAGGTGTCAGATACCAGGTGCCAATACCGTCCCTACCGCGCCGTTGAGTACCTCAGAGCCCACTTTCACGACAAGGTCAGCCTGGTGGACTTAGCTCAGGTTTGCCAAACCAATCCTTACACGTTGCTGCGGCAGTTCAAGCAGGCGTTTGGCATGGCGCCACACGACTACCTGCTGGCTTACCGCATCTTTCGGGCCAAGCAGTACCTGCAATCCGGCTTGCCCTGCGCTGAAGTGGCCCTGCTGTGTGGCTTCTCGGATCAAAGTCACTTGAGCCGGCGCTTCAAGCAACGCCTTGGTGTCAGCCCGGGAAGCATCGTTGCAAGGTGTACCGGTTAGCAGTGCGAATTCGACAGATATCCCTCAAACGGATACGGTCAATTTTGTCCAAGACGGGCGTGATGTCGGCCAGTACGCTGACTTGGTGTTCAAACCATCTCACGTCATCCTTCAGGAATCAATATGTCCCGTCCTTCATCCATCGATCGCCGCACCCTTTTGATCGGCGCCTCGTCAGCCTTACCCGCCGCCGCGCTGGCCAAGCAGCGCGCAAGCACCCCTCCTGCCTCTAATTCACCCAACGGAGCACTCCCCATGAATCAAGGCAATGTCGTGGTCACCAAAGACAAGACACGCATCTTCTACAACGACTGGGGGCAGGGGCAGCCGGTTGTCTTCAGCCACGGTTGGCCCTTGAACGGCGATGCCTTTGAAGACCAGATGATGTTCCTGGCCTCTCATGGCTACCGGGTCATTGCCCATGACAGGCGGGGACACGGCCGCTCATCCCAACCAGGCTTTGGCAACGACATGGACCACTACGCCGACGACCTGGCCCAACTGGTTGAAGCTCTGGATCTGAAGGACGCCGTGCACGTAGGGCACTCGACCGGCGGCGGCGAGGTCACCCGCTACATCGGTCGTCATGGTACGAAGCGTGTGGCCAAGGCCGTCCTGATTGGCGCGGTGACGCCCATCATGGCCAAGACCGACTGGAACCCGGATGGTGTGCCGATGTCCGTCTTCGACAGCATCCGCGCTGGCGTGCAGGCCAACAGGGCCCAGTTTTACAAAGACCTGACGCTGCCCTTCTACGGCTACAACCGACCTGGCGCAAAGGTGTCGGAGGCTGTGCGCGACACCTTCTGGCTGCAGGGCATGATGGGCAGCATCCTGGCCCAGTACGAATGCGTCAAGGCGTTTTCAGAGACCGATCTGCGTGAAGACCTCCAACGCATGAAGGTGCCAACGCTCATCATCCATGGCGACGATGACCAGATCGTGCCGCTGCAAACCACCGCCAAGGCCGCCGCGAAGCTGGCTCCCCAGGCTCGGCTGGAGGTGATCCCGGGTGCGCCCCACGGTCTGTGCACCACGCACAAGGACCGCATCAACGAGATGCTGCTGGCCTTCTTGAAGGCGTGAGGAAGGGCCATGACTTACACCACCCGGATCGACTTGCCTCCCATGGTCAGGCAGCAGATCGTGAAGTTGCTGCAACAGCGTCTCAACGATGCCATTGACCTGGAGGCACAGCTCAAACATGCACACTGGAACGTCAAAGGGCCGCAGTTCTTTCAGCTCCATCAGCTGTTCGATGCCTTGCACGATGACATTGAAGGTGCAGTTGACCTGATTGCAGAGCGCATCACGGCGCTTGGTGGCATGGCGGATGGCCGGCTGAGCTCGGTCGTGAAGGGCACTTCGCTTGCAAGCTACCCCTTGGGTGCGAGAGGCGGGGCGGCGCATCTTGATGCCATCGCCAGTGCCCTGAGCCGCTTTGGTGTCGGGATGCGGCAGGACACGGAGGTGGCCAGCCACCTGGGAGACACAGGCACTTCTGACCTGTTCACACAGTTGTCCCGCGAGACTGACAAGCTGCTTTGGCTGACCGAGGCCACCCTGGACGAAGCCGACGGCGGGGAGGTCGACGCATGACGGCGGTCGTCATGCCTGCCTTGCGAAAGGGCTTGTCCCAGGCCAGGCTCTTCTGTGCACTGTCCATGTTGGAGTCACCTGGGCAGCCCGACAACAGCGTTGCGGCAGTGGCGCGTCAATGCGGGCTGTCGCGGGGGCACTTCAGCGTCGCGTTCAAGGCATGGACCGGCCTGACGCCTGCGCAATGGCGCCTGGCACGCCGGATTGACCTGGCCAAACTGATGCTCAAGGAAGCGCGCACAATCGCCGATATCGCGATCGCCTGTGGTTTCGCCGATCAGGCCCACCTGACACGGACCTTTCGCGCATTGGTGGGCATGTCGCCGGGCCAATGGCGCGCGCGGTTCGCCACCCATTGACCCCCGAGATGTCACGCCCCCTACGCCCCCTGACGCCTGAACATGGTGCGATGTTGCTTGCGTCGGTGGCTGGCTTTGTCGACACGCTAGGCTTTGTCGCCCTGTTCGGCTTGTTCACTGCGCATGTCACGGGCAACTTCGTGCTGATCGGTGCAGAGCTCGTGCAGCCAGGGCGTGGCGTGGCCCTCAAACTGCTGGCTTTTCCCGTCTTCATCCTGGCTGTCGCAGCGGCGAGGTGGACGGTGATCTCACGAGAACGGACGGGACACTCGTCCTTGAGCTTGCTGATGGGCCTGCAATCACTGCTCCTGCTCGCCTTCATGGCGTGCGGCCTGATGTCTGAGTGCATGCCTGACCGTGCGCACCCCTGGTCGTACGCCGCGGGCCTCTTTGGCGCTGCCGCCATGGGTTTGCAAAATGCCTCCAGCAAGATGCTGCTGGCGACACTGACGCCCAGCACGGTCATGACTGGTAACGTCACGCAACTTGTCATCGAGACGGCCGACTGGCTTGCGGGACACAGAAGCCAGCAAGGCCAGAAGCGGATAGGCCAGATTTTCTGGACTGTGGCATCTTTCGCAACGGGTGCCATGGCCGGTGCCATGGGCCATGGCCTCGCGGGCTATATGGCGCTGACATTGCCCATGTTCGCCATCGCCTATGTGGCCCTTGTAGGCATTGGCATGAGTCCACGCGACGTTGACTGAGCACGGCGCGTCAGGTCAACTGCGGAGAACCTGACCACAACAAGATCGCCTCCGGCAGCAACACGGTGGTTACGGGATCGCAAGCCAACTGGGTGAACGTCATCGCGAATCATCACAGTCCGTTCCCTAGGTCAAGGACAACCATCCTGAAGGGGCTGTGCAAGGCCAAGAGCTGACCGGGCCCGAGCAGAAAGCATCAGCTCTTCAGACTGCGACTGCCGTGCCGACAACACCCTGGTATGCCACCACTTGGGAGTCAGCTCATGAAGCGAGAAGAACACGTCGCCATCCTTGGCCAGGGTTATGCCGTTCCGCCGTTCATTCGTGGCAATGACGCGCCGATCTTTGACTGGCTCAAAAAGCATTCGCCTTCGGGCACCGATCTGTTCGACGGGCTGAAGTTCAGGCGCGTGCTGGCCACGCCGGAGGGCGTCGTCGACATCATGGTCGAGTCCTGTCAGAACGCGCTGGCACAGGCCCAGCTCAAGCCCGAGCATGTCGACATGATCCTGGGTTCGGGCTCGGTGAGCGCCTACATCGCGCCCAACGACCTGACCGTGGTCCATGACAGGCTGGGGCTGCCGCGGCACTGCCGAATCATGCCGCTCAACAGCGACTACAGCGCCTTTCAGGACGGCGTGCGTCTGGCCAATGACCTGATCCAGTGCGGCACCATCCAGCATGCGCTGGTGGTGTGCGGCAACAACTGGACCCACTTCATGGACTACCACGAGCCCGTGTCGCTGGCCGCCTCGGATGGCGCCGGCGCCGTCGTGATGGGGCGCAGCGCCGACCCCAGGCACTTTCGCCTCATCGATTGGGAGAACGACACACAAGCCAAGTGGTACGGGGCCTTCCGCATGGTGCCGCGCCCGATTGCCGACGGGCCACACGGGCACACGCATGCCTACACCAAGCCCCTGATGAAGCTCGATGACAAGACCGGCCAGGAAGCCTTCCAGACCTTCGGCATGCAGGTGGCGCCGCAGGTCGTCAACAACCTGCTCAAGCGCCATGGCCTGACGGGTGGCGACATCACGCTGATCCCTCACCAGACATCCAAGACCGTTGAAGACGCGTGGAACGCAGCCATCCAGCCGGCGCGCTACATCAGCACGCTGGCCGAGTACGCCGACATGGTGTCCTCAACGGTGCCCGTGAACCTGGCCAAGTGCCATCACGAGATCCACACCAAGTACATCGTACTGCTGGGCATCGGCATGGAGATGCACGCGACCGCGCTCCTGCTGGAGCGCGGCTGATACCTGGCTGATTTGCGCTTGATGCCCGCTCAGGACTGGGGCAGATAAGACGGCGGCTGCAGGCCCAGGTGGTTCTGCAGCATGTCCTCGGCGGTATTGAGGGCGCCTTCCACCCAGCCTTGAGCATGCGAGTAGGCCTCGCCGCAGATGTAGACAGGCTTGCCGGGCACGGGCTGCACGATGCGCTTGCTCACCTTCTGGCTGTCCACGAACTCGGGCCAGAAGTTGGCGCCACCGCCGAAGGGGTCTTCGCCCCAGTCGCGGTAGGCCGCGGCATAGGGGCGGCGGTCCGGGGTGTCTTCCAGACCGTGGATCTCGAGCAGCTGGCGGTGTGCCTCGTGCACCATGAGCGCGGGCGCCGGGTGCTCCTTCCATTCGATGGAAGGCTCGTTGCTGCCGTGGTCTTCATTGGGATAGGGCAGCGGGTCCTTGCGCAGGCCCGCCCAGTAGTCCAGATCCAGACCGTCGTTGTAGATGAGGATGGCGCCAGCCTTGGTGTCGTCTCCCACTGGCCAGTAGTACAGCTGGCGCACCTGCAGGGTCGTGACCGACTGGCCCTGCGTGATGCCCAGCTCTTCCCACCAGCGGTGGCGGTAGCACAGCGCCAGCTTGAACAGCGGGATGGGCTCCACGGAGCGGATCAGGCGGTGCACCTCGTGCTGCTCCTTGCCCAGCACCGAGCCCGAGGGCTCGATCAGCTCCAGCGAGCGGCGCGGCATGGCCAGGATCAGCTTGCGGGCATGCACGACCTTGGTGCGGCCATTCACTTCAACGTGCAGCTCGACGCCCTCGCTGCCATCGTCAAGCTCCACGGTGTCAAAGCGCATCAGGCGGTGGTCGAAGTGGATCTGCCCACCCAGATCCTCGAACTGGTCGCGCAAGGTCTTGGGCAGCATTTCGTAGCCCCAGGTCAGGCGCTTGTATTCGATGCTGGCACCATAGTCATCAAGGTTCCAGGGGTAGCCGTCGGCAGCACTCCAGGTGAAGAAAATGCTGTCGTAGCCGCTGGTGTCCTCCGCGAACTGGAAAGCCTCGTGGCTGACTTCGCGGCAGTAGGTGTAGCGCATGGCCAGGTCGCGCACCGAGCGGCCTTCGTAGCGGCCGGTGCGGGCCACCTTGTCCCAGTCGACGGTTTTCAGGTCCACGTGCTTTTGATGCAAGACCTCGCACAGGTAACGCTCGGCAGCCAGGGCCGTGAAGCCCATCTTGAAGCCTTCATGGTCAGCCTTGGGAATGTCGTAGGGCACCTTGCTGGGGTCGGACAGCTCGACCGTGCGCAGGCGCTTGCCACGCAGGTAGGCGATGTTCTGGTCCTGCGAGACCACGAAGGGCTCGGTCTCGAGCTTCAGGTAGTCGACCAGCGCGGCCACGGTCTTCTGGCCGGTTGTGAAGCGCATGCCGCCCAGCTCGACGCGGGCCTCGGGCATGCCGGGCGGCTCGGCTGACAGCAGGCGGCCGCCCACGCGTTTGCTGGTTTCGAAGATGGCAACGCGGCTGCCCTGCCCTTGTGGGCTGCTGAGCCATCGCCAACCGCTGTACAGGCCGGAAACGCCTGCGCCAACGATCGCCATATCGAGAACGGGGTTCAAAGCATCGGTTTTCATGGCATAGCCCTGTGGTTGATGTGGGCACATTCTTGTCAGCCGCACGCCTAACTGATCAGGTGATTTGCGGCGCTATTCCCCCATAGATCCCCATAGATCACCCTCAATCACGGAGCGCATCGCCATGTCATCGAACAACGCAGCCGCCCCCTGCGGCACCGTCTCGCAATTGTTGCTGGCCTACCTGAAGGCAGAAGGTGTCGACAAGGTCTTCGGCATCCCTGGCGGCGCGGCCGTCTGGGTCATGGACGAGCTGAAAAAGCAGTCCGACCATTTCAACTACGTCATCTGCCGCCATGAGACGGGCGCAGCCTACATCGCCGACGGCTATGCGCGCGTGAGCGGCGGCCTGGGCGTGGTGCTAACCACATCGGGCCCCGGCGCCACCAACGCCCTGACTGGCGCCATGAACGCCCAGGCCAGTTGCTCGCCCGTGATGGTCATCACCGGTGAAGTGGCCGAGCAGTACTACGGCAAGGGCTACCTGCAGGAAGGCACGGACGCGAAACTCGACGTGCACAACATCTTCCAGAACGCGCTGGAGTACAGCGCCCTGATCTCCAGCCCCTCGAACTTCCCGACGCTGTTCCAGCAGGCACTGCGCACGGCCTTGTCGCTGCCCAAGCAGGCCACGCACATCAGCCTGCCCAATGACGTCGCCGGCCAATGCGTGCCCGCCGCCTCCTACCCGGCCACGGTCAAGCCCACGACCTACCGCCCCCGCACGGCCTGCACCGATCCGGCCGCCATGGCCGACACGCTCAAGGACCTCATCAGCGTCAAGCGCCCCTTGATCTTCCTGGGCAATGGCAGCCGCGAGGCGCTGTCGCATCCGGATCGCCTCAAGGCCTTCACTCATTTCGTCGACAAGTTCGGCATCGCGGTGATGACCACGCCGGATGCCAAGGGCATTTTCCCCGAATCGCACGCCATGTCACTGCGAAACTACGGCACCTGCGGCAGCGCCTGGCCCGAGCTGTACATGCGCCCCACCGACCGGGCCGAGCAGTTCGAGACCCTGGTCGTGATGGGCTCCAGCCTGGGTGAGCTGGCCACCTCACCGGCCGCCAGCGACCTCTACAGCACCTCGCTCGAACCCACCAAGCACTTCGTGCAGATCGACCTGGATGCCAATGTGATCGGGCGCGACTTCCCCATCACGCGTGGCGTGGTCGCCGAGATCGGCGCCAGCATCGATGTGCTGTGCGAACAGGCCGCGAAGATCACGCCTGACGAAGCGGCCGTGAAGGCCCGCAAGGCCGTGGTCGCTCAGATCAAGCAGAGCACGCCCGCCTGGTCGAATGCCGCCTGGCGCGACAGCGAGGCCGCCCCCGTGAACCCCGCCGCGATGATGCGCGTGGTCAACGAGCTGGTGCACGAGGGCCACATCTTCATCGACGCGGGCAACTGCGTGGGCTGGTCGCTCAACAACCTGGTCATCGACCCGCCCGTGCGCTACCACAGCGCCCTGTCGATGGGGCCGATGGGCTTCGGTGTCGGCGCCGTGATCGGCGGCAAGATGGCCGCACCCAAGGTGCCCAATGTGGCCATTGTGGGCGATGGCGCCTTCATGATGCATGGCGCAGAAGTCTCGACCGCGGCACAACAACGTGTGGGCGCCATCTGGATCGTGCTGGACGACAACGACCTGGCCATGGTCAGCCAGGGCATGGCCCAGTTGCTGCCACCGGCCGCGCAATGGGAGGACTACTACAAGATCGGCCGCCCCGACCTCGCCTTGTTCTCGAAGGGCCTGGGCGCCAACGCCATCACCGTCCAGCACGACGAAGGCACGGACGCCTTCCGCAAGGCCTTGAAGGAGGCCTTGCACGATGCCGATCAGCATCAGCGTCCGCAGGTCATCGTGGTGCGCATTGACACGACGGTGGCACCGCCTTACGGCTGGGGCCGGCTGACACCGGCTGATTGCTGCAAGCAGGGCTGATCAGCGCACATGGAATGTGATGGAGGCCCGCTGCTCGGATTGGTGACCGACATGGACGGGCAACTTGGCCTTTCACATTCTTTGCTTCATTTTTTCAGAGGCCATCAGCCGTGCCAACTTTCCCAAAGGCCTTGCCGATGGCGCCCATGCCACCGCGAGCAGCTGCCCCCAAACGCATCAAGGCTGGCCCTGGATCGCGCCAACTCCAGTAGGCGTGGCTGCTGACTTTCAAAAGAGATGAAGCCCAATCCCAAGCAATGGGTCGATTCGGCGCCTTGGCACGAAAGCCCTGAACATCACGAAGAAGATCCACCCAATACCGATGCTTGAGTCTGGGTTTGAGATCTACATCGACGAGATCGTCCCCCATCAAGTCACGATAGGCCAACCATGGGAGATCAAGGCCACAATCCACCAAGTGGCCAATACTCAGAAACGGGCGCGCATTGAAATCAATCAGGTAGAGCTGACCTGTCTCTCGATCACGTAGCCATTCGATCCCGAAGATGCCGTGAAATGTCAGCACGCTCAACAATTTGCTGGTGATGCCAAAAAGGGCATCTTCCCCTTCAGGGATTTGTGCAGGTATCTCGCCATAGCTCGTCGCTCCGAGGTTGGGGGCACATTGGCGAATGCGTCGGTGTGAGGCAATCGTGACAACTTGCCCATGGCTGTTGCACAAGCCGTAGGCATCGTAGATCTCTCCGTCACCGCCCCAGCGAAACAATTGAATCACCAGCGATTTGACCCCATGATGCTTGACGTAGTGCAGCAGGTCCTCTCGCGTTGCAATCACCTTGTTCTTCGTACCCAAATGCGACGTATTGGCCTGGTGGTAAGTTGGCTTGAGCAAATAGGGGCCCGAGTACTGCGCTGTCCACATCTCAACGCCTTCGTAGTCTTGACCAGATAAGCTGGGCAAAACGGGGATACCGTGATCAATGGCAATCCGATAGAGCGCGTCCTTCTTGATGATGTCGCTCAGATGGTCGTACGGCGTCGACCATATGCGGCTCACACGGCTGAGCCTGAGCCTGTGTTTGGCCAAGAGCAAGGCATTTTCATCGCATGTTGGAATAATCAGGGGATGATCACCGAGACGACTTGCGTATTCAAACAAAAAATCGGCTAGTGCATCCTTGGCGTCTTGCTCCTGGAGCGTACCCGCTTCAGTGGTCTGGTTCCTGTGTTCGTAGTACTTCACCTTGACGCCAAAGCGCGAGTAGTGAAGCGGGTCATCTGCTGCAAACAGGACAGCATGGACACCGATACCACGAGAAGCCAAAGATCGCACAACGGCAAGACCCGTAGCCACTCTGCACAGCACGATGGCAGATGGACGAGACAACTTTCTCCCCTTTTCGCCCGATATCTATTGGTCTTACTCGCAGGTTCTTCAAATCTCGGGCAGCTCACCATCATGAGTTACCTGTCTTTCAGGCTTCTTTCGCAATACGCGACCAATACCTTCAGCTGTGACGGGCGCATCTTCGAAGCTCAGCCACTGAATCGTTCGAGCCATTCGGCTTTCATTGCGGCGTCACGGGGTGGTTTCTCAATTGAAGCACCGCAGCGGCACCACGCCGCACCCGCGGTCCATGCCGTGCCTTTCATGCAGCCTTGTTCGGCACGAATCTCCTCCGCTGTGTGAGCGGTAAGCAGCGGAGCCCATGAGCAGGTCCACTTCTAAGGGGTTCCTCATGAAACTCAGACCTTCCACCCTCTCCGCAGTCTTGGCGTTCTCCACCATCGGCTGGGCCCATGCCCAATCCCTGCCTCCGAGCTTGCTGTCCGACCGGCTGCTGATCACCAATGCGGCCGGTCAGGTTCTTTTCGACAAATCATTGGTCGAACAGGCGGGGCAGACCGAAACCTTGATCTACAACCCGCCGTTACCGATTGACGCCTGCGTTCTGACCACGCAGTGCAATGCCGTGGCGCTGCTTGAGCCTCTCAACGAGCCCGTTGAGGCCAAAGAAACGCCCATCTATGTCCAGACGCCGATCGGACGGCGTATCGTCAGTGACTACATCTTGAGTTTCCCGTCGGCCGCAGGCCGTGGCGTCGAACTGGTCTCGGACGGCGATCCCACTTGGACAGCCCTGGCTTCATCGCTGCAATCATCCAAAGTGACGTTCATCGAAGAGACAGGCAAGCTTCAGGATCTGACAGCTTTGCTCAAGACGCCTTTCCGGGTGCAGGTGCAATCTGACGTCGCCGCCGTTCCGGAGTCGCAATCGCTCCTGCTGATGCTGCTGGGGTTGACAGGCGTCGCACTTGCAGCGCGGCGCCGCGAGAATTGACTTGCGCAAACGGCCATCGCCTTGATGCTGGGGCCTTCTTGAGGCCCCAGTGCATGAGTTAAGGATGCACTGAAAAAGGTCCGCTGACTGGCGTACGACTTGCATGCCTGTGCTTCAGCACAGGAGGCCATATGAAGCAGCAAACCCTCGCAAT
>RXJQ01000019.1 GCA_003963115.1 Burkholderiales bacterium
GCTGGGCGTGTAAGTCCAGGTGCCATCTTCATTGACGACCACGGTGCCATGCTGCGGGTCAGTTCCCTTGGCATAGGTCAGCGGGTCGCCATCGGGGTCAGTGGCCTTGACTTGCCCGGAGACGGGCTTGTCTTCGTCGGTGGTCACGACGTAGTGACCGGTGACCGGGTCGAAGTTGGGGCTGTTGGGGTCATCGATCTTGGGCGGATCGTTGACCGGCAACACACCGATCTCGATGGTCGCCGTGGCTGTGCCGCCATGGCCGTCCGACACAGTAACGGTGAACGAATCCGCGCCGTTGTAATCCTTGCTGGGCGTGTAAGTCCAGGTGCCGTCTGCGTTGACTGTCACCGTGCCGTGTTGTGGGTCGGAGCCCTTGGCATAGGTCAGCGGGTCGCCATCGGGGTCCGTGGCCTTGACCTGGCCAGAGACGGGTTTGTCTTCCTCGGTGAGCACGTTGTAGTGCCCGGTATTCGGGTCCAGATTGCCCGGGTCATCGATCTGGGGGGGATCGTTGACGGGGGTGATGCCAATCGAAATGGTGGACGTGGCCGTGCCGCCCTTGCCGTCTGAGACGGTGACGGTGAACGAATCCGAGCCGTTGTAGTTCGTGCTGGGTGTGTAGGTCCAATTGCCGTATTTGTCGACTGTGACCGTTCCATGCTGCGGGTCCGAACCCTTTGCATAGGTCAGCGGGTCACCATCGGGGTCGGTGGCTTTGACCTGACCTGAGACCGCCTTGTCCTCGTCGGTGGTCAACTGATAGTTGTGCGTCTTGGGGTCGAAATTCGGGTTTCCCGGATCGTTGATGACCGGCGCATGGTTGACCGCATCCGTCGTGCTTGCAGGCAGGCCCGCAGCGCTGAACTGGCCCGTGGCCGCACGGTCCGGCGTGCTGTATTCGAACTCCTGAGGCGTGACTGTCTCGATCACACGGTCCACGCGCAGCCCCAGCGACATCGCGCCACCGGCACCGCCTGTCAGGCCAGCCGCGGCGGCTGCATCTTCATCACCACGGTCCACCGCATTGATGACATCGTCCAGGCTCTTGTCCTTGGCCTGGTCCGTGTCATGCGCATGTGCATGTGCATGCTTCTTGTCTCCTGCCTTGTCATTCATCTGGGCCAGCGCCAGTTCCATGTCACGCGGCATCCAGGCCTTGCCGTCCGCATCGGTGATCTCCAGCTTGGCATCCTGCCCAGCAAGGATCACATCACCCGGTTGAATCAGGTCACCTTCTTGAAGTGGCCGAGCGTTCTTTTCGCCGGCCGGGATGACGTTCGCACGTCCTTGAAGACTGGAGACAACACCGCCTGGAACTTGCGCGGATTGGGGCATGACGAGACCTCTCTAAACGTAACAACGCTGTTGAAGCGAGGATAGCGACGAGGTCCTGCGCAAGGGGGATCAGCGCGATCCAGGTGTGTGAACAATTGCGGCAATGCGCCGATTAATTCGAGGCTTTAGCGCTGCGCTTATCAGGGTTGGACTGTGTTGTCGAGGCCTTGCCACCAAGTGAAACGGGCCAGGCCTCGTCAACATCGGCTTGTTGACGGGTCTGGCCCGTTTGCTGAGGCCTGCGTCACGCCATGGCGCGCATCGGTGAACTTAAGGTTGCGCTGAAAGGAAGTCGGACGCGGTGCCCCGATCAGCGTTCGCGCAAGGCATAGGCATGTGCTTTGAGCACGGGCTTGAGCAGGTAAGACAGCACGGTCTTCTTGCCTGTGAGGATGTCGACCTCGGCCGTCATGCCCGGGATGATGGGCATCTTCTCGTTGAAGTTGGGCTGCTTGGTCCGCACCCGCACGACATAGAAGGTGTTGTTGCCCTTCTCGTCGGTCACGGTGTCGGGGCTGATGTTCTCCACCACGGCATCGAGCCCGCCATAGATCGAGAAGTCATAGGCCGTGAACTTGACGGTTGCAGCCTGGCCTGGGTGGATGAAGGCGATGTCACGCGGCTGGACCTTGGCCTCCAGCACCAGGGCGTCGTCCAAGGGCACGATCTCGACGATGTCCTTGCCCGGCGTGACCACACCGCCCACCGTGTTGGCCAGCAGGCGCTGGACCCGGCCACGCACTGGCGATTTCACCTGCGACTTGTCCACCTTGTCGGCCAGGGCCACGGCGCCTTCGTTCAAGGCATTGAGCTTGCCCAGCACTTCCGACAGATCCTTGCGGATGTCGTTGCGGAAGGACAGGTCGGTCTCCTGGATCTTGCGGGTCGCTTCGGCGATGGCCGCCTTGGCGCGCGAAGCCTGTGCACTGGCCTGCTCCTTGTCGCCACGTGCGCGGGTCACGTCGCGTTCCAGACGCAGCACATCCACTTCAGAGACGGCGCCTGTGGCCAGCAGTGGACGGGTCTTGGTCAATTCCTGTTGAGACAACTCCAGCGCGTGCTTGGCGGCATCTCGTTTGGCCTGTGCCTCGCTCAACTCCTGTTCCCGTTGCGTGAGCTGTTCCTCGCTGATGGACACCAGGGCCTTCAACTCGGAGCGTTTGGAGTCGTACAACTGCCGCTCCTCGTCGATCACACGCTGCTCTTCGGCATTGCCTTCGCGTGGGGTGGGTGGATTGAAGGCATGGCCTTCTGCCAGGGCTTTCAGGCGGGCCAGCTTGGCTCTCAGGGCGAAGGCCTGGGCCGCGCTTTCGCGCACGCCCGATGTGGCCCGTGTCTCGTCGATCTTGAGCAGCAGCTGGCCGGCTTCCACCACCTGGCCTTCTTTGACCAGGATCTCGGAGACCACGCCGCCATCCAGCGACTGCACCACCTGCAACTGCCTGGATGGGATCACCTTGGCCTCGCCCTTGGTCGCTTCATCGATCTTGGCCAGCGCGGCCCAGGTCAGCAGCAGGGCCACCAGCAACAAGGCGCTGCGCACCAGCGTCTGGGCGCGGTAGGTGTGCTCTGTGCTCATCACGGCCTGGGCGTCGAGCTCGAAGGAGCGCATGCCTGAAGCTGCTGCCATCTCGGGCGTCACACGCGGGCCTGCCAGCTTGTCGAGCACGCGGTCGCTCGCGGGCGCGATCTTGCGGCGGATGGCTTCCAGCACGCCGATGAATTTTTGTCCGGTACGGAGCAAGGCATTCATGGTGGTCTCCTTGCTTGATCAGGACGCCCGCGAGATGCGGCCAGCGGCCAGCGCCTGCATGATGCGTTCGCGCGGGCCATCGGCCACGATCTTGCCCTGGTCGACCACGATGACGCGGTCCACGAAGGACAGCATGGACGTGCGGTGCGTGACCAGCAGCACCGTCTTGCCCTCCGAGAATGCCTGCATGCGCTGCGTGACCAGCGCTTCGGTTGAGAAGTCCATGGCACTGGTCGGCTCATCGAGCAGCAAGATGGGCGCGTTGTGCAGCACGGCCCGGGCGATGCCCACGCTCTGCCGCTGCCCGCCCGAGAGCAACTCGCCACGCTCGCCCACCTGCATGTCAAAGCCTTGCGGGTGCCGGTGCACGAACTCGGTCAGCCCGGCCGTGTCGGTGGCGGTCACGATGGCGTCGTCCTGCGCGTGCGGCATGCCGAAGGTGATGTTCTCGCGCAGTGAGCCGTAGAACAGCGTCACATCCTGCGAGACGTGGGCCATGTTGCGGCGCACGTCGGCCGGGTCGAGCTGGCGCATGTCGATGCCATCGAGCAGCACGGCGCCCTGTGTGGGCTGGTACAGACCCAGCACGAGCTTTTGCAATGTGGTCTTGCCCGAGCCCACCTTGCCGATCAGCGCGACTTTCTCACCCGCGTTGACCTTGAAGCTGATGTTGTCGAGCGCCGCATCTTGCCGGCCCGGGTAGGCAAAGGACACGTGGCGGAACTCGATCTCGCCTTTGAGTTCCTTGCGCTGGATGAAGGTCGTGCCTGCGGGCCGCTCCACCGGCTGCGCCATGATCTTGTCGAGCGACTCCATGGCCGTGCGGGCGCCCTGGTACTGCATCAACAGGCCCACGATCTGGCCGGCAGGGGCCAGCGCGCGGCCCGCCAGCATGGTCGAGGCGATCAGGCCGCCCATGGTCAGTTGCTTGTCGGTGATCAGGTAGACGCCAATGAGGATGATGCTCACCGACACCAGCTGTTGCAGCGTGGCCGTCGTGTACATCGCGGTGGACGACAGCCCGCGCATGCGCACGTTCAGCGCAGAGAGGAACTGGTTGGCCCGCTCCCAGCGCGACTGGATCAGGCCTTCGGCGCCTTGAGACTTGATGGTCTCGATGCCGGTTAGGCTCTCCACCAAGGTGGCGTTGCGCTGAGCCGAGGCCTGATAGGTGCTCTGCGACAACTCATGCAGCCGATGTTGCAGCACATAGCCCGAGACCACGATCAGCGTGAACACCGTCAACACGGGCAGGATCAGCCAGGGCGAGATCCAGGCGATGACGATGACGAACAGCAGCGCGAAGGGCAGGTCGATCAGTGCCGTGACCGTGCTCGAGGCGATGAAGTCGCGCACCTGCTCGAAGCCACGCAGGTTGGCTGCAAACGAACCCACCGAATGCGGGCGGTTCTCCAGCCGCATGCCCAGCACGCGCTCCATCAGCGAGGCCGAGATCTGCACGTCGATGCGCGCACTGGCCTCGTCCACGAAATGGCTGCGAAGCAGGCGCATGAACAGGTCGCCGCCAAAGACCATGGCCACGCCCACAGCCAGCACCCACAATGTCTCGGTGGCGTGGTTGGGCACGACACGGTCGTACACATTCATCGAGAAGATCGGGAAAGCCAGCGCGAAGAGGTTGACCAGCAGCGCCGCCCACAACACGTCGCGGTAGACGAAGCGCTGCGCCATGACCGGGCCCCAGAACCAGTGGCTGGCGCGGGTGGCGCGGATTTCTGGCGTGCGCGCATCGAACTTGAAATGCGGGCGGGCGAACAGCACCACGCCGCTGTAGCGGGCCTCCAGCTCGGCCGTGCTCATCGTGATGGCGCCTTGCCCGGTTTCGGGCAGCAGCACGCGCCACTGACCCTTGTCTCGCCCCAGCAGCACGCAGGCCTGGTCGCCATGCAGGATGAGGATGGCGGGGAGGGTGAGGTCGTCGATGCGGGCCAGCGTGAGGCGTTGCAGTTTGGTGGCCAGACCAGCCCGGGCGGCGGCGCGCTCAGCCAGCGCCAGGGGCAGGGCACCTTTGTCCAGCGGCAGACCAGCGGTCAGCGACGCGCGCGAGGCCGCCACGCCATGCAGGCGGCAGACCTCGACCAGGCAGTCCAGCAGCGGATCGGGTGCGATCAGGTCTTCGCGCAGCCTGGGCCCGGCGGCCTGTGGCGCTTCGGCCTGCGCAGATGAAGCAGGCGGCGAACTCGGGTTGGCGGTGTCCAGCGTGGCGGTCATGAATGCGGTCGTGTGGCTTGTTCCCGCACGAGACATCAGGCGTCAGCGCAGGTTGGATCAGCGTATATCGGCACAATGCACGCCGAATTGACCCTCGACGCGGTCGGCGAAGAAGCGCTCCAAGGTCATGCGAACGGTGCGGAAAGCCAGGTCGTCCCAGGGGATTTCGTGCTGAAGGAAGAGCCGGGCCTCCATGGTCTCGGGCCCGGGGTTGAATTCGGTGTCCAGCAGGCGGGCACGGTAGAACAGGTGGACCTGACCCGCGCTGACCACGTTGAGCACGCAGTACAGGCCCTGCATCTCGATGTGGGCGCCTGCCTCTTCATCGGTCTCGCGCGCGGCACCTTCCTCGGTGGTTTCACCCAGCTCCATGAAGCCGGCGGGCAGCGTCCAGAAGCCCTTGCGAGGCTCGATGTTGCGCTTGCAAAGCAGCACCTGCTCGCCCCAGACGGGCAGCGTGCCGACCACGTTCAGCGGGTTGACATAATGGATGTGCCCGCAGGCGGGGCACACGGCGCGCTCCCGGTTATCGTCCTCGGGCACCTTGTGCTCGACCGGCGTGCCGCAGACCTGGCAGTGCTCGATTCGGCGTGAAAACAGCATGCCCGCAGTTTAGGGCATCACAACCCCCGGGCTGTGGCTGCCTTTTCACACCCAAGCCCTGGAGATGCTCAGCGCCGCTTCGGCCCAGCAGGTAGGAACGTCACCCAGGGCGCAAAGCTCTCCAGCACCTGCAGCGGATGCCCCCGGTGCCAGAACACGGAGCGGCGTGCCCAGATCGGCGCCGGGCTGTCAGGCTCATGCTCGAGCCGGGACCACTGACGAGCCAGATGGCAGCGCTCGGGCGACTTCGGTGCGAAGGCCTGCGCCACCAAGGGGTCGCGCAAGACCTGCCGATGCTCGAACAGCAGCTCGGCCAGCGGCCGCGTTCCCAGGCCCTTGATGGCTCGCCAAGGCCCTTTGACGGCTTGCAGGGACGTGCTGCTGCGCGCCCAGACGGCTGGGCGCCCATCGATGCGCAGGACGACTTCGCGGACATAGCCCTGTCGACAGCCCAGCGCGGCCTGTTCCTGCGGCCACAGCGTGCAGCGGCCCTGGCTGATCACCTGTACCTTGACCTGGCCATGCAGTCGCAGTCGTGCTGTCAGCGAGCCAGGCGCAGACAGCCACTGGCGCAAGCGAGGTGACACGGCCCGACGTCGGCCAAGGGCCACGCCGGCTCGAGCGGCGTGAGGGCGGGGTACGGCAAGGAGGCGAGGTAGCATCGGGGCGGGATCATAGCGGCCCCTGAGCCGGCGCCCGCATTTCACCATCGCGCATGACATCTCCTCATTCCCCGCAGATCCTGCCATCAGGCTGGATGGACCTCGAGCTTGGCGACGCGCTGCGTGGCCGTGTGGGTGCCTTGATGAGTGCCCGGGGTGGCGGCATCAGCCAGGGGCCTTATGCCCACTGCAACCTGGGCGACCACGTTCAGGATGACCCCCAAGCCGTGTCTCACAACCGCGCTGTATTTGCGCGCCACATGCAGGCCAGGCAGATCTGGATGACCCAGGTGCACGGCAACCGCGTGATCCGGCTTTCTCATTCAGACCTCCCACCTGCCAGCGCAGATGGCGCACCGACGCCTGCACCGCAACCCCAGGCCGATGGCGCCATCACCACGGAGCCTGGCCTGGGCTGCACGGTGATGGTGGCCGATTGCCTGCCCATCCTCCTGGCCGCGCCCGAGGGGAGGGGCGTGGGCGCATTGCACGCCGGCTGGCGTGGTCTGGCCGGCGTGGGTGAGATGGGTGGCAAGGGCATCGCCCACACGGGTGTTGAGGCGCTGTGCGAGGCGGCCTCCTGCGATCCGGCCGATCTGCTGGCCTGGCTGGGCCCCTGCATCGGACCGGCTCATTTCGAGGTGGGTGCCGACGTCCTCATCGGTTTTGGTGTCGACCCCTATGCGGACACCAGTGCCAGGCATGCGCGCTTCAGACCACGTCAAGCGCCTGATGCCAAGGCGTCGGCGCAGGCCGAGCCCAAATGGCTGGCCGATCTGCCTGGCTTGGCGACCGACCTGCTGCGCACCCGGGGTGTCCGGCAAATCCTGGGCGGCACGTGGTGCACGGTGTCGGAGGCCTCACGGTTCTTTTCGTTCCGGCGCGACCGCGTCACCGGCCGGCAGGCCGCCAGCATCTGTCTGCGCTGATGGCGGGTGGTTCTGCTCGGCCACTTCGACGACCTCGGCCCGGCGCAAGGCCCGGCGGCGCGCCGGCGTGCCCAGCAGGTACATCACCAGCGACAGGGGCGCCACGCCATAGAAAATGAAGGTGATGGTCGCGCCCAGCCAGGAGCCTTGCGGACTGGTGGCCTCGGCCAGCGACATCATCAAGACCACGTACATCCAGGCAATGACCACGATCCACATCGAACGTTATCCCGTTGAACTGATGCCTTAGTTAGTAAAAATCCCGCAGACACCGCGGGGCAATTTCCTCAACATCCTTGATGCGAATCGTCCTGCCCTCGGGCGCTTGTCATTGTGGAACAGGTCTTGCAGAAGAACCGGCCACAACGACAGCTTGATGACCGTTGGGCCCATGTTGAAAACAAGCCAAAAGTCATCGACTGACGCGTTCCATCAAAAAACCGAGGTCAGAATACGCAACATGACGGAGGCATCATTTTTTCGGATGCCCCCTCGATTCCAAGTAGGAGACATATGGCTGTTCCTCAACGGTCACGCTCCCAGCGCACCGCCGCTGTGGAGGACGTGACAACGCGTGATGCTGCCGCTTTGCCAACCAGCAAGCCGGCCTCCAAGACCAAACGCCCCGCGACCAAGCCGACCGGGGCCAGCAGCGCGAAGGCGGCGGCCCGCAAAGCCCCCGCGCAGGCCAAGCCGGCACCCGAGCAGCAACCGGTCGACAAACAGCCGGGCATGTCTCAAGCCGATGCCAGCAAGGCCGCGAATGCCTCGCCCTTTGCCGAACAGGCAGCTGCGGCTTTCGGTGCTTTCAAGATGCCGGGACTCGATCAGTTCGACTTCCAGAACCTGCCGAATATGACGGCTGGGATGAGTGCCGAGGCCATGAAGCAATGGCCTGGTCTGGCGGGTTTGGCCGGGCAGGGCGGGGCTGCGGCTGGCATGCCGGCACTGCAACCCATGCAGCAGGCGCTCGAAGCCATGGGCCGCAGCCTGGGCAGCAGCCTCACATCCATTGCCGGCTTGAGCGTGCCCCCCGATACGCTCAAGGAGATCCAGCAGGATTACGTCCAGCAGGCCAGCACCCTGTGGAACCAGGCGCTGGACAAGCCCGATCAGCTCAAGCCTTCCGACCGCCGCTTTGATGCACCGGAATGGGGCGGTAGCCCGGCCAACGCTTTCATGGCCTCGATGTACCTGCTCAACGCCCGTACCTTGCAGCGCCTGGCCGACAGCCTGCAAGGCGACACCAAGGCCCGCCAGCGCGTGCGCTTTGCCGTGCAGCAATGGGCCGATGCCGCCGCGCCCAGCAACTTCCTGGCCTTCAACCCCGAGGTGCTGAAAAAAGCCGTCGACACCAAGGGCGAGAGCCTTCAGCAAGGTCTCCAGCACCTGCTCAGCGACCTGCGCCAGGGCCACATGTCCCAAACCGATGAGCGCGTGTTCGAGGTCGGCAAGAACGTGGCCACCACGGCCGGCTCTGTTGTCTTCGAGAACGCCTTCTTCCAGTTCATCGAGTACGCGCCGCTGACGCCCAAGGTCCACGAAGTGCCTTTCCTCTTCGTGCCGCCTTGCATCAACAAGTACTACATCCTCGATCTCCAGCCCGACAACTCGCTTGTGCGCTACCTGCTGTCGCAGGGCCACCGCGTGTTCATGGTCAGCTGGGTCAACGCCGATGAGAGCCTGGCCAAGTGCACCTGGGACGACTACATCGAGCACGGCGTGATGAAGGCCATTGACGTCACGCGCGACGTCACCGGTGTCGAGAAGATCAATGCGCTGGGCTTCTGCGTTGGCGGCACGCTGCTGGCGTCTGCCCTGGCGGTTCTGGCCGCCAAGAACGAGAAGCCGGTGGCGAGCTTGACCCTGCTGACTGCCTTCCTGGATTTTGCCGACACCGGCATCATGGATGTCTTCGTTGACGAGGCCATGGTGCGCATGCGCGAGATGACCATGGGCCCGCAAAGCCCGCAAGGCGGCGGCCTGATGAAGGGCACCGATCTGGCGGCCACCTTCTCCTTTCTGCGCCCCAATGACCTGGTCTGGAACTATGTGGTGGGCAATTACCTCAAGGGCGAGATGCCGCCGCCGTTCGACCTGCTTTACTGGAACAGCGACAGCACCAACCTGCCCGGGCCCTTCTACACCTGGTACTTGCGCAACACCTACCTGGAGAACAAACTGCGCGAGCCCAACGCCGTGAAGGTTTGTGGCGTGCCTCTTGATCTAAGTCGATTGGACATGCCGACTTTCATTTATGGTTCGCGAGAGGACCATATCGTGCCGTGGGGCGGCGCTTACGCTTCGACGCAGATCGTGCAAGGTCCCAAGACCTTCGTGCTTGGCGCTTCGGGGCACATCGCCGGCGTGATCAATCCGCCGGAGAAAAAAAAGCGCAGCTACTGGACCTCCGGTTCGCTGGCACGCGGTTTGCCAGCAAGCCCCAAAGAGTGGATGGAAACCGCGCAGGAAAACCCGGGCAGCTGGTGGCCCGTGTGGGCCGAGTGGCTCGGCAAGCAGGCCGGCGACATGGTTCCCGCGCCCAAGCAGCCAGGTAGTAAACGCTATCCGCCGATCGAGGCCGCACCTGGGCGCTACGTCCTGCGCAAGGCCTGAAACCTGGTGTCCGCCCGTACCCTGGGCGGGCTTGTCCCCCTGATCCCAAAAGGAGAGAAGCATGTCTGACATCGTCATCGTTGCAGCCGCCCGAACCGCCGTTGGCAAGTTTGGTGGTACTCTGGCCAAGACACCCGCGTCCGAGCTGGGCGCCACGGTGATCAAGGACTTGCTCAAACGAACAGGCCTCGCTGGTGACCAGATCAGCGAAGTCATCCTGGGTCAGGTGCTGCAGGCGGGCTGCGGCCAGAACCCGGCACGCCAGTCGGTGATCAAGTCGGGTCTGCCCAATGTGGTCCCGGCCATGACCATCAACAAGGTGTGCGGTTCCGGCTTGAAAGCCGTGATGCTGGCGGCCCAGGCCATCCGCGATGGTGACGCCGAGATCGTGATCGCTGGGGGTCAGGAAAGCATGAGCCTGTCGCCGCACGTGGTGCCCAACTCGCGCGAGGGCATGCGCATGGGCAACTGGCAGATGATCGACTCCATGATCACCGATGGCCTGTGGGACGTCTACAACCAGTACCACATGGGCATCACGGCCGAGAACGTGGCCAAGCAATACGGCATTTCTCGCGAGGCGCAGGACGCACTGGCGCTGGCTTCGCAGCAAAAGGCGGCTGCCGCGCAGGATGCCGGCCGCTTCAAGGACGAGATCGTGCCGGTGCTGATCCCGCAGAAGAAGGGCGACCCGTTGGTTTTCGACACCGACGAGTTCGTCAACCGCAAGAGCAATGCCGAGGCGCTGGCTGGCTTGCGCCCGGCTTTCGACAAGGCCGGTTCGGTGACCGCAGGCAATGCCTCGGGCATCAACGATGGCGCGGCCGCCGTGTTGGTCATGAGCGCCAAGAAGGCCGATCAGCTCGGCCTGAAGGTGCTGGGCCGCATCGCCTCCTACGCCAGCGCCGGGCTGGACCCGGCCTACATGGGCATGGGCCCGGTGCCGGCTTCCCGCCGCGCGCTGGAGCGTGCCGGCTGGAAGGCTGCCGATCTGGACCTGCTCGAAATCAACGAGGCCTTCGCGGCCCAGGCTTGCGCCGTTCACAAGGAGATGGGCTGGGACACCAGCAAGGTCAATGTGAACGGTGGGGCCATCGCGATTGGCCATCCCATCGGTGCATCAGGTTGCCGCGTGTTGGTGACCTTGCTGCACGAAATGCAAAAGCGTGACGCCCGCAAGGGCATCGCTTCCCTGTGTATCGGTGGCGGTATGGGCGTGGCCCTGACCATCGAACGCTGATCCCCGACTGAAAAGCAGTTTTTATTCATCCCCTAGAGGAGAAATTCATGAGCCAGAAAGTAGCCTACGTGACCGGCGGCATGGGCGGTATCGGTACCTCCATTTGCCAACGTCTGCACAAGGACGGATTCAAGGTCATCGCGGGTTGCGGCCCTAGCCGTGATTACGCAAAGTGGCTCGACGAGCAAAAGGCGCTGGGCTATAACTTCTACGCGTCCGTCGGCAATGTGGCTGACTGGGACTCGACGGTGGAGGCTTTCCGCAAGACCAAGGCCGAGCACGGCCCGGTCGACGTGCTGGTCAACAACGCCGGTATCACCCGTGACGGCATGTTCCGCAAGATGACCAAGGCCGATTGGGACGCGGTGATGGACACCAATCTGAACAGCCTGTTCAACGTGACCAAGCAGATCATCGACGACATGGTGGACCGTGGTTGGGGCCGCATCGTCAACATCAGCTCGGTGAACGGTGAAAAGGGCCAGTTCGGCCAGACCAACTACTCGGCCGCCAAGGCCGGCATGCACGGCTTCACGATGGCCCTTGCCCAGGAAGTGGCCAACAAGGGCGTGACAGTGAACACCGTGTCGCCCGGCTACATCGGCACCGAGATGGTGCGCTCCATCCGCCAGGACGTGCTGGACAAGATCGTGGCCACGATCCCCGTCAAGCGCCTGGGTACACCTGAGGAAATCGCCTCGATGGTGGCCTGGGTGGCCAGCGATGAAGCCGGCTTCGCCACGGGCGCCGACTTCTCGGTGAACGGTGGCCTGCACATGGGCTGATCAGCCTCACTCGCTGCCAGGCTTGCAAACCGCTGGCCTGGCACAACAGACCCCGCTGCGCAGCGATGCCAGCGGGGTTTGCTTTTTGGGATCAGGCCGTGGTGGCTTCCTGCTCCATGACCAGGCGGTCGAGTGCGGCACAGACCTCGGCGAAGCGCCCGGCAATCACGGTGCGGCGTGCGTCGGCGGGGTCGGTGCTGATCCGCACGCGGCGGGCTGCTGACGAGGTGGCACTGCCCAAGCTGGCGGCACGCAAAGGAATGACGGCGGCAGCTTTGTGCGCAGCCTGGTTGCCTGGGCTCTGGCCCGATGGGCGCGAGGGCACGCTCCACGGCGTGATGGGCCGCGCCTTGACAGGGCGGGCGGCGGGGGTGTCAGCGGGGCGTGTGCCGTCCGAGGGCGGCTTGCCGGTGGGGTTGGGGTTTTGCGCAGCTGCGCTGCGAACGAAGAATGCACGGGCCAGGTGATGAATCATGGTGAACTCCGGGTGACAACAGATGAAGTTCGGCAGGATTCAGTGAAGGGTCCACCAGACAGGATCGCATCACCGGCCTGGTGATGCCAATGCCCGCCACCCGTCTGGTGGGAGAAAGCTAGTTGAGCAACTGGTTGCGGATCAGACCCACGGCCAGACCTTCCAGCTCGAAATCCTCCTGATCAGGCGAGACCAGGATGGGTTTGAAATCGGGGTTCTCAGGCAGGAGCTGGATGCCTTGCGGCGTGCGCTGGAAACGCTTGACCGTGACCTCGTCACCCAGGCGGGCCACGACGATCTGCCCGTTGCGGGCCTCGCGTGTGCGAGCCACGGCCAGCAAGTCGCCATCGAGGATGCCTACGTCCTTCATGCTCATGCCCTTGACGCGCAGCAGGTAATCGGGGCGGCGGGCGAACAGGCCGGGCTCGACGGAGTAGGTCTGCTCGACATGCTCCTGCGCCAGGATGGGATGGCCGGCCGCCACACGACCGACCAACGGCAAGACCAGTTGCTCCAGGCCCGGCAGAGGCAGGCTGAAGGGCAAAACCTTGGCACCGGTGGAGGCCGCATCGCCTTCGCCGCGCTTTCGGGTTTCGTTGACGGTACGCAGGGCGCCGGCTTTGAGGCGAATGCCGCGAGATGTGCCGCCCACCAGTTCGATCACGCCTTTGCGGGCCAGGGCCTGCAGATGCTCTTCGGCGGCGTTGGCCGAGCGAAAGCCCAGCTCGGCGGCGATCTCGGCTCGCGTGGGGGGCGCGCCGGTGCGTGCGATGGCGCGCTGGATCAGCTCGAAGATTTCCTGCTGGCGAGGCGTGAGTTTGGGTTTATCGTTCGACATCGCTTGAGGTGGTGAAGGCTGGTGGATGGCGGCAACACTGGGTTGCTTTGCTGTCATTTTATACAGGACTGTTGGTTTGTCCAGTATTTTTGATGGGGCGCTTGAAGTCGCATGCAAAACATTGTGATTCTGGGAACGGGGGGAACGATTGCCGGTACGGGCCAGGACCCCGAACGCAGCTGGCAATACAAGGCCGCGCAGCTGTCGGTGGCGCAACTGGTCGATGCCGTCCCTGAGTTGAGGCATGTGCCCCTGGAGGCGGTCCAGGTCGCGCAGGTCGACAGCAAGGACATGAGCTGGGCCGTGTGGCGTGAGCTGGGGCGCGAGCTGCAAAAGCACTTGGCGCGCGAAGATGTGGCCGGTGTTGTGATCACGCACGGCACCGACACGCTGGATGAAACGGCCTACCTGCTGCACCGGCTGGTCGATGGCGACAAACCGGTGGTGCTGACCGCAGCGATGCGACCCGCCACTGCGCTGGATGCCGATGGGCCGGGCAATCTGCGCGATGCCGTTCGCGTGGTGCAGGAAGCTGCCCAGCGCGGTCTGGGGGGCGTGGTCGCGGTACTGCACGGCCGCATCTGGGCGGGGGCGCAGGTGCGCAAGGCTTGCTCATCCGAGCTGGATGCGTTCGACGGCGGAGGCAAGCCACCGCTGGCCCTGGTGGACGATCAGGGGCAGTGGTCGAATGTGGTCACGCCGTGGCCTGCGAGCGGCGGCGCGGGTTGGCAGGTGCTGGCGTCCCCCCTGCCTCGCGTGGAGATCATCACCAGTCATGCCGATGCGGATGGCTGGCTCGTGGAGGCGGCGTTGGCGCACGCCAGGCAGAACGGGCCGCTCAAAGGCCTGGTGCTGGCCGGCACAGGGCATGGCACCCTGCACAAGGGGCTGGAAGCCGTGCTGGCTCACGCTGCAGCCCAGGGGGTGACGATCTGGCGCAGTTCGCGCGTGGCGCGCGGTGGCGTCGGCAGTCGTGAGGGGGATGTGTTCGCGGCGTGCGGTGACTTGACGCCTGCGCAGGCCCGTGTGGCGCTCGTGCTCTATTTATTGGGTGTGTGAGCGCGGGCACAGAGGCTGAGAAGTAGGTGGGAACAAAAGCGCAGGCCTTGACTGCGGTGGCCGACAAGTCAGGTCAGGCTTTCCTCCCGCTGGATCCAGGTCAATCTGGTAACCAGCTCAGGCAGGAGTGTGCAAGCCCAATGTGAAAGTGTGATGACGGACTAGGGTTTTACCCTGATCACAACGGCCTCGGTGGCTGTCTTGAACGGCTGCTCCAGGCCTGGATTGGCCTCCCCCATGGTGGGTAGCCAGACCCTGAGTTGGTGTTCTCCAGCGGGGATATCGACGGTGACCTGCCCGTTGGCATCGCTGACGCCGAAGTAGGGCGTGTCCACCACATGGATGTAGCCCAGCATGCGGTCGTGGATGTTGCAACCCAGGGTGGCGGTTCCGGGCTTGTCGAACACGATGGGCGCGGCGGGGGTGCCAGCGTAGAGCCTGATCTCGAAAGTCTTGATCGACGAGAACGAATACACGTGGTGTCGCACCGTGTCGAAATTCGGGAAGTTCACCGACGTGCCGGTTTGCACGATGCGCAGCTTGGGCGCGAAGTTCTTGTCTCGCTGTGCCATGTCGGCGGTCGTGCCCGGGCTTGCCGTGGGTTTGACGCCTTTGACGAACACGGAGACGGCCGCACCCGCCACAGGCTGCCCGGTGTCGCTCAAGACCTTGATCTGCTGGACCAGCGCCCAGCATGTGCTGTGCATCAAGCCCAGGCACACAAGCAGTCCCAATGAGGCAGGTGTTTGTGCTGCTTTCATGGTCAGCTCCGTTCAGGACTTGACGACGATGTCGCGTCGGGTTGGCGCCAGCCGACGCAGCAGTTCATTCTTGGCAGCTTCAGACACGCCTGCACGGTCCAGCTCTTCCCGCAAGACCGTCACCATGATGTCGAACTCGGCGCCGGAGATATTGGATTGGGCGTGAGCATGGGCCATGGTCTCGCCTTCGTACACGCAGGGGCCATCAGCCACCTTGCAGATGTAGGCTGCCAAGCTTTTTTTCAGCGTGGCCATCTTGATACCATCAAATGACCGGCTGCTGCGTGGGTCGGTGGAGACGCGGTCCAGCGTGCGGTCTGTGATGGCGGCAATCCCGGCAGGGCCGCCCAGTTGCTGGTAGAGCGCAAGCTGGGCATTGGTGGTGCTGCAGGCCAGAAGGACAGCCAGGGCCCAGCTGACGGTCAGGCCGATCGCGGCCAGTTGGAGGTGGCGGCGACGCTCCAGGCCGAAGCTGCTCCACAAGGCGAGCGGGCTGCTCAGTGTCATGGCAATTCCAGTCCGAAGGAGTTGAAGCAAGACCATGCCCCTCCAAGCGAGGAGGCGCACCTCAATGTTGCCTGAATCCCGTCGATATCCATCTGTGTAATTGGACCTGTTTTCCCATGTCAAACCCTGAATAAGGACGGTTTATGAGGCGGAACGTGCTCTTGCCCATGGTCTGCATGGGCGCAATGGCCTGTGGCATGAGCTTGAGCACCCTGGCTCATGCGGGTGACAGGCTCCTGGGAACTTGGGGCGTGAGCGAGGTGGAAGGAGCGGGCGGCGGCGGCCTCACGCCCTGGGCCACCGTCACCGGCACGGGCAGCAGCAACCAAAATGGTGGTTCGGCCTTTGTGACGCACCTGGGTACGCAAGGCGGCTACGACCTGAAGATCGCCGGCGCGGCCGTGGGGATCAAGGACAGCGTCGAGTTGAGCATGGCGCGCTGGTCTTTCAAGCTCGGCGATGTGGTGCCGGGCAAGTCCATCGAGATGAATGTGGTCGGTGCCAAGTTCAGGGTGGCGGGAGATGCCGTCTATGACCAGGACAGGGCCATGCCCCAGTTGTCCTTTGGCGCGCAGTACAAGCAGGTGGACGATGTGGACCTGGTGAAGGCGCTGGGCGCAGTCAGCAGCAGCGACATCGACGTGTATGCCGTGGCCACCAAGCTGTGGCTGGGTGGCTTGGCTGGTCGCAATGTGCTGGCCTCGGGCACGGCCCGCCTGACCCGTGCCAATCAGTTCGGCCTGGTTGGCTTTGGCGGCCCGGGGCATGACAAGCACACGCTCCAGCTCGAAGGCAGCCTGGGCATCATGCTGCGAGACGACTTCGTGCTGGGTGCCGAATACCGCATGAAGCCCAACAATCTGGAAGCCGGTGGCGCCACCCTTCGTGAAGACGATGCCTGGGACCTGTTCGTGGCCTGGTTTCCCTGTCGTGGTGGCAGCCTGACCCTGGCCTGGGTCAACCTGGGCAATGTCGTGAGCAAGGACCGGCAGCAGGGGCTCTATCTGTCTGCCCAGTCTTCCTTCTGAAACGCTTGGGCGTCTCGATCAGCGTCCGCCGCTGACGTCCAGGATGGCGCCGGCCGTGTAGCTGGCCGCATCCGACAGCAACCAGACGATGGCTTCGGCCACCTCCTCGGGGCGCGCAGCACGCCCCATGGGCAGCGTCGGGCCCAGCTTGGCCGCGCGGTCGGGTTCACCGCCGGTGGCGTGGATGCCCGTGTCGGTGATACCGGGTCTCACGGCCACCACGCGAACGCCTTCCGCCGCGACCTCCTTGGACAGCCCATTGGTGAGCACGTCGATGGCGCCTTTGCTCGTGGCGTAGTCCACATACAGATTGGGCGAGCCGGTGCGCACCGCGCTGCTCGACACATTGACGATGACGCCGCCCTGGCCGCCCAGTCTTGTCGACATCCGCTTGACGGCTTCGCGCGCGCACAGCATCGAGCCCAGCACATTGACGCCCAGCATGCGTTGCAGGCGCGCCGCACCCATGTCTGCCAGGCAGGCGGTTTTGTCCACGATGCCGGCGTTGTTGACCAGGCCCGTCAAGGGCGGCAGAGATTTGTCCGCGATGGCAAACAGATTGAGCACCTGCTCCTCTTGAGACACGTCGGCTTGGGCGATGATGGCCTGAGGTGCCCCCAATCGGCGGCAGTCGTCCGCTACCTTTGCTGCGGCATCGGCCTGATGGGCGTAGTGGATGAGCACGGCGTGGCCTTGACGGGCCAATAGCCTGGCGGTGGCGGCGCCGATGCCTTGGCTGGCGCCCGTGATGAGTGTGACCGGTTTCATGAAGCGACTTTACATTCCATTAATCTGGCGAAGGTGCGGTATCTACAGAGTGCATGGAAACTGGTGACATGAGCATTCGAATCAAGAACAAGTGGTTGTCGGGCTGGCGTCTGGTCGTGGGTGTGGTGCTTGTGGTGGCGGGAGGCTGGGGCATCAAGCGCTACTTCTTTACCCCGCCTGAAGCGCCACAGGTGATCACCGCCAAGGTCAGCGTCGATGACATCGAGGATACCGTGTTGGCCAGCGGCACCATCCAGGCAGACAAGGAAGTCAGCGTGGGCGCCCAGGTTTCCGGCCAGATCAAGCGCCTGTATGTGGACCTGGGCGACAAGGTCAAGAAGGGCCAGCTGGTGGCCGAGATCGACTCCACCACGCAGACCAACACGCTGCGCAATGCCGAGGCCCAGGTGGCCTTGCTCAATGCGCAGCGGCGCGCCAAAGTGGCCTTGCAAAAGCAGGCCGAGCTGAGCTTCAAGCGCCAGCAGGAGCTGGTCAAGCTCAACGCAGGTGCCAGAGCCGATCTGGAAAATGCCGAAGCCTTGCTGGCCACCACCACGGCCGACATCGCGGTGCTGGATGCGCAGATCAAGCAGGCCAATATCTCGGTGGACACGGCGCGCGTCAATCTGGGCTACACCCGCATCACGGCACCGATCGACGGCGTGGTGATTGCGGTGATCGCGGAAGAGGGGCGCACGGTGAACGCCATCCAGTCGGCGCCCTCCATCATCAAGCTGGCCAAGCTGGATCAGGTGCAGATCAAGGCGCAGATCTCGGAGGCCGATGTGGTGCGGGTCAAGCCTGGCATGCCAGCCTACTTCACGATCCTGGGGGAGCCGCTGCATCGCTACAACGCCACCTTGCGTGGGGTCGAGCCCGTGCCGGAGTCGGATCAGACCGACGCCAAGGTGACGGCCTCGACGTCGACCACCACGGCCATCTATTACAACGGCCTGTTCGATGTGCCCAACCCCGATGGCAAGCTGCGCGTGCTGATGACGGCCCAGGTCTTCATCGTGCTGAACAAAGCCGATCACGCGCTGGTGATTCCGGCCTCGGCGCTGGGCAGGCTGGACCGCAAGAGCAAGACTTACGAGATCAGTGTGCTGGAAGGTCCCGATGGCAGGCAGAAGGTGGTCAAGCGCCAGGTTCGCATCGGTTTGAACAACCGGGTGCAGGCGCAGGTGCTGGATGGCTTGAAGGAAGGCGAGCTGGTCGTGGTGGGCGATGCCTCCAGCTCGGGCAGTGGCGCTGGTGGCACACGCCGGCCGCCTGGCATGTTCTGATGCCATGGGTGGTGACCGCATGAGCACGTCGTCCATGGATGCTGGCCGTCCAGCCTTGCTGGAGGTGCGCGACCTGTGGCGCGAATACCCTTCGGGCGAGGGTTTGGTTGCCGTGCTCAAGGGCATCAACCTGCGCATCGAGGCCGGCGAGATGGTGGCCATCATGGGGGCATCGGGCTCGGGCAAGTCCACCTTGATGAACATCCTGGGCTGTTTGGATCGGCCCACGCGCGGCAGCTACCAAGTGGCGGGCCAGGCCACGGCCGATCTGGAGCCCGATGAGCTGGCGCGCTTGCGGCGAGAGCATTTCGGCTTCATCTTCCAGCGCTACCACCTGCTGGGCGATCTGAGTGCGTCGGGCAATGTCGAGATTCCGGCCATCTATGCGGGCCATGGCAAGGGCGAGCGCCACACACGTGCCGCGGCCTTGCTCCAACGTCTGGGTCTGGGTGATCGCACCTCGCACAGGCCGGGGCAGTTGTCTGGTGGTCAGCAGCAGCGCGTCAGCATTGCGCGGGCGTTGATGAACGGCGGCGATGTGATCCTGGCCGACGAGCCCACTGGCGCGCTGGACAGCACCAGCGGCGAGGAGGTCATGCGCATCCTCGAAGAGCTGCACGCCGATGGCCACACCGTCATCATCGTGACGCACGACCTGAAGGTGGCGCAGCACGCACAGCGCATCGTCGAGCTTGCCGATGGCGTGATCATCTCGGACCGGCGGCAGGACAAGGCCCATGTGCCCGAGGCGCCCAAGCAGGAAGAGGGTACGCCGCCGCCGCACCCCTGGCGCGCCAACTGGGACCGCTTCACCGAGGCCTTCACGATGGCCCTGCGTGCCATGGCCGGGCACCGCTTGCGCACCTTGCTGACCATGCTGGGCATCATCATTGGCATCGCCTCGGTGGTGTCGATGGTGGCCCTGGGCGAGGGCTCGCGCCAGCGTGTGCTCAAGGACATCGCCGCGATGGGGACCAACACGATCGACCTCTTCCCGGGCAAGAATTTCGGTGACCGGCAGGCGGGGCGCATCCGCACCTTGGTTCCGGCCGATGCGGACGCGCTGTCGCAACTGAGCTATGTCGACAGCGTCACGCCCACCGTGAGTACCAGCGTCACGCTGCGTCTGGGCAATGTGGAGGCCACGGCCAACATCACCGGCGTGGGCGAGGATTTCTTCCGGGTCAAGGGCTACACCCTGGCGCAGGGCCAGGCCTTCGATGCCGACAGCGTGCGGCGCCAGACACAAGAGGCCGTGATCGACCCCAACACGCAAAAGGCCTTGTTTCCCAATGGCGAGAACCCGGTCGGGCAGGTGATCTTCCTGGGCTCGGTGCCGGTGCGCATCGTGGGGGTGACCTCGCCGCAGGAAAGCGCCTTCATGATCTCGGACAACCTCAATGTCTGGGTACCCTACACCACAGCGATGAGGCGCTTGCTGGGCGTGCGCTGGCTGCGCAACATCACGGTGCGCATCAGCGACGACGTGCCCTCCGCGGCGGCGGAGCAAGGCATCACCAAGCTGATCACCCAGCGGCATGGCACGCAGGACTTCTTCGTGCGCAACAGTGACAGCATCCGCCAGACCATAGAGAGCACCACGCAGACCATGACCCTGCTGATCTCCTCGATTGCCGTGATCTCCCTGATCGTGGGCGGGATTGGCGTGATGAACATCATGTTGGTGTCGGTGACCGAGCGCACGCAGGAGATCGGGGTGCGCATGGCCGTGGGGGCGCGTCAGGGCGACATCCTGCGGCAGTTCCTGATCGAAGCCGTGCTGGTCTGCCTGATCGGTGGTGTGCTGGGCATCGGCCTGGCCCTGGGGATCGGCCTGGTCTTCGACAAAGTGGGTGGCGGCAGCTTCAGCATGATCTATTCGGTGTCGTCCATCGTGGCGGCGTTTGGCGTTTCTTCTTTGATCGGCGTGGTGTTCGGCTTCCTGCCGGCGCGCAATGCGGCCAGGCTCGATCCCGTGGACGCCTTGTCCAGACAGTGAGCTCATCATGACAAAACACAGCGTGAACACTTTCAACTTGAGCCGTGCCAGCCAATGGGGCAGCGTGGCGCTGGCCGTTGCCCTGCTGAGTGCGTGCGCGTCGACCACGCCCTACAAACAGCCGGACGTGCGCGTGCCCGAGAACTGGGCGCAAGGCCCGTCCACACAGGCTGCCCTGGCGCCCTGGTGGCAGGGCATGAACGATCCTGTCTTGACGCAGCTCATTGAGGATGCGCTGGCGCGCAACACGAATCTGGCACAGGCGGCCATCAAGGTCCGCCGGGCACAGTTGCTGGCAGGGCAGGCGGCCAGCAACCAGTTGCCGACCTTGACCGTGCAGGGCAACAGCACCGCCTCGCGCCTGTTGGATGGCGGCCCGACCACGCGCCTGAACACCGTGACGGCTGGCGCGAGCTGGGAGGTCGATTTGTGGGGGCGCCTGGCGTCCTTGCGCAATGTGGCTGATTGGGAGGCGCAGGCCACCGAACAGGATCGGCAAGCGGCCGCCATGTCCCTCGTGGGCACAGTGGCCAATCTGTACTGGCAGGTGGCTTATCTGAACCAACGTGTGGAGGCCAGCCAGCAAAGCATCGACTACGCGCGCCAGACCCTGCAACTGGTTGAGGCGCAGTACAAGGTGGGGGCCGCGTCCGGGTTGGAGTTGGCGCAGGCCACGCAGGCCTTGGCCGCTCAGGAGGCCAGCCACACGCAGTGGCTGCAGCAACGTGTGCAGGCGCGCAATGCCCTGGCCATCCTGTTTGATGCTCCGCCTTCCGTGGCCGCCAAGGAGTCCTTGCGCCTGCCGGACGGCACCTTGCCCGATGTGCAGCCCGGTGCGCCAGCCTCCCTGTTGGCGCGGCGGCCGGATCTGCGGGCCTCCGAGCTGCGCTTGCGCAAGTTCCTGGCCACGGTCGATGCCACCCGCGCCAGTTTCTATCCGACCTTCACCTTGACAGGCAGCGTGGGTGGCAGCAGCAAGGCCTTGTCCAGCGTGTTGAGTGACCCAGTGGGCACCTTGGGTGCGGGGCTGACGCTGCCCTTCGTGCAATGGCGTGACATGCAGCGCAGCATCGACGTCTCACAAGCCGATTACGAGTCGGCCGTGTTGGGCTACAGGCAGAGCTGGTACCAGGCCTTGGCCGATGTCGAGAACGCCTTGTCTGCCCGTGTGCAGTATGAGAGTCAGGGCGAGAAGCTCACGCAAGCCGTCAAGGCCGCACAAGACACCGAGCGTCTGAGCGAAGCGCGCTACCGTGCCGGTGCCGTGCCGCTTAAGACCTGGCTGGATGCCCAGGAGACCCGTCGCCAGGCCGAGAACAACCTGGCGGCCAACCGGCTCAACAGGCTTGGGGCGCTGGTGACGCTGTACCAGGCGGCAGGTGGCGGCCTGGAAGTCTCGGGGTCTTGAGCGTTCTTGAGGGCCAGGCCTGTTCGAGGCCTGTTCGAGAGTTATTCGGCGCGTGAGGTGCGCGCCTCGACAACCCTCACTGCGTCGGTGCCAGGCTGCATGCTCAAGTGCAACTGCGCGGCGAAGTGCCTCGGGTGGTGCAACTTGGCCATGGCGAAGCCGGCCCGACGCAGTTCGGTTTCGGCTTCTTGCTCGTGGTTGAAGTGCAGGAACACCTGCCCTTTGACGAAGGTCGACAGCAAGGCCTTGAAGGCCTGAATCCCCAAGCCCCGGTTGATGTTGCCCAGATGCAGATCCGACAGATACAGGCCATTGGGGAAGCGCTGAAGCACGGCTGCAAACCGCGCCCACATGCCTTGTACGGTTGGCGTGTCGAAATAGTTGAGCAAGCCCTCGGTGATGATGGCGGTGCCTTGCGTGGCGTCCAGCCCCTCGGCCAGGTTTGACAGGCTCAGTGGGCCGGTGTCTGCCAGGGCATTCAAGGGCAAGACTTCATGCCCCTGGCTGATGAGGCCAGCCTGCTCGATCAAATGGCGCTTGCGGGCAGCCATGTCGGGCAGATCACACTCGATGTAGCGCAGCCTGCCTCCGTGCTTTTGCTTGAAACGCCAGCCTCTGGGTGACAAGCCGGCCGCCACTTCGATCACCTGACTGACCCGGCCCTCGGCAATCGCCTGGTCCAGCAGGAGGTCGATCAGCTTGTGCCTGGCCAGCAGGAAGGCCTCCAGCGTGGGCGCGCCCGTCCATGCGGCCAGACCGTGCAGCGGCCGCAAGGCGGTGTGCATCAGGCGGCCTTGCGGTGTGACCAGGGCCGGGTGCGACAAGCCATGCGCGAACCAGGTGTAGCCGGTGTAGTGGGCGGTCGGGCTGATGCTGGCTGGGTTGCGGGCCATGGTCTGTGTCTCTAAAGGGATGCACTGAAGGGATGCACACATTGTGATGCGGGATGTGATCAGATGGCTGCGCACGCTTTCCCTTTGAGAGCGAGGTATGCTGCCGCCCATGATCACCGTCCACCACCTCGAAACATCCCGTTCGCAGCGCGTGCTGTGGTTGCTTGAAGAACTGGGCGTGCCCTACGAGCTCAAGATCTACAAGCGCAACCCGGTCACGCGCCTGGCACCGCCCGAGCTCAAGCAGATCCACCCGCTGGGCAAGTCACCCGTGATCACCGATGGGGATCTGGTGGTGGCTGAGTCTGGCGCCATCCTGGAGTACCTGGTCGAGCGCTATGGCGCGCAGGCCCCGGGCGAAGCCGCTCACCTGACAACGCAGCCCGGCACGCCCGAGCACATGCAGTTGCGTTTCTGGATGCACTTCGCCGAAGGCTCCCTGATGAACTGGCTGGTGATGAAGCTGGTGTTCATGACCATCCCGACCCAGCCCATGCCCTTCTTTGTCAAGCCGATTGCGCGCGAGCTTTGCAAGAAGGTGCAAAAGCAGCTGATCGACCCGAACGTCAACACCTCCATGGCCTTCATCGAAGACCATCTGGGCAAGCATGCCTGGTTCGCAGGCGACCGCCTCACATTGGCCGACTTCCAGATGAGCTTTGCGGTGTGCGCGCTGATGTCGCGCGCCGACGACGCCCAGCGCTGCCCGAACCTGTCGGCCTACGTCAAGCGCATGGAAGCGCGGCCTGCCTACCAGCGTGCGCTGGCCAAGGGCGGGCCGGTCATCATGCGTTGAGCTGGTTTCAGCTGGCAGCCTGGCCTGCGCTGGCCAGCTTGAGCACTTGCACGTAGCTGGGCGGCTCGGGTACATCGGTGCGCTGACGCAGCCAGGCGTGCATCTGAGGCAGCCGGTGATAAGGCACCGAGGCCATGAGGTGGTGCTCCATGTGGAAGTTCACGTTCACCGGGGCCACGGTGGCGCGGGCCAGCCAGCCGGCACGCGTGGTGCGGGTGTTGCGGAACATATCGGGCGAGCGGTCAAGGCAGCCGTGTTCGGCAATGGAGCGAATGCGGATGAACAGCGGCAGGAAGGTCAGGAAGGCCAGCACCCAGGCCCAGTAGAGCCAGGCATGGCCCGTGGCCGCGAGGATGCCCCACAGTGCCGCATTGGTGATCAGCATCGGGCCCATATTGCGCAGCGTGGTCGTGACGCGCTCGGGCCAGGTGCGGCCTTCTTGTGGCAGGCGCTCGATGTGGTTGGCCACCGTCCACTTGAAGACGCCGACATCCATCATGACCAGACCGAATACGAGCTTGAGACCAGTCAGGCCGACGATGTCGCGCAGCATCTTGCGTCGCAGCGACGCCGGCGTGACGGGGTAGTCCTCATGCAAAGAGATGTCGGGGTCATCCATGGTCCCTGTGCGGGTGTGATGGCCGAGATGGTGTACCTTGTACTTGGGCAGGTTCTGCCAGATGGGGCGGGCGCACAGCCAGTCGGTGAGCACGTCATTGGCCCAGCGGCTCTTGAACAGCGTGCCGTGCGAGCCCTCATGCTGGAGGATGGCCAGTGCCAGCTGGCGACCACCCAGCACGGCCATCACAACAACAAAGGTCAGCGGGTTGGGCCAGCGTGCCAGCACCGCAAAGGCCAGGGCGATCACGCCCCAGGTCGAGCCAATGGCCCAGGCGCCCCACAGGTCGGAGCGTGCGGTCAATTCCGCCATCTGCTCGCGGGTGAACAAGTCCTTGAGCCGGCGCTTGGTGACGGCAGGCAGGTCACTGGGCGTGGCCGTGAACGCTGCGGGTTCGTTTGCAGGCGAATCGATGGACGCGTTGGTGGACGTTGGTGCTTGGCTGGACATGGCGAAACTCGCAGAGATCAGTGGGTGAGGGGCTGTTTGCCGCTCTTGGATTGGGTGGCCTTGGTGCCGGCTTTGCTGGCCGTGGAGCCGGTGACCGACGAGAGCTGCCCTTGCCAGATGCGGTGGCCAGCCTGATCAAAGACCTGCACGGCATGGGCAAAGGCGCGGCGCTCAGCCACATCGACCAGCGGCTCGGGCAGCATGGGGTCGAACACCAGTTGGCGAATGGCCTCGTTACCCAGCAGATAGCACTCGCGGGCGGCCACATCGGGCTCCAGTTCGTCGGCATGCGCCAACCAGGTCTCCAGCTTGAGGCGGGTTTGCGCATAGGCTTTGTTCAGTGCCTCGCCATGCCACAGCGCGCGGGCGCGTGCATCCAGTGCGGCATCCATGTCAGTGGCGGTGAAGACCGGCACATCGGTCTCCAGGCCCAGCTTGTGCAGACGCTCGCGGATGCCGGCGGCGTGCCCAAGCAGGTTGTCCGGGCGCACATGCAAGGTGTCGTCCAGCTCCTTGAAGCCCAGCAGGGCGAGGGCCCGTTGGCGCGCACGCAAGGCCGTGCGGTCGCTGCGGGCCAGGTGGCCGGTGCTCACCATGATCCAGGCGCCATGCCATTCGCAGACCAGCGATTCGTTGCTGCGCCAATGCGCCAGCTCCGCCGCCAGCTTGGCGGCCTGTGGCCCAAGCTTGTAGCTGCCCCGCCCGGCGGATTCGATCAGCCCGGCCGCACCCAGTCGTACCAACGCCACCCGCACGCTGTTCTCGCGGATGCCGAACAGCGCACACGCGCCAACCGCATCGGCGGCGCTCAGCGGCTGTCCGTCATTGGCCAGCAGCAGGTTGAGAACGAGGTTCTTGGGGTTGGGGGACATGGTTCATTACGATGAATTGCGACGGATCATATTTCATGAAACATTTCTGTGTCAATCAATAATTGATATTTTGTGTAACTTGCCGCCGAAGTGTTGGCAAGTCGGATGGCGCGCTGGCGCGTGAAGGGGACCATGGCAGCGGCAGATCGCTCAGGCCATCGAGCCTGGATCCGTACATCGGTGGCTTGAATATTGGTGTCAGCCCTTAATCAGTTTCGAATATCCCACATGAGGGGGAGTAGCCCCGCTTAGGGATGGACATCATCTTGCAACTGATGAAAATATTCCATAACGACCACGACAGGCTCAGCTGTTAATGAAAAGCCTTCTGGAGCTTGAGCGCGGGCGTGATTTGAATCAATCAATTCTGGGGATATTCATGAAGCTGCCCAATCCTGTTCTCAGCCGCGCATCTCGCCTGTACGCTTCTCTCGGTTTCGTTTCCGCGCTGGGACTGAGTGCACTGGTGCCATCCATCTCGAACGCGGCGGTGGTTTATTTACCACCATGTGCAATTTGCACACTTGATAACACCCCGCCCGCAGGCGATGAATGGGTGATTCAAGGCACGCTCGTCAGCGTGGGGGTGGACGGTTTGTCCAGCCAGGGCGCGCTCACCAACAATGCCAAGGTTTTCAGCAACGGCTTCAATTTCGAAACTGATGCGAGCTTGACGAATAACAGGTCGCTGGTCAACACGGGCAGCTTGCATGTCATCGGGCTGACCGTGGATGTGTCACTCAATAACGTGGGCACGCTCACCAACAGCGGTACCTTCCAGGTCGACGCGCAACTCGTCAACAAGGCGAAAGCGAAGATCGTCAACAACGGCACGTTCGGTGCGGCCTGGGGGCCTTTCATCAACGGTGGCAGCGTCGTCAACAACGGCAGCTTCAATGTGTCGTTCACCAAACTGACCAACCAGGCCGGTGCCACGTTCGACAACCGGGGCACCCTCGTGGTGATCAGTGATGCGACCATCGACAACCAGGGCACCTTCCGCAACCGTGCCGGCGCAACCCTGAAGACCTCGGGCGTCCAGAACACCGGCGTTTTCATCAATGACGCGGGCGGGGTGATCGATTCGGGTTATGGGTTCCGCACCCTCAGTGGTGGCTCGCTGATCAACCACGGCACCATCACCACCACCGACAGCGTGTTCGAACTCGCTGCGGGCAGCAACTACGATTTCACGGGCGGCACCCTGATCAACAGCAATGGGTTGGGCCACATCGTGTTCAACCGTGACTTCATTTTTGGTGAGGCCAAGGCAGGCAAGGTCGTTCTGGAATATGGCGGCACGGTGAACAACTATGCCACCTTGACGGTGGCCAGCGGGTACACACAAGCCAGCGATGGTGACCTCTACAACTACGGTGTGCTCAACAACAAGGGCACGCTCAAGAGTGGCTTGCTGCACAACCTCAGCACGGCGAACAATGCCGGTTCGCTGGACATCGTGGAGGTGATGACCAACCGCACGGGCGCCAGCTTCAACAACACCGGTACCCTGAAGATCTCGACGGGGCAGGCCTACAACTATGCTGGCGCGACGCTGACCAACAAGGGCCTGATCAATGTCGCCAGCAGCGGTCAGTTCGAGAACGATGGCACCTGGGCGCATTCTGGCAAGCTCATCGTGGCCGGCAACTTCTCGCAGCTCGGGACGCTCAATGGCACTGGCAGCATCCAGCAAGACGGCGGTCAGGTGGTGATCGGCGGCAGCACCACGGTGTCGACCTACAAGATCCAAGGTGGCGCAACGACGATTCAAGGCAGTGGCGGGCTTAACGCTACGACCGTGACGGTGGGCAGTGCAGGGCAGTTCAACCAAACTGATGGCACCGCAGTCAAGGTGGCGGACAAGCTCACCAACAACGGTGTCTACACGTTCTCTGGTGCGGGTGGCAGCATCGCCGGCAATGTGGTGAACAACGGTGAGATGCGGGTTCAATCCAGTCAGGCCGCCTTCACGGGCAAGTTCACGAACCAGGGGCATTTCGGCAGCACTGGCTCAACAAGCAATTTCAAGGATCTGACCATTGGCAGCTCGGGCTGGATCACGGCCGGAGCCGACTCGTTCTCGGTGTCGGGCAGCTTCCTCAATGGCAGCCAGATGTCGTCAGCCTGGCACACCGACGAGGCCTCGCTGATCCTCAATGGCCAGGGCGTGCAGAAGCTGGCCCTGGGTGGTGCCGATTACGGGACGTCACGCAACGGCTATTTCAACAACTTCGCCTGGGGTGAAGTGTCGCTGGGCACGTCTGGCCAATACCTGTTGACCGATGGCAATGCCTCGGCGGGTGGTGCCTTGTACGTGGGTGTGTTCAACCTGCAGGGCGGCCTGACGCAGTTGGGCGCGATCAACAGTGCCTACAACGTGTACTACGATGCCTCGCTGGCGGGCAATGCCTACCTGGGTGGACTCAGCTATGCCTTCGGCAAGGGTGGCGGCCACCTGATGGCCGTAGACGCCCTGGTCTTGCCGACCTCGCATGTTCTGGCCTCACCAATGGGCGTGACGGTTGTGCCGGAGCCTTCCGTGGTGTACCTGGCCTTGTCGGGCCTGATGGTGGCGTTGTGGAGCCGCCGGCATCGCGGGGCGCGTGCAGGCAACGCGCAAGCGTAACGGTCTGAGCTTCAGGCCGCCGCCGCTTCAGTTCAGGCAGCGGTGCGCCTGGCCACCATGGCGGCGCAGAGGTGGTCAATCTGTGCCGGGCTGAGTTGCCCCGCATGGGGGTAGACCTCGTCTTCCTCTCGCTGGGCGTGGGCCGCGTAGCGACGCGCGAACGCCTCGACCTCCTGCGGCGGGGCGTGTGCCACACCCTGTGCCGTGTCCTCCAGCCAGTCTTGCAGGCTACGCCATAAGCTCGCCAGCTCGGCGTGCTCCGCGTCGAGCTGGTCCATGGCCTGATTCAGTACTGGTAAACCCAGGCTGCGCAAGGCGGGGAACAGGTCTTGTTCCTCGTCGTCGTAGTGCAAGGGCGCTGCCACATTGAAATAGCGCAGCACGGAGCGGGCGGCCTCCTGGGCCTGCTCGTCCGGCGCGTGGACGTCCAGGTGATCGCGCAGGCGCACGGCCAGCGTGCTGAAGCGTCGGACCTTGTCGTGGCAGGCCAGCAGCAGGGCGATGGGGTCATCGATGCTGGGGGCGATGGGCTGGAGTGGGGTGCACATTTTTAATTCATACCACCTGCGAAGCGCCGCCGCAATCTTCGGGAAAGCGAGTGGTGCAGCACGAGGGCGTCCATTGGCACACATTTGAGCCGCATCAAGATCGCCTCTCCCAGGGCTGGCCAGAATGAACCCCTGTTCACTGGATCGCGGGGGCAAGATGGCGGGATCGCGAAAATTGAATCTGGTGTCCTGTCTGGCCGATCTGGCCCTGTTCAAAGGCATGGGCACGGCGGAGCTGGCACGGATTGCCGCCTTCAGCAGCACGAAACACCTGGCACGCGGCGAGGATCTGTTCCAGGCGGGGCAGGCCTGCGAGGGGCTGTATTTCGTGGTTGATGGCCTGATCAAGCTGTATGCGAAGGCGGCCAATGGCCAGGAAAAGGTGCTGGAGGTTGTCTCGCCGGGAGGTTGCGTGTGCGAGGCGCTGGCATTCAGCGAGTCGGGGCATGGTGTCCATGCGGGAGCCTTGATGGACGCGCTGGTGCTGTTCGTGCCCAAGCCGGTGCTGGTGCAGGAGCTGGAGCGCAACACGGGCCTGGCCATGCGCCTGCTCAAGGGGCTGTCTCGCCGCATGAACGGCCTGCTCAAGGACATCGAGGCGGTGACCTTGCATTCGGGCGTCCAGCGGGTGGTGGACTACCTTCTGCATGCGCCTTCGGTGCCGGAAGAGCCCACGCAGCAGCAAAACCTGACGGTGTCCCTGCCAGCCAGCAAGGGCACCATCGCGTCCTTGCTGTCGGTCACGCCCGAGCACTTTTCTCGCATCCTGCATGAATTGCAGTCCAGGGGGTTGATCTCGGTGGAGCGCCGCCAGATCCATATCCTCGACGCGCAGGGCTTGGCGCAGTACGTCTGACTCGTCGCCGCCGCTTGCCTGAATGCAGGCATGATGCTCACCATGTGTTTCGTGGGTGAGTGTTGTGGGTATGCGTGGAGAGGGTGTCTGGAAGCGGGTGATGCTGCTGGCTGCGGCATGGGTGGCGCCGGTGTGGTGCCAGGCGGCCGAGCCAGCCAACCATGTGCTGACGGGCGACCTGGATGGCCAGTACAGCTACAGCAAGACCGATTACACCAGCCGCCGCTTGACGCTGGCCGCCGATCTGGCCTATCCCATGGCGCAAAAGGAGCTGGACGGCGACTTGCGTTTCGACCGCGAGTACATCAAGGAGGAGGGGAACGCGCCTTCTCTCAACCGCGATCGCTATGACGCGAGCTTGAAGTTCAAGCAGTTCTTCGATGACTCGCCGTACTACGCCTACGTGTCGCCACGCATCCGGCACAACCGCTTTGGTTATTACCAGTCTGCACAGGCTTTGCGTGTGGGCGGTGGGCGCAAGTTCGGGGGCGAGGGCAACTGGATGGTCAACCTGGAGCTGGGTTCAGGCTACCGGGTGGCCCATTCGGACGATGGCGAGAACATCAGCGAGGTGCTGTACACGACGGCACTGAAGGCCATGTGGGACATCACCGATCAGCTGTCGTTGAAGTTCAGCGGAACACAGGAGCAAAGCCGGCGCGAGACCTTCCGCACCATGAGCCTGGCCTTGCGCAACAAGCTGACCAACCACATCGGCCTGAAGTACGAGGTCTTGTACCGCCGCTCCTTCCCCTTCGATTCGCTGGAGAAGGACGGCGAGCTGTCGGCCGAGTTCGGGGTGAGCTACACCTTCTGAGCCATCACCACCACGTTTTGCCCGGCCGTGACGCCATGGCCTTCCTGGCAGCGCACCTGGAGCACCTTGCCTGAGGCGGGGGCCAGCACGGGGAACTCCATCTTCATGGACTCGACGATGGCCAGGGTCTGGCCTTCGCTGACTTCGTCGCCCTCGTTGACCAGGACTTTCCACACACTGCCCGGCACAGGGCTGCCCACGGCCGTGGCGCCTTCGGGGACGGCATCGACGTCTTGGCCAACAGGCGTGTCGGGCTCGCTCAGGCTGCCGTCCTGGCCGGATGCTCGCCAGCGTTCGCGCTCGGCATCGAAGGCGGCCTGCTGCGTCTGCTTGAAGGTGGCGATGCTGTCGGCGTGGTCGCTCAGGAAGCGCTGGTAGTCCTGGAGGCTGAAGTGGCCTTCCTCGATCTTGAGCTTGAAGCGGCCGGCTGGGAAGTCGTGCCGCAGTTGCTGGAGTTCCGTTTCGCTGACCGGGTAGAAGCGGATCTGGTCGAAAAAGCGCAGCAGCCAGGGCTTGCCGGCTTCGAAGTCGACCGCGCCTGTTCGGGCATCGCGCCAGCGGTTCCACATCTGGATGGTGCGACCCACGAACTGGTAGCCGCCCGGGCCTTCCATGCCGTAGACGCACATGTAGGCACCGCCGATGCCCACGGCGTTTTCGGGCGTCCAGGTGCGGGCCGGGTTGTACTTGGTGGTGACCAGGCGGTGGCGCGGGTCCAGTGGGGTGGCCACGGGCGCGCCGAGGTAAACATCGCCCAGACCCATCACGAGGTAGCTGGCGTCGAAGACGATGCGCTTGACGTCCTCGATGCTGTCCAGGCCGTTGATGCGGCGGATGAACTCGATGTTGCTGGGGCACCAGGGGGCGTCGGGTCGCACCGACTGCATGTATTTCTCAATGGCCAGTCGCGTGGCGCTGTCGTCCCAGGACAGGGGCAGCCACACGGTGCGGGTGGGCACAACCAAATCGCCGCTGGCCGCCAGGCTGGCTTCAGCCTCGTTGATGGCGTCGAGCAGCCGCATGCGTGTCAGCGAGCTGGGGTCGAAGTGGATCTGCAGTGAGCGGATGCCTGGCGTCATGTCCACGATGCCGGCGAGCTGGCCTTGGTCGCGCTGGCTTTGCATGGCGCTCATCACGGCGTGAACGCGAAAGCGCGGTGTCAGGTCCAGTTGAAGCGGGCCGTATTCGACGAGCACATAGCGGTCACCAGCCTGGCGGATGATGCGAGCGGGCACGGCTTCACCGTCGGCCGGGCGCTCGTCAATGATGGGGGTGAGCGATGAGGCCACTTCGTGTGCTGGCAGGCCTTGCGGCAAGCCCAGGCTGCCAGGCTGAAGTGACGTGGTTTCAGTGGAGGCTTGCCGGCCGATGGCCTGCACCAGAGCGTCCTGCGCAGCCTGCATGGCCTGGGCTTGGGCCAGTGTCAGCGCGTGAAAGCGCACGGTGTCACCGGCCTTGAGCTGACCGAGCTTCCAGCGCTCTGCGCCCACAACGACAGCCGGGCACACAAAGCCGCCCAGGCTGGGGCCATCGGGGCCGAGGATCACGGGCATGTCGCCGGTGAAGTCGATGGCACCAATGGCGTAGGCGTTGTCGTGGATGTTGGATGGGTGCAGACCGGCCTCGCCTCCATCGCTGCGGGCCCAGTGAGGCTTGGGGCCGATCAGGCGCACGCCGGTGCGGCTGCTGTTGTAGTGCACCTGGTAGTCGGTCGAGAAGAACACGCCGATGTCATCGGGCGTGAAGAAGTCGGGGGCACCGTGCGGGCCGTACATCACGCCGATGTCCCAGTGGCGGCTCAAAGTGGGCGCCAGTTCCTGTGGCAGGGCATGGGCAGGGTGGGGCGCGGGGGCATCGACCAGCGTCTGCCAATTCACCGCGCCTTCAGGGATGCCGCCCAGGTGCAGCATGTCGCCGGTGCGCAGGGTGCGGCCGGCATGGCCACCAAACTGGCCGAGTGTGAAGGTGCTGCGGCTGCCCAGGTAAAGCGGCACGTCCAGGCCGCCTTGCACGGCCAGGTAGGTGCGGGCACCGCCTTCGGTGAGCGGTGTGGTGCCGAGTTTGAGCGTGCTGCCGGCCTTGATGGGCCAGGCCTTGTTGAAGATATGGGTGCAAGGCAGGCTCACGCCATCGAGCGTGACGGGCATGGGGGCACCCGTGAGCGCGATCACGGTGTCGGCATGAAAGCGCAGGCTGGGGCCGCCCACGGTGCATTCCAGTGCGGCCATGCCTTGTTCATTGCCGATGAGCTTGTTGGCCAGGCGCAGGTGCAGGTCATCCATCGGGCCGGAAGGCGGCACGCCCACATCCCAATAGCCGGTGCGGCCGGGCCAGTCCTGCACGGTGGTCTGCACGCCGCCTTCCAGCACCTCGATGGCGCGGAGGTGCCATTCGAACTGGCCCAGCGTGCACGTGACCACCTCGCCCTTGGCAAACACTGGCGATGCGGTGACGGCGCGCAGATAGCGCAGATTGGTTTCGATGCCGGCCAGGCTGGTGTCCGCCAGGGCCTTTTGCAGCCGGGCCACAGCCTGCTCGCGCGTGTCGGCGGTGACGATGAGCTTGGCGATCATCGGGTCGTAATAGGGCGGTACGTCCGTGCCGCGGTCCACCCAGCCGTCCACGCGCACGTCGTTCGGGAAGACCACTTCGGTCAGCACGCCGGCACTGGGCTGGAAGTTGCGGGCCGGGTCTTCGGCATACAGGCGTACCTGGATCGACGCGCCCTTGGGTTGAGGCGCGTACAGCGTCCATTGGTCTTGGCGCGCCAGACGCACCATCCACTCGACCAGGTCGACACCGGTGACCTGCTCGGTCACGCCGTGCTCGACTTGCAGGCGCGTGTTGACTTCGAGGAAGTAGAAGGCGCCGGTGTCGGCGTCCAGCACGAACTCGACGGTGCCTGCCGAACGGTATTGAACCGCTTCACCCAGGCGAACGGCAGCTTCCAGCAGGGCTTGCCGCGTGGTGTGGCTCAGGCCGGGAGCTGGTGTCTCTTCGATCACCTTCTGGTTGCGGCGCTGGGCCGAGCAGTCGCGCTCGCCCAGGGCCACGACCTGGCCTTGGCCATCGCCAAACAACTGCACTTCGATGTGGCGGGCGCGCTCCACGAACTTCTCGAGGAAGAGGCCCGCGTCCTTGAAGTTGGCGCGCGCGAGGCGTTCAACCGCTTCATAGGCTGCGTCCAGTTCGGCCTCGTTGCGCACCAGGCGCATGCCGATGCCACCACCGCCGGCCGTGCTCTTGATCATCACGGGGTAGCCGATGCGAGCGGCCTGCTGGCGTGCGTCGGCGGCGTCTTGCAAGAGCTCGCTGCCCGGCAACAAAGGCACGCCGTGTTGTTGCGCCAAGGCGCGAGCCGTGTGCTTGAGGCCAAAGGCGCGCATCTGATCAGGCGTGGGGCCGATGAAGGCGATGCCGGCGTCTTCACAGGCTTGCGCGAAGCCGGGGTTCTCAGACAGGAAGCCGTAGCCCGGGTGGATGGCGCCTGCACCCGTGGCCTTGGCGGCGGCGAGGATGCGTTCGGTATCCAGGTAGCTTTGTGCTGCAGGCGCCTGGCCGATGCACACGCTGGCATCGGCCATGGCCACGTGGCGGGCGTCGGCGTCCGCTTCGGAGTACACGGCCACGCTGCGCAGCCCCATTTTGCGCAGCGTGCGGATGATACGGCAGGCGATGGCGCCCCGGTTGGCGATCAGAACGGTGTCGAACATAGGCATGTGGTCTCGGCGTCAGTCCCAGACCAGGAACTGGGCCGGCGTGGGGTTGTAGGCGTTGCAGGGGTTGTTGAGCTGCGGGCAGTTGGACACCAGCATGAGGATGTCCATCTCGGCGCGCAGCTCCACATACTTGCCAGGGCCGGACACCCCGTCGGCAAAGGTCAGCTGGCCGTCTTCGGTGACGGGCACGTTCATGAAGAAGTTGACGTTGGGCACGAGGTCGCGCTTGCCCAGGCCGATATCGGCGTGCTGAAGAGCGATCAGGTAGTTGTCGCGGCAGCTGTGCATGAACTTCTTCTGCAGGGCATAGCGCACGGTGTTGCTCTCGGCCGCACAGGCGCCGCCCAGGGTGTCGTGTCGGCCGCAGGTGTCGGCCACGATGGTGAGCATGGGGTGGCCCTCACTGGACATCAGCACCGAGCCCGTGGTCAGGTAGATGCCGCCTTGCGCCAGCATGGTGTCGGTGGCGCTGTAGTGTTCGGCGCCGTCGTTGGCGTTGTAGAAGATCACGTCGACGGCCTGGTTGCCTTCGAGGTCGACGATGCGCAGGGTCTGGCCCTGCTTGATCAGCAGCAGATAGGGCTCGCCAGAGGGCAGCACGTGGTTGACGATGGCCTGGGCCGGGTCGAGCGGGCTTTCTTGGATGCGGATGGCGGCAGCGGTCATGGGTGTCTCCTGAGTGTCATGGGTGGTCTCAGAGGTAGTACATGTCGGCGTTGTGCAGAGCACGTGCGCACTCGGGGCGGAAGGCACGGTTGAAGTCGTCCTGCGGCGCTGGGCCTGACTTCCAGGCCGCCAGGCCCACCTTGCCGGGCGCGTAATCAGTACGTGGGTCCAGCGGGTGCGGCGCCGTGGAGAAGGCGATCAAAGTGTCCATGTCGAAGCGCAACTCCACCATCGCGCCTGTCTGTGCGTGATCAGGCGCGAACTGGAAGCGGCCCTCTGCGTCCACCGACACCTTGGTGAAGAAATTGACCGGGGCGATGAGGTCGCGGCGCGCCAGGCCGTATTTGCCGATCTCGATGAGCAGACCGTCCTTGCCGCTGCGGTACATGGCGTTGCGGTGGCTGTGGAAACTGCGTTCGCCGTACTTGGCGTGGAGGCGATCGGCGTCAAGCAGGCCGCCCATGGGGTCGTGCCAGCCCGCGGTGTCTTCAGTGATGCTGGCCAGTGCACGGCCCATATCGCTCATCAGCACATGACCACGGGTGTAGTGCGCGGTGTGCTGGGCCTTGAGCGAGTCGGGCATGTTGTAGCGCTCCAGCTTTTCGCGGGCGTGGTAGAGCACCATGCTGAGGTTGGCGCCGACGTCGAGGGCCACCATGCGCAGGCGGCTGCCGCGCGGCATCACATAAGACCAGTGGCCGCCACCGGGCACGATCTCCGACCACATCACGCGCTCGGCCGGCAGCTCGGGCGCGAAGCGTTGCCAATGCGGCAGCGCATCCACGGGCTGCGAGGCAGGCGGGTTGTCGGGAAGATCAGCGAGGTTGGAAGGGGTGCCTGGGGAGCCATGGGCGCGGCGACCGCGGCCATGGCTCCAGGCACTTTGGTCATCCAACTCATCATTGGGTGACGGACTACGCTGTTCGTCGGCTTGCATGGGACACTCACTCCAGGCGGGTTTTGGGACACGTGAGAGGACACTTCATGGGCTGAAGCGAACCTCCCGGGCTTTTGTCCCGCCGTGGAGCCAGGGTCGGTGAAAGCCGACTCGGGCCGGTGGCTCTCGGACCAGTCGCCTCGCTGCGAGCGAGGCCGGAACCCTAGCCACCTTTTCGAAGCAACGACATGCGTCGTTCCTCTCTGTTGACATCTTAAGCAAACCGGATGCCAGCCCTTTTGCCTTGGATCAAAGGGGATTGGCCTGGTGTTCTGCCTTGATTTGGTGCATGAGAGGCCCTGTCGCGTTTTCCTGAGATGGCTTTGGTGCATGTCCCCGATGTGCGGGGCCCCAGGACGGGTGGTGTCAGTCTTTTGTGCAGTGCTTCCAAGGGCGTTTACGGTGTCGCATTTTGAAAGGCATGCCGATACTGGCCTCGTTGCCAGCGGCAGGATGCCGCCACCGCCTCATGGGGCGCTCGAAAATGCCAGCCGATCACGTCAGCAGCCGTCCACTCGCCGAGCAGGTCCAGTTCGCCCGGACCCGGATGATCTTCACCCACATTCCGCTGGGGACGAGCATCGCGGTGGGCCTGGCCTGCTTCATCACCATGCTGATTGCCTATTTGCGGCCGGGCGCCATGGAGACGCAGGCCTGGGTCTGGCTGGGTGTCCTGAGCTTGTGCTCGGCGATGCACGTCTATCACAGCTACCTCTACTATGGCTCGAAACAGCGGCATCACCCGAGCTGGTTCAAGCGCAACAAGCTGTCGATCCTGTCCTTGAGCGCCTGCTGGTCGATGATGCTGTGGGTCATGCCCCTGGAGGGCCACGTGGAGTTGCAGGCCGCGCTGGTGGGCTCGATCATCGGCCTGGCGGCCTGCGGTGCCTTCATGCTGACGGTCGACCAGGTCAGCGCGCGTTGCTGGCTCGTGCCCATGCTGAGCTCGGCGGCCATCTACTGCGCGTTCCAGTTCTCGGTGCTGGGGCTGTTTGGCTTTGTCACGGTGTTGGGCTTTATCGGGGCGTTGTGGCTGGAAACCGGGCGTGCGCACCGGCGCATGAGTGAGTTGCTGTTCCTGCGCTTCAACAATGACCGCATCACCGCGGCGCAGGCTGCGGCCTTGCGCGAGGCCGAAGAGCTCAGCCAGGCCAAGGGGCAGTTCCTGGCGACCATGAGCCATGAGATGCGCACACCGCTGCATGGCATCCTGGGCTTGTCTCGTTTGATCAGGAGTGAGCTGGAAAGCCAGCAGGCGCACGAGCGCATGAACCTGCTGGAAGCCGCAGGTCAGCATCTGCTGGGCGTGATCAACGATGTGCTGGACTACTCGCGCCTGCAGGCCGGCCGCATCGAGCTGTCTCCCAGTGTGTTGAATCTGCCTGAACTGGCGCGCGAGGTGACCTCGCTGGCTGCGGTCAATGGGCTGGACAAGGGCCTGGATGTGTTGCTGGAGTCGAGCCTGCCAGCGAACTACTTCGTGGCGGTCGACGGGGGGCGTCTCAAGCAGGTGCTGCACAACCTGCTGGGCAATGCCGTGAAGTTCACCGAGCAAGGCAGCGTGGTGCTCAAGCTGCGCGAATCGCCGGATGCGCTGGGCGTGTACCTGGAAGTGGTTGACACAGGCATCGGGATCCCTGCGCATGAACTCAGGCGCGTCTTCGATGCCTTCCATCAGGTCGATGGGCGCTACGAGCGCAAGGCCTCGGGCAGCGGCCTGGGCTTGAGCATCGCACGAGAGCTCTGCCTGGCCATGGGTGGAGAGCTGAGTTGCGACAGCGAAGTGGGCAAGGGCTCCACATTCAGGTGCTTGTTGCCGCTCAAGCGCGTGCCTGAGCCTGCATCCACAGCTGTATCCACGCCTACATCTGCCATCGTGGCAGCAAGGGCATTGGTAGGCGCGGCCTCCCGCGAGGCGAAGACTCAGCAGGCTGCCTCAGCCTCCTCCAGCCAGGATTTCGTGCATGCCGTCTTGCAAGGCGTGTTTCATGCGGATGCGGACTTTGGCTCAGCCACGACCTCCTCCACGGCCCCGCCTTTGCCCGCGCAACCTGCAGCCGAGCCGGCTGATAACACGGCCACGGTCTTGCTGGTGGAAGACAACCCCGTGAACGCCATCGTGGCCCGAACCGAGCTGGAGCAGATGGGCCTGCAGGTCGCGCACGCCGAGAACGGCCAGGTGGCGCTGGACTGGCTGGCCGAACACGAAGCCGACCTGGTGCTGATGGACTGCCACATGCCCGAGATGAACGGCTTCGACGCAGCACGGCACATCCGTGCCATCGAGTCGCAACACGGCAGGGCGCCCGTGCCCATCGTGGCCATCACGGCCAGCACTCAGCACGAGGTTCAACAAGAGTGCCTGCAAGCAGGCATGGACGACTGCCTGGCCAAACCTTTCCTGCGCAGCGACCTGTTGCGCGTGGTCAAACGCTACGTGCGCCAGCAAAGGCGCCGGACGGCCCGGCGTACGCTCAAGGTGTCAGCGGCGCTGTCCGCGTGATCAGCCAGGCCAGCGCATCCCCGGTTAAAAGAGGAGACAAGCGCTTGCGCACCTCGGCGTGGTAGCCGTTGAGCCAGGCGATTTCGTCGTCGCGCAGCAGGCTCAGATCGATGCAGCGCGTGTCGATCGGGCACAGCGTGAGCGTCTCGAAAGCGAGGTACTCGCCATGCTCGGGCGAGCCGGGCGCGGCATCTGGCACGGCCGGCGTCATGGTCACATTGAGCACGAGGTTCTCGATGCGGATGCCCCATTGCCTGGGCCGGTACAGCGCGGGTTCGATGGACGTGATCATGCCGGGCTGCATGGCCATGTTGGCGTCAGGCAAAGCCTTGGAGATGGACTGCGGCCCCTCGTGCACATTGAGGAAGTAGCCCACGCCATGGCCCGTGCCGTGGCCGAAATCCATGCCGTGCTCCCACAATGGCGCCCGGGCGATGGCGTCCAGCATGGGGCCCAGCGTGCCGCGCGGGAAGCGCATGCGCGACAAACCCATCGTGCCCTTGAGCACCAAGGTGTAGTCGCGCTTTTGCGCCGCACTGGGCGTGCCGATGGGCCACACGCGGGTGATGTCGGTGGTGCCACCCAGGTACTGCGCGCCCGAGTCGATCAGCAACAAGCCTTCGGCGCACAGGCCTTGCGGCGTGCTGATCGGGGCATGGGATTCGGGCGTGGCCCGGTAGTGGGGCAGGGCGCCATTGGCGTTGAAGCCCGCAATCGTCGGGAAGCTCAGCGAAACGTAGCCGGGCTGACGCGCACGCTCTGCGCTGAGCCATTCGTCGATGGTCAACTCACTCACATGCTCGCGGCCCAGCGCCTGTTCCAGCCGCGCGTAGAAGGTGCACATGGCCGCGCCGTCGCGCTCCATGGCCTCGCGGATGAAGTCGGCCTCGGCTTCGGTCTTGCGTGACTTGGCCAGCGTCGTGGGGTTGATCGCTTCGATCACCTTGACGCCAGCGGGCACGGCCTCGCGCAGGCCCCAGGTGATGCGCTTGGGGTCGATGAGCAAGGTGCTGTTGACCGGCAAAGCCTTGAGCGCATCCACGGCTTGCTCATACGGGTGCACGGCGATGCCATCGGCTTGCAATCGTGCTTGCAGGGCCGCATCGACCTTGCCCTGCGCGACGAAGAGCTGGGCCGCATCCAGCCCGATCAGCGCATGGCCCAGGAAGACCGGGTTGTAGTCGACATCGGCGCCTCGCAGGTTCAACACCCAAGCCAGATCGTCCAGCGTGGCGATCCAGTGGTGGGTGGCGCCTTTGTCTGCCATGGCCTTGCGCAGGCTTGAGAGCTTGTCGCTGCGCGGCGTGGCGGCATAGGGCAAGGCATGCTCGAAGACCGCCGCCGTGGGCAGGCCAGGGCGATCAGGCCAGATGCCGTCCAGCACGTCATCGGCTGTGTGGAGTTGCCACTGCCTGGCCGCCAGCGCGTCCGACAGCATCTGCGTTTGCGCCAGGCCCATGACCGTGCCATCAACCGCCAGGCTGGGCTGGTGCCCTGCGGCAGTGGCGAGTTCGCCTTGGTCCAGCAGCCATTGCACATAGGCAGGCACAGCCGGGCCGTCCAGCTTGACCAGGTCCACGCCGCTGCCGGCCAGTTCCGCCTCGGCCTGCTCCCAATAGCGGCTGTCCGTGAACAGGGCGGCCTGTTTGCCCGACACCATCAAGGTGCCCGATGAACCCGTAAAGCCGCTGAGCCAGACACGGCCCTGCCAGCGCTCGGGCAGGTATTCCGAGAGATGCGGGTCGCTGCTGGGAATCAGCGCGGCTTGCCAGCCCTTGTCGGCCAGGCGGGTGCGCAGGGCCTGCAAGCGAGCAGCGATGGGGCTGGAGACGAGGTCGGGGGCATTCACGGGCGGCGGGCGGCGCCAATCGGCGCGCAGGAAAAACACAGGCCCCCATGTTGCCATGAGCCGGCCCGCCCGGACCCGTGCAGGGGGATGAGGCGGCGGGCGTTCGACACGTCCGCCACGGTCACCTCGATTCAGCGCGACACGGAAGGCTGCGCCACAGGCGAGCCTGGTGCAGAGGTTGAGCTGCTGCTGACGGTATTGATCGGCGTGGCCGCCGTCACGCTCACGGGCGGCACCGATGGCGGCGTCACGCGCACCACCATGGCATTGGGCTCCAGCGCGTGCGGGTCGGGGAAGACGCGGGCATGGCGCTGCGAAGTGAAATAGGCCCAGGCCCAGTCCATCATCACGACCATGCGGTTGCGAAAGCCAATCAGAAAGTACACGTGCACGAACAGCCAGAACAGCCAGGCGGCAAAACCGCTGAACTTGATCTGCTTCCTGGTGTAGGGTACGTCGATCATGGCCACGGCCGCGCGCTTGCCGATGGTGGCCAGCGAGCCGTAGTCGAAATAGCGGAAGGCATGCGTTTCCAGCCCACGCATGCGGCGGATGATGTTGAACGCCGCCTTGCGACCCATCTGCTTGGCGCCAGGGCTCACGCCGGGCACGGCAGTCGGGTTGGCCGGATCCAGGTAGCTCTTGGCGGAGGCCAGGTCACCCACCACGTAGATATTGGGGTGGCCAGGCAAGCTCAGATCGGGCTGAACGATGACGCGGCCGGCGCGGTCAAGCTGGCATCCGGTGCTCTTGGCCAGCGCACGGCCCAAGGGCGAGGCGGCCACGCCCGCGCCCCAGATGACGGTGCGACTGGGCAGGAAGTGCGAGACGACCTTGCTGCTGCCGTCAGCCTGGGTTTCGTTGAGGTCGTAGCGGATGCCGAAGGCGTTGATGTCGGTCACTTTGGCGCCGGTCAGCACCTCGGCGCCGAGCATTTCAAGCTGCTCCTTGGCGCGCTTGGAGAGGTCTTCCGTGAAGGTGCCCAGCACGCGTGGCGCGCCTTCCAGCAAGATGATGCGGGCCACGCGCGAGTCGATGCGGCGGAACTCCGTGCTCAGGGTCTGATGCGCGATCTCGGCCAGCGTGCCGGCCATCTCCACGCCGGTGGGGCCCGCGCCCACGACGGCAAAGGTCAGCCAGGGCTCGCGCTTGCTCGGGTCGGTTTCGCGCTCGGCCTGTTCGAACGCCGTCAGCACGCGGCGGCGGATGGTGAAGGCGTCACCCAGCGTCTTCAGGCCCGGGGCGTACTTGGCCCAATCGTCACGGCCGAAGTAGCTGTGCGTCGCGCCGGCGGCCACGATGAGGTGGTCATAATGAATGTGCTCGCCGCCATCGACCACCACGCAGTTCGAAGCCGTGTCGATCGAGGTGACTTCGCCCATCAGCACCGTGAGGTTGCCGCGTGCGATCTGCTTGCGCAGGATGTGCCGGATCGGGCCGGCGATCGCGGGCGCGGGCAAACCCGCGGTCGCCACCTGGTAGAGCAGGGGCTGGAACAGGTGGTGGTTGGTGCGGTCGATGACCACGATCTCCGCGTCGGCCCCGGACAAGGCCTTGGCCGCCTCCAGCCCGCCGAAGCCGCAGCCGATGATCACGACCCGGGGCTTTTGTTGCGCTCGGGTTGATCCAGTACCAGTGAGCGACGAGGTAGATAGGGTCATGCGCGACAGGAGGGAAGAGGTGACGAACGGACGCCCGCAACTTCTGCTCCAGCGTCCTAAAGAACTAGGTAGTTATACCAGTAACCGACCAATCTGTGTGGGTTTGCACCGGCCTGGTGCGCCCCTCGATTGCGGGTAATCTTCGTCAAATCGCCCCCTGGCGTCGAGGCTCGTGCAGCTCGGCATCAGAGCCTACAGGGTCTTTGGACATCACGAAGCAAGCCTTGCCCGCGTGTTTGGCCGAGTACATGGCCGCGTCGGCACGCTGGCACAGGGCGTCGGGTGATTCGCCCGCCTGCATGACGGCTGCGCCGATGCTGGGGCTGACCACCACGGCGTCACCATTCATCTCATGCGGTAGGCACAGGCGCTCGACGATGCGCTGGCAGATGCGCACGACCTCGCCCGGGTTGCCGGCACCTTCGAGGATGACGGTGAACTCGTCGCCTGCCAGGCGGCAGACGCAATCCGTCAAGCGCACGCAGGCCAGCAGGCGCGTGGCGACTTCGGCCAGCAGGCGGTCACCGGCCGCGTGACCGTATCGATCGTTCACGCCCTTGAAGCCGTCGAGGTCCACATACAGCACGGCCAGCGCCTGCGGGTTGCGGCGCGCACGGGCCATGGCCTGGTTCAGGCGCTCGCCAAAGGCGCGGCGGTTGGGCAGGCCGGTGAGGCTGTCGTGGCGGGCCTGTTCGGCCAGCTCACGCTGATGCGCCTTGAGCACGGAGATGTCGCTGAACAGGCGGATGTGCTGCGTGACCTTCTGCATGTCATTGCGCAGGGTGCTCACGCTCAGCCAGGTGTCGAGGTTGCGACCGTCCTGGCAGACCTGGTGGCTTTCGCCCGACCAGCGCTGGCCGGAACGCAAAGCCTGGGTCACGCCGGGCAGGTGCGATTCACGTAAAGGCGGCATGCCCAGCAGCTCGGCGCTGCGGCCGATCACCTCGGTCGGTGTCATGCCCGTGAGATTGAGGAAGGCCGGGTTGACCATCACGACGCGGTCCACGGCGTCACTGACCACGACGGCGTCGCCGGTCTCGTCGATCACACGGGATGCCAGCCTGAGCTGCTCAGCGGCTTCCTTTTGCTCGGTCACGTCCCGCGCAATCGACAGGATGTGGTCCACCTCGCCATCCACACCGTACACAGGCGCCTTGAGAAGGTCCACGATGCGTTCGCCGTTGGGCGTGCGGTAGATCAGATTGGGGAAGTGGTGGATGCGCGGGTCGCGCAGCACGGCCAGATCCTGCTCGTCGCCACGGCGGCTGATCTCGGGCGGCAGCAGGTCATTCGCCTTGCGGCCCAGGATCTTGTCGGCAGGCAACTGCATGATCTCGGCGGCGGCTTTGTTCCACACCACGTACTCGCCGGCGCTGCTTGGGCGGGTGCTGCGCGCAAACACGGCCATGGGCAGGCAGTCCACCAGGGTGCGGTAGAAGGCCTCGCGTTCGCGGGCGGCGTGCATCGTGCGGTGGGCCTCGGTCGTGTCCCGCATGACCAGTGCCACGCAGCCGTCGATCGGCACGATCTGGTGGTGCAGCCAGCGCACGGCGTCCTGGGCTTTGCCGGGGCGCGAGAAGGCATGCTCCTCGACCTGGGGCAGGCCCGATTCGATGGCCGCGTTCACACGGTGCAAGAAGGAGGTGTGCAACTGCGAGGGCAGCACATCAATGAGCAACTGGCCCGCCAGCTTCTCCACATCCGGGCTGAAGAGGCTGTGGGCGCGCTCGTTGGCTTCGGCAATCTCGTAGCCAAGAAAACGGCCGAGCTGGTCCCGCCTGGGGCGCAGCATCACGATGCCCACTTCGCAGCCTGTGGCCACGGCCTGCCAAAGGCGCTCGGTCTGCAAAGTATGTTGAAGCACGCGGTTCACGCGCCTGTGGCTGTACCAGATGTACAGGCCTGCGGCACCGGCCAGCAAAGCGCCCGGCCATTGGGCCGATGCGTGTGGCGAGGACGACAACGCCAGACCGGCGACCAGACCGACGGCAGCCAGCAACTGGCCTGCCACCGATGAGCGACGGTGAATGGTGGGCGTCCCCATGTTCATCGTGTGGATGAGGGAAGACATGGACACCCCGACTGTGAATGACAGCAATGGGGTTTTCGGATACCAGCGGCTGACCTTGAGATTAATTTTCTCGGTAAGTGATATGTGCGGGCTGCGGTAAGCTGGCCGGCTGCATCAACGACGCACTGTTGAGAGGGCTGCCGGCATACTGGGTGGCCAACATCCATTTCCATGCCGACCATTTCTGAACACGACGCACTGCCCTCAGGCACGAGACTGGGCGAGTTCGAGATCCAGCAGATCCTGGGTGTCGGCGGCTTTGGCATCGTCTACCTCGCGATGGACCACGCCTTGCTGCGGCAGGTCGCCATCAAGGAATACATGCCGGCGGCGCTGGCCAGTCGCGGGTTGGGGTCCGAGGTTGTGGTGCGCTCGGCCGCCCATGTCGACACCTTCGCCTTGGGTCTGCGCTCCTTCATCAACGAGGCTCGCCTGCTGGCCCGCTTCGACCACCCCTCGTTGGTCAAGGTCTACCGCTTCTGGGAGGAGCATGGCACGGCCTACATGGTGATGCCTTACTACCAGGGCCAGACGCTGCTTCAGGTGCGCCGGGGCATGGAAGGCCCGCCCGATGAGGCCTGGCTTCGTCGCCTGATCACCCCTTTGCTGGGGGCGCTGGACTGCCTGCACCGCGAGAACGTCTACCACCGCGACATCGCGCCCGACAACATCCTCTTGCTCGACGACGAGGCGGGCCCGGCCCGAGGGCGTCCCGTCTTGCTGGACCTGGGTGCTGCGCGCAAGGTGATCGGCGACCACACCCAGGCCCTGACCGCCATCGTCAAACCCAGTTTTGCGCCCATCGAGCAGTACGCCGAGACGGCGCAGATCCGCCAGGGCCCGTGGACCGATCTGTACGCCCTGGCTGCCGTGGTCCATTTCTGTGTGACCGGGCGCTCGCCCGTACCCGCCACTGCACGGGCCGTCCACGACGAGCTGCCTTGCTTGCGCCAGATGCGGGAAGGCCTGGCCAGTGGCTTCGATTGCCATTACAGCGAGTCCTTCGTCGATGCCATCGATCATGCTCTGGCCGTGCGTCCTCAGGATCGCCCGGAGTCCATCGCGGCCTGGCGGGGAGAGTTGTCAGGCATCGTCAGCGCGGCCTCTGATACCGCTGCACCAAAAGATGGTGCATGGTCGCCCCAGACCGTGTTGATGCGCCAGGGGGATCGCGAGCCACCGCCCGGGCACCAGGCCGTCGAAGCCCAGGCCTACATGACCACGATTCCTGCGGCAGGCAAGCTCAACGCGGCACCCACCTGGCCGCAGGCGGTGCCCAAGGCGGCCAATGATGCTGGTGCTGATACGGCCGGGAACATGCCACCCACGATGCCGGTGCCTGCGCCCTCATCCTCATCGTTGACGGCAGCCTCGATGGCTGGCGCGCCTGCTCCCCATCCCAACCAGCGGACCGGGCTGAGGTGGGGCTTCGTGGTGCTGGCCTTGCTGACCGTGATGGCGGTCTGGTGGCTGCAACGTGTGGCGCACAAGGCCCGTCCGGCACAGACTGCGATGGCCGCTACCGAACCGATGGGCGATGCCCGCCGCCATGCCAGCGCCGATGGCGCCGCATCCACACAGCCCACTGACGCCGAATCGCACGACAAGACGTCGCGCGCCGTCGCCACTTCAGAGGACACCCGCCGGCGACATCAACGAACCCGCCAGGAGCCCACCACCAGCGCACGCAAGGAGGACAACAGCAGCACCGCGATGGTTGATGCGTCCGATGCCATGAGCCCGCGCAAGGCCTGTGCGGGCAAGACCTTCATCCTGCTGGCCATCTGCATGAAGCGCCACTGCAGCAAGCCGGAATACAGCGCGCATCCCGAATGCGAGCGCATGCGCCAGCAAGAAGCGGCACAGCGGCCCAACTATTGAAGAGGGTGTGGCAGGCTCAAGCGGCAGCGCGCTTGGCTTCACGGTCCTGGCGCAGGGCAAGCCAGGTCTGCTGGAGCAGGCGGGCATCGGCACTGGCGCGGTGGCGCTCCAGGCCCGAACTCAGCGCCACGCGGCGCTTGACATCGTGCCAACGCGCGGCGTCGTTGTCCGACAAAAGCGCGCGCAGGCTTTCCAGCCGGAACGAGGGGCTCATGTCAGCTGCTTCATACAGGCGGTTGAGCCAAGTGTAGTCATGGGCCCAGGCGTCGGAGTAGACGGTCATGCCGTGCAGGCGGTCATTGAGCAACTGCGCGATCTCCAGCGGCGTGCGGCCGCACTGGAACAACTGCTCTCGGGTGATGTTGTGCACGGCCGCTGCGTTGGGATCCCAGTGCTGCCAATCGTCGAGCGGACGCACCAGGCTGCACCAGGTCTGCCCGCCGGGCTGGACGAAGCCGATTTCAATGGGATAGCTGCCCAGGCCAAAGCCTGAAGCCTCTATGTCCAATATGGCTGGCGGGTACATGGTTGACGCATTTGCGTTGACGACCGATATCATCTTTTGCCCTGTTTTTGAGTTGGTGCATGGCGCTTGTCAGTGTGGCACCGTGTCAAGTGTCCTGATCTCCGGGTTTGAACGGGCTTCGTTCGTCTAATTCGGTCATGTAGTGACCAATCCCACGCGTCTCCCGCATCAAGAAATCAGCCACCGCATCACGCAAACCTTCGTGTTCCAGCCAGTGGGCAGACCAGGTGCCAACCGGCAACAGACCCCGCGTGAGCTTGTGCTCGCCCTGTGCGCCACCTTCAAACCGCAGGACGCCGTGATCAATGCACCAAGCCAGCGGCTGGTAGTAGCAGGCATCGAAATGCAGGCAGGACACATCGGTCAAGGCGCCCCAGTAGCGGCCATAGGCCACGCGCTGGTCCAGGTCCAGTGCCAGCAAGGCCGATGCCACACGACGACCATGCTGGCTCGCCACGAACAGCACCCAGCAATCGGGCAGGGCGCGCGCGACCTCGCGCCAGAAGGCTGGGCTCAGATAGGGCTGCTGACCGCGCTCATGGTAGGTCTGGGCGTAGCAGCGCGCAAAGAAGTCCCAGTCGCTGTCCTGGATGTTGGGGCCGACCAGCACCTCGAAGCTCACGCCGGCATCGCGCACCTTGCGGCGTTCCTGCTGGATCTTCTTGCGCTTGTCGCGGTGCAGGCTGGCGAGGAAGTCATCGAAGTCCGCAAAAGGTGTCGGTGCACGGTTCTGCCAATGAAACTGCACGCCCTGTCGGATCAGCCAGCCTTCTTCGCGGGCCAGCTCGGCTTCATGCGCTGACAAGAACAGCACGTGCGCCGACGAAAGGCCTTCCTGCTGGCAACGCGCTGTCAAGGCGCGCAGCAACTGTCGCCTCACCGCATCCTGCTGATCAAGGGGCAAGCCGGGCCGCACGAGCAAGCGCTGCCCGGGGATCGGCGAAAACGGCACTGCGCTGAGCAGCTTGGGGTAGTAGCGCTGCCCATGGCGAGCCAGGGCGCGGTCATGCGCATCGGCCCAGGACCAGTCAAACACATACTCGCCATATGAATGGCTTTTGAGGAACAAGGGGCAGGCGCCCTGAATGCGGCCATCGGCATCCTGCAAGGTCAGGAACAGTGGCTGCCAGCCCGTATCGGCACAGGCACTGCCGGTGTCGACCATGGCGCGCAACAGCCCCATGCGCAGAAACGGTGTGCCGCCATCTAGGCCGCGCACCAGCTCGTCCCACTGGTCAGTGGGGATCTGGCCGAGGTCCGTGTGCCAATGCGCCGTGAGGCCCGGTACCATGCTGGCTTGCGCGCCCGAACCGCTTGGCGCACCCATTGGATCAAAACTGTTCATGAACGCTGTGTCGTCTGTTGCCACGCTTGCTCACGCGCTGGAAGTGGCTCTGCTGCAATTCAATCCCGTCGTGGGCGACCTCAAGGGCAATGCCCAGGCCATCATCGACGCCAGCCGCCAAGCCTACGCGAATGGCGCGCGCCTGGTGGTCACGCCGGAAATGGCCCTGTGCGGCTACCCCCCGGAAGACCTGCTGCTGCGCCCCGCTTTCATGACCGCCTGCGACGACATGGTGCACCACATCGCCCAAAGCCTCGCCGATCTGCCTGACCTGCACCTGGTGCTGGGCCATCCGCAAACAGGGCTGGGCGATGACGTGCGCACGCGCTCCTGGTCTGTTCCTCGTCGCCTGAATGCGGCCAGCCTGATCCGTGGTGGCCAGGTGGTAGCCAGCTACGCCAAGCGCGAGCTGCCCAACTACCAAGTGTTCGACGAGCGCCGCTATTTCGTCAGCGGCCGCGAAGCGGGCCTCGGCCCCGTGGTGGTCGATGTGCTGGGCTGGCGTGTGGGCCTGCTCGTGTGCGAAGACGCCTGGTTCGACGAGCCCGCGCATGCCGCCGTGGCACAAGGTGCGCAAGCCCTGGTTGTGCTCAACGCCTCGCCCTATCACGCCGGCAAGCTGGCCGAACGCGAAGCCCGCATGGGTGACCGCGCCCGATCGCTGGGCCTGCCGCTGGTCTATGCCCACATGGTGGGCGGGCAGGACGAGGTCGTCTTCGATGGCGCCTCTTTCGCCGTGGATGCACAAGGCCACGTGGCCGCCCGCGCACCCAGCTTTGAGGTGGCCATCCTGGCGGTGACGCTGCATCCCCAAGGGCAGGTCATGGGCGAGTTGGCGCCGACCTTGTCACCCGAAGCCGAGATCTGGGCTGCGCTGGTGTGCGGCGTGCGCGACTACATCGGCAAGAACGGCTTCCCTGGCGCCATCATCGGCTTGTCGGGTGGCATCGATTCGGCACTGGTGCTGGCCATCGCGGTGGACGCTCTGGGCCCCAATAAGGTGCGCACCGTGATGATGCCCTCGCCCTACACGGCCGACATCTCCTGGATCGATGCCCGCGACATGGCCGACCGCCTGGGTGTGCACCACGATGAGATCGCCATTGCGCCGATGTTCGAGGACTTCAACCAATCGCTTGCACCGCTGTTCGTGGGCCGCGCCGAGGACACGACCGAGGAGAACATCCAGGCCCGCATACGGGGCACGCTGCTGATGGCCCTGTCCAACAAGACAGGCGCCATCGTGCTGACCACGGGCAACAAGAGCGAGATGGCCACGGGCTATTGCACCTTGTACGGTGACATGGCCGGGGGCTTTGCCGTCATCAAGGACCTGGCCAAGACCCTGGTGTACCGACTGTCCCGCTGGCGCAATGCCCAGGCGCAGGCGGCAGGTCAGGTCGAGCCGATCCCAGAGCGCATCATCACGCGCGCGCCCTCGGCCGAGCTGCGCCCCAACCAGACCGACCAGGACAGCTTGCCCGAGTACGAGGTGCTCGACGCCATCCTGGAGCGCTACATGGAGCTGGACCAATCCATCGAAGAAATCGTGGCGGCCGGTTTCCAGCATGCCGACGTCGACAAGGTCACGCGCCTCATCAAGATCAACGAGTACAAGCGGCGTCAGGCGCCAGTGGGCATCCGCATCACGCACCGCGCCTTCGGACGCGACTGGCGTTACCCGATCACCTCTCGTTTCCGAGCTTGATGGCTTTTCCGCGTATTTGACTGCGCCGAACGGCTCGCAGACGTGCTTAAATAGCTGCAATGCGATGCAGCATCGCGAGGATATTGTTGTTTTTCTATCGGAGCGCCCGCCATGAAACAGATCACTGCCGTCATCAAACCCTTCAAGCTGGAAGAAGTCCGCGAGGCCTTGGCGGAAGTGGGCGTCACCGGCCTGACCGTCACCGAAGTGAAGGGCTTTGGCCGTCAGAAGGGGCACACAGAGCTCTACCGTGGCGCCGAGTATGTGGTCGACTTCCTGCCCAAGGTGAAGATCGAAGTGGTCGTCAAGACCGACGATGTGGACCGCTGCATCGAGGCCATCATCAAGGCCGCCAAGACCGGCAAGATTGGTGACGGCAAGATCTTCGTGACTCCGGTCGAGCAGGTGGTGCGTATCCGCACCGGCGAGACCAACGAAGCCGCCGTCTGATCCTTCTTTCCCGCTCCGTTCCATCCAGCGAACACTGCAGATCCGGCTTTGCCGGTCTGCTGGTGTGCCTTGCGGGCCGCGCTGGCCCATGTGGGCCAGCCCTTCGCCAGGCACGAAAGGTCCACTGGACCTTTCGTGTCCAGGCTCAGCCCCTTTGAGGGGGCGCGTGAAGCGCGCAGGGGGTGGTCTCAGATCTCCGGTGCGACGCCGCCCGGGCCAGGTTCAACCAGGTCCGGCGGCGTTTGTGCTTTCAGGCGGGCAAATTCGTCTTCGATGCGGTCCAGCAGGCTGTTGATGCTGTTGTCCACCAGTAGCAACTCCTGCACATCGGGCCACAGGAAGCCGCCATCTCGGCTGCGGTCTATGAAGCGCAGCAGGTCATCGTAGTACCCGGCCACATTGAGCAGGCCCAGAGCCTTGCGGTGGTAGCCCAGCTGGCGCCAGGTCCAGACCTCGAAGATCTCTTCCATGGTGCCGATACCGCCGGGCAGGGCGATGAAGGCATCGGACTGCATGGCCATCTTATGCTTGCGCTCGTGCATGCTGTCGACGACCTGTAACTCGGTCACGCCGCCATGGCCCAGTTCTTTCGCGATCAGGCGATGTGGGATGACGCCGATAACCTGCGCGCCTTCGGCCAGTGCCGCATCGGCCACGGCGCCCATCAAACCCGTGCTGCCGCCGCCGTAGACCAAACGCCAGCCACGCAGTCCGATCTGGCGGCCGACTTCACGGGCGGCAGCGAGATGGTCGGGGTCCAGACCATTGCGCGAGCCGCAATAAACACACAGAGACAGGGACATGTGACTTGTTCTTGTTGGGGTGGCAGGCTGTGCGGGCTGAGTCAATCAGGCCCTTGTGTCGATCAGGCGCGTACGGCACATGATGTCGTGCAGGAACTGACCTTGCGGCAATAGCCATGTCAGCAAGGTGTAGATCAGGATCCAGATGCCCATGGCGCCATAGAGCAGCTTCGATTGGTGCCAGCCGGCCAGCCACGCACCGGCCCAGGCGGGCATGAACCATAGCCAGGACAAGATATAGCGGGCCAGCGCCTGCTTGAGCGTCGGCGGGTCGCCACGCTCGGAGACCAGACGGATGTGCCAGGTCTTCATGGCCAGGGTCTGGCCTCCGTGGGTCCAGAACCAGATGAAATAGAGGGACAGTGCCAAGAACAGCGAGGCCATCAGGCCTGTGCGACCTTGCAGCGCGTGCCGCTGGTTGGCACTGATGGCATAGACCAGCCCGACGGCCATCGTCAAGCCGAACAGCAACACACCTTCGTAGATGAATGCAGCCAGTCGTCGCCGCAAGCCGGGGGCGGGGCCTTGGGCGCGTTCCATGCAGGCAGCGGCACTCAGTCCGACTGCGGCCGTTGCGGGGGATACCGTCATGAGCAGATCAGGCGTTCAGCAAGGGCCGAACGATACACCAGCTTTGCGCCGGACAGCCTTGCGCCGGCTTAACGGCGCTGCGTTTGGGGCGGCTCGGCGGAAGCCGCAGCCGGCAGCGATGCCATGGCGGCGCTTTGCGCGCCCTTCTTGGGCAGGAGCGTGACCGGGTCGACAAAGCCCTTGCTGGCCGCGATCTTGGGCATGCCCGTGTGCTGGTGCAAGGGTGGTGCCGGGCGTTGCGACACCAGGCTGGTCGTGGCGCCAGGACCAGCCTTGACCATCGTGGGGCCGACAGCAGTTTGCGTCGGCGCTGTGCCGGTCAAGGCATTGGGAACCACATTGGACTTCTTGTCGGATCGCTGTGCCGCCGCATTGCGCTTGAGTGCAAAGGCCTGGCGTGCTTCACGCGGGCCCGACATGCTGTCTGCCAGGTAAACGGGCTTGGCTTTGCGGCGCGCCTGGCGCGCCAGGTCTTCCCTGTCTTCAATGGGCAGCGCCTGATAGGCCGCCCATTTCTGCTGACGCTCATCAGGGGGCAATTGGCGGGTCTGCTGGAAACGCAGGCGCGCTTCGCCCCGTTCCTGGGCGGGCATCTTGGCCCACTGGATCATGCGTTCCTGAACGCGCTGCTGCTCTGTGGGCGAAAGCTTGTCGAAGCGGTTGGCCACGCTGATCCACTTGTCGCGGCCGGTGTCGTCCAGCATGGCCCAGTGCGGCGCCAATGGCTGGAGCACCTTTTTCTGCTTAGCCGTGAGTTGGCGCCAGTCGTTGCCAGCATCAGCGGTGACGCCGGCCGCGTGGGCCTTGTGCATCGCGCCATCTGCCAGGGCGGGGCCATGAACGGCCCACAGCAGACCACCTGCCAGCAAGGCGAGGGGCAGCGTGCCAAGCAGGGCGCGGTACAACATCATGGCGTGGCAGTTGCGGGGGCAGTATCGGTGGTTTGCAGGTCGCCGTCGGCTTCGGGGGGCGTGTTGTCGATGGGGCGCACGGTCGGGCCCGTGTCAGAGCGCAGGAACTCGGCAAAGCCCGGGTCGGAGTAGGCCGAGGGGGGCAGGTCGTCAGACAGCAAGGCGGTGTCCACATCGGCGGCAGCCTGAACCTGCTCCTGCACGTAGTAACGGTGGATGCCCCACAGGCCGGCCACCAGCGCGATCACGGGCAGGGCCGAGGCCAGGCGCCAGCCCCAGGAAGTCGGGCTGTCGTCAAGGCGGCGGCCGTGGTCGTTGGCGCGTGCATGTTGGCTACCAGCACGCCAGGGCTGGCCAGCGGACATGCCGCCGACGCCGGCGGTGCTGAGGCCCGCCACACTGACTTCGACCGCAACGGGCGACACCACAGGCGCCAAGGCTGCCGCACGGGCTTCGCGGCCCGCTCGGATGGCCTGCTCGCGAGCCACTCGCAGGCGCTCGGAGATGTCGTGCGGAACAGACTGCGCACCCTGTTCCAGGCGCGCGCTCAGTCGCAGGGCAAAACGGGCCTCGAGGGCCTCGCGTTGCGCTGGCGTCAGCGGGGTGGTGGGGCGAGTTTTCACAATGTGATTCCGCGAGATTGAAGGGCTTTGGCTAGAGCCTGGACCGCCCGCGAGCAGTGCGTTTTCACGCTGCCCTCGGAGCAACCCATGGCTGCGGCGGTTTCTGCAACATCCAGTTCCTCCCAGTAACGCAGGAGAAACGCTTCCCGTTGACGTGCCGGCAATTTTCCGATTTCGTCCTCGATCTGCGCCAGGATTTCGCGTCTGCCGGCCGAATCGTCAGCACCTTCCGTGCCAACCTCCTCAACGTTCAGGGACTCCAGAAGGTTGAAGTCGCCGCTGTCATCGTCGTCAACCGCCGCTTCCAGGTCGCCGATGTTCATGAACACAGCCTTGCGGACCTTCTGGCGGCGGAACCAGTCCAGCGTCGCGTTGGACAGGATGCGCTGGAACAGCATGGGCCACTCATTTGAGGGGCGGTCGGCGTAGCTCTGCGTCAGCCTGATCATGGCGTCCTGCACGATGTCCAGGGCCGCGTCCTCGTCGCGCACGGCGTAAACCGTGCGTTTGAAAGCGCGACGTTCGACGCTTTTGAGGAACTCGTTGAGTTCTTCTTCGAAGGAGGGACTGGGCAGGGGAGTCAAGACCGAATGTGCCGGTGGCCGAGCGATTTCGCGGCCGGATTATGGCACCGACCTGCGGCAGTGAAGTTGCGTGGCCCTGGGGTTCGCTTGAATTGACGCTAAGGGATGCGATAATGTTCGTCTTTGCGTCATCTCGATCTGGTCTGAATCTGGAGAGCCCGACCCTTAAGTAGGCACCAGTGGCAGGCCGCGCAGGCTCCAAATCCGCCTCACAAGGGCGAGCACACGGCCATCCGTGGTCGCAGTGCTGCTGTCGCATCCCGCCTGGGATGTGGTGGTGTAGAGGGGCACCGATCGTTTTTCGTTAGAGAAATTCGGAAAGGTTCCAATTCATCATGGACATGTCTCCTTCGGACATCAAACGCGCAGGCGTGGCCGATGCCCACGCTCAATCTCCCTCCAACGAGACCCTCAATGGCTCTGACATCCTGGTGCGCTGTCTCCAGGCTGAAAGCGTCAAGTACATCTGGGGCTACCCAGGTGGCGCGGTGCTCTACATCTACGATGCCCTGTACAAGCAGGACACCATCGAACACGTGCTGGTACGCCACGAACAGGCGGCCGTTCACGCTGCGGACGGCTATGCCCGTGCCACGGGTGACGTCGGCGTCGCGCTGGTGACCTCCGGCCCCGGCGTGACCAATGCCATCACCGGCATCGCCACGGCCTATATGGACTCGATCCCCATGGTGATCATCACCGGTCAGGTGCCCACGCCCGCGATCGGCCTGGATGCCTTCCAGGAGTGCGACACCGTCGGCATCACGCGCCCCATCGTCAAGCACAACTTCCTCGTCAAGGACGTTGCCGATCTGGCCACGACCATGAAGAAGGCCTTCCACATCGCCCGCACTGGCCGTCCTGGCCCCGTGGTGGTGGACATCCCCAAGGACGTGTCGCTCAAGACCACGGCGTTCCACTACCCCGAGACGGTGGAGATGCGCTCGTACAACCCGGTGCGCAAGGGCCATGGCGGTCAGATCCGCAAGGCCGTGCAACTGCTGCTCTCCGCCAAGCGTCCCTATATCTACACCGGTGGCGGTGTGATCCTGGGCGAAGCCTCCAAGGAGCTGCGCGATCTGGTGGGCATGCTGGGCTACCCCAGCACCAGCACCTTGATGGGTCTGGGCGCCATCCCCGCGTCTGACAAGACCTTCCTGGGTATGTTGGGCATGCATGGCACCTATGAGGCCAACATGACCATGCAGAACGCCGACGTGGTGATCGCCGTCGGCGCCCGCTTCGACGACCGCGTGATCGGCAACCCCAAGCACTTCGCCCAGGTCGAGCGCAAGATCATCCACATCGACATCGACCCGTCTTCGATCTCCAAGCGCGTGAAGGTCGACATCCCCATCGTGGGCGACGTCAAGGATGTGCTGCTCGAGATGATCGCGCAGATCAAGGAATCGCCGATCAAGCCCGATCAGAACGCACTGGCCAATTGGTGGAACCAGGTCAACGAGTGGAAGAAGCGCGATTGCCTGAACTACAAGAAGTCGACCGACGTGATCAAGCCTCAGGCCGTGATCGAGAAGCTGGCCGAGCTGACCCGTGGCACCGATTACTACGTGACCTCGGACGTCGGTCAGCACCAGATGTTCGCCGCGCAGTACTGCAAGTTCGAAGAGCCGCGTCGCTGGATCAACTCCGGTGGCCTGGGCACCATGGGTGTGGGCCTGCCTTACGCCATGGGCATCAAGCTGGCCAAGCCCGATGCCGACGTGTTCTGCGTGACGGGTGAAGGCTCGATTCAGATGTGCATCCAGGAGCTGTCGACCTGCCTGCAGTACAACACGCCGGTCAAGGTGCTCTCGCTCAACAACCGCTACCTGGGCATGGTGCGCCAGTGGCAGCAGCTGGACTACGGCGGCCGCTATTCGCACAGCTACATGGACGCGCTGCCCAACTTCGTGAAGCTGGCCGAGGCCTATGGCCATGTGGGCATGCTGATCGAGCGACCCGAGGACGTCGAAGGCGCGTTGCGCGAAGCCATCAAGCTCAAGGACCGCACGGTGTTCCTGGACATCCGCACCGACCCGACGGAGAACGTCTGGCCGATGGTGCAGGCTGGCAAGGGCATCTCCGAGATGCTGCTGGGTTCCGAAGATCTGTGATCCGCTGACTTTTCAAAGGCCCGACTCGGGTGAGCGCAGGGCGCTCAGGTACTTGCCGGTATCTGGGTGACGCCTGCGGTGCACCAGGGCGGGATGTTGCGCAAACGCCGTTCATCGGCACATTCATCGGCACTACGTGGCCACGGCCCCTGGGTTACCGCCCTTGGGCTCAAGAGCCCGCAAGGACGATTCATCATGAAACACATCATTGCTCTTCTGCTTGAGAACGAAGCCGGCGCCCTGTCGCGCGTGGTGGGCCTGTTCTCCGCCCGCGGCTACAACATCGAGAGCCTGACGGTCGCCACGACCGAAGACCCCTCGCTGTCGCGCATGACCATCGTGACC
>RXJQ01000081.1 GCA_003963115.1 Burkholderiales bacterium
CAGCAATGGCACCTGGCAGTACTCCACCGATGGCGGCAGCACCTGGTCCAATGTGGGATCGGTCTCGGGCTCCTCTGCCCTGCTGCTGCGCTCCACCGACTCCCTGCGCTTTGTGCCTGATGGGCAGAATGCCGATGCAGCTTCGCTGAGCTTCTACGCCTGGGACCAGACCTCGGGCTCGGCAGGCACATTCGCCAACGTCAGCACACGTGGCGGCACCACCGCCTTCTCCACCGCTGGCGGCACCTCCGCCATCACCGTCACCGCTGTCAACGATGCCCCCGTGCTCACTGGCTCTAACGACTTCTCCTCCATCACGGAAGACAACCTCAACAGCTCAGGCACCACGGTAGGTGCACTGATCACAGGCCATCTCTCTGACGTCGACACCGGTCACCTGACGGGCATTGCCGTCACCGGCGTGGACAACGCCAATGGCACCTGGCAGTACACCATCGATGGCGGTACCACCTGGACCGCATTGGGCGCCCCCACCGACAGCGCCGCGCGGCTCCTGGGTGCAGACGCACAGACCCTCATCCGCTTCGTGCCCAACGCCAACTGGCATGGCACCGCGACCATCAGCTACAGGGCATGGGACCAGAGCACCGGCACGGCGGGCAGTACGGCAGACGCCAGCCTCAACGGCGGCAGCACGGCATTCAGCACCGCCAACGCAACACCGACCCTGACCGTCAACCCACGCAACCACGCACCGACCACCAGCGACCCGAGCATCTCCGGCGCGGAAGACACGGTGATCACTGGCCAGGTTCCTGCCAACGACAGCGACGGCGACTTGCTGAGCTTCACCAAGAGCAGCGACCCCACGCACGGCAGCGTGACCGTCCGCAACGACGGCAGCTTCAGCTACACCCCCAGCGCCAACTACAACGGCAGCGACAGCTTCACCGTGCTGATCTCGGATGGCCGCGGCGGCACGGCCACCTCCACGGTCAACATCACTGTGACCCCCGTCAATGACGCGCCCACCGCCACTGCGCCGGCCACGCCTTATCACGCCACGGAGCAAATCGCGCTCGATCTGACGGCCACCGGTCTGAGCGTGGCCGACATCGACGCGGGCAACAACACCATCCAGGTCACCCTCACCGTCACGGCGGGCAGCCTCAACGCGACAGCGGGTGCCTCGGGTGTATCGGTATCCGGCTCGGGCAGCAACCAGCTCACCCTGAGCGGCTCACAGACACAGATCAACGCCCTGCTCAATGGTCTGCAAGGCAGCACACTGAGCTATGTGGCCAATATGGACGCACCGCCCGCCAGCACCTCGCTGACCTTGCTGGTGAATGATCTGGGCCAGGCCGGCAGTGGCGGCGCCTTGACGGCGTCGGCCAGCAGCACCATCCAGATCACCGCGGTCAATGACGCGCCCTCGATGAACCCCAGCACGCAAAGCGCCAGTGCCTCGCCCACCACGAGCTGGTCCAGCAGTGCCCTGCTCAGTGGCGCCTCAGACCCCGACGGCGACACCTTGAGCATCCGCATCATCCAAGGGCCGCAACACGGCACGCTCACGGTCTCAGGCACGGGTCAGGTCACCTACACCACCAACGCAGGCTATGTGGGCAGTGACTCATTCAGCTATGCAGCCTTCGATGGCAACCTGGCGAGCGCAGGCACGCGCACCGTGACCATCCAGGCATCCAACCCCGCGGTCATCCTGCCCAGCATCGACACCAACACCGGCACGGACAACACCAGCAACACGACACCCGCTCGCGATACCGGCACATCCAACAGCGACAGCAAGGACAACAGCAAGCCCACCACCCCGGTCACGGACGCCAAGCCCCCGGCCAGCACACCCGTAAGCACGCCGCCAACCAAGCCTGCTGCCCCGGAGCAAGACGGCAGCGGCAGCGATGCCGGCACGGCACTGCATCAACGCGTGCAGCCGGCGATCTGGTACGGGCCCAAAGGCACAGACAACAACACCGCTGTGCGCCAGATCTTCTTCTCGCCACTGAGCAACAGCTACAACAACGGCGTCGTCTTCTCGACCACGAGCGGCAACGCCACGGTGATCCAGCTGCTCGACCTGATCAAGCCCATGGTGGACGTGCAGCATGTGCAGGACATCAACCTGCACCTCACCCCGCTGAGCAGTGTCTCTCACGCTCTGCCCGGCCGCGCCCAGGCCGATGCCGGCCCGGCTGGTGGCGAACTGGATGGCCCGCCCATCCGCCTGACCAAGGCGGCCACCTATTCCACGGGATTGGGCCTGTCGATCGGCACCATCTGGTGGACCGCACGTATCTCGGGCCTGGTGACCAGCGCCCTGATCAGCACCCCGGCCTGGCGTTCGCTCGACCCCCTGCCCGTGGTGACCTCACCCACAGGCGAAGACGACGATGGCGAGCACGATCCAGAAAGCCATTTGGGCGACCGCGAAGTCGAGCACCTGTTCGATGGCGACAAGCCACTTGAGCAGGACATGCCGGTCATCCAGTAAGCCGCGTCAAACCAGGATTCAGAACAGGCCCATCTGCAGCCCATTGTCTTGATGCAGCAGGCTGCGGTCAAAAGCGCTGCCATCCAGCTCGATGACCCTGCGCCCCAGCCCATGCCTGGCCGCTGCCTTGCGCATGCGCTGCGCGATCAGCTCGGCCCAGATGCCCTCGCCCTTCATGCGCAGGCTGAAATCCGCGTCGTAATCCTTGCCGCCCCGCAGTTCGCGCACCCGCGCCATGATGCGCGCAGCCTTGTCGGGTACGTGGTGCATCAGCCACTCCTCGAACAGCGGCTTGACCTCCCAGGGCAGACGCACGACGGTGTAGTGCACGCTCAGCGCGCCAGCCTGCGCCGCAGCCTCCACGATGCGCTCGATCTCCGGCTCATTGAGAAACGGGATGATGGGCGCCACATTCACGCCCACGGGCACACCTGCCTGCGCCAGACGCTGCACCGTCTGCAAGCGCCTCATGGGTGCGGCCGCGCGCGGCTCCAGTTTGCGTGACAAGGTGCTGTCCAGCGTCGTGATGCTGATCATCACGTACGTCTGGCGCCTCGCGCCCGCCACAGAGAGGATGTCCAGATCGCGCTCCACACCGCTGGATTTGGTCACGATCGTGAACGGGTGCCGACAGGCATGCAGCACCTCCAGCACACCACGCGTGATGCGCCATTCGCGCTCGATGGGCTGATAGGGATCGGTGGCCGAACCGATGTTGATGGGAGAAGGCTCGTGCCCTTCACGCGCGAGTTCCCGGCGCAGCAGGCTGGCCGCGTTGACCTTGGCGATCAGCCGGGTCTCGAAGTCCAGCCCGGGCGACAGATTCAGGTAGCTGTGCGTGGGCCGTGCGTAGCAGTAGACGCAACCGTGCTCACACCCCCGGTAGGGATTGATGGACCAGGTAAAAGGGATGTCAGGTGAATCGTTGCGCGAGAGGATGCTGCGCGCCTCTTCCAGCGTGACCTCGGTGCGTGGACTCGAGGCCTCATCGTCATCATCAGGCGGGGCCTCCACAGCTTCGCGTCCGCGCTGCTCGAATCGGTGCAGGATGCGTGTGCTCGTCCCCCGTCCCTTGACGGGTTCGCTTTGCCGGCGCCCATCCGGCACAGGCACAAAGGCAGAAGGATCGGTTTGGTCAGATCGGCTTGGCATACTGTATTTTCATACAGTATTCATATCTGAGCAAGCTCACATCAGCACATCGCTCCAGACGACCTGATTGCGCCCCGCTTCCTTGGCCTTGTAGAGCGCCTCGTCCGCCTGGTCGATCAGGGTCTGCGGCAAAGCATCGCCGTGGGGCACGATGGTCGCGCCGCCAACCGACACCGTCACGATACCGTGTGGCGACATGCCGTGGTCCACGCCCAGTGCATGAACCGCATGGCGCAGCCGCTCGGCCAGGGCCTGCGCATCCGCGCGGCTTGTGTGAAAGAGCAGCACCACGAACTCCTCCCCACCATAACGCGCCGCGAAATCGCCCGCACGCTTCACGGTCGTACCCAGCACCCCACCCACCAGCGTCAGGCAGGCATCACCGGCCGTATGGCCATAGCTGTCGTTGAACAGCTTGAAATGGTCCACGTCCAGCAGCAACAGCGACAGTGGCACGCCCATGCGCGAAGAGCGGCGCCATTCCTCGGCCAGCACGGCGTCGAAGCGGCGGCGGTTGGACAGCCCCGTCAGCTTGTCCTCCCAGGCCATGCGCTCCAGGCTCAGGCGCTTGAGCACCACCTCCATCAGGTCGGCTTCAACCGAGCGGCTCGACAACCACAGCACCGCCGATACCAGGCCTACCACCAGCCAAACCATCTGCGCCTGCTCGAAGGGCAACCAGAACGCACCCAGCGCCGTGGGCAGCAAGGCCGCCGCCACGAAACACAGGAAGATGTCGGGCATCGCCGCCATACGTGGCAGGCTCACCACCGTGGCCACCACCACCAGCACCAGCACGATGGGGATCTGATTGGCCGACAGCCACGGCAGCATCGCCCCGGCCACGCCCCATGCACCACCGGCCATCAAGGCTGCCAGCCGATGCGGTCGCACCGAGTCGATGGGCATGACCACCCGTTCCTCGTCCTGAGAACGCAAGCGCCCCATGAGCCACTGCACGCCATGCGCGAGCAGGAACAGCGCGTACCAGAGCAGCACCCAGCGGCCGAACGTGGACCAGCAGACCAGGGCCACGAAAGCACCACTGACGGCATTGATCCACCAGCCGGCATGCCGCCTGCGGTAGAGATGCCGCACACGCTCGGCTGTCAACTCGTGTGGATCAAACTGGGGTTGTCCTGCTGACAGCAAGGCCACAGCCCCCTCGCAAATAGTTAACGACCATTATCAATTTCACAGTTTTGATCAGTCAGATCGCCGACAAGAGGGTACAAACGATGACGATGGTTTGATCGGCTTGGTGTAGATTCATTCCATACATTGAATGACACATCACGTCATTCGATTTGTTTGTTTATCGGTTCTCCGATCCCGATCCAAAGGAAGATCATGAAGTTCTTTTCTGAAATCAAAGCCTTCGTGAAAGATGAAGAAGGCGCCAGCGCCCTGGAATATGCCCTGATGGCTTTCATGGTGGCCGTGCTCGTCGCCACGTTCACGACGCCTGTTCAAAACGCGCTCAAGAGCATCTTCAACAGCATCGTCAAGGCGCTGGGGGGTTAAGCCGTTTCTGCTGTACCCACTGCGCTGGCCTGATGACGCCCGCGCTGGCCGACACAACGCTGCACGTTCCCACTCTGCTGTTGACGGGTTGGGCGTGCAGTATTGCTTATTTTGACGTCCGCTTCAGGCGCATCCCTAATATGTTGTCCTTGGGTGCCTGGGTCATCGCCACCTCGATCCTGGTGGCTCAACGCGTCAGCCTGCTCGGCGCGCCAGCTTCTTCGGCGTTGCTGGGGGCAGGCCTGGCCTTGCTGCTCACGCTGCCCGGCTACATGACACGGCGCCTAGGCGCTGGCGACGTCAAATACCTGGTAGCCATCGCCCTGCTGACCTCGTTCGACACCACCTTGTGGTGTTTCATCGTGGCTGCGCTGGCGGGTGGATTGGCCGCCGTGCTGTGGTTAAACGCACACAATGCCGCGCGACTCATTCCAGACCGTGCCAAAGTATGGCGCACAAGATTGACGCAATGGTCCGAGGCCACCGACATGCGCTCGCGCATGCCCTTTGGCCCCCTGCTCTCGCTCGGGTTGATCGTCGTGCTGTGGGTGGGCCCCCGCTCATGAAGAAGTCAAAGCGCAACGCTCCGCAAACCCTGACGGGTTCGCACCGCACCCCTCAGAAAGGTGCGGTTACCTTGGAGTTCGTCTTTCTTTTCATGATTTTCTTCGCGGTGTTCTATGGCATCGTGAGTTACAGCCTCATGCTGATGGTCAGGCAAGGGCTGGTGCATGCAGCATCGGAAGGTGCCCATGCATCGGTTCAATTGGATCCGGGCAGTTTCTCTTCAACTGCCAATTACCAGACTGCGGTGGATTCTGTCGTGAAAGATGCCGTATTGAAGGATATTTCATGGATGCCCCTGACGGCACAGAACCAGGTCAAAGCACCGGGTGGCATCAGCACTTCATGGGCCAATCAGGACAAGACCGTGGTAACCGGCGGCACACCGCTGAAGATCACCACCCGCACGCTGACCGTCTCCGTGTCTTACGCCAATTACGCCGCCAACCCGCTGGTACCGGGCTTGGGGCTCTCGGGCATCATGCCGGCCTTGCCGAGCAGCCTCACCGGCTCGGCCTCCGTGCAGCCTCCTCAATGAGTGATCGATGAACAACACCGTCCTCAAAATCATTGCGGCATTGCTGGCCATCGGGGCCGTGGTGGTGGCTGTCATCGGGGTGCGCATGAGCCGACAGCCGCCCGCGCCAGCCGTCGTCGCCGTGGCCGAACCTGCATCCGCCCCGACAGAAGCCGTGGTGGTCGCCGCCAAGACCATCAAGGCCGGCAAGCTCATTGGCCCTGGTGACGTCATCGTCAAGAACGTGGCATCGCCATCGGCACAGGTCTATCGCCAGACCCAGGACCTGATGGGCAGGATCGCCCTGACCGACCTGCCACCCGGTACGCCACTGCAGGCTTCCCAGTTCATGGCCGACACCATGGCCACGCTGATCCACCCGGGTGAGCGCGCCGTGGCCGTGCTGATCGATGAAGTCATCGGTCTGGGCGGCTTTGCCAAGCCGGGCGACCATGTCGACGTGCTGGCCTACATCCCACCCAACCGGGAAGCCAATACGCGGGCCTTCGCACAAGTGACCGTGCACAACGCGCGCGTGCTCGCGTTCGGCGAAGCATCACAGCTCGATGCCGACCGCGCCAAGAAGGTGGAACCGGCCACCAGCGACGACGATGCGACCAAGAAGGGCAACACGGCCCGCCAGGAGCTCAAGGAGTTCCGCGCCACGCTGCACTCGGCCTTGCTCGCGATCCCCGAAGCCGATGCGCCACGCCTCATGCTGGCCGCCAGCACCGGCCTGCTGCGCCTTTCCTTGAGGCCCGGTGGCATGCTGACCGCCAGCGATGCACCACCCAACCAGGCCGCCGAACAACGTCGCCCGCAAGACCTCGGCCCGCCCCGCTACAGCACGACCATGACGGACCTGGCGCCCCCGAATGTGCCCGCCCGTTCTGACGACGCCGACGACATCATCATCCAGGAAGGCAGCAACGAACGCCGCCTGACCGCCAAAGAGGGTAACAGTTCGCCATGAAAGCCTTGTACCGTGCCGCCCTGTGCATGGCCGCCCTGCTGTGCGTGACGCGTGTCCCGGCTGCGTCCATCTCGGTGACGCTGGAGCCCGGTCAGCAAAAGACCTGGTCCTTCAACCAGCCCATCAAGCGCGTCGCCACCGGCAACAGCGATGTCGCCGGCATCAACGTCGTGCCACCACGGGGCATCATCATCACCGGCAAGGCCACGGGTACCACCATGGTCACCATCTGGCCCAAGGGCAGCGACACGCCCATCGGCCAGTACCAGATCGTGGTGTCGCCCGCCAGCAGCGTCTCGCGCCAGGCTCTGGGCCCCGATGCGGGCGCCGTGCAGATAGCGCCCGAGGGCGGCAAGCTGCGCCTGAGCGGCTCGCTGTCATCGCTGGAGCGCCATGCCGCCATCGAAACCTCGCTGTCTGCACCCGGCGCCAAGGCACCCGCCAATATCGTGGATGCCACCAGCAGCAACTTCGATGTGCAGGTGCGCATGGACATCAAGGTCGTCGAGGTCAGCCGCAGCAAGCTCAAGGAAGCGGGCTTTTACTACCACCGCCTCGACTACAAGCCCGATGGCAGCTATGCTGGCTCAACGGGCTTCTCGGGCCCCAACAACTACGCGGGTTTCACCAAGGACCCCAACCAGCCCTACAAATTCCTCTCCAGCAGCGGCACGGTCCCTTTCACAGACGCGTTCAACATCTTCAGCGTGAGCGACAACGTGTGGGCCACCTTCAGCGCGCTGGAAGCCAATGGCTTTGCCTATGCGCTGGCCGAGCCCAGCCTCACCGCCCTCAGTGGCCAGACCGCGACCTTCCTGGCCGGTGGCGAGATTCCCGTGCCGTTCAGATCGGGGGCGGATTCGGCCGTGAGCGTCATCTACAAGGAGTTCGGCATCCGCTTGAGCCTCACGCCCACCGTGCTGGAGCAAAACCGCATCGCGCTCAAGATCACGCCGGAAGTCAGCGAGGTCGATCCGTCCTTGTCTGTCCAGTCGGGCGGCTACACCATCCCCGGCCTGCGAGTGCGCCGCACCGACACCACGGTGGCCATCGGCGATGGCGAAACCTTCGTCATCAGCGGCCTGGTCAGCCGCCAGAGCAACGCCACGATCGACAAGTTCCCCTTCCTGGGCGACATCCCCATCCTCGGCGCCTTCTTCCGCTCCAGCCACTTCGAGCGCGATGACAAGGAGTTGCTGATGATCGCCACGCCACACCTTGTCAGACCGTTTGCGAAAAACGCGAAGCTGCCCGCCCTGCCCGGTGAAGACATCCGTGACTACGACCCCAGCTTCATGCACATGTTCCTGAAGGAAACGGGCCGCTTCGAACCGCCTGACAGCGGCTTCTCCAACTGACACGCCACATGGACTCACGCAACCATTTCCTGCTCGTCAGTGACCGCAAAGAGGTCGTGCAGTGGCTGGAGGCGGCCCTGCACGATGAGGGCGAGGTGATCGTCGCGGACTCGACCAACCTGGACCGCGTGCTGCAACTGGTCGATGCCGTTGGCATCCGCGTGGTGTTCTGCGAACTCACGCCCGACAACAGCTCACGCGACGCGTCGTTCATGGAAGGCCTGACCGCAGCCAAGCCGCTGCTGCCCGTGGTCGCCATGGCCGAAGCACCTGACCGCCACACGGTGCTGACCGCCTTGCGTGCAGGTGCACGCGACTTCGTCTCGCCCGATATGCGCCCGGGCGAGCTGATCAGCCTGATACGCCGGGTGGTCAGCCGCGAACACGCCGACCTGCGCGCCGGCATGATGAGCGAAGGCACGATGACGGCCGTGGCCAGTGCCCGCCCCGGCGCCGACGCCCCCATGTTCGCGCTACACCTTGCGCTTGCGCTGCAGGAAGCCACACCCAAAGAGCCCGTCTTGCTGTTGGACCTGGGCGTGCCGGCTGCCGACACCCTGCACTACCTGGGCATCGAGCCCACCTACTCCTTCGTCGATGCCATCCGCAGCTTGCGCCGGCTGGACGACACCCTGATCAACACGGCCTTCTCGCGCCATGAATCGGGCCTGCGCCTGCTCGCCATGCCCGATGACTCGCTGGACTCCGGGCGCTTCACCTCGGCCGATCTGTATGTGCTGCTGGGCGCGCTCAAGCGCTACTTCAACCACATCGTGGTCAATCTCGGTGGCGTGCCGGCCTCGGAGTTCCTCTACGTGATGCTGGGCCGCTCGGACCGCACCTTGATGCTGGTCGAACAAAGCGTGCCCAGTTGCAAGCAGAACCGCAACCTGCTGCAAAAGCTGCGCGACAACAAGGTGCCGGTGAGCAACCTCAGCCTCGTGGTGGACCGCTACCTGCCCAGCGTGCCGCCCAATGCCGAGACCATTGCCAAAGGCTTTGGCGCGCCTTTGCTCAGCACCCTGCCCTCCTCCGGCATGGCCCGCCTGACGATGATGAACTCCGGCGAGAGCCTCTTCAAGGCCGCGCCGCGCGACCCCTACACCACCACCGTGCGCAGGCTGGCCCAGAGCCTGAGCCGCGAGGGCTTCATCAGCAGCCGCGCCCCTCGCGCCAGTGAAAGCTGGCTCACAACGCTGGTCAACAAGCTCAGACTCGGATGAGGTGACGCATGGACTATCGCCCGCTCGGTGTCGACTACAGCCTCAAGGAAAGCGAGAGCTACCAGGACGTCAAGCTGCGGCTGCATCACTACCTGATCGACCGCATCGACATCGAGCATGTGTCCGTGCTGGACATGACCAAGCCGGCGCTCAGCGAATACGTGCTGGACAAGGTCAGCCATTACGTCGCCGATCACCGCCTGGCCGTCAGCCGCCATGAGATGGAGAACCTCGCGCGGGAGATGGTCGACGAGCTCACGGGTTTCGGCCCGCTCGAAGAGCTGATCCGCGACGACCGCATCAACGACATCCTGGTCAACGGCACCAACTGCATCTATGTCGAACGCGCCGGCATCCTCAACAAGACCGACCTGCGCTTCATCGACGATGAACACGTGCTGCGCGTGATCCGCCGCATCCTGGCGCCGCTGGGCCGACGTGTCGACGAATCCAGCCCCATGGTGGACGCGCGCCTGCCCGATGGCAGCCGGGTCAACGCCATCATCCCACCACTGGCACTCGACGGCCCTTGCCTGTCGATACGCAAATTCCGCAAGGACCCGCTGCAGGCCACCGACCTGCTGGCCTCGGGCACCTTCGACGAGCACATGCTGAGCTTTCTGCAGCTGGCCGTGTCCAAGCGCAGCAACATCCTCATCAGCGGCGGCACCGGCAGCGGCAAGACCACGCTGCTCAATGTGCTCAGCCGCTTCATCTCGCCTTATGAGCGCCTGGTGACCATCGAAGACGCGGCCGAACTGCAACTCGGCCACGACCACGTGGTGCGGCTTGAAACCCGCCCGCCCAATGTGGACGGCCATGGTGAAGTCACCGCGCGCGACCTCATGCGCAACGCCCTGCGGATGCGCCCCGACCGCGTGCTGCTGGGCGAAGTCCGCGGCAACGAGGTCATGGACATGCTGCAAGCCATGAACACCGGCCACGACGGCTGCATGAGCACCGTGCACGCCAACAACCCGCGCGATGCCCTGCTGCGCCTAGAGATGCTTTCGGGCTTTGCGGGCTATATGGGCGACGAGCTCACGCTCAAGCACATGATCGCCTCCGCCCTGGACCTGATCGTGCAGGTCGGGCGTCAGTCCGATGGACGCCGCCGTGTGCTGGCCGTCAGCGAGGTGCTGGGCGTGCAGGATGGCCGCATCGTGACCAATGAGCTCTTCGTGTTCCAGCACGACAGCAACCGCTTTGAGTCGACTGGCCTGACACCGGCCTCGTCCAAGCTGCGCGCCAACGAAGACCTGCAGGCCACGAGGTTCAACCGATCATGGTAGCCAGCCTCGTCCTCTTCTTCATCGCGCTGGTGCTGATGCTGGCGGCCGTGCTGTCGATGATGAGGGCGCGCCGGCTGGAACAGATCGCCAAGGTCACCCAGCGTCTGGAGGCCGTGGCGTTTCTGACGCCGCAGGACGATGTACTCCAAATTCGCCAGACCGAGGCCATGGCCGAACTGACGCGCTGGCTCAGCCGCGTGGGCCTTCAGATCCAGCCTGGTGCCGCGATCACGCTGATGGCACTGGCCATCGCCAGTGGACTGGGCATCTTGAAAATCTGGGGGGGCATCGCGGCCCTCATCTGGTGGGCCACCATCGGCACCATCAGCATCGTGGTGCCCCAGGTGCGCTATCGCCAGAAGGTCAACAAGATGATCAGCCAGATCCCCCTGTTCGTCGACCAGGTGGTCCGCAGCCTGGCCACCGGCCGCAACGTCGAAGGTGCCATCAAGATTGCGGCGGAAGACCTGCAAGAGCCGCTGCGCGAGGTCATCATGCGTGCGCAGAAGAACGTGGATCTGGGCACCGACCTCGGCGACGCGCTGCGCGATGCCGCCAACTTCCACGACATCAAGGAGCTGCACATGCTGGCCCTGGCCATCCACACCTCACGTGTGTATGGCGGCAGCCCGCGCGATATGCTGGAGAGCATCGTCAACCTCATTCGCCAGCGCGAGCAGATGCAGCGTGAGTTGCGCGCCATGACGGGTGAAACGCGTGTCTCGGCCATGGTGCTGGGCGGCATGCCCACGGCCATGGCGCTCTACATGGGCTGGGTCAACCCGACCTACATCGCCGGCATGTGGAACGACGAGTCCGGGCGCATGATCCTGCTGACCGCAGGGGGCATGCAGATCGCAGGCGCCGTGGTGTTGTGGCGCATGATCAAGAGCATCTGAGGAAGGCACCACATGATCTTCTTCCTCATCCTCGCCTTCATGCTCACCGCACTGGCCATGGTGCTGTATCTGCTGGCCCGCAAGCCTGCTGCACCCGAGACCGAGAAGCGTTTCAACGAGGTCCTGGAAGCGCCCAGCGACGACGGCTGGCTGAACCAGCGCAAATGGCGCGACAGCCATTCGATGACCACGCGCATCAAGCGCCTGCTGGAGCGCACGCCCGGCTCGGACATGCAGGAAGTCGAAACCCTGGTCAGGCAAGCGGCCTTGTCTTCCGACCGGGCCCGCAATCTGGTGTACGCCTCGCTGTGGGTCACGCCACTGGCGGCGGCAGGCGTGGCCATCGTCATCTCCAGCGTCTGGGGTGCACCCTTGTTCCAGTGTCTGGTCTTCGGCATCGGGCTGGGTTTCATCGCGCCACGCAAATTGCTGCGCTGGGCGGCCGAGCGGCGCAAGCGCATCATCAAGGACGAGCTGCCCCTGGTGCTCAACCTCATGCGGCTGCTGTTTGACGCAGGCTTGTCGCTAGAGCACACGCTCAAGGCCATCAGCGAGCAGGGCAAGCAGATCGCACCGCAGTTGGCAAGCGAGTTCAACTGGGTGCTGCAACGCATCCACCATGGTCAGGAGCGTGGCGCGGCACTGGAAGAAATGTCGCAGCGCATCGGCCTGCCCGAGTTGACCGAAACGGTGGCCATCCTCAAGCAGGCGGCCCGCTTCGGCGGCAGTGTGCGCGATTCGCTGCTGCGCTATCTGCGGCTCATGGAAGACCGCCGCCTGACCGACCTGCGCGACAAGGTCGGCAAGCTTTCCGCCAAGATGACCATGGTGATGATGACGCTGCTGTTTCCGGCCTTGCTGATCCTGTTGGCCGGCCCGGGCTTCCTGGCCATCGCCAAGGTTTTTTCCAACGTGCATTGAGCCAGACAAGGTGATGAGCAAGCGCCCCTTCAACCCCCTTCGATCTGCCGCTACTGCCCTGTGGCTGGCGCTGCTGATGGGCGCACTGCTGCCCGGCTGCGCCAACTGGCCACCGCAGACGGACTCGTTGCCCGGCCGCAAGAACACCAGCAATTGCGATGGCAGCTTGTCGGCCGCGGACAAGACCCGGCTGACCGGCATCGAGCAACTGGTGGGTGAAGGCAAGTTCTATGCGGCACTGGCCCAGCTCGATGCATTGGGCATTGACGCGCCGCAGGCCAACCTGATCCGCGCCGATGCCCTGCGCCGCATTGACCGCACCAGCGAAGCCCAAGTGCTGTATCAAGGGCTGCTGAACTCTTGTCTTGACGGCCGCGCCCAACATGGCCTGGGCCTGATTGCATCCAAGGCTGGGCAGCAGGCCGCCGGGCTGGCCTACCTGCAAAAGGCACGACAAGCCTTGCCCACCGACAGCAATATCCGCAACGACCTGGGCTACGCCTATCTCCTGGCGGGCCAGTATGACGCGGCCGAGTTCGAGTTCCTGACTGTGCTTGATCTCAATCCACAAGACGCCAAGGCCAGCCGCAATCTGGTCCTGCTCGCTTTCATGCAAGGCAAGACCGACAAGGCCTTGACGCTGGCCCGCAAGATGGGTCTGGATGAAACCACCATCAACCGCCTGCAGCAACAGGCCAGCAAGCGCTGACGAACATGCGCCACGGATTCACCATGCACCACCCCACCTGCCTTCACCGCCTGCTTGGCCTCTTGCTGACCACCGTGATCACGTCCCCGATGGCCCATGCGCAAGGCACGGACAACGGCGCATCCAAGCCCGCCTCCGCACCGAATATCGCCGATGGCAGCGCCACGCGCGCCTGGCTGAAGACGCAAGAGACAGGCTCGGTGGCGTCCAAGCACAAGCAGACCCTGAGCGGCCCGGTCATGTCGCGCGTCCATGAGCGCTACGTCAACAGCTTCTCGACCGATGCTTCGTCTGACAAGGGCGCAGCGACTGCTGGCACCACCAGCAGCGGCTCAGGCTCCAGCAAACCCTGACCTCGCCACATCATGAGCAGCACTCGCCCTCGCATCCTCCACACCCAGCGCAGCCCGCGCGGGCGAGCGGCTGGTCAGCGCGGGGCCATCGGCCTGCTGGGCGCCCTTACCTTGATGATGGCGGTGCTGTTCGCCGTGCTGGCGCTGGACACCGGGCGGCTGTGGATGGAGCAGCAAAACGTGCAGAAAACGGCCAATATGGCCGCCATGGAGTCAGCCCGCTACACCAGTTGCGGCAGCACGCTCAAGGATGCCACTGCGGCAGCCCAGCACGCCGCCACGGCCAACGCGAGCCCTCTATCGAGCAACCCCATGTCCGTCACCGTGGTGCGCGGCACGGTCGCCACGGTCGGCAACAAATACGTGTTCACCTCCGCCGTGGAGCCGACCGACAACACCAACGGCACACGCGTCACGGTGAGCCGCACGGTGCCCGCCAGCCTGATGGCCGGTGGGCTGTTCAGCCAGAACGTCACGCTCAAGGCCATTGCCACGGCCAGAGGCGGCCCACCGGTCACCAGCTTTGCCTTGGGAAGCACGTTCTTCACCGTGGACACCACCAACGCCAATGTGCTCAACAGCCTGTTTGGTGCCTTGCTGGGCTCGCCGCTGAACATCTCTGCCGATGGCTACAACTCGATCCTGAACCTGAACCTCAATATCGCGGGGCTCATGCAGGCCACCGGCCTGACCACGCTGGACTCGCTGCTCAATACCAAGCTGCCCATCGGCACCCTGGTGACAGCCATCACCAATGCTGCAGGCCTGACCTCGACCACCACCGCAGATGGCAAAAACGCCATCCAAAAGCTCATTGATGCGGCCTCCAAAGCAAGCGGCAGCCTGTCACTGGGTGACCTGCTTCAGATCCAGGGCTCGGTCAACAACGATGGGCTGCTCAACGCCAACATCAACATGCTCAACCTGCTGTCGCTGTCCTTCCGCCTGGCCAGCCCGACAGCCAAATACAGTTTCGCCGTGGGGGTGCCGGGCGTGGCCAGCGTCGACATGGCCATCGACAAAGCCTCCAAGCTGGCCATTGGCCCGGCGGGCAAATCGGCGGTAACCGGCAACTACTGCACCGAAACCCGTGTGGACAACACCGAGCTGGGTGTGAATGTCGCACCAACCTTCCTGAACAACTTCTTCGGCGGGGCGCTGGTGTCCATCGACTTCAGGGTCGCACTGGTGATCGCTCCGGCCATCGCCCACGCGGAATACCTGGAGATCAATCCGGATCAGGCAGTCGCGCACATGGGCGTGAACACGGGTCTGGCCACCGTGCGCATCACCAACACCGGCGACACCGGGCCGGCTTCGGTCAAGGTCCTCGGGCTGAAGGTTCTGGAGATCGGCACCAAGAACGATTCGAGCTTCTTCACGTACACGCAGGTCCCCATCAACATCAAGACCCCCGTCAAAGACCATCTGCCGGTGACGAACGCCAGCAGTTCGGAGTCTTCAGGCGCCCTGCAGAACCTGCTGGCCATCGGCAACCTGGACCTCAAGGTCATCGGCCTGGACCTCTCTTGGGCCACCAGCCTGCTCAAGCCGATCAGCGACATGCTCTCGGCCATCCTGTCGACCACCTTGGACCCCATCATCCGTGTGTTCGGCCTGAACTTCGGCTCGGCCAACATGCAGGTGCAGGGCCTGGTCCTCACCAAGCCCGTTCTGGTCGAATAGCGGCAAGTAGCAGCTGCCTCAGCCTTCCCCGTACACCACCACGGCCTGCGCTTCGGGCATCAGCTCCTTGAAGCGCTGCATGGCCTGGTCGCTGGGGAACACCTTCGCCTTGTCGCCCAGCTCCACTTCGGCCCTGGCCGATACCTCGGGCGTGCGCCGCTCCACCACCACGCGAATGGGCAGGCCTTGCACGGTATCGGGCAGATCAGGCTGAGGTGCTTCGATGCGGCGCGCCGGGAACTCGCGCAAGACCTCGGCCACGGGCAGCCTCTGGTCCTTGGCCTGCACACGCACGAAGCGGGCATAACGGCAGCGCGCTGCGGGCAGGCTCATCACCTGCTGCACGTTCAGGCGCAGCCCACCTGAGAAGCGGTCCGTCTGCACCTTGCCCGTGATGATGACGAGCTCGTCGTCCTTGAGCAGGTCCTTGTTGGCATCCAGCGTGTCCTGGTTGGCAACGGCCTCGATCACGTCGCTCTTGTCGTCGACCTTGAAGATGGCCACGCGGCCGCGCGTGCCGTTGATGACACGCAGCTCGCTGATGATGCCTGACACCACCTGCGGATCACGGCTGTCCTTGAGATCGCCGATGCGCTGCTTGGCAAAGCGCCGCACCTCGGACTCGGCTTCGTCAAACAGATGGCCAGAGAGGTAGAAACCGATGGCGGTCTTTTCGAGCGAGAGGCGCTCTTTGAGCGTCCAGGGCTCGGTGGGCACCAGGTCAGGCGCCTTGGTAGAGGCCGCGTGGCTGTCGCCGAAATCGAAGAGGCCGCCCTGATCAGCATTGGCCACCAGCGTATCGGCGTATTCGAAGGCCAGGCCCACGCTGGCCAGCAAAGCCGCGCGATGCGGCTCCAGCGCATCGAAGGCACCAGCCTTGATCAGGGCTTCGACCACACGCTTGTTGACCAGCTTGCGGTCCACGCGGGCACAGAAATCGAAGAAGCTCTTGAAGTGCCCGTTCTCCTTGCGCTCACGCACGATGGCTTCGATCGCGCCCTGGCCCGTGCCCTTCACCGCACCCAGCGCGTAGCAGATGGCCTTGTCGCCGGTCGGGATGAAGCGCCATTCGCCCTGGTTCACGTCAGGCGGCGTGAAGGTGATGCCGAAGTTCTGCGTGGCATCGTCATGGAAGATCTTGAGCTTGTCCGTGTCGTCGCTGGCAATCGTCATGTTGCCTGCGAAGAATTCGGCCGTGTAGTGCACCTTCAACCAGGCCGTGTGATAGGCCAGCAAGGCATAGGCGGCCGCGTGCGACTTGTTGAAGCCGTAGCCCGCGAACTTCTCCATCAAGTCGAAGATCTCGTCGGCGAGCTCCTTGCTGATGCCGTTCTTGGCCGCGCCCTCCGCGAAGATGCCCCGGTGGTGCTGCATCTCCTCGACCTTCTTCTTACCCATCGCGCGGCGCAGCAAGTCGGCACCGCCCAGCGAGTAGCCGCCGACGATCTGCGCCACCTGCATCACCTGCTCCTGGTAGACCATGATGCCGTAGGTCTCTTCGAGCACCGAGCTCATCAAGGGATGCAGGTACTCCACCTCTTCACGCCCGTGCTTACGGGCACAGAAGGAGGGGATCAGGTCCATCGGGCCTGGACGATACAGGGCCACCAGGGCGATGATGTCCTCGAAGACGCTGGGCTTGGCGTCGCGCAGCATCCCTTGCATGCCGCGGGATTCCAGCTGGAACACGGCCACGGTCTTGCCTTCTGACAGCAGTCGGTAGGCCGGCGCATCGTCCAGCGGGATCTTGGCGAAGTCGAAATCCTTCTGGTCCGGATGCCGGGCCATGATGAACTCCTTGGCCGTCTCCAGAATGGTCAGTGTGGCGAGGCCCAGGAAGTCGAACTTCACCAGGCCAATGGCTTCGACATCGTCCTTGTCGTACTGGCTCACGGCCGAGTCACTGCCGGGCTGCATGTACAGCGGGCAGAAGTCGGTGATCTTGCCCGGTGCGATCAGCACACCCCCCGCGTGCATGCCGATGTTGCGCACCATGCCTTCGACGCGCATGGCCAGCTCGAGCAGCGAAGCGACCTCTTCCTCGGCCTTTTCGCGCTCTTCGAGCTCGGGCGCTTCCTTGCGGGCGTAGATGATGCCGGGGTCGGGCTCGGCGGGCACCTTGGCCAGGGTCACGGTCTTGCCCGGTGGCGCGGGGATCAGCTTGGCGATGCTGTCGACGTGACCATAGCCCATGCCAAGCACGCGGCCCACGTCGCGCAGCGCGGCCTTGGCAGCCATGGTACCGAAGGTGGCAATCTGCGAGACGGCCTCGCGGCCATAGCGCTCCTTCACATAGTCGATCACGCGGTCGCGGTTGCCCTGACAGAAGTCGATGTCGAAGTCGGGCATCGAGACCCGCTCGGGGTTGAGGAAGCGCTCGAACAGCAGGTTGTACTTGAGCGGGTCCAGGTCGGTGATCTTCAGCGCATAGGCCACGAGCGAGCCGGCACCCGACCCCCGGCCCGGGCCCACGGGGCAGCCGTTGTTCTTGGCCCAGTTGATGAAGTCCTGCACGATGAGGAAGTAGCCGGGGAAGCCCATCTTCAGGATCGTGTTGATCTCGAAGTCCAGACGCTCGACATAGGTGGAGCGCTGCTTGTCCCGCTCGGCCTCGTCAGGGAAGAGGTGCACCAGCCGCTCTTCCAGGCCCTTGTGCGACAGCTCGCGGAAGAAGTCCTCCATGGGCTGGGGCTTGCCATCGGGCATGATGGGTGTGGGAAAGTCCGGTAGCTGAGGCTTGCCCAGCACCAGCGTGAGCGAACAGCGGCGTGCAATCGCCAGCGTGTTGGCAATCGCGGAAGGGATGTCGGCAAACAGGGCCTCCATCTGCGCGCTGGTCTTGAAGTACTGCTCCTTGGTGAAACGCTTGATGCGTTTGGGGTTGCCCAGCGTCTCGCCCTCGGCGATACAGACACGGGCTTCGTGCGCATCGAAATCATCCGGTGTCTGGAACTGGATGGGGTGCGTGGCCACCACTGGCAGCTTCAGGCGCGCGGCCAGCGGCACGGCCGCGCGGATATAGGGCTCGTTGCTCGCATGCCCGCTGCGTTGCAGCTCGATGTAGAAGCGCCCAGGAAAGACATCAGCCAGCTTGCGCGCCTGCGCTTCGGCCTTGGCCACATCGCCCATGGCCAGAGCTTGGCCGACCAAGCCGGCCTCGGCTGCAGACAGGCAGATCAGGCCCTCGTTGCGGGCCGCCAGGGAGTCCCAGGCCACCCAGGCGTGGCTGCGCTGCCCCGGCGCCGTCCAGGCTTCGCCCAGCAGCTCGCTCAGGCGCAGATAGCCCTTGCGGTTCTGGATGAGGAGCAGCAGGCGCGTGGGGGCCTTGCCCGCTTCTTCAGGCTCCAGCCACACATCGGCCCCGATGATGGGCTGCACGCCCTTCTTCTGCGCCGCCTTGTAGAGCTTGAGCGCCCCGAACAGGTTGCTCAGATCGGTGACGGCCACCGCAGGCTGATTGTCCTTGGCGGCGGCTTTGACCAGGTCGTCGATGCGGATGGTGCCGTCAACGACCGAAAACTCGGAATGGGAACGCAGGTGTACGAAAGGCATCCGGGCATTGTAAGAAGACCCGGCCCCGCCGCTCAGACCAGCTTGCTGGGATCTTCACGGGTCTCGCGGAAACTGCGCGGCGTCACACCCAGCCAGCGCCGGAATGTACGGCTGAAATTGGATGTGTCCTGATAGCCCAGGCGTTCGGCGATGGCCTCCACGCTCAAGGGTGTGTTCACGAGCAGCCAGCACGCCAGTTCCTCGCGGACACCGTCGAGCAGGTCCTGGTAGGTCATGCCCTCCTCGCGCAGATGGCGGATGAGGGTGCGCGCCGACACGTGCTCCAGCTCGGCCATCTGCTCCAGCGAGGGATACACCCCCTCGCAGGCCAGCAGGCGCTGCTGGATGCGGGTGCTCACCGTGCCCTTTTGCTGCTGGGTGAGTTGGCGCTCGCAATCGCGCAGCGCCACCTTGTAGGCCTGGGGATCCGGGGCCAGGCCGGGGCAGCTCAAGAAGTCAGGTGGCATCTCGATGCGCAACTGCGCCGCGCCAAACACGCTTTGCGGGCAGAACGCGCGGTAGTGCGCGCCCCAGGCCGGCTCGTCGAACGGCCAATGGATGGTGATCTGCCTTCGCAGATCCTGCCCGGTGATGGTCTCCAGCAAGGTCAGCATGCCTGCCGTGAAGTGGCCGACCAGGTACTCGCGCACATCGGGCGAACTCGTCGCCTCTTGCAGCACCAGCGCCAGGCCCTGGCTGGTGTCCACGTCGAAATGTGCCAGACGTACGCGCACATCGGTGAAGCGCTGCATCAGCAGCATGACCTCGCCCACATTGCTGGCCGCCATGCCGGCATAGCCCAGCGCGCCATGCGTGGCCACCTGGGTGGACTGCCCCACCTGCAGCCCCAGCCAGGGGCATTGGCTCACGGCCAGCGCCCGCAGGATCAGGCGGCGCACCTGCTCGAAGCTCAGAAACAGGTTGCTGCTGTGCAGCTCGGCCCAGTCCAGGCGCGTGCCGCGCAAGATCTCGTCCTCGCCAAAGCCCTGGCGACGCAGCTCGGCACAGATCAAACGCGCATAGATCGGGTGCACGGCTGGCTTCAGCCAGTCTGCCGGTGCGTGCATGTCCATCCTTTCCCGCCAAGGCGGCTTGTCACAAAACGACGATATTGTGGCAACGCAAACGGTGTCGCTTCCAGCCGTGGAAACCCAAAGTGTCGACATGGTTCAAAGAACTGCAATGGAGACACGACACATGAGCACCGCACTGCCCCTGAGATCACAAGACCCGGCCCAGGATCCCTCGCGATATCGGGACCGCAAGAAGGCCATGTGGCTGCTGTCGGTGATCGCGCCAGCCTACGTGGTGATAGGCCCGGCAGCCTACCTCATGGGCCACCCCCACCCCATGTGGTTCTTTGCCGGGCTGTTGACCTTTTACGTGGGCATCCCGCTGCTGGACGCCATCCTGGGCGAAGACCTCAGCAACCCGCCCGAGGGCGCCGTGCCCCGCCTGGAGGCCGACCGCTACTACCGCTGGATCAACTATGCGGTGGTCCCCGTGCTGTGGTTCAGTCTGCTGTTCAACGTGGTGTTCCTGGCCACGCACGACGTGCCCTGGTATGACTGGCTGGCCACCGTGCTGGCGACAGGCTCCATGCTGGGCTTTGGCCTGAACCTCAGCCATGAACTGGGCCACAAGAAGGACTGGCTGGGCCGCAAGGTGGCGCTGTTCAACCTGGCGCTGGGCGGCTATGGCCACTTCTCGATCGAGCACAACCGTGGCCACCATCGCCATGTGGCCACGCCTGAAGACCCGGCCTCGTCCAAAATGGGCGAGAGCATCTACCGCTTCATGTTCCGCGAGCTGCCCGGTGCCTTCTTCCGTGCCTGGGACCTGGAAACGGAGCGCCTCGACCGCATCGGCAAGTCACCCTGGAGCCTGGACAACGAGATGGTGCAGGCCGGGCTGGTGACGGCTGTGCTTTATGGCGGCCTGATCGGCGTGTTCGGCGCGAAGATGGTGCCCGTGCTCGCCTGCGTGGCCTTCTGGGGCGCCTTCCAGCTGACCTCGGCCAACTACATCGAGCACTATGGCCTGCTGCGCCTCAAGCGCCCCGATGGCCGCTATGAGCACTGCCAGCCGCACCACTCGTGGAACAGCAACCACATCGTGTCCAACCTGGTGGTCTTCCATCTGCAACGCCACTCGGACCACCACGCCAACCCCACACGCAGCTACCAGTCGCTGCGCAACTTCCCAGAGCTGCCCACGCTGCCCTCGGGCTACTTCGGCATGTTCCTGGCTGCCTATGTGCCGCCCGTGTGGTTCGCGATCATGGACCCGCTGGTCGTCAAGGCCTCGGGCGGTGACGTCAGCCGCATCAACATCCTGCCAGCCAAGAAGCCCTTGCTGATGCGCCGCTATGGCCTGCATGACAGCAGCGTGCCGGCGGCCAACGAAGGCGCCCTGCCACGCACAGCAGCAGCTCAGGCCTGATCAGCCGAGCAAGGAAGCCAACTCGCGCTGCAGATTGGCGCGAGCCTGCTCTTCCCACTTCGCGCGCAATGAAGGCGTGAAGTAGATCTGAGGCCGATCCAGAAAGGTCTTGAGCACCTTGGCTCGACCTTGCTTGTAAGCCTCAGCCGGCACCCAGTCGTACTCTTGCGCGATCTGCCGGGTGTAGCGCTCGTAGGCCTCGGGCGAGGCGGCCAGGATGCCCAGATCCAGGTCGAGGAAGACAGCGGTGTCCGGGTCGCCATCGGTCCATTCGTGGCCTTGCGTGGCGCGCACCTTGCGCTCCACCGAGGCGATCAACTCGGCGTCGCAAGCCGCCTGCCCCAGCATCTGGGCAGCCAGTTGGGCGCTGCGTTCCTCGTTGTCGCTGGCGCGCGTGTCGTACACGGCGTCGTGGAACCAGATGGCCAGCATCACGGCCTGATGGTCACGGATCAGATCGCGGTGGGCCAGTTGCCCCTGCAACAAGGCTTCGATGTGCGCCATGCCATGGTAGGCCCGGTGGGGCTCCTGATAGCGCCTGGTCAGTTCGGGACGGATGGCTTCCAGCATCGACCCACCTTATCAGCCTCAGGCCTTCTTGTCCTTGCCGCTCTTGGGTGAACTGTCAGGCTTTTCACGCTCGATCAAGGCCAGCAGGCCCTGGTAGGGCAGCAGATTGGTCTTGACCACCCGGTCAATCGGCTCGGCAAAGCCGTCCTGCATCCAGCGCGAGGCCAGCAGCACATTCAGGCCAATCATCCCGTCGGCCAGGAGGTCGAGGTTGATGTCAGCCATGCGCGCCTCGGGCACGAGCAGATGCAGGTGCTGACGCATCATGGTCGAGTAATCACGCGCCGTCGCGCCGCTCAGCGCCGCCACCTCGTCGTTGACGCCCAGAGAATCCACCAGCATCACGCGGCCTCGGCGCGGGTCGTCGCGGATGAACTCGAGGAACACGCGCATGGCCGGCTCCAGCATGCCCAGGGGCGTGGGCTCGGCCTGCTTGAGCGCGGCCAGGGTGCGCCCCATCAACTGCTCGCGCAACTCGGCATACGTGGCCAGGAAAAGCTGCGGCAGGGTCTTGAAGGATTCGTAGAAGTAGCGCTCGGTCAGGTGCGCGGCCACACACACCTCGCGCACGGTCGTGGCGTGGAATCCTTTGGTCCCGAAAACCTCCAGCGCGCCCTCGATGAGCTTGGCTCGGCGCAGGCGCTGGCGCTCTTCTGGCAAGACGCCGCCATAACGGCGCTTGTTCGGGGGGGATGTGTCGGAAATTGCAGCGTCCATAGGAATCCCTATATTGACATGGATCATTGTCAAAGTTATTCTGACAAGAATCCTTGTCAAAAATCAAGTAGCGCGCAGAAAGTTTTCCGTATGAAGCCGAACGAATTCAAGCAAGCCGCTGCGGCCAGGCGAGGCGCCGCAGCCCATGTCGAACGCCATCGCGTCATTGTGGTGGGCACCGGGTTTTCCGGTCTCTGCATGGGTGTCAAGCTCCGTGAAAACGGCGAAGACGACTTCGTGCTGCTGGAGCGTGCCGGCGACGTCGGCGGCACCTGGCGCGACAACACCTACCCGGGCTGCGCCTGCGACGTGGAGTCCCACCTCTACTCCTTCTCGTTCGAGCCCAACCCGAACTGGTCGCGCATGTACGCGCCCCAGCCCGAGATCTTGGCCTACCTCAAGCACGTCGCCAAGAAGTACGACCTGCTGCGCCATGTTCGCTTCCACGCCAACATCGTCGCCTCGCAGTTCGACGAAGCCCGCAAGCTGTGGGTGGTGAAAGCCGAAGATGGCCGTGTGTTCGAGGCCGAGATCCTGGTCTCGGGCATGGGCGGCCTGAGCAACCCGGCCGTGCCCGACATCAAAGGACTGGACACCTTCGAAGGCACCACCTTCCACTCCGCCACCTGGAACCACGACTACGACCTCACCGGCAAGCGCGTGGCGGTGATCGGCAGCGGCGCCAGCGCCATCCAGTTCGTACCCGCCATCGCGCCCAAGGTGGACCACCTCACCTACTTCCAGCGCACACCGCCCTGGGTCGTGCCCAAGATGGACCGCCCCATCCGAGCCGAGGAAAAGGCCGACTTCGCCAACAACCCCTGGCGCCAACGCATGGCCCGCACCAAACTCTACTGGACGCTGGAGATGCGCTTTTTGGCCTTCAAGTTCAAGCCCGAGTGGATGCAACTGGTGGCCAAGGTGGGCAAGGGCCGCATCCACAAGGCGGTCAAGGATCCGGTGCTGCGCGCCAAGCTCACGCCCGACTACACGCCCGGCTGCAAGCGCCTGTTGATCTCCAACGAGTACTACCCGGCCCTGGCGCGCACCAACGTCGAGGTGGTGACCGAAGGCATCCGTGAGGTCAATGCCAAGGGCGTGGTCACCCAGGATGGCCAGATGCACGAGGTGGACGCCATCATCTTCGGCACGGGCTTCAAGGTGCAGGATCCGATCCCGCCCAAGACCGTGTTCGGCAAAGGCCATGTGGACCTGGCCGATGCCTGGAAGGGCGGCCCCGAAGCCTATATGGGCATCACCGTGTCGGGCTTCCCCAACTTCTTCATGCTCATGGGCCCCAACACCGGCCTGGGCCACAACTCCATGGTGTTCATGATCGAGTCGCAGGCGCACTACATCGTCGAGGCGATCAAGACCATGAAGGAGCGCCGCATCAAGGTGCTCGATGTCAAGCCGCAGGCCCAGGCCCGCTTCATCGACGCTGTGCAAAGCGACCTCAAGCGCACGGTGTGGAACTCCGGCTGCAAGAGCTGGTACCTCGATGACAACGGCCGCAACACCACCCTGTGGCCAGGGTTTACATTTGCCTACCGCCTGAAGACCCGCCGTTTCAACCTCAACAAATACAAGGCCGAGCGCGCATGAGCATCCAAGCCGTCATCACCAACCTCGTCCTGCGTTACCAGTTCAAACGCGCAGGACGCGGCCCCTTGAACGTGCACAAGGCGCGCCACATGGTCAACAAGATGGCCAAGCGCTACCCGCCGCCACCTGCCGAGATCAAGCACACGCCGGTAGCGGCCCAGCCTGCCCATGCCCTGTGCTCGGCCGAGTGGCTGAGCGTGGCCAAACCCAAGCGCACGGTGCTCTATTTCCACGGTGGTGGCTACTTCTTCTGCGGCCTGGACACCCATCGCCCGACCTGTGCCTACCTGGCCCGCACGGCCGAAGCCCAGGTGCTGTCGGTGGACTACCGCATGGCGCCCGAGCATGTCTTCCCCGCTGCGGTGGACGACGCCGTGGCCTGGTGGAAGGAGTTGCTGCGCCAGGGCATCAAGCCTGAAAGCGTGGTCTTCGCGGGTGACTCGGCCGGCGGCGGTCTGGCCCTGGCCTGCATGGTGGCCGCGCGCGATCAAGGTCTGCCGTTGCCTGCGGGTGCCGTGCTGTTCTCGCCCTGGAGCGACCTGTCGTGTTCCGGCGAGACCATGAAGTCGCTGGCCGACGTCGACGTGATGTTCAACCCCGACTCCCTGCCCGAGGCCGCCGCCCTGTACCTGGCCGGCAAGCCCACGGACACACCGCTGGCCTCGCCGCTGTTCGCCGACCTCAAAGGGTTGCCCCCGCTGATGATCCACGCCAGCAAGCACGAGATCCTGCTGGCCGACTCGACCCGCCTGCACGAACGTGCGCAGCGGCAGGGCGTCAAGAGCGAGCTGCACCTCAAGGCCAAGATGCCCCATGTGTGGCCCACCATGCTGATGCTGCCCGAAGCCCGCCAGACGCTGAAAGAATGCGGGGCCTTCATTGCCCGCACCACTGTCTGATCCGTCTGTTTGATCCCTTTGTCTGACCCTTTCACCTGACCCGTTGCCTGAGAGTGCCGAGGAGACCCACACCATGAAGTCGTTCAAGAACAAGGTCGCAGCCATCACCGGGGCCGCATCCGGCATGGGCCGCACCCTGGCCGTCGAACTGGCCCGCCGCGGCTGCCATCTGGCACTCAGCGACGTCAACGAAGCCGATCTGGCCAAGACCGCCGAGCTGGCCGGGCAGCACGGTGTGCGCGTCACCATCGCGCGTCTGGACGTGGCCAACCGCGAGGCCGTCTACGCCTGGGCCGACCAGGTCGTGCGCGACCACGGCAAGGTCAACCTGATCTTCAACAACGCCGGCGTGGCCCTGACCACCTTGCTGGAGCACGTGAAGATCAGCGACTTCGAGTGGATCATGGGCATCAACTTCTGGGGCGTGGTCTACGGCACCCAGGCCTTCCTGCCTCACCTCAAGGCCTCGGGTGATGGCCACATCATCAACACCTCCAGCCTGTTCGGCCTGATGTCCGTGCCTTCGCAAGGCACCTACAACTCGAGCAAGTTCGCCGTGCGCGGCTACACCGAAGCCCTGCGCATGGAACTGGAGCTCGAAGACGCGCCGGTCAGCGCCACCTGTGTGCACCCGGGCGGCATCGCCACCAACATCGCGATGGCAGGCAAGGTCGACCCCATCATGGAAAAGGTCACCGGCCTGAGCGAAGAAAAGCAAAAGCGCCGCGCCAACAAGGCCATCAGCACCACCACGCCTGAATCGGCCGCCCTGCAGATCCTCGCCGCCGTGGAACGCAATGACCGCCGCGTGCTGGTTGGCTACGACGCCAAGCTCCTCGACAAGCTCGTGCGCCTGATCGGCGCCAGCTACCAGGCGCTGATCGTTCGCCAGTTCAGGAAAATGAACAAGCCTCGCCAGGGCACCCAGAAAAGCGCGGCATGATGCGCGCATGAAGTGGCTCAAAAGACTGTGGTGGAGCGCCGTCCTGATGGGGATCGGCCTGGCGGTGGCCGTCTGGGCCACCTGGGAAACAGACCGGCAACTAGGCCAGTTGGTGGGGCGCTGGGCGCCTGAGCCGTCCACCTTCGTCGAGCTCGATGGCATGCAGGTGCACATGCGGGACACCGGCCCGCGTGACGACAACCTGCCCATCGTGCTGCTGCATGGCATGTCCTCCAGCCTGCACACCTATGAAGGCTGGCAGACCGCGCTGCAACAGCACCACCGGGTGATCAGCATGGACCTGCCCGGCTTTGGCCTGACCGGCCCGAGCCCGCAAGGCGACTACCGCATCGATGCCTATGTGCGCTTCGTGCTGCGCATGCTGGACACGCTCAACCTCAAGCGCGTGATCCTGGTGGGCAATGCACTGGGTGGCGAAATCGCCTGGCAGACCGCCGTGCTGGCGCCCGAGCGCGTGCGCAAACTGGTGCTCATCGATTCAGACGGCTACCAGCCCTCGGTGCTGTCCATGCCCCTGGCGTTTCAGATCGCCAGCATGCGCGGGCTGCGCTGGGTGTCCGAGCGCATCCTGCCGCGCTCCCTGGTCGAGTCAAGTGTGCGCAGTGTCTTCGGCGATCCGAGCAAAGCCACCAAGGAGAAGGTGGACCGCTACTTCGAGCTGAACCTGCGCGTGGGCAACCGCCGCGCCCTGTTCCAGCGCATGGACCAGGCCCAGTTCGGCAGCAATTCGACGCTGATCCACCGCGTGCAGCAGCCCACGCTGGTCTTGTGGGGCGAGAAGGACGAAATGATCTCGCCCGATCAAGGCAATCTGTTTTGCCGCGACATCCCGCACTGCAAGCTGGTGACCTTCCCTGGCCTGGGGCACCTGCCCCAGGAGGAAGATCCGCAGGCCACGATGAAGGTGCTGCTGGCCTTCCTGAAAGCCAGCGGCTGAAAAGGCCGCTGGCTCACACCGCCGTCAGGCGCCAGCCAGGCGCCACTTGGCCTGGCGGATCACCGAGGCCACCAGCTTGTCCAGCACATGGTCCAGTTCGGGCTTCTTGAGCTGGCCGGCCTCGTCGAACTGCTGATCGGCGTGCGGCAGGCCCAATTGTTCGGGCACCACCACCATCGCGAAATTGGTGCTCAGGTAGGTGCGCACGATGGGCAAGGCGCGGATACCGCCCAGAGCCCCAGGCGAAGCGGCCATCAAGCCCACGGGCTTGCCCGCCGTCGCGCCCGTGCCATTGGGCAGGCCATCTGCGGCCGGCACCGTGGACATCCAGTCGAAGCTGTTGATGAGCAAAGGCGTGGGCAGCGCGTTGTACTCAGGGCAGGACAGCAGCAGCCCATCGTGGCTGGCAAACAGCTCACGCAGCTTGAGCGCCCCTGCCGGCTTGCCATTGGCTGTAGCCCAGTCTTCGTCGTAGACGGGCATGGCCAGCTCGCGCAGGTCCACATGGGTCACTTCGGCACCGGCAGCCCTTGCCTTGCTCGCGGCCAGATGGGCCAATTGGCTGTTGTACGAGCCGGTGCGGGCGCTGCCCGAAATGACCAGCAGACGCACAGGGCGGGTGGATTGATCTGCATTCATGGTGACGGGTCCTTTGTGTGTTGAAGAAAATTGTAAACAGCGGGCGAGGTCAGCCCGATAAAACCGCTACCCTTGGCGGATGTTCAGTTACCGACACGGCTTCCATGCGGGCAACCACGCCGATGTGCTCAAGCACACGGTGCTGGTGCAATTGCTTGAGCACATGCTCAAGAAAGACAAGCCTTTCTGGGTGGTGGACACCCATGCTGGCGGTGGTCTTTACGATCTGACCAGCGGCTACGCCAACAAGAGCGGAGAAGCCCAAAGCGGCATCAACACGCTGTGGCCACTGCGCCATGACCCCAGCGTGCCAGCGGCCGTGAAGGCCTTCCTGGACCAGGTCGCCAAGGTCAATGACCGGGACGAGCTGCACTGGTACCCCGGCTCGCCGCAGATCGCCGCGCAAATGCTGCGCGAGGGCGACCACCTGCGCCTGTTCGAGCTGCACCCCACCGAGATCAAGCTGCTGGAAGGCCACTTCGCCTCGGTCAAGCGCGGCATCAGCATCCAGTGCGCCGATGGCTTCGCCAACCTCAATGGTTGCCTGCCGCCGCCGCCGCGCCGAGGGCTGGTCCACATCGACCCGCCTTACGAGCTCAAAGAAGACTACCGCCGCGTGACGCAGACCTTGAAGGACGCGATCCCCAAGTTCACCACGGGCACCTACGCGATCTGGTACCCCGAGGTGGCGCGTCGCGAGTCTCAGCAGTTGCCCGCCCAGCTTAAGCGCCTGGCGGCCGACCTGCCCAAGGTCGACTGGCTGCACGCCTCCCTGCGCGTCAAGGCGGCCGAGCCCGGCGGGCTGGGCCTGTATGGCAGCGGCATGTTCATCATCAACCCGCCCTGGACCTTGTACGACAGCTTGGCCGAAGCGCTGCCCTGGCTGGTCGAAACCATCGGCCAGGACGAGCACGCGGCCTATACGCTCGAGGCGCAACAAAGCTGAAGCCAAGACCCAAGGCTGCATGATGCCAAGCCGGCTCAGTGGCCCAGGTCGAAGAACAGCACCTCGGCCTGCTGCCCCCTCTCGATGGTCAGGGCCACCTCGCCTTCGAGCTTGAGCGCATCGCCCGTCTGCAAGGCCTGGCCATTGACCACCACCGCGCCGCGGGCCACGTGCAGATAGCCCTTGCGCGCGGGGTCCAGCGCCAATTCAGCGCGCTCATCGCCGTCGAACAGGCCCACAGACAAGCTCGCATCGGCGTGGATGGTCACCGAGCCCTCGCGGCCATCGGGTGAGGCCACCAGGCGCAGACGGCCGCGCTTGTCTGCGTCGCTGAAGTTCTTCTGCTCATAGCTGGGCTTGAGGCCACGCTCGGTGGGCTCGATCCAGATCTGCAGCAGATGTGTGCGCCTGTCCGTCGCCTTGTTGAACTCGCTGTGCATGATGCCCCGGCCCGCGCTCATGCGCTGCACGTCACCCGGCAGGATGGACGCGCCATTGCCCAGGCTGTCCTCATGCGCCAGCTCGCCTTCGAGCACATAGGTCACGATCTCCATGTCGCGGTGGCCGTGCGTGCCAAAGCCACGGCCCGGTGCGATCACGTCGTCGTTGATCACGCGCAGCGGCCCGAAGCCCATGTGAGCCCGGTCGTAGTAATCGGCAAAAGAGAAGCTGTGAAAGCTTTGCAGCCAGCCATGATCGGCATAACCCCGTTGATCGGCTTGACGCAGTGTCAACATGATGTAGCTCCTTCCAGTGTGTGGCGAAGGTGTTCCGCCTTGAAGTCAATGTAGGCCGGCCACCTGCCTTTGCGGCTGCGCCAGGCTGATGGCATCATTCAAGAAATTTGAAACCACGAGCCCATGACCGATCGCGCCCACGCCCTTTCGCCCGAAGCCCTGGAAATGGTCGTCACCATCGCGCGCACGGGCAGCTTTGCAGCGGCGGCGCGCGAACTGGGCAAGGTGCCATCGGCCCTCACGTACAGCGTGCGCCAGCTCGAAGACGCACTCGACGTGCTCTTGTTCGACCGCCGCAGCCGCCAGGCCAAGCTGACGGCCGCCGGCCAGGAGTTGCTGCGTGAAGGCCAATTGCTGCTGCAGCAGATGAACGCCGTGGCCAACCGCGTGCAGCGCGTGGCCTCGGGCTGGGAGGCCGAGCTGACCGTGGCCGTGGACAAGGCCATCGCGCCGCACGCCGTGTTCGATCTCATGGAGGCTTTCTATGCGCTCAAGCCGCCCACGCGCTTGCGCATGCGCAGCGAGGTCATGACCGGCACCTGGGAGGCGCTCTCGTCTGGTCAGGCAGACCTCGCCATCGGCGTGGCCGCAGACAGGCTGGCCAGCCAGGACATCCGTTTCGAGACCATCGGTGAGCACCGCTTTGTGCTCACGGTGGCGCCGCATCATCCACTGGCCAAGGAGCCCGAGCCTTTGTCGGCGACGACGCTGGCGCAGCACCGCATCGTCGCCGTGGCCGACACCGCCCGCGACCTCGCCCCCATGACGGTCGGCATCCTGCCCGGCCAGGACGTGCTCACGCTGCCATCGATGTCGGCCAAACTGGAGGCGCAGTTGCGTGGCCTAGGTTGCGGCTTCTTGCCCGAGCCCATGGTGCGTCCGCATGTCGCGGCTGGACGACTCATCCAGAAAGACGTGGACAGCCCGGCCCGTGTGGTCAGCACCCATTACGCCTGGCGCCAACCAGGGTCCCAACCTGGCATGGCCTTGACCTGGTGGCTGCATCAGTTAGCCAGCCCCACCACACGCTGCGCCTTGCTGGACCTGCACGAGGGCCTGATCCTGTGAGCCTGACTGCTGGTGACGACATCGGCCGCGACGTAGGCCGTGACCTAGGCCCCTACATCGGACGCTACATTGGCCGCTTTGCGCCCTCACCCACAGGCCCGCTGCACGCCGGCTCATTGGTGGCAGCCCTGGCCAGCTGGCTTGACGCACGGGCCCATCAGGGCCGCTGGCTGGTGCGCATCGAGGATGTGGACCTGCCGCGCTGCGTGCCGGGTGCCGACCACATCATCCTCGCCCAGTTGGCCGCATGTGGCCTGCATCCCGATGCGCCGCCGGTCTACCAAAGCCAGCGCGGCGCGCTCTACCAGCGGGCGCTGGATCAGCTCATCGCAGCGGGCCACGCCTATCCCTGTGGCTGCACACGTGCCGACATCGCTCAGGCCAATGCGGCCCTGGGCTTGAGCAAGCCGCGCCATGGTGAACTGGTCTACCCCGGCACCTGTCGCCCTGCGAACGGCGGCCTGCGAGGCAAGCCCGCCCGTGCCTGGCGATTGCAGGTGCCAGACGCACCGGCAGACCACATCAACTGGCACGACCAACGCCTTGGCCCACAATCCCAGCATGTGGCCCAAGCCGTGGGCGACTTCGTCGTCAAACGCGCCGATGGCCTGTGGGCCTACCAATTGGCCGTGGTCGTGGACGATGCCGCTCAAAGCATCACCGACATCGTGCGCGGCGAGGATCTCTGCGACAACACGCCACGCCAGATCCTGCTGCAACGCTGGCTGAGGCTGCCCACGCCACGCTATCTGCACACCCCGCTGGTCCTGGCTGAAGACGGACAGAAGCTGTCCAAACAGAATGGGGCCGAGGCACTGGATTTGTCCGACCCATTGCGTGCATTGGAGGCCGCCGGCGCGGCCTTAGGCCTTCACGTCATTGCGCCTACTGTCGGTGCGTGGTTAACGCAGGCCATGGCACGCTGGACACTGCTTGCCAAAGACCGGACTGGGAACCTTGCCTGACAAGTGTCCGTAAATCCTGTGTTGCAGTGAAATATTTGGCCTGGCATCACTGATTCGGGGTGCTTTACAAATGGCAACAGGAAGCGATCTGCCATAGACTGAATCTTGTCTTTTGTACAGGATGAAATGGCGTTACTCATTGACTTCCTGTCCCCGCCGGCCTTGGACAGGCCGTGAATGCAAGGGTGGCTTCGTGTGAATCCCGTTTCAACTCACTTGTCAAAAGAGGACGACGAGCCTCAAGGCAAGTTGCTCCCATACGGCGTCAACAGATTCGTTGAACTGACACCCTTGGCAGCCGTTTTGTGGAGGCGGCTGGACAAGCTGTTTTCTATCGGCAAGGAAGTACGCGCACTGCCCTTGGTTACCATCGACCTGATGCTGTCCAGAGCCGAGGACAACCACCGCTTCTTCCGTGACGTCACCCTGGCCTTTTATCGTCAGGCGCACAGCCGGCACCCCAAGTTTCCGCTGATCAGCCGGGTGAAATACGGTCTCGCCGTCTGCCAGCTTGCCCAGCACGAGAAGAGCTACTTCGATCGCCTGGAGCCCACGGGCAAGCGCAACATCCGCAAGGCGATCAAGCTGGGTTACCGCTTCGCGCCCATCCATTACAACCACCACCTGCTTGACATCGACCACATCCACCAGTCGACACGTGTCAGGCAAGGGCGCGCCATGGACGAGCGATTGCTGCGCAATGCCGTGCCCCATGGCAACCCGGCCACGCGCGACAAGCACCACGACTACCCCTACTTCGGCGTGTTCCGGGGCGACCGTCTCGTGGCCTATGCCGGCTGTCTGGTAGCTGGCCAGCTGTGCTCCATCGAGCACATCTATGGCCATGCGCAGTTCCAGCAGGACGGCATCGTGCCCTTGCTGTTGAGCTCGACGGCCGATTACCTGCAGGCCCACTACCCGCATGTGTCGTACTACACCTATGGCACCTACTATGGCGCCACGCCCAGCATGCAGCGCTTCAAGCGCAAGTTCCTGTTTGAGCCCTGCAGGGTGAACTGGCGCCTTGGGCGCTGATGGCCTTCTTGGGCATCACGGGCTTCATGGGCTTCTTGGCCGGCCAGCGGCGTCCGTGACGGATTGCCGACAAGGCCCAAGTTTGTCGCCGTTCAGCGTGTACCTTGACTTGACAGACAGGGCCGCCAGCCCCATATGTGAGGTTGTCAGGTATCCTCATACCGCTGCCCTACCAGACGAGAACCGATTTCATGAAGACAAGTCGACTGAGCACGCTGCTGTTGGTGCTGTTGCTGTCGGCCTGTGCGTCCAAGACGCAGAACCGGGTGACATCGGCCGCGACCACGCCGCTGAGCGACTTGAATCTGGTTCGCGACGAGATTCCCGAGGTGCTCCAGAACGCCCTCAAGCAGCCCTATCTCAAGCCCGTGGGTGACAACTGTGCGCCCATCATCGACGAGGTCCATCAGCTGGACGTGGCGCTGGGCCCCGACCTCGACGCCCCCGATTCTGATGACACCCCTTCGCTGCTGGATCGTGGCTCGGACATGGCCGAGAACACCGCCGTGGGCGCCATCCAGCGCACCGCCGAGGGCCTGGTGCCGTTCAGAAGCTGGGTGCGCAAGCTGACGGGTGCCGAGCGCCACTCCAAGAAGATGGCAGCCGCCGTGACCGCAGGGGCCATCCGTCGGGCTTATCTGAAGGGTGCGGCTGTCTCGCGGGGCTGTGTGTTGGCGCCCCCGCCGCAGGTGGCCACAGCGGCTTCCGCAGCGTCAGCGGCATCTGCGGCCAGCGCGGCATCAGCAGCCCCTCCCGCATCGGCATCGTCAACGCCACCGGCCTCCACCGCTACGGCCTCCGCCGCAGAACCCATCAAGCGCTGAACTTCACGCGGCTGGCGCCACGGGCCGCTCCACGACCAGGAAGTGCTCGCGGTAGTACGCCAGCTCGTCGATGGACTCGTGGATGTCGGCCAGGGCCGTGTGCATCTGCGCCTTCTTGAAACCCTCGGCCAGACCGGGCCGCCAGCGCTTGGCCAGCTCCTTCAGGGTGCTGACATCCAGGTTGCGGTAGTGGAAATAGGCCTCCAGCGTGGGCATGTAGCGGGCCAGGAAGCGGCGGTCCTGGCAGATCGAGTTGCCGCACATGGGCGACTTGTTGTTGGGCACGTGGATCTTGAGGAAGGCGATCACGGCGGCGGCGGCCTGATCCTCGTCCACCGTGGAAGCCTTGACGCGGTCGATCAGGCCGCTCTTGCCGTGCGTGCCCTTGTTCCAGGCGTCCATGCCGTTGAGCATCTCGTCGGACTGGTGGATGGCGAACACGGGGCCTTCCACGCGCACGCTCAGATCGGGCGAGGTCACGACCACGGCGATCTCGATGATGCGGTCGCTGTCGGGCTTGAGGCCGGTCATCTCCAGGTCGATCCAGATCAGGTTCTGGTCGCTTTTGGTCAGGGAGACGGCGGTGGCCGACGTATCGGCTGCCAGGGGCTGGGCATCGCTGCTCGTGCTGCTCATCGAAAGGCTTCCTCGCGCGGGCCTGCCGCCCACGTCTTGTCATACGAAAATCGGTGGGCCCGACCGCCTCCAGTGCGAGGTTTTTGCAACCGGACCCAAAGCGCCGATTGTGAGGCAAACGTACACTGATGCCCATGCAACCCAGCGACCCCACCCTGCACCTCACCGTGATTTTCGCGGCCTTCGTGGCCGCCACCCTGCTCACCAAATTCTGGCTGGACAGCCGCCAGGCTCGCCATGTGGCGCAGCACCGCGCCGCCGTGCCGCCCGCTTTCAGCCACGAGGTCACGCTGGCCAGCCACCAGCGTGCCGCCGACTACACCCTCGACAAGCTGCGATTCGGCCTGGTCAGCAAGGCCCTGAGCACCGCCGTCTTGCTGGGCTGGACCTTGCTGGGCGGCCTGGACGTGCTCAACCACGCCGTTCGTGATCTGGTGCTGCCGCACTGGGGCGGTCTGGCCTATCAGCTGGTGTTGCTGGGCGCCTTCACGGCCATTGGCGGCCTCGTCGAGCTGCCCATGGACGCCTGGAACACCTTCCGCATCGAGCAGCGCCACGGCTTCAACCGCATGAGCTGGGGCATGTGGCTCGGCGACCTGGTCAAGCAGAGCCTGGTAGGCCTGCTCATCGGCACGCCGATCGCCGCGCTGATCCTGTGGCTGATGGGCGCCGCCGGCCAGATGTGGTGGCTGTGGGCCTGGGGCGCCTGGGTTGCATTCAGTCTGCTGCTGATGGTGATCTTCCCCATCTTCATCGCGCCGCTGTTCAACAAGTTCGAGCCGCTCAAGGACGACACCCTGGCCGACCGCGTCAAGTCCCTGATGGCGCGCTGTGGCTTCACGGCCAAAGGCTTTTTCGTGATGGACGGCAGCCGCCGCTCGGCCCATGCCAACGCCTACTTCACAGGGTTGGGCTCGTCCAAGCGCGTGGTCTTCTTCGACACTCTGCTGACCAAGCTGTCGCATGGCGAGGTGGAAGCCGTGCTGGCCCACGAGCTGGGCCACTTCAAGCACAAGCACGTGCTCAAGCGCATGATCATGATGTTCGTGATGAGTCTGGCCGGTTTTGCACTGCTGGGCTGGCTGTCGCGCCAGGCGGGTTTCTACATCGGCCTGGGCGTTTCGCCCAACATGACCGGGCCCAACGATGCGCTGGCCCTGCTGCTCTTCATGCTGGCCCTGCCGCCCTTCATGTTCTTCGTCTCGCCCTTGATGTCCTACTTCTCGCGACGCGACGAATACCAGGCCGATGCCTACGCCTGCAAACAGTCCAGCGGCAAGGATCTGGCCATGGCCTTGATCAAGCTGTACAAGGACAACTCGTCCACGCTCACGCCCGATCCGATGTACGTGCGCTTCTACTACTCGCACCCGCCCGCATCGGAGCGCCTGGCGGCCATGGCCTTGCATTGACCTGGCCCGCATCCCCATCACGGAAGACACCATGTCACAAGCCCAGCCCCTACACCTGCAGCGCTGCAGCCACCAAAGCGGCCCGGCCCTGAGCGCCGGCGAGCAACAGTTGATGCTGAGCCAGTTGAAGGACTGGACCGTCGACAGCGGCACACCAGGCGGCGTGCTCACCAAAACCTTCACACTGGCCGGCTTCCACCACACCATGGCCTTTGTCAACGCGGTGGCCTGGATTGCCCACGAACAGGATCACCACCCCGATCTGGCCGTGAGCTACAAGCACTGCACCATCCGCTGGTCCACGCACTCGGTGGGCGGCCTGTCGATCAACGACTTCATCTGCGCCGCACGTGTGGATGCCCTGTCCGCATGAAGCGCGCTGGTAAGGGCGGTCGTGACAGGCCAGGCAAGGAGGCCGACACCAGCCAATGTCAGACGGGTCTGGTCGTGGCCACGCATGGCCGCCATGTGGTCGTGGAAGACACCGAGGGCCAGCGCCTGATCTGCCATCCACGCGGCAAGAAGAGCGAGGCCGTCGTGGGCGACCGCGTGCAGTGGCAGCACACCCTGGATGGCGGTGACGAAGGCGTGATCGTGGCGGTTGAAGAACGCCGCAGCCTGCTCTACCGGCAAGACGAATGGCGCAGCAAATCCTTCGCGGCCAACCTTGATCAGTTGCTCATGTGGATCGCCGTGGAGCCTGTCTTCAGTGAAGCGCAGCTCACGCGCGCCCTGATCGCGGCAGAGTCAGCCGGCATCCCCGCCACCATCGTGCTCAACAAGATCGACCTGCCCGGTGCGCCAACCGCGCGTGAACGCCTGGCGCCCTACAAGGCCATGGGCTACCGCGTGGTCGAGCTGTCGCTGAAGAAGGAAACCGAGGCCGCGCGTGCGCAGGTCGGCCCGCTGCTGCAAGGCAAGGCCACGCTGGTGCTGGGCCCCTCCGGCGCTGGCAAGAGCACCCTGATCAACACCTTGCTGCCGCATGCGCGGGCCGAGGTCGGCGAGATCTCGCAAGCGCTCAACTCCGGCAAGCACACCACCACATCGAGCCTGTGGTACTGGCTGGATGACAGCCGCAGCAGCGCGGTGATCGACTCTCCCGGCTTTCAGGAGTTCGGCATGCACCACATCCCGCCGACCGAACTGGCGCGCTGGATGCCCGACATCGCCAAGCACATGAACGACTGCCGCTTCCACAACTGCACGCATCGGCAAGAACCTGGTTGCGCCGTGCAGGCCGCCGTGGAACGCGGTGAAGTCAGCCCCATCAGATTGAGTCTGTACACGGCCCTGTACGACGAGCTCAGCCAGCCGCGCTGGTGACGCGTACTTGCCCTGCAACGGCCGCTGCTTCACCCCTCATCACCCATCACCTGATCATGACCGACCGCCTGAGCCCGTTGACCGCCACGCTGGATGCTTTCGCCCAAGGGCGCCTGTCCATCGCGGACCTGGCCAATCAGTGGCGTGATGCTGCCCGCCACCACCAACCCGCCTTGCCACAACGCTACCAGGATGTCCTGGAACGTGTGCTCAGCCAGCTGGAAAGCGCCGCGCTGTTCACAGAAGAGAGCTGCTCTTTCAGCCAGGCAGACATGGTGGGTGCCCTGCGCGAGTGGTTAGGCAAAGCCCTGGCCTTGCCCAAGGCTTGACCGATCGATGAAGCACCGAGGGCGTCAGGCAGCCTGATCGACCCGGCCTCGCTGATCGAAGCCCGCCGCCAGCTCCCGCACGGCCTCCGCCGCAGGCAGGACAGCGCGGATGCGCCCCACCTCGGCCCCCGCGTACAAGGCCGTGCAATCGCGCATCCGATCCGGCATCGCGGACTCCAGCGCCACCCCGGTGAACAGGGGCAGATAGGCCCGCTGCCAATGCGTCAGCTCTGACTTCATCGGCGTCCAGCGCCGGGTCAGGTTGGTGAGCTTGTAGACCAGTTGCATCCAGGCAGGCGCGTTCCCCTGCGCATCGCACCAGCGCTCGGTGGCCTCGTTGCGCAACACGCGGTGTGGCGCATCCCAGTTCATCCCGAACAAGGTTGTGAGCACCGTGTCGTCCGCCTCCACCAGGCTGCGCTTGTAGGCATCGTGCGCACGGCTTTCATGGGTGGCCACAAAGCGCGTCCCGCTGGTGACCCCACTGGCCCCCATGAGACGTGCCTGCCGCGCATCGGCCGCCGTGTACATGCCGCCAGCGGCAAAGACCGGCGCATCACCGGCCTGATCCACGATGGGCTGCAAGATCGCCCGCAGCAGGCTGTTGCCGCGCACATGGCCACCAGCCTCGCGCCCCTGAACAATCAGCGCATCGATGCCGGCATCGAGCGCAAACAACGCCTCGTCCATGCTGCCGACCTGCTGAAAGGTATAGATGCCCGCGCCCTTCAAGCGCCGGATCAACGCCGCATCGCGCCCCCAGAACACGGTGGCCATCGGCACCTGCTGATCGATCACCAGATCCACATGGCGCGGCTTGGTGAAGGGCAGCAGCAGATTGGCATTGAATGGCCGCCCTTGGCACAGCCTGCGTGTCACCGCCAGGGCCATGCCCCATTCCGACACATCCATGATGCCCAGCGTGCCGATGCCGCCCGCCAGGCTGACCGCAGCAGCCAGTTCCGGCCCGGCAATGCCCGGCATGCCAGCCTGCATCACCGGATACGACACCCCCAAGGCGCGCAGACTTTTCAGTTTGTCCGTCATTTCACCCTCCCTTGATTGAGCGACCACCAACATAGGTGGACTGTCGCCCGAAGCCACCCTATTTGACCCGAGAATGAACCGATCACCAAGCCGTCTATTCGTAAAACCATGTCCGTATCCCCAAGCCGCAGACAACTTCTTCAAAACACCGCCAAAGCAGCCCTGGCGGCTGGCACAGCGGGAACATGGGGGCGGGGCGCGCGGGCCCAGGACATCGAGTTCGACGTGATCGTCGTGGGCTCGGGTGCCGCCGGCATGACCGCCGCGCTGACCGCCGCCAAACGGGGCTTGCGCGTCGTGGTCATCGAAAAGGCGAACAAGTTCGGCGGCTCCACGGCCCGCTCCGGCGCCGGCATCTGGATCCGCAACAACGAGGTCATCCTCAAGGCTGGCGTGCCCGACACCCCCGAAAAGGCCGCAGCCTACCTGGATGCCGTGGTCGGCCCCATCGTGCCAGCTGATCGCAAGGCAGCCTACCTGCGGCAAGGCCCGGCCATGATCTCTTTCATCCTGCGCAATTCACCGCTGCGCTTTCGCTGGATGGAGGGCTACTCGGACTACTACCCCGAGCTGCCCGGCGGCATGCCCAATGGCGCGTCCATCGAACCCGAGATGTTCGACGGCAAGCTGCTCGGCAAGGAACTGGCCAACCTGAACCCGCCGTACATGGCCGTCCCGCCTGGCGTGGTGGTCTATGGCGGCGAGTACAAATGGCTGGACATTGCCGCCGTGTCGGCCAAGGGCGCCACCATTGCCGCCAACTGTGTGGCCCGTTATGTGGAAGCCACGCTCAAGGGCCAGGCGCCGCTGACCATGGGCCAGGCCCTGGCTGCCGGCCTGCGCGCGGGCTTGCAGCAAGCCAATGTGCCGGTGTGGCTCAACACGCCGCTGGTCGATTTGCAGATCGACCACGATGGGCGCGTCAGCGGTGTGGTAGTCAACAGGAATGGCCAGGAGACTGCGCTCAAGGCCACGCGTGGCGTGGTGATGGCCGCTGGTGGCTTCGAGCACAACCTGAGGATGCGCGAAACCTACCAGCAGCATCCCATCACAACCGACTGGACCGTGGGCACCAAGACCAATACCGGCGACGGCATCCAGGCCGGCCAACGTGCTGGTGCGGCCCTGGACCTGATGGACGATGCCTGGTGGGGCCCCATCATCCCGCTGCCCGAAGGGCCCTACTTCGTGCTGGCCGAGCGCACCCTGCCCGGCAGCATCATGGTCAACGGGCAAGGCAAGCGCTTCGTCAATGAAGCCGCGCCCTACACCGACTTCGTCCACACGATGTACCAACAAGAACTGCTCACCCAGGACATCACCGCCTGGATGGTGGTCGACCAGCGCTTTCGCAACCGCTACCTGTTCAAGGTCACGCTGCCCTTCCTGCCGCTGCCCCAGTCCTGGTACGACGCGGGCGTGGTCGTCAAGGACCTCACGCTGGAAGGCCTGGCCGCCAAGATGGGTGTGCCGCCCACCAACCTGCGCAACACGGTTCAGCGCTTCAATGGCTTCGCTGACGCTGGCAAGGACCTCGACTTCCACCGTGGCGACAGCGCCTACGACCACTACTACACCGACCCATCGGTGCGCCCCAGCTCCAGTCTCGAGGCCCTGCGTTGCGCGCCCTACTATGCCTTCCAGATCAAGCCCGGCGACCTGGGCACCAAGGGCGGTCTGCGCACCGATGCCCGCGCACGTGTGTTGCGTGACGACGGCAGCGTGATCGAGGGCCTCTACTCGGCCGGCAACAACAGCGCCTCCGTGATGGGCCACAGCTACGCCGGGGCAGGCTCGACCATCGGCCCGGCCATGACCTTCGGCTACATCGCCGCCAACGACATGGCCGATGCCGCGCCTGCCCGGACCTGAAGCCCCGTTGGCATGAGATGAGGTTCGCGTCAGGCTTTCAAGCTCAGCCAGGCGGCCTCGGCCAGCATCTCCCGATACTGCGTCGGCGCCGCCTTGACGCGGCCCGAGAGCCAGGCCCTGCTGTAGTTCTCGGCCGCGCCAATGATGATCGACAGCATCAACTCGGCCGGCCAGTCCTTGAAGCGTCCCTGCCGACCCGGCTCGCTCATCCAGGCCATGACCAGCTTCGCACGCTGGCGATTGCGCTGCTGCAACTCCGCCGCATGCGGCCCCTTCGACACCGATGAGCGCGCCTGGAACATGAAGCGCGCCAGCTCAGGCTGGGCACTGACCCAGTCGACATAGCTGTAGACCATCGCGGCCACACCCTCTTGCAGCGTGTGCGCCTTGGCCAGCTCCTCATCGACCAGCGCGGCCTGATCCTGCAAGGCACAGAAGAACAGCGCAGCCACCAGGCCTTCCTTGCTGCCGAAGTGGTGATAGAGGTTGCCCACGCTCGCATCGCCGCTCGCCAGGATCATCTCGATGGTCGTGGGCTCGATCCCATGCACGTTGAAGCAGGCCAGAGCACCGGCCAGCATGCGCCGCTTCAACTGCGCCCTGGCACCGGGGTAGACCCGCTCCAGCACCGCCTGTACCCCCGCCACGCCACCTGCGCCACTCGTCTTGCCTGCTTGCTTCATGGGCTTGTATTTGACACCGAATAATATTCCAGAATACTATTCTGTTTGTGATTCACACCAACCGAGGAGCAACCATGAGTCAAGTCCTGAACCTGTTCAACACCGCCGGCCCCGAGCAGTTCTCGGCCATGATCTGCCAGATCGCGCCCTACTTCAACACCATCACGCCCCAGGTCACCGCGCTGCGGCCTGGCTATGCCGAAGCCCGTGTGCCACTGCGCAAGGAGGTCACCAACCACCTGGGCACCATGCACGCCATTGCCTTGTGCAACGCGGCCGAGCTGGTCGCCGGCACCATGACCGACGCCTCATTGCCTGAGGGCTACCGCTGGATCCCCAAGGGCATGAGCGTGGAGTACCTGGCCAAGGTCAAGAGCGACATCCGCGCCGTGGCCGATGGCAGCAACATCGACTGGGCCCAGGCGGGCGATCAGGTCGTGCCAGTCGATGTGTTCGACACCGAGGGCAAGAAGGTCTTCGCCGCACGCATCACCATGAACGTGAAAGCAGCTTGAACCGAGGCACGCCATGATCGACATGCTCGCCATGGGCCGCCAGGTGCTGGCCTCACAGGCCTTCAGCCAGTTGCTGGGCACCGAGCTCACCGCCTTCCACGACGATGGCGTGGAGCTGCGCCTGCCGCTGCACGACAAACTCAAGCAGCAAAACGGCTTTGCCCATGGCGGCGTGCTGAGCTACCTGGCCGACAACGCCCTGACCTTCGCTGGCGGCACACGGCTGGGCGTGGCGGTGTTGACGGCCGAGTACAAGATCAACTACCTGCGCCCGGCGGTCGGCACACACCTGATCGCACGGGCCAGTGTGGTCTACGCGGGCAAAACCACGGCCACCTGCCGCTGCGATGTCTTCGGCGTGAGCGAAGACGGCATCGAGAAGCTGTGCGCCACAGCGCAAGGCACGATCGCCAAGGCGGGCTGAACCAGCGCCCGTTCAACCCACCAGATTGGCCAGAGACAGCAAGGCCAGCAGCAGCATCCACAGCACGACCGAGCGCCAGATCAGGCCCACCACACTGCGTAGGTGGGCCATCTGGGGCGGTGCGCCTGAGGTGCTGCCCTGCGCGTCGATCACATCGGGCGCATCGCCCTGCGTGATGGTGCGGCTGACATCCCGACCTTCTTCGAAAGTTGGCGCAACCTGTCCGCCCAGTTGCACACCCAGCGCACCCGACGCGGCCGACAGGATCGTGCCCTCATTGGGCCGCACCCACAGCACGGCATGGCGCCGCCAGGCATCGACCGCATCCTCGAAATTGCCAACCACGGCAAAGCCGAAGGCCGTCAGGCGCGCGGGCACATGGTCCAACAAGGCGAACAGGGCCTGCGACATGCTCATCAGGCGGTCATGCGTGGACACGCCCGTCACCTGGCTGCGGTAGGACCAGTAGCGGCTGGCGAACTCGGCCATGCGGTAGAGCACGGCACCGGCCGGACCCAGCCCCAGGGTGGACAAGGCCACGAACCAGAAGAACACGCCAAACACATGGCGGTGCGCGGCCAGCAGCGAATACTCCAGCACATGGCGCAGGATCTCGGTGCGAGGCAGTTCGCTGGCATCCAGGTTCTGCCAGTGCGCCAGCAGCTCGCGGGCACGGTCCTCGCGGCCGGCTTCGAGCGCATCGCGGATGTCGGTGAAGTGGTGGCTGAACTGGCGAAAACCCAGCGTCAGGTAGAGCACGGCCACATCCAGGCCCAGGGCCAGCACGGTGCTGTAGCGGTTGGTCAAGACATAGACCAGCGCCACCAGCACGGCCGGCGCCAGTACCGTGATCCCCCAGACCACGCGGGCATGCATGTCCTCGCCGGCATCGAAGTTGCGCCCAGCCCAGCGCACCCAGCCAGTCAGACCATGGTGGATGGGGTTGAGGTTCGACAGGGGCTTGAGCTGCTCCGCCAGCAGGGCGAAGAGCACGGCAAAAAAGCTCATGACGGGATCATAGCCCTGGCCCCGCCTTCACATGGGGCGGAATCAGGCTCAAGGCTCAGGCTGAGAGGAAGCGGTATAAATTTCGCAACATCGCCGCGGTCGCGCCCCAGATGAAATACTCCTTGTCCGAGGCCTGCGAGGTCCAGGGCATCGAGAAGAACTCCAGTTTCGTGCCGGACATGTCAAAGGCCCGCCGCTGGTGGTAGCGCGGGTCCATCAGGAAGTGCAGCGGCACTTCGAAGATCTCATCGACCTCGCTGGGGTCGGCCTGAAGTTGCAATCGCTCGGCCTCGCCAGCATCAGGCGCGATCAAGCCCACCACTGGCGTCACGACGAAACCGGTGCCGGTCGTGTAGGTGGGCAAAGTGCCAAGCACATCGACGCGCTCGGGCGCCAGGCCCACTTCTTCACGGGCCTCTCGCAGTGCCGTGGCCACGGCATCGGGGTCGGTGGGTTCACTGCGCCCACCGGGGAAGCTGATCTGGCCGGCGTGCTTCTTGAGATGCGAAGTGCGCTGGGTCAGCAGCACGCTGGGCTCGGGCCGCATGACCAGCGGCACCAGCACGGACGCCGCCACGGGGTTGGGCGCGCGATACCACTTCTCGACCTCGATGTCGGGCTGCCAGGTGGGCGGCTGCTGAAAGCGGTGGACGAGGGCTTCGCGGGTGAAGCGGGTGGGGTCGACAGGCGGCAGATGGGCGTCGTGGCCCAATACGTCGGCGACCCGAGGATCGATGGTGAATGCCATGACGTCACCATAACAAAAGCCGCCGGTGCTTGTGCAAGGGCGGCTTTGGGGAGTTGAGCAAGAAGCCAGCTTTTGACTCGCCGTTGGCTCGTCGAAAGCCGGCTTGGCTTGCCAGGCAAGCCACTGCGGCCTGAGGCCGCAGCTGCGCTGACGCTTAAGCCAGCTTCTCTTTGATGCGTGCCGACTTGCCGCTGCGCTGACGCAGGTAGTACAGCTTGGCACGGCGCACGTCACCACGGCGCTTGACTTCAATGCCGGAGATCAGGGGGCTGTACAGCTGGAAGGTACGTTCTACGCCTTCGCCGCTGGAGATCTTGCGGACGATGAAGCTGGAGTTCAGGCCACGGTTGCGCTTGGCGATGACCACGCCTTCGTAGGCCTGGACGCGCTTGCGGGTACCTTCCACCACGTTGACGGACACGATCACGGTGTCGCCAGGGGCGAAAGCGGGGATGGTCTTGTTCAGACGAGCAATTTCTTCTTGCTCGAGCTGTTGAATGATGTTGGACATCAAGGGCTCCTAAATGATCTTGCCCGCGCTGAAAAATTGATGCGCCAAGGCGAGGTTTCAAGCCAGCTTTTGAAAAGCCTGCTCAAACCGCCTCGGCATGGAAAGCCGGGTAGAGGATCGGAAAACCGCAGATTATAGCGCGAGTTTCGACAAAAAGTGTTCGTCTTGTTTGCTCAGCTCGCCGCGCGCCCTGGCCGCCTCGATCAGCTCAGGGCGACGGCGGGCCGTGATGGCCAGCTGCTGCTCCCGGCGCCAGCGGGCGATGTGGGCGTGATGGCCCGACAAGAGCACCGGCGGCACGGCCGCGTCCACGGCCATATCCGCCTGGTCAGGCAGGCTCAGGACCTCGGGGCGGCTGTAATGCGGACAGTCCAGCAGGCCATCTGAAAAGCTGTCTTGCTCGTGCGAGGCCACGTCATTGAGCACGCCGGGCTGTAGGCGGGCCACCGCGTCGATCAGCGTGAGCGCGGGCAACTCGCCGCCGGAAAGCACGTAGTCACCCAGGCTGATCTCCTCGTCCACGTGGGCGTCGATGAAGCGCTGGTCAATGCCCTCATAGCGGCCGCACACCAGCACCGCACCGGGGCCTTGCGCCAGTTCTTGCACCCGCTGCTGGGTGAGAGGCTTGCCAGCCGGGCTGAAGAGCACCACCGGCAGGCGCGCCGAACCGGCAGCGACCTGATCCGAGCGAATGGCAGCCAGGCAGCGGGCCAGCGGCTCGACCAGCATCACCATGCCCGGGCCACCACCAAAGGGGCGGTCGTCCACCCGGCGGTAGGTGCCATCGGCATGGTCACGCAGGGGCCACAGGCGGACGTCCACGGCCTGCGTCTCGAATGCACGGCGCGTCACGCCCACGCTTTGAAACGGCGCGAACAACTCGGGAAACAGGGTGATGACGTCGAAGCGCACGGCCATCGCGCAGCCCCCGTTTGAAAATCAGTAGTCCAGGCCCCAATCGGCGACGATGCGCCGATCAGCCAGACTGACGCTGACAATGTAGGCAGACACGAAGGGAATCAAGCGTTCGACGGGCTTGCCATCGGCGTCAGGCTCCGCCTCGCAGCGCAGCACGCTGTGCGGGCCGGTGTCCAGCAAATCCAGCACCTTGCCCAGGGCCTCGCCTTGCTGGTTGATGACATCCAGCCCGATCAGATCGACCCAGTAGAACTCGTCTTCGTCCGGCGTGGGGAAGGCCGAGCGCGACACGTACACGCGCGCACCCTTGAGCGCCTCGGCGGCATTGCGGTCATCCAGGCCATCGGCCGTGGCCACCACCACGTCGCCCTGCTCTCGCGCCTGAGTGATTTGCAGGAAACGCGGCTTGGCCAGGCGCGCGGGCGCCACGGCGCCGGGCTTGACTGCCGCTTTGACCGTCGCCTTGGCAGCAGACGGACGTGGCAAAGCACCCGAAGCCAGTTCGCCCGGGCGCAAAAACCATTTCTTGGTACAGAACAGCGCCTGTGGGTCGGAGGAGAAGGGCTGGACCTTGATGCCACCCTTCACGCCCCAGGCGTCGACGATGCGCCCGACTTCCACCGCATCTTCTGGCCAGACGACTCCGTCATCCAGCACCGGTGAGAAAGCCGCAGCGCGATCGCTCATGCAGCTTTCGATCAGGCAGCGGGAGCGGCCTTGGCCTTGGCTTCAACCACCAGACGGCTCACGGCGTCGGAAGGCTGGGCACCGTTGCCAACCCAGTGGTCCACGCGGTCCAGGGCCAGACGCAGGGTCTCGGCCTGGCCGGAAGCCAGGGGGTTGTAGAAGCCCACGCGCTCCAGGAAGCGGCCGTCACGGCGGTTCTTTTGTTCAGCCACGACGATGTTGTAGAAAGGGCGCTTCTTGGAGCCACCGCGAGAGAGTCGAATCACGACCATGATGTGTCCTTCAAATTGGTTTGGGCGGCCACCCTTCCCGGGAGACACTCGGGGGCAGGCGGCCAATGATCAGGCCACAAACCGTGGCCCGATCAGGTCAAATAAGATCCCACAGCCCGTTTAGATACGCGCCAGCGGTTCAAACCTGTTTTTCAACAAGGAAACCATCGACTCGGGCTGCGAAACCGCGCATTATAGTTCGGCTCGGCACCTTTGTGTGAAATACCGCTCATGACGTCTTCCACGCTCCACCCGGCATCGGGCTACAAGTCCAAAACCCTGGCCACCTGGGCCGCCCTGCTCGGTGGGCCGGTCGGGGCGCACCGCTTCTACCTGTATGGCCTGGGCGACCTTTGGGGCTGGCTGCACGCCGGGCCCACCTTGCTGGGCGCCTGGGGCATCCGGCGCGTGCTGGATCTGGGCCAGGACGACCAGTTGTCATGGTTGCTGATTCCCTTGCTGGGTTTCATGGTGGCCTACACCATGCTCCAGGCCATCCTCTACGGCCTGACACCAGACGAGAAATGGCACGCGCGCTTCAACCCCGGCTTGTCGGCTGAAGCCGCCGAGGCCCATGCCAGCGGCTGGGCGGCCGTGATCGGGGTGGGGCTGGCGCTGATGCTCGGCGCCACCGTGCTCATGTCGACCATTGCCTTCTCGGGCCAACGCTATTTCGAGTACCAGGTCGAAGAGGCCCACAAGATCAGCCAGTGATTTTTTGCCTGGCAAAAAACAAACGCGAAACCATCAGGCACGGAACATGAAGTAGGCCGCGCCCACCAGGCACAGCGCCGCCCAGATGTAGTCCAGCTTGAAAGGCTGGCCCATGTAAAACACAGCGAAGGGCACGAACACGCTCAGCGAAATCACCTCCTGCATGACCTTGAGCTGCCCCACGGTCATGGTCTGGGCGCCCACGCGGTTGGCTGGCACCTGCAGCAGGTATTCGAACAGGGCGATGCCCCAGCTGACCACCGCTGCGAAGAACCAGGGCTTGCTGGCCATGTTCTTGAGGTGGCCATACCAGGCGAAGGTCATGAACACGTTGGACATCACCAGCAGCAGGCCAGACTGCAGCGGCACCGGAAGAGATTGAATGAAGCTGTTCATGTGCGCAAGTCTATGCGGCACACCCAGCCCCGTGCCGCGTGCCGGATAATCTCGGCTTTTGCGACCTCTGAGCTCTTTGCCCGCCCATGACCACGCCCGCCGACCCGAAAGCCCACGCCAACGCGCCCCTCACCTACGACCAGGCCGGTGTCAACTACGACCTGATCGATCCGCTGAAGGTCGCAGCCCAGCGTGCCGCGGCCGAAACCGGTGCCAACCTGGCCAGCCATGGTTTCAGCGAAGTGCTGGCCTCGCGCGGTGAATCGGCCTATGTGGTGGACGTGGGCCCGATGTACCTGGCCTCGATCGTCGAATGCCTGGGCACCAAGACGCTCGTGGCCGACGAAATGGCGAAGCTGACCGGCAAGAGCTACTACGACGGCATCGCGCAGGACACCATCGCCATGGCCGTGAACGACCTGATCACCGTGGGCGCCACGCCCCTGGTCGTGCAAGCCTACTGGGCGGCGGGCGGCTCCGACTGGTTCGGCGACAAGGTGCGCGCCAACGCCTTGGTGGCGGGCTGGAAGAAAGCCTGCGAGATCTGCAACGTGGCCTGGGGCGGCGGCGAAACACCTGCACTGGCCGGCATCGTGGCTGACAACCGCGTCGACCTGGCCGCCTCGTGCACCGGCATCATCAGCCCCAAGACCCGCCTGTCCGTGGGCGACAAGCTGGGCGCCGGCGACGCCATCGTGCTGCTGGCCTCCAGCGGCATCCACGCCAATGGCCTGTCGCTGGCTCGCAAGCTGGCCGAGCGCCTGCCACAAGGCTACCTGACCGACATCGGCAATGGCCAAAGCTACGGCGAGGCCCTGCTGGCGCCCACCGTGCTGTATTCGCCCGTGACCGAAGCCCTGGCCAAGGCCGGCATCAACCCGCATTACTGCGCCAACGTCACAGGCCACGGCTGGCGCAAGCTGCTGCGCCACCCCAAGCCGCTCACCTACCGCATCACCGCCCTGCCTGAGAAGACACCCGTGCTGGCCTATATGCAAAAGGAATGCGGCCTGGATGACCACGAGGCTTATGGCACGCTCAATATGGGTGCGGGCTTTGCCTTGTACGTGGCCGCGGGCGATGCGCAGCGCGTGGTCGAGATCGCGCAAGGCCTGGGCATCCCCGCCCTGATCGCCGGCCGCGTGGAAGAGGGCCCCAAGCAGGTCATGATCGAGCCGCTGGGTGTGACCTACGGCGCGGAAGAGCTGCAATTGCGTTGAGCGCGCTGGCCGCCCCGGCGCTGGATTGTTTTCACCATCAAGGAGCGAACATGGGTCAGATGATCACCTTCCAGCGCCCTGACGGGGGGCACGCACAGGGCTACCTCGCCGAGGCTGGCCCCGGCACACCCGGTGTCATCCTCATCCAGGAGTGGTGGGGCCTCAACGACCACATCCGCAACCTGGTCGACCGCATGGCTGCGGCCGGCATCACCACCTTGGCGCCCGATCTGTACAAGGGGCGCCTGGCCAGCTCGGCCAATGAAGCCAGCCACATGATGAACGGGCTGAACTTCCCCGATGCCACGCACCAGGATCTGCGCGGCGCCGTGGAGCACCTTGCCAAGCGTGGCGCCAAGGTCGGCGTGATGGGCTTTTGCATGGGCGGGGCGCTCACCGTGGCCTCGGCTGTACACGTGCCAGGCCTGTCTGCCGCCGTGTGCTTTTATGGCATCCCGCCAGCGGAGTTCGCCAACCCGGCCCAGATCCGCATCCCCTTCCAGGGCCATTTCGCCAGCAAAGATGACTGGTGCACGCCCGCCGTGGTCGCCAAGCTGGAAGCAGCCATGAAGCAGGCCGGACAGGCGCCGGACATCCACCACTACGAGGCCCACCACGCCTTCGTCAACCAGACCCGCCCCGAGGTCTATGACGCGGCCTGCGCCCAACTGGCCTGGGACCGCACGGTCGCCTTCCTGCGCCAGCACCTCCAAGCGTGATTTCTGTCTCGGATTGATGCCCTGACGGGTATCCATCCGGTCATTTGTTCCCCGATATCCCTCAAATTTGCATGGGAACGTCCGATCTCCCCATTCGGGGATCAGGCACCCCGTGCAGTACCTCACGCTGGCAACCATCCAGCGGGTTGCCTGAAGGCACAAGGGACGAACGATGACGCAGGCACACGTACTGATCGCGGACGACGACACCACGACGTTGGAAATGCTGGAGGCGGCCCTGCAAGGACGCTACCGGGTGACCGTGGCCCAAGGTGGCCGCGAAGCCATCCAGCAGGCTCATGCACAGGCCTTCGACCTGATCGTGCTGGACGTCGACATGCCCGGCATGGACGGGTACGCGACGTGTACCGCACTCAAGTCATCGCCCCGCACAGCCGACGTGCCCGTGCTCTTCCTGTCTGCGCTGGTCAACATCGAGGAAAGGTTGCGCGGCTACCGTGTGGGCGGCACCGACTACCTCACCAAGCCTTTCGACGTGGACGAACTGTGCACGAAGATCGATCTGGCCGTGGCGCAACGTGCATGCAACCGCCGCCTCAACCACCAGGTCGCACAGGCCTTGCACAGGGTTCAGGCCACCGCCAGCAAATGCGATGAAGTGGGCACCGTGCTCGACCTGCAACGTCAGTTGGCCACCTGCTTCAACTATGTGGACATTGCCCGGGCCTTCTTCGCCGCCCTGGACAAGCTGGGCTTCGAAGGCTGCCTGCGCCTGTCTGGCCGCCAGGGCGTGACGACGCGCTCAGGTCAGGGCGAGTGCTCCGCCCTGGGTCACTCCATCTTGGATCACATGGAAACCATCGACGGCCCCAAGGTCCAGGCCGTGGGCGACAACACCAGCTTCAACTACGGCCACGTTCTGATGCTGGTGCGCAACCTGCCCGTGCACCCGCATGAGAGCCAGTACAGCCAGGATGAACGCGATCGCCTGGCCCGCGTGCGCAACAACATCGCCCTCATGGCCGAGAGCATCATCGCGCGGATGCGGGCGCTGGATGTCGACGTGGAGAAGTCCGGCTTCGAGCACACCCAGCGCCTGATCGCGGCCACCCGCGAGGCGCTGGTCGACATCTCCGCGCAACAGCATGCCAACCGCATGCATCTGGACCAGGTGTTCCAGCGCATGCGCAACGAGGTGGAGCAGTCCTTCATCCACCTAGGGCTGAGCGAATCGCAGGAAGAGCAACTGTCCAGCACGCTGCAGCGCCATATCGGCGAAGCCATGGCCGCGTTCGATGACGCCAATCAGATCGAGTCACACCTGCACAAGGTCATCGGCAAGCTCCATGCCTGAAGCCGAGCGTCACGCGCCATCCCTCGAAGCAGTCAAGGCCCAGATCGACGCGTCCATCCTGCGCAATGTGATGATGACCTTGCGCATCGCCGGGGTCGGCGGCGTCTTGCTGTATGTGGCCCTGAGCCTGCTGCCTCATCAGGACCCTGAACTGCGCCATGCCCGCATCATGAGTGGGGTGGCCCTGGCCGCGGCCGCCGCGCTGTCGCTGTTCATCAGCAGGATCTGGGGCCCACGCAAGGCCATCACCTTCTTCGCCCTGGTGGCCTTCCTGGTGAGCTATGGCATCGCCTTGAAGGTGGGCACGGGCATCGCCACATCGGGCGGCGCCATACCGGCGGCCATGATCGTGATCATGAGCTTCGTGGGTGGGCCTCGGGCCGGGGTGATCGCCACGCGTCTGGCGGTGGCCGGCGTGTTCCTGCTGCTGGGCGCCGAGTGGTATGGCCTGATCCCGGGGCTCAAGCCGGAGAATGCACCGCCTGCCGCCACCTATGCCGTGGTGCTGATCTTCGTGTTCCTGGTGATGGGCTCGACCATCACGCATTTCAGCCGCCTGTTCTGGAACGCCATGCAGGCGCTCGACAGCGCGCGGCTGGACCTCCAGGCCAAGGTCGAGGCACAGGCCCGGACCCAGCAGGAGCTGATTGAAAGCCAGCAGCGCCTGACCACGCTGCTCGACCACGCGCCCATGTCCGTGCTGATCTTCGACAAGGACAGCGGGCAGCTCACCTATGCCAACCCGCACGTCTTGCAGGCGCATGGGGCCGACACCGCGCAAGAGCTTGCCACGCGGCATCTGTTCTCGGACGAGACCTTCAGTGAAGCCGCGCTGCTGCAACACATCCACCAGACCCGTGATGCGGGTGTGCAAGCGCTGCAGTGGCGCACCCGCAAGCACGATGGCAGCCCCATCTGGTGGTCCATCAAGCTGGACACCCTGGCCATCGACGGTGTGGCGCACGTGGTCTCTTTTGGCCACGACATCACCAAGCGGCTGGAGGCTGAGCAAGCCTTGATCGACCACCGAGCGCATCTTGAAGAACAAGTGCGTGCCCGCACGGCCGAGGTCCTGGTGCAGCAGCACCGCCTCGAAACCGTGATCGAGGCCCTGCCCGTGAGCCTCACGATCAAGGACACGCAGGGCCGCTACCTGCTGAGCAACCAGGTGTTCGAGGCGGCAACGGGTGTCCACAAGGACCGGCTGCTGGGCTACACCGCCGACGAGATCTTCCAGCCCGCGATGGCCGACCAGATCAACGAACATGACCAGGCCGTGCTCAGCGGTACGCCGATGGTGCGCTATGAAAGCTCCCGCATGCGCCGCGACGGCAGCCGCAAGGACCACCTGATCACCAAGGTCCCCTTGCTCGACCCGCAAGGCCAACCAGAGGCCATCTTGTCCCTGGTGGTGGACATCTCGGAGCAAAAGACCATGCAGCGCGATCTGGCCGCCGCCAAGACCGAGGCCGAGCGGCTGGCCCGCGTCAAGGCCGAGTTCCTGGCCAATATGAGCCACGAGATCCGCACCCCGCTGCATGGTGTGCTGGGGCTGGCGCAAGTCGGGCAGACGCTGCCGCCCGGTGATCCGCAGATCCAGACCATGTTGGAGCGCATCAGCCGCTCGGGCCGCCATCTGCTGGGCGTGATCAACGACATCCTCGACTTCTCGAAGATCGACGCGGGCAAGTTCACCGTCGAGACCTGCCTGCTGGACCCGGGCCAGATCGCGAAGGACGCCATCGCCATGGTGGAAGAGCGCGCCTCGGCCAAGGGCATCAAGCTGAGCCTGCGCTGCGATGAGGTACCGCCCGCCGTGATGGGCGACCCGCTGCGCATGCGCCAGATCCTGATCAACCTGCTGAGCAATGGCGTGAAGTTCACTGAACAGGGCCAGGTGACGCTGAGCCTGTCGGCCGGACATGGGCAGCTCTACTTCGTCGTCAAGGACACCGGCATCGGCATCGCACCGGATGCGCAGGAGCGCCTCTTCTCGCCCTTCGAGCAGGCCGATGGCTCCACATCGCGGCGCTTTGGCGGCACCGGCCTGGGCTTGGCCATCAGCCGCAAGCTGGCCTTGTTGATGGGCGGCGACATCACCCTGCACAGCATCGAGAAAGAGGGCTCGACCTTCACGCTCGTGCTGCCCCTGGTGGAGGCCGACGCAGACCAACAGCAGCCCGTGGAGCCCGCCGCATCGAGCCCCATGGTCGACAGCGGCGCGGACGGCCCCCGCTTGAACGGCCTGCGCATCCTGGCCGCCGACGACGTCGACATCAACCGGGACATCCTCCAAGGTCTGCTGACCCGGCAGCAGGCGCTTGTGCATTGCGTGGCAAACGGCCAGGAAGCAGTGGACCTGCACGCATCACAAGACCCGGCCTATTTCGACATCGTGCTGATGGATGTCCAGATGCCCGTGATGGATGGCCTGCAAGCCACCGGGGATCTGCTTGCACGAGACCCGGGGCTGCCCGTGGTGGCCCTGACCGCGCATGCTTTGGTGGACGAGCGCCAGCGCTGCCTGGACGCGGGCATGGTGGGCCACCTGGCCAAGCCCTTCGATGCCGATGACGTGGTGCGGCTGATCCTGCGGCACGCCCGGCGCTCGCCAATCAAGGCCGAGCCGGCGATGAGGCCGGATGACTTGCCCGCGGAGACAAGCCCGGTGTTGGATGGCGAGGAGCACAGCCCCACGCTGGACATGATCGCGGCCCTGCGGCGCTGCGGCGGCCAGGACGCGCTGCTGCGCAAGCTGGTCGCCCGTTTTTGTACCGACCAGGCGGATTTCGTGAGCCGCTGTCAGCAACTGCTGACGCAAAACGATGACGCAGCCCGCCGGGCAGCCCACATGCTCAAGGGCACGGCGGGCAATCTGGGGATGCAGACCCTGTTCCAGCTGGCCGGCGAACTGGAGTCGGCCTTGACCACCCAGGACATGCCCCACATTTCAAGCAGCCTGCTGACGCTCCACATGGCGCTGCAACAGCACATCACCCTGCTGAAACGCTGGCTGGCCGAGCAGGTTGCGGCCTGAGACCCTGACCGGGCTTCGCCACATCGCTTACAATCGCAGGTGACGGGCCTCCCTGCATGGGGGTGCGGCCAACCGGGTCAGGTCGGGAACGAAGCAGCCCCAACCGATTTCCTTCAGTGCCAGGGTTCAGGCTCGTCACCCTGTTCTACCGAGAACCCCGATGAATAGTGGGTTCTTGGCCGAGATGGGGCAGCAAAGTCGGCGGATTGTGTCACCTCACTGTGTCACTTTTGAAGTGAACAGAGATCGATGCAATGGCCAAACTTGTCGGACTGACCCGTCGTGGAGACACCTATCATCTCCGCATCATGCCCCCCCAGGACTTGACCTCCGCCTGTAGTGGGCGCGCCAAAATAGTCAAAGCTCTGGGTACATCTGATCGCAAACCGGCGGTTCTTCATAGGACGTTCAGCAAACACCAAAAACACGAAACACTGATGGAGAACAGCCGCACCACATTCAAAGTCGGACGACACCATTGTCCAGCCGCAACCGACATACACTTTGCCCCAGACGATTGCCCAGACGGGTACGGTCGTACCCACATGATCTGAATATCAAAGCAGGAGATGCATATGGCGCTTTCAAGACTCGCTATTGCCGCCGCTGTTAGTGCGACCTTGAGTGGCTGCGCATCGCTATTCCCCGCCGACTACGGAAGAAGCTATTCGCCAGGCCTTGGATGCTTTGTCATCGGTTGGGGCGATCAACCCAACAACACAACGACACGCACGTCGAGCGTCTTGTTCCAGGGTGTAGGTAGCGGAAAGTACGGCGTTGTCAAATTCAGCCACATGGCTTTAGAGAGTTTGGCGGATGGACCACTGTTTACTGACAGCGATGGGCATGGAATAGTGACTGCCAGATACGTTCCACCAGGAACCTATCAACTATATGAGCCGGCAATATACTGGACGCAATACCCTATGGTGTATACATTGAAGCCCAGGACCCCGGTTTCAATTCCGTTCCAGGTCAAGGCAAACGAGTGCACGTACGTCGGTCGTTTTTTGATGAACACGGTCAAGCCAGAGTTCTTGTGGCTGAACCGCAAGGACGCTGACTTGAAAGTCATAGCCACCGAGTTGCCCAAAGACATGAAGGCATTCAATGAGGTGCTAACACCCAAGCCCATCGGCGACTTTATTGTCACGGAATGAGCGGTCTTGTGACCTTGAACTATCGACCTACTCACACAGCCTGAAGTGGCAAAGTAACTATGAGGCAACTCTCTTTTTTTGTTTTGGCTGGCGTGCTCTTATCGGGTTGCGCAAGCGTACAGGACACGGCCTCTGAAGGCTACTCGGGCCCAACGGCGCAAATCGATGATTCGTTCAACACGGTCAGCGATTCCAAGGTTGAGTTCTTTTATGTAGATAAGCTTGATAACCATGACATGCGCAATGCACGTGCTGCGTCATTGATGGCCAATTATGGCGGAGGCATGCACATGACGCCTGTTTCAGCTGGGCGCTTGGTGCCAGCATCTAAGCCCATTGTGTTGCGCCTGATCGCCAGAACAGAATATGCCGCCCCCATACTTGTGTTGACCAATCCGGTGTATCAAGTCAAGGGCACCATAGACGTCACGCTTGAGCCCAACAAGCACTACATCGTAAGAGGCCAACTTGGTAAGTCCTCTTCCAGCGTTTGGTTAGAGGACGCCGAGACTCATCAGGTGGCGGGCAAGAAGACTGAGATCGAAGGCTCCGCGAAGCTTGGCTTTTTTGAGAAGTAGTCGATTCGTAGAACTTGCAAGCCAGCAGAGTGCTGTCCAAGTGCAGCTTGAGCAATCCCCAAGACCTTGCATGAGCTTCAAGCGCAGCATGAATGCCCCGCCCCTATCCGCAGCACTCATACCTCGGCGCGACGTGGAACAAACGCAGCTCACCACTGAGATGCAATAGGCCTACGCCTCGCACTTTGCAGGCCACCTCAGCCACAACACAGAAATTGTCCGGGTTAGACAGCCACGTAACGAATGACTCTGACGTCTTGTTCGCAAGCCACCTCGATAGTGTCTCAGGATCGTTGCAATGATCGTGCACAAATGATACCTGAATCGTAAGCGTCCAGCAAAGTCATCTTGCCTGATGGCCGCTGAGATAGGAGCCTAGTGTCCGCTTCATTTCTTAGCGGACACATGCACACTTCGAC
>RXJQ01000098.1 GCA_003963115.1 Burkholderiales bacterium
CGGTCTGGCAGTGCGGTAGCTGTATCACCGCGTTTACATGCCGGCGCTATCTGCCGGGAGTTTTGCAACCATAGGAGAGCACCATGCCTTCAGTTATCAACACCAACCTGCTGTCGCTGAACGCACAGCGCAATACCAGCGTCTCTCAGATGTCGCTGAGCACCTCGATGCAACGCCTGTCTTCCGGCCTGCGCATCAACTCTGCCAAGGACGACGCCGCCGGCCTGGCCATTGCTGAGCGCATGAACGCTCAGGTTCGCGGCATGAACGTCGCCGTGCGCAATGCCAATGACGGCATCTCGCTGGCCCAGACCGCTGAAGGCGCGCTGGGTAAGGTGAGCGACGCGCTGCAACGTATGCGTGAACTGGCTGTGCAGGCTCGTAACGCCTCCAACAGCTCCAGCGACAAGGACTCACTGGACAAGGAATTCCAGCAGCTGTCTTCTGAAATCAAGCGCGTGATCGGTGGCACCACCTTCAACGGCCAGACCATCATCGGCTCCAACGCCGGCGGCAAGGCCTTCCAGATCGGTGCCAACACGACCAGCAACGACGTCATCACGGTCACCACGACCAACATGAACAACGATGCCAGCATCACCGCTGTCACCGGCTCGTCGTCCAAGATCGACAGCACGCAGAACGCCTCGAACATCGCCACGGTGATCAACAACATCGACGGCGCCATCGACAAGGTGAACTCGCAGCGCGCCATGTACGGTGCCACGCAGAGCCGCTTTGACTCGGTGATCTCCAACCTGCAAGTGTCGGTCGAGAACCAGACCGCCGCCCGCAGCCGCATCATGGACACCGACTTCGCGGCAGAAACGGCCAACCTGTCTCGTGCCCAGATCCTGCAACAGGCTGGCAACGCGATGATCGCCCAGGCCAATCAGCTGCCTCAGCAAGTCCTATCTCTGCTGCGCTGATACCGCCCAAGGCCAGCCGAAAACCTCGGCAAAGCCACAGCAAGCCGCCTTCGGGCGGCTTTTTCTTTTGCGGGTTGGAAATGGCCCTTGAACGGGTCTTTATTCCTACTTTTGCTTGTCAAGAAAACTCCGAACATCCATACCACTGGCTGAAGGAATTTATTTGGACTCCTTCGGCGACAAGCTGAAGCTCGGCGACATCGCCGGAAGTCTGACGAATTTTTAGGAGTGCGCTATGCCTCAGACGATCAATACAAACTTGAACTCGCTGAACGCTCAGCGCAACCTCAATCAATCGCAGATGTCCCTCTCGGTTTCCATGCAGCGCCTGTCTTCCGGCCTGCGTGTGAACTCCGCCAAGGACGACGCAGCCGGTCTGGCCATCGCCGAGCGCATGAATGCGCAGATCAAGGGCATGAACGTCGCGGCGCGCAACGCCAACGACGGCATCTCGCTGGCCCAGACCGCTGAAGGCGCCCTGGGCAAGGTCAGCGACGCGCTGCAGCGTATGCGTGAACTGGCTGTGCAGGCTCGCAACGCCTCCAACAGCTCCAGCGACAAGGATTCGCTGAACAAGGAATTCCAGCAGCTGTCCCAGGAAATCAACCGGGTGCTGAGCGCCACCACCTTCAACGGCAAGAACATCCTGGCCACCGGCGCCGGCGCCCTGGACTTCCAGATCGGCGCCAACACCACAACCAACGACCTGATCACCATCTCGACGTCGAACATGCTGACGAACGCCAGCATCACCGCCGTGACGGGAGCCACGGTCTCTATCGGCAGCAATGCCAACGCGGGCGCCCTCAAGACGGTGATCGACTCGATCGACGGCGCGCTGGACAAGATCAACTCGGAACGCGCCATCTACGGTGCCACCCAGAGCCGCTTCGACGCCATCATCTCCAACCTGCAGGTGGCCGCCGAGAACCAGACCGCTGCCCGCAGCCGGATCATGGACGCCGACTTCGCGGTCGAAACCGCCAACCTCTCGCGTGCCCAGATCCTGCAACAGGCCGGCAATGCGATGGTGGCCCAGGCCAACCAGCTGCCGCAGAACGTGCTGAAGCTGCTGGGCGGCTGATCCCCCAGCGCGAACCCGGTCATTCGGTAAAGCCATTCAAGTCCAGGTGGTTGAAGCCGAAATCGAAGATGTCCGGTTCGCGCCGGACATGGGCTTTTCAGCCCGCGCTGTCGACACATTGAAGGACCGTCAACATGACTTCATCCGTTACGTCATCCTCGTCAGGAACGATCAGTTCCCTGGGTGTCGGCAGTGGTCTGGACGCCAATTCCATTGTGTCCAAGCTGGTCGAGATTGAACGGCAACCGATTTCCAATCTGCAGACTGCGGCCACCAAGATCCAGACCAAGATCTCGGAGTTCGGCAAGGTCCAGGCCGCCGTTTCCAGCGTCCGGGATGCCGCGCAGAAGCTGGGCAACCCCTCCATCTGGGCGTCCACCATCGCCACGTCCAGCGACAGCAACGCCGTCAACTTTTCAACGTCAGACGGTGCCACGCCAGCCAGCTACGCCGTCAGCGTCAGTTCGCTGGCCGCGCCGCAGTCTGTCGTCACCAATACGCCTTTGCCATCGGCCACGGCCACGCTGGGCAGCGGCACTTTGAGCATTGATCTGGGCACGTGGTCCAGTGGTGCCTTCACGGCCAATGCCACCAACAAGACCGTCAACGTGACGATCGCCGCCACTGACACGCTCAACGACATCCGCGACAAGATCAACGGAGCCGGGGCCGGCGTCACCGCATCCATCGTGCAGGACTCCGGCGGCGCACGGCTGATGATCAGCTCCAACTCCACCGGCGCCAGCAACGGCTTTCGCATCACCGCCAACGATACCGGTGACAGCAACAACACCGACAACGCGGGACTGTCCTCCCTGGCCTATGACCCTGCCAGCAGCACAGCCGGCACGACGCTCACCCAAAGCGCATCGGATGCCGCGGCAACCATCAACGGCGTGGCGGTCAGCTCCACCACCAACCAGTTCTCCAACGTGCTGACGGGCATCAGCTTCACTGTCGGCAAAGTGACCAAGACGGCCAGCGGCGACACGCCCATCAATGTCACGGTCAAATCGGATACGGACACCATCACCAAGGCCATCAACGATTTCGCCACGTCCTACTCGGCCTTGGCCACGCTGCTGAGCACCGACACCAAGTACGACGATGCGACCAAGACCGGCGGCCCTCTGCAGGCCGACGGTACGGCCGTCAGCGTGATGAACCAGTTCCGTTCGTTGATTGGCAGCAGCACGCCCGCGTCCAGCATGTTCTCGACCCTGTCGTCCATCGGGGTGGAAATCCAGACCGGCGGCACCCTGACGGTCAACGCCACGAAATTGACCAATGCCCTGGGCAAACTGTCCGAAGTCAAAAAGCTGTTCGCCAACGCCGACCTGAGCAACAGCGCCAATGACGGCATTGCCACCAAGCTGCGCACGCTGAGCGACAACCTGATCGGCTTCGATGGTGCCATCACCACGCGAACGGCCGGCCTCAACCAGGACGTCGCCAACAACCAGAAGCAGCAGGATGCGCTTGACGCGCGGTCGGCGCTGTACGAGGCCCGCCTCAAAGCCCAGTACACTGCGCTCGACACCACGATGGCCGGGCTCAACAGCCAGAGCAGCTACGTGACACAAATGATCACCAACCTGAACAAGGGATAGTGTGATTTATTACCGGTAGCGGACTAAAGAAGGCGCCGACTCAGCCGAAACCCTGGACAAGCGGTCATCCGTGAATGGCATGGGGCCATTCCAACCGCAGTCCACAGGTTTGAAAAGGCATTGAGGACGGCATCATGGCTACCGTAGGCTCAGCATCAAGAGTTGACGGCGTTGACCTCCAGATGATGGTCAGCGCTGCCAACACTTTTGCGCGCCCGCAAACCGGTACGTCCGCCACCACCCATGCCGATGCCGAACCCGATGCCCGCATCTCGCAAGCCGGCAAGCTGAGGGGCGCCACCTCGGCGGTGCTCGATGCCGCAGCCCGGCTCAACAAGACGCAGACCTGGCAGGCCACCAAGGCCACGTCCGACAACGAAGCCGTCGCGCAGGCCGTCAGTGACAAGGCCTCGCCTGGAGACTACTTGGTGAGCGTCGAAGCCGTCGCCACGGCGCAGGCCACCGCATCGGCCACATTCTCGTCCCTGTCGACCGTGATCGGGATCGGCACGCTCAATATCGAACTGGGCGGCTGGAACACCTCGCAAAGCACCTTTGCCACCAACCCGAACTGGCCCAAGGCCAGCGTCACCTTCGGCCCGAAGGACACCTCGCTGGAGCACATCCGCGACAAAATCAACGCGGCCGGCGTGGGCGTGATCGCCATGGTCGTCTCCGACGCCACCGGATCCAGGCTGGTGCTGCGCTCGACCTCGACCGGTGCCGACAACGGCTTCAAGGCCAGCACGGAGCCTGGCGAGCACAGCCATGGCGACAGTGAGGCGGCCGCGCAAGCCCTGGCCGCCATGGGCTTCGACCCCAGCAAGGTCAGCACGGGCGGCGCCACCCTGACCCAGGCTGCCGGCGATGCCAAACTCAGCGTCAATGGCCGCCAGATCAGCTCGCCCCACAACCTGATCGAAGACGAGGCATCGGGCCTGACGATCCGCCTCAATGGCGCGACCCAGGGCACTGCCAACATCCATGTCGAAACCGATACGGCGGCGATGGCGCATGACATCCATGCCTTCGCCAGCGCCTACAACGACATGGCCTCGCAGCTGGCGCAAAGCGACCCCGCATCGACTGACAGCAGCGTGCAGGCCGCCAAGGCCATTGAGCAGCGCATGCAGGAAGCCTTCTCATCCAGCAGCGCGGATGCCGCGAACCTGAGCGGACAGTTCCAGGCCGTGGGTGTCCAGCTCGGCAACGATGGTCACCTGATGATCGACGATGCCCGCCTAGGCCAGGCACTGAGCCAGAACCTGCCCCAGGTTGAGCAGTTGTTCAGTGCGTCCGGCGAGAACGGGCAATCGTCCGGGCTGGCCACGCGCCTGCTGAGCCTGCCTGAAGCCAAACCGGCCGAGGCCAGCCAGCCAGCCACATCGGCCACGCAGCCTTCTTCGTCTGACAACCCATCGGCCGTCGGCGCCCTGTTCAGGCAGCGTCTGCTCGAGCAGTACAACGCATCGTCCAAGCATGACGACGATGCCTTGATGTCGGCAAACGCGGCCTGAAGAACACCCATTTCCTGGGATCACGTCACGCCCAAGGGTTCAAGCTGCGAAGGGTGATGCCGATAAAGCTACTAACGCTGATATCAGCATCACCTAAGAGTTCCAGATGTACGCCACAGCTACCGGTTCCTCTGCCAGTATGTTCAGTTCCAAGCAAATGAGCAGCGCGTATCGCCAGATCGACATCGAGACCGGTGTCAGTGGCGCGTCGGCCCATCAACTGATCACGCTGCTGTTCAACGGCGCACTCGACAGCATCGCCCAGGCCAAGGGTGCCCTGCAGTCTCGCAACATCGAAGCCAAGTGTGCCGCCATCACCAAGGCTGTCCGCATCGTCGACGAAGGCCTCAAGGCCGGTCTGGACATGCGGGCGGGCGGTGAACTCGCCCAACGCCTCAACGACCTGTATGGCTACATCGTCATGCGCCTGACGCAGGGCAACCTGCGCAACGACGTCGAGGCGCTCGAAGAGTGCACCAGGCTGCTGACCCCCATCCGTGACGCATGGGTGCAGATCGCACCCGCCAATGCCAACGTCGTCCGCGCAGCCATGGAGGTGCACGCATGAATGCTCCCGAACTCATCACCGCGCCCGACGAAGACTTGATGAACGGAAACCTCTTGAGCTATTACGAAGCCATCGAACACGCCAGCATGGACATGCTCAACGCGGCCCGTGCCGGCGACTGGGACACCGTGGTCAAGCTGGAAGGCGCCTGCGCCGTGTTGATCGCCCAGCTCAAGCACGCCTCGGAGGACCACCCTCTGGCGCCCAACGAGATCGCGCTCAAGACCCGCATCATGCAGCGCATCCTGGTCAACGATGCCGAGATCCGCAACCTTGCGGAGCCCTGGATCAACGACCTCAGCCGCATGATGGGCACAGCCACCGATCCCACCAAGATGCACTGAGCACGCCAAGGGGTCGCCATGGGTTCACTCGCCGCCGAAGCCGAACTGGACGACTACCGGATCACCTCGCCGGAAGAGATCCAGGCGCTTTTGCAGCAGTTGCTGAGCTCGCGCACCATGGTCACGCTCAGTGGCCCCAATGGCGAGGGCTACACGACCCTGATGTGGGCGGCCGACAATGACCGCCACACTCTGTGCTTCAGCGCAGAAGATGGTGATCCCCGGCTGGATGCCATGCTGGAGTCCGGCGAGGTCGTGGCCGTGGCCTACCTCGACAGCATCAAGCTCCAGTTCGACCTCGAAGGCATCGTGCGTGTCAAAGGCGGCCACCACAGCGCCTTGAACGCACGCTACCCCCGTGTGCTCTACCGTTTCCAGCGCCGCTCGGCATTCCGTGTTCAGCCCTTGACCACCAAGAGCCCCGTGGCACGCCTGCGCCACCCCGCCATGCCCGACATGCAGCTCGCCCTGCGCGTGCTCGATGTGAGCCTCAGTGGCGTGGCCCTGTTCCTGCCCGACAACGTGCCCATGATCGCCGCTGGCGTCAAGATCGGCCAATGCCATCTGGAACTCGATGACGACACCCAGCTGCAAGTCGGCCTGCTGATTCACCACGTCACCGCCATCCATCCCGAATCCCGTGGCGCCCGGCTGGGCTGTGAACTGGTCGGCGTGGACTGGAGCGACCGCACGCTGCAGCACTACATCAACCAGACGCAAAAGCGCCGCCTGGCCCTCGCCGCCGAGAAACGCTGAACGGGCCGCCCTGCCCGGGCTGATAGCATCGGTGCATGAGCACCACTGAACAGACCAAGCCCTGGGTGATCGCCACCCGGGAAAGCCGCCTGGCACTATGGCAGGCAGAGCACGTCCGCGACCTGCTGCAAGGCCGTTTTGGCCGTCGTGTCAACCTGCTGGGCATGACCACCAAGGGCGACCAGATCCTGGACCGCGCGCTCTCCAAAGTGGGTGGCAAAGGCCTGTTCGTCAAGGAGCTGGAAGTCGCGCTGGAAGAAGGCCGTGCCGACCTGGCGGTGCACTCGCTCAAGGATGTGCCCATGGAGCTGCCCGAGGGCTTCGTGCTGGCCGCCGTCCTGGAACGCGAAGACCCGCGCGACGCGCTGGTCTCCAACCGCTACGACAGCCTGGCTGCGCTGCCGCAAGGGGCTGTTGTAGGCACATCCAGCCTGCGTCGCATGGTGCAGCTGCGGGCACGCCGCCCCGATCTGCGCATCGAAGCCCTGCGCGGCAACCTTGACACCCGCTTGCGCAAGCTCGACGAAGGCCAGTACGACGCCATCGTGCTGGCTGCGGCCGGCCTCAAGCGCCTGGGACTGGCTTCGCGCATCAAGGCCCCGATCGACACGCAGGACATGCTGCCCGCAGCCGGCCAGGGCGCGTTGGGCCTGGAAATCCGCCAGGACCACGCCGACCTCGGCCCTGCGCTGCGCTGCCTCTCACACGAACCCACCTGGCTGGCCACACTGGCCGAACGGGCCGTCTCGCGCGCCATGGGCGGCAGTTGCTCGATGCCGCTGGCCGCCTTTGCCGAATGGCGCCCTGCCGCCACGGCCGATGCCGCGCCCACCTTGCTGATCAGAGGCTTGCTCGGCCACCCAGAGCAGGCCACGCTGGTGCAGGCCCGGGTTCAAGCCGCAGTGCAAACACATGAACAGGCCGAGGCCCTGGGCCGTACCCTCGCCGCCCAACTCCAATCTCAGGCCGGCCCCGCCTGGCTGGCGGCGCTTTGACCGCATCGGCACTTCAGACCATGCGGGTGCTGGTGACGCGTCCCGAGCCGCAAGCCAGCATCTGGGCGGCCGATCTGCAATCCAACGGCCTGGACGCCCTGGCCGTGCCACTCATCGAGATTGCCGGCCCTACCGACCCCGCACCCGTCATGCAGGCCTGGCTTGACATGGCGCACCTGCGCCTGCTGATGTTCGTCAGCCCTGCGGCCGTAGCCTGGTTCTTTCGGCTGCGCCCCGACGACGCCCGCTGGGCCCCAGGCACCCTGGCTGCCACCCCGGGCCCGGGCACCGCGCACAACTTGCTCACCGCCGGCGAAGCCGTGGGCCTGCAAGCCACGTGCATCCTCACGCCCGACACCACAGCCGAACAGTTCGACTCCGAAGCCTTGTGGCCACTCCTGGCGCCCCTGGACTGGCAAGGCCAGAACGTGGCGGTCATCAGCGGCGGCGACCAATCCGAAGTCAAGGGCCGCCAGTGGTTGAGCGAGCAATGGCGTGCCCGCGGCGCCAGCGTGGCGTCCATCCTGAGCTACCAGCGCAGCCCAGGCGAATGGTCTCCCGCGCAGCAGGCCACCGTCAAAGAGGCCTTTGCGCAACCTCATGCCCACACCTGGCTGTTCAGCAGCTCGCAAGCCATCGACAACCTGGTCGCGCACCATCTGCCGGCCCACGGCATCCCCGCGCCGGACTGGTCCACCGTGCGGGCGGCCGTCACCCACCCCAAGATCGCCGAACGCTGTCGGCAACTGGGCATCCAGCGCATCCTGTCAAGCCGCCCCACCCTCGAAGCAGTGGTACAAGCACTACGATCCCCCGAGTAAGACAACCCTCCACCCGCGTCTTCCTCGGTGGCCTTCAGGCGCGTCGATACAATGATTTCACCGTGACCGACACCAGCGCCCCCTCCAACCTCCCGACCACTGTTGACGTAGAGCCCCTGCCGCTCGACGCCCATTCGGACTTCGACGCCCCCGCTGGCTGGGTGCGCTGGGCCGTGCTCGTCCTGAGTGTGGCCACGGCCGGCGCTGGCTGGGTCGCGTGGACCACGCAGAAAAAGGTGCAGCAGCTCGAACAGGAACTGGTTCGCCGTCAGCAAGACAGCCAGAGCCAGGCCACCGAGGCACGCGTGCTGGCCCGCCAGGCACAGGAAGCCGCGCGCGAAGCCTCCGCCCGCACCACCTTGCTGGAAACGCGCCTCACCGAAGTGGCCCTGCAGCGCAGCCAGGTCGAGGACCTGATCAAGACACTGAGCCTGTCGCGTGACGAGAACCTCGTGGCCGACCTGGAAGCCAGCCTGCGCGTCGCCAGCCAGCAGGCCACACTGACCGGCAGCGCCGAGCCCTTGATCACCGCCATGCAGTCTGCAGACGACCGCCTCGCGCGGGCCCGTCAGCCTCGCCTGGACAACATCCGCCGCGCGCTGGCCAAAGACCTCGACCGCGTCCGCGCCACGCGTGTGGCCGACACCAGCTCGCTGACCATCCGCCTGGATGAGGCCGCCCGCCTGGTCGACGAAGTACCACTGCTCAACCAGCCCGAAACCGCCGCGCCCGCCCGCCTGGAGCCTGTCAACAAGACCGCCACCAGTGCCAAGCCAGCAGCCAAGACCAAGACCGATGGCAAGCGTGCACCTGAAGCGGCCACGCCTGCGGTTGACGCGGCATCCAAGGCCTGGGGCAGCCATGTGCTGGACTGGACCACCGGTGCCGCCCAGATCTTCTGGAACGAGACCCGCGCCCTGGTCCGCCTGACACGCATCAACCAGCCAGAAGGCATGCTGATCTCACCCGACCAGGGTTTCTTCCTGCGCGAAAACATCAAGCTGCGCCTGCTCAATGCCCGACTGGCCCTGCTGAGCCGCCAGAACACCGTGGCCCTGGCCGACCTGCAATCGATCCAGTCGACCGTGCCGCGCTACTTCGACACCCAGTCACGCAAGACCCAGTTGCTGCAGTCCATGCTGACCGACGTGGCCGCGCAGAGCCAGCAAATCACCGTTCCCCGCCCTGACGACACGCTGGCCGCGCTGGCCGCCGTCTCGGGTGGCCGCTGACGGCCCGCACCGCCAGGACGCCGCCTCATGCGCTCCATTGTCTGGTTCCTCGTGCTGGCCGTGACTGCCGTCGTGGGCGCGACCGCCCTGGGCGCCAATGATGGCCTGGTCACCATCTACTGGCTGGGCTGGCGTGCCGACATCTCGCTCAATCTCTTCCTGCTGGGCCTGGTGCTGATCTTCCTGGCGGTCTATTCGCTGGTGCGCGGCCTGGACAGCCTTCTGGCCCTGCCCGAACGGGCCAAGCGCTGGCGCATCGCCCAGCGCGACCGCGTCGCCCAGGCGGCCCTGCGCGAAGGCCTGGCGCTCTACATGGCTGGCCGCTACACGCGTGCCCACAAGGCCTGTCAGCGCGCCGTGGCCATCCAGGCCGACACGCCCGAGCTGACCTTGGACGCCGAATTCACCGCGCTGGCGCACCTGCTGTCAGCCGGCAGCCTGCACCGTCTGCAGGACCGCAAGCGCCGCGATGAGCATTTGCAGCGCGCCGTCGATCTCGCGCGTCTGACGCGCAAGCCGCGCGCCACCGAAGAGGGTGCGCGCCTGCTTGCCGCCGAGTGCGCCCTGGAAGATCGCGACGCCCGCCGCGCCTTGCAGGACCTGGCCGAACTGCCGCCCGGTGTGGCCCGCCGCACACAGGCCCTGCGGCTCAAGCTGCAAGCCACACGGCTGGCCCGCCAACCCGTCGAGGCGCTCAAGACCGCCCGCCTGCTGGCCAAGCACCAGGGCTTCACCAGTGTGGCCGCCGAAGGCCTTCTGCGCACCCTGGCCATCGAGACGCTGGACGCCGCGCGCGATGCAGACCAGCTACGGGCCCTGTGGCTGAATCTGGATGCCACCGACCGCAAGGACCCGCTGGTGGTGGCGCACGCCGCGCGCCGCATGGCGGACCTTGGCGCCCAGCTTGAAGCCCGCCAGTGGCTCGCCCCTCAGTGGGACCGCATCGCGCAACTCTCGCCCGAGGCCGTCGATGCCCTGGCCGGTGCCTTGGCTCACAGTCTGCTGGGCCTGGAAGCCGAATGGCTGCCCCGCCTGGACGCCACCACGCAGGCCGCCTTGCGCAACCCTGCCCTGGCACTCACGCTGGGCCTGGCACTGGCCGAACGCCAGTTGTGGGGCAAGGCCCGCGGCATGCTGCTTTCTGCGGCCAATGACCTGCAACTCGATCTGGAACGCCGCCGCATGGCCTGGGCCAAGCTCGGCCAGCTCGCCGAGCGCGAGCACCGCCACGAAGAAGCCGCACGCTTTTACCGCCTGGCCGCCTTGCCAGAGCGCGATTGACTCCCGCCTTGGCCAACCAGCCCCATAACACGCCACGCACATGGCTTGCGTGACGCCTTGTTTACACATGCTCGTAAACCATGCTATAGTCTCGCTTCTCGGCGGCTGTAGCTCAGTTGGATAGAGTACTTGGCTACGAACCAAGGGGTCGTGGGTTCGAATCCTGCCAGCCGCACCAGTTTGCTTTTCAGTACATTGCTATGAAGCACGCCGGTAACCGAGAACGTTTTACCGAGAGCAATTTTTGCGGCTGTAGCTCAGTTGGATAGAGTACTTGGCTACGAACCAAGGGGTCGTGGGTTCGAATCCTGCCAGCCGCACCAGACAACGAAAAAGCCAGTGCGTGCAAACGCGCTGGCTTTTTTTCTTTGCCTATCGCTTAACGAAAGCGCTCAACGAAAACGCGCAACAAACTCGCTCACCGAGGCTTGACGGTCACCAACTCGGAAGGCGCATCACTGGCCAAAGTCAGCATCGCTTCGATCTCACCGTGAAGGCCCAAACGCAGCACGCGGAAATCGTGTACCACATGGTCATCATATAGCCAGTACCCGATCCCCAACAGTGAGGCCAAGGTACGTGTGTCCTTGGGTGTACCGCGAATGAAATGCCAGTTGCCACGCTCAAGACGGTGCACCCGGCGAAAGGCACGCCAATCCTCAGGGGTGTCAGCTTTGGGATCCAGGCTCACCACCACAAACTGCAGATTCTGGCCCGCTGCATCTGCCAACGCTTGCACTTCCTCCATTCGACGAAGCGAAGTCGAGCAAACCTTGCGGCAAGTACCGTAGGCCATCGTGATGATCACGGGCTCACCGGCCCACTGAGCCAAGCGCACGAACTGGCCCTGATCATCCTGCCAGACAGCAGGTAAGGCCATGATGCCCCGCCCGCCCTGAAGCGGCACTGCAGCACCGCGACAAATCTCGGCACCAAAGATCGCGCCGAACACAACAACACACATCCACCACACCCTGGCTCTGTTGAGCAAAGAGGCAGAAGCATCCATGACCAAGCAGTTCACCATGTTTGTGGAACATCAAGCGGCTCGAACGACCATCAACCCCATTACAGCACCTTTGGCTCAGTCCCGGCCGCACAAAATCACCCTCGGTTCGGGCTCATTTTCTTTGGCATTGGTCACAAATGATTTAAGACAACTTTATGTGAGCCGATAAGGAGGAAATATTCTCGCATTTGGAGTATTCCGTGAAGCAGTTCACCAGTAACGACCATGTAGTACGCGGTCATGACAAATGCACACCTCAAGGCGGAACGCTTTCATTCTTCCGCCATCACGGCCTGATGGCCCCGGGGGTTCGATCATTTCGAAGAATGAAATTCCACACCAAAGCGTGGCTCATATCCCCGCCGCGTCAGAATAGTTGTCGCCTCAATAGAACTCAACAATGAGCGGGCGGCGATGAAGGATTTCAGTGGCTCGATACGGACAAGCATT
>RXJQ01000071.1 GCA_003963115.1 Burkholderiales bacterium
GGGCAGCTCGGTGAGCGGGTCGAAGTGGGCCATGCGGGCCAGGCGCTCTTCGGTCTGCTTGAGCTGGGTGATGTCGGTGAACACGCCCACGAAGTGGGTCGGGCGGCCCTGTGCGCTCTTGACCGCGCTGACAGAGAGCTTGGTCATGAAAAGCTCGCCCGTCTTGCGGCGGAACCAGACCTCGCCCTGCCAGTAGCCGGTGCTGATCATCTCGCCGCGCATGTCGGCCAGGGTCTCCTCGGGGCGATCGGGCAGCAGGAACTCGGGCGAGCGGCCCACGACCTCGTCTTCGTCATACCCAGTGAGGGCGGTGAAGGCGGGGTTGATGGACACCATCAGGCGGTTGCGGCCCAGCACCATCATGCCGTCCTGGGTGCTTTCCAGTGCGGCGGCATGCAGGCGGATGCGCTCCTCGGCTTCATCGCGTTCGGCTTCGCGGTGCAGATTGTGCAGGGCAAAAGACAGGTCGCTGGACAGGTCCTCGAACAGCGAGAGCTCGTCGGCATACTGGTCGTCCACGCGCTTGCCCAGCAGGATCAGGTGGCCCACGAGCAGCTTGTCACGGTGCAGGGGTACGATCACGCAGCCCGGGATGCCCGCCGCGATGGCCTCGTCGGTCCAGGCCGGGCGCATGGCGCATTCACCGAGGTTTTTGGTGCGGAAGGTGCGGCCGTGGCGCAGGGCCATGTCCAGCACGGCGTCTTCGGTTTCGAGGGACAGCAGATCGAAGCTCAGGCTGGCCTGGCGCGGTGCGTCGTCGCCGGCCTGGGCCACGCAATAGAGGTGCAGGTCGTCCGATGTTTCATCGAACAGGGCCACCCAGGCCTTGCGGAACTGGCCATGGTCCACCGCCACTTCGCAGACCTTGTCCAGCAGCGTGGTTTGCGCTTCGGAGCGCACGATGGCCTGGTTCACGTGGCTCAGGAAGTCGTACATGCGCGTCTTGCGGCGCAGGCGGTGCTCGATCTGGCGGCGCGAGGTGATGTCCCAGATCATCCAGACGACTTCGTTGCTGTCGCCGATGGGGGCGCAGCGGCTGTCCAGGTGGCGGCGTTCCCGGTTGATCGGGATGGTGAAGGCCATGGACTGTGTCATCCGGGTCTGCAGGGCTTGCTGCAGCACGCCCATGAAGCGGGCAGCCATCTCGGGAGGAAAGAGATCGTGCAGGCTTTGGCCCAGCAGCACTTCGCGCGGGCGGCCCAGCAGGGGCAGGTTGCTGCCGTAGATATCCAGGTAGCGGCCTTGCGCATCCATGTGGAAGGCCAGGTCGGGCAGCACTTCGGCAAAGGCACTGAGCTGGGCCTCGCGGGCCTTGAGCGCGTCGGCAGCCTGCTCGCGCTGCTTGTGGGCGCGCGCCATCAGGAACAGCAGCAGCAGCGTCATGCCGCCGACCAGGCCCATGTTGATCTTGTCCAGCCGGTGCTGGGCTTCGGTTTCTGCTTCGAGCTCAGTGGCCCAGCCTTGCGCGGTCACTTTCGCAGCGTCGTCCACAGCCGCCAGCACTTGCTGCAAGCCGCCGGCATCCAGGCTGGCCGGGCTTTGCAGGCGCTTGATAAGGGCCTGGCGGGTGAGGTCGATCTTGTCTTGCAGATGCTGGATGGCCGGGTCCAGAGAAGAGGGGGCCACGTTGCGCAATTGCCGGGCGTTGGACTGGGCCTTGCTTACAGGTACTTCGATCATCTGCTCGCTGATGTCGGACTGGCCCAGCACGCGCTGTTCGGCCAGCCACTGGCCCTGGCGCGCCTGGAACTGTGTTTCCGACAGCAGCGTGTCGAACACATGGGCGCGCTGCTGCAACTCGTGCCAACCGATGTGCGACCACGCGATCAGGCCCATGCTGATGAGCGCCACTGCTGCAACCGACACCGCAATAGGCCCGAATCGGCCCAAAGCCGGCACGGGAAGGGAGGCGGAAGCCTGTTGCTGCATGTTGGACGGAATGACGGCGCTCACGGACCTTGGAATAGTTGGATGTCGGATCGGGCTGAGCGAGTCAGCTTAGGTGAAAAACAGTGTCATGGGCGATGATGGCGGCTGGCAATCGGGACCTCCCCCTTAAAGGGGGCTCCGAGCGTCGGTACTAGTTCACATTCCGGAGTCCGTTTTTCCTATGTTTGACAGCGTCCAGGCCTATGTGCCCGTCCATGCCGCGGTATCGCGCTTCGTCCATGTGCGCGGCTTGAAGCACCATGTGCTGGGCTGGGGCGACCCGTCGCGCGCCACGCCCGAGCAGCCATTGCTGGTGATGGTGCATGGCTGGATGGACACGGCCGCGTCCTTCCAGTTCATGGTTGACGCATTGAGACAACAGCCGGGCTGGGCCGAGCGGCCGATCGTGGCCATCGACTGGCGCGGCTTTGGCCACACCGACAGTCCTCAGAGCGACAGCTACTTCTTCGCCGACTACCTGGGTGATCTGGACGCCTTGCTCGACGAGCTGGCACCCGGTCAGAAGATCGACCTGCTGGGCCACAGCATGGGTGGCAACGTGGTGATGCTTTATGCGGGCGTGCGCTCTGAGCGCATTCACCGCCTGATCAATCTGGAGGGCTTTGGCATGCCCGCCACCGCACCCGAAGAAGCGCCCAGCCGCTACGTCAAGTGGCTCGACGAGCTCAAGAAACCCGTGCAGCTCAAGGACTACCCCACGCAGGCCGACGTGGCCAAGCGCCTGCAAGCCAACAACCCGCGCCTGCGAGCATCCTTTGCGCAGTGGCTGGCCGGGCACTGGGCCCGCGAAGAAGGTGGACGTTGGGTGATCAACGCGGACCCGGGGCACAAGCGCTCGCAACCCATCCTCTATCGCGTGGAAGAGGTCAATGCCTTCATGCAGCGCATCCAGTGTCCCGTGCTGTTCGTCGAGGGCGGTGAGACGCTCTATTTCATGCTCTTCAACGGCCGTTTCACGCGCGAGGAGTTCCTGGAGCGCGTCAAGCGGGTGCCCGATTTCAGGCTGGAGCGCATCGAGCAGGCCGGCCACATGCTGCACCACGATCAGCCCGAGGAGCTGGCTGCCCACATTGCCAACTTCCTCAATGCGCGCAATATCCCCGCAGCGTGAGAAAATAGGCTCATTGAAAAAGGCTCCGGTCGTTGACTGCTGGGCCTTTTTGACTTGCAAAACAACCAGATACCTTCCGCAGGATTCACATGGACATCGAACACATCAACGCCCTGGGCGCTCAAATTGCCGACCTGACCCAGCGGACCTCCGAACTACGGAGGTATCTTTGACTGGGACGAGAAGTCCCGCCGCCTCGCTGAAGTCAACGCCGAACTCGAAGACCCCTCCGTCTGGAACGACCCCAAGCGCGCGCAAGCCCTGGGCAAGGAAAAGAAGTCGCTCGAAGACGTGGTCCTGGTCATCAGCCACCTGACATCCAACTTGGCCGACAACGCCGAACTATTCGAGATGTCCAAGGAGGAGGGCGACGACGCTGGCCTGCAGGCCATCTCCGAAGACGTCCAGACCCTGCTGCAGGACGTCGAGAAGCTTGAATTCCGCCGGATGTTCAGCAACCCGGCCGATCCCAGCAACTGCTTCATCGACATCCAGGCCGGCGCCGGTGGCACCGAGGCCTGCGACTGGGCGTCCATGCTGCTGCGCCAGTACGTGCGCTACTGCGAACGCAAAGGCTTCAAGGCCGAGCTGGAAGACGAAACCCCGGGCGACGTGGCCGGCATCAAGAGCGCCACGATCAAGGTCGAGGGCGAGTACGCCTTTGGCTTCCTGCGCACCGAGACCGGCGTGCACCGCCTGGTGCGCAAGTCGCCGTTTGACTCCTCCGGTGGCCGCCACACCTCGTTCGCCTCGGTCTTCGTCTACCCGGAAATCGATGACTCCATCGAGATCGACATCAACCCGGCCGACGTGCGCACCGACACCTACCGTGCCTCGGGTGCGGGTGGTCAGCACATCAACAAGACCGACTCTGCCGTGCGCCTGACCCACATCCCCACGGGCATCGTGGTGCAGTGCCAGGACAGCCGCTCGCAGCACAGCAACCGCGATGTGGCCTGGCGCCGCCTGCGCTCGCGTCTGTACGACTATGAGATGCGCAAGCGCATGGAAGCCCAGCAGAAGCTGGAAGACACCAAGACCGATGTGGGCTGGGGCCATCAGATCCGCTCCTACGTGCTGGACCAAAGCCGCATCAAGGATCTGCGCACCAGCGTGGAAATATCCAACACCCAGAAGGTGCTGGATGGTGATCTCGACCAGTTCATTGAAGCCAGCCTGAAACAAGGCGTTTAACTTCATTCGAAGGACCCATTGCCATGCGTGAAGGTACCGCCACCCTGATCCGCCGCGAAGACTACGCGGCCCCTGCTTTCTGGATCCGTACGGTCGACCTGACCTTCGATCTGGACCCTGCCAAGACCCTGGTCATCAACAAGATGACGGTGGAGCCCGATGCCACCCAAGCCGGTGCGGCCCTGCGCCTCGATGGCGAAGACATCAACCTGACACGCGTGCTGGTCGATGGCGAGCCGGTCTCCTTCCGGACCGAGGGCGGCCAGCTCGTGCTGGAGAACCTGCCCCAGCAGCCGTTCTCGCTGGAGATCCGCAACACCTGCGCACCCGAGAAGAACACGCACCTGTCTGGCCTGTACACCAGCAGCGGCGGCTTCTTCACGCAGTGCGAGGCCCTGGGCTTTCGCCGTATCACCTATTTCCTTGATCGCCCCGATGTGATGGCCACCTACAAGGTCGCGCTCAAGGCCGACAAGCTCAAATACCCCGTGCTGCTGTCCAACGGCAACCTGGTGGAAGAGGGCGCGCTGGAAGGCGGCCGCCACTATGCCGTTTGGGAAGACCCGCACCCCAAGCCCTGCTACCTGTTCGCGCTCGTGGCCGCCGACCTGGTGCGCCGTGAACAGCGTATCCGCACGCGCTCTGGCAAGGACCACCTGCTGCAGATCTATGTGCGTGCCGGCGACCTGGACAAGACCGAGCACGCGATGAACTCGCTGATCGCATCCATCGTCTGGGACGAAGCGCGCTTCAAGCTCAGCCTCGATCTGGAACGCTTCATGATCGTGGCCGTGAGCGACTTCAACATGGGCGCCATGGAGAACAAGGGGTTGAACATCTTCAACACCAAGTTCGTGCTGGCCAACCCCGCCACCGCCACCGACGTGGACTTCGGCAATGTGGAGAGCGTGGTCGCCCACGAGTACTTCCACAACTGGACGGGCAACCGCGTGACCTGCCGCGACTGGTTCCAGCTTTCGCTCAAGGAGGGCCTGACCGTCTTCCGCGATCAGCAGTTCAGCCAGGACATGGCCGGCAGCAAGAGCGCCCGTGCCGTCAAGCGCATCGAAGACGTGCGCACGCTGCGCCAGTTGCAGTTCCCCGAGGATGCCGGCCCCATGGCCCATCCGGTGCGTCCCGACAGCTACATGGCCATCGACAACTTCTACACGGCCACCGTGTATGAAAAGGGTGCCGAGGTCGTTCGCATGATGCACACCCTGGTTGGTGCAGATGGCTTTGCCGAGGGCATGTCGCTTTACTTCCAGCGCCATGACGGCCATGCCGTGACCTGCGACGACTTCGCCCAGGCAATCGCCGACGCCAACCCTGGCAGCGAGCTCGCCAAGCGCCTGGACCAGTTCAAGCGTTGGTACAGCCAGGCAGGTACACCTCGCATTCAGGCCCATGGCGTGTACGACGCCGAGAACCGCATCTACACCCTGACCCTGAGCCAGCGCTGTGCCGACACACCCGGCCAGCCTGACAAGGCGCCGGCCGTGATCCCCGTGGCCATGGGCCTGGTGGGTGTGGATGGCCGCCAGATCAACCTGCACTTCGAAGGCAGTCTGGAGCCGGTGGGCCATGACACGGTGCTGGTGCTGTCCGAGCCTTCGCAGACCTTCACCTTCGTGCACGTGCCGGTGGAGCCGGTGCCTTCGCTGCTGCGTGGCTTCTCCGCGCCTGTGGTGCTGGAGACCGAACTGAGCGACGAGGCCCTGTTCACGCTGCTCAGCCACGATCTGGACCCCTTCAACTGTTGGGAAGCCGCCCAGAAGCTGGCGCTGCGCCGCATCCTGCATGCGGTGCATGGCAACACCCACGAAGAGCTGGACCACCGCTTTGTGGATGCCATGCGCGGCGTGCTGCGTCACCCCGAGCTGGACGCCGCCTTCAAGGAGCTGGTGCTGACCCTGCCCAGCGAGGCCTATGTGGCCGAACAGCTCGACGTGGTCGATCCGCAGCGCATCCACACGGCGCGCGAGTCCATGAAGCAGCAACTCGCACATGCCTTGCATGAAGACTGGGTCTGGGCCTTCGAGCAGCACCAGGACAAGGGCGGCTACTCGCCCGACCCCGTCAGCGCGGGCCGTCGTGCCTTGTGCAACCTGGCGCTGGCCATGCTGACGCTGGACGGCGCAGCCCGGCACAACCCCATCTGGACGGGCCGGGCCTATCAGCGCTTCAAGGACGCCACCAACATGACCGACCGCTTCGGCGCGCTGCAAGCCCTGGTGCACAGCCATGCCGACCTGGCCGCGCCCGCGCTGGAACGCTTCCACGAGCAGTTCCGCCATGAGGCCCTGGTCATCGACAAGTGGTTCGCCCTGCAGGCCACGGCCCCCGAGAAGGAGGGCAAGGTTTTTGCACGCGCCAAGGTCTTGATGCAGCACCCCGATTTCACCTTGCGCACCCCCAACCGTGCCCGCAGCCTGCTGATGGCGCTGTGCCAGATGAACCCGGCGGCCTTCCACCGCAGCGATGCGGCCGGCTACGTGTTCTGGGCAGACCGCGTCATCGAGATCGACGGCATCAACCCGCAACTGGCTGCACGCCTGGCCCGCTCGATGGACCACTGGCGCCGTCTGGCCGAGCCCTACCGCACGGCAGCCCGTGAGGCGATCAGCCGTGTGGCGGCGCGCGTGGAACTGTCGGACGACGTTCGCGAGATCGTCACGCGTGCCCTTCAAGATTCCTGATGAACTTTCCTGATCGAGACAAAGCCATGTCCAAACACATCAGCCTGACGCAATACCTGATCGAGCAGCAGCGCGGCGAGGCCCAGATCCCGGCGCAATTGCGCCTGCTCATCGAAGTCGTGGCCCGTGCCTGCAAGCGCATCGCCATCAGCGTCAACAAGGGCGCTTTGGGTGAGGTGCTGGGCAGCGCCGGCAGCGAGAACGTGCAGGGCGAAGTGCAAAAGAAGCTCGACATCATCGCCAACGAGGTCCTGATCGAGGCCAACGAGTGGGGTGGCCATCTGGCCGGCATGGCCTCCGAAGAAATGGACGACATGCTGCCCGTGCCCAACCGCTACCCGCACGGTGAATTCCTGCTGCTGTTCGATCCCCTGGACGGCTCCAGCAACATCGACGTGAACGTGAGCATCGGCACCATCTTCTCGGTGCTCAAGCACAAGGGCGGCGATGTCTGCAACGAGAGCTTCCTGCAGCCCGGCACCGACCAGGTGGCCGCAGGCTACTGCGTCTACGGGCCGCAGACCACGCTGGTGCTGACCGTCGGCCAGGGCGTGGTGATGTTCACGCTGGACCGCGAGCAGGGCTCCTGGGTGATGACCGAGTCGGATGTCAGGATTCCCGAGGACACCAAGGAGTTCGCCATCAACATGTCGAACATGCGCCACTGGGCGCCGCCTGTGAAGCGCTACATCGATGAGTGCTTGCAAGGCAAGGAAGGCGCTCGTGGCAAGGACTTCAACATGCGCTGGGTGGCCTCGATGGTCGCCGACGTGCACCGCATCCTCACACGCGGCGGCATCTTCATGTACCCCTGGGACAAGCGCGAGCCCAACAAGCCCGGCAAGCTGCGCCTGATGTACGAAGCCAACCCCATGAGCTTCCTGGTGGAGCAGGCCGGTGGCGCGTCGACCAACGGCTTGCAACGCATCATGGAGATCACCCCCTCGCAACTGCACGAGCGCGTGAGCGTGGTGTTGGGCTCGAAGAACGAAGTGGAGCGCGTGACGGCCTACCACCGCGAAGCACAGTAAATCAGCGTGCTAGAATTTGAAGCTTAGGCGCCGGTGTAGCTCAGTCGGTAGAGCAGCTCATTCGTAATGAGAAGGTCGAGGGTTCGATTCCTTTCTCCGGCACCAATGAAATCAATGACTTAGCCCAGTTCGCAAGACTGGGCTTTGTTGTTTCTGGGTCTCGTGTAGCCACTGTGTAGCCAGCGGGGCGCAGTTTTCCTCAGTATCACGTTTGGGTGAAGATCGTTTGCCTCGGGCGACACCAAGTTGCGTGTGTACTTATTTGGTGAGGCACTCCCACTAGGCGTTGCACCTAGCTGGCGGCACAATTGGCCAACGTAGGGAGTCGCCAAAATGAAAATTCGACAGCTGCTTGTTGCGTCGGTCGGCCTTGCGCTGGCAACCGTGTCTTGTGCTGAGACGCTTTTCGACATTCAGGCCCTAGATACCCTAGGGGATATAAAGAAGAAGTTCCCAAACGCCACGATTACAGTTGTGAAGGCTGCATGGGTTCGTGAAAACCAAGGCTTTTACTCCTTAGAGGGGCCAGGACAGCCAGGCAAACTTATGCTCGCTTTCAATGACGACAGGCCGTCATGGCGCGAGAGTCACGAGAGGGCGTGGAATGCAATGTCAAAGGCCTCTGAGCCGACCGACGGCCAAAAGTATTGGGAAAACTTCACAGCCACCAAAGCTCATGCAGATGATGAGTCTGCACTGACTATTAGCTGGGTGCGTTGGATTCCACCATCGCCGATTCCGCTTGAGCGATATAGAAGCAAGTATGGTGCACCCGATAAATGCGGCTTTTCCGATGTCGATTTGACGCCGTATTGTACATGGACCCAAAGAGGTCTGTTCGCCACCCTTAGCGATGACAAGAAGAGCGTAATGTTTGCAGATGGCCTTTACACAAGAGATGAGTTGCTAGCGGCAAACCTGCGTAGGTATGGCGCAATATTGGATTGGCTAAATTCAATTGAACGCAAAACCACTTAGCAAGTGGGCGGTCAAAAGCCAAACCAATTAAGCTTCATTCGGGGTATTCATTGTGGCGCGGCGCTCAGTGGCGTCGCGGTTACCTGGAACCTTCAGAACAGTTCGTTGACGCGCTGCAACCTATCAGCGAGCCGAGGCGCTGCAAAGTCGATGAAGGCGCGCAGCTTCTGGGGTACGCGCCGGTTGCTGGGATGTACAAAACTGACTGGAGTGGGTGTCTCCTCGAAGTCCCGCAGCACCGGCACTAAGGTACCGGCGCGTACGGCAGCTTCTGCTAAGTACGAGGTCATCTGCGCCAGGCCGAGGCCGGCGATAGCCGCATCCATCACAGAGTCCGGCGTCGTAGTCGTGACGCGCGTGCGAATCGGCACCATGATGTCAGACCCGTCGATCTTGAATGACCAAGCCTTGAAAGGCCCCAGGCTGGTCCAGGTGACGCACTGGTGCAGCTCCAGCAGCTCGGTTGGATGGGTCGGCGTGCCTTTCGCCTCCAGATATCCCGGGCTCGCGCACACCACCAGCTTGATCTGGCCGAGCGGGCGCGCCACGAGGCCGCTGTCAGACAGGGGCTTGATCCGCACCGCGAGGTCCGCGTGCTCGTCGATCAGGCCGATGACGCGGTCGGTGAGAAGCAGGCGCAGATCGACCTCGGGGTAGGCTTTCAGGAACTCCGCCGCCACCGGCTGGACATGTTGGCGCCCGAAACCTGTGGGTGCCGTGATTGTGAGTTCACCTTTGGGGCTGCGGTGCTCTCCGACGACGGTGGCATCGGCGTCCCGCATGTCGTCCAGCAACCGTTGGCAGGCCTCGAAATAGGCGACCGCGTTGTCGGTGAGCGTGACCCGTCGGGTGCTGCGCTCGAACAGCCGCACGCCCAGAGCCGCTTCCAGATCCGCAACTTTGCGACTGATCGTCGCAATTGGCTGCCCCAGCTCGCGTGAGGCCGCGGAGAAGCCGCCGGCACGAGCGACGGCAACGAAGACCTTGACTGACTCGAGTTTGTCCATGAGCTGCACGCCAATCTTTCCATTTTATGGAAAGGTGTTAACCAATTGTATGGGCTTATCGACAAATGTCGGAGTAGTCAACATGACGGCACTGCGACGCGAAGCCCTTTTCCAACGCAGCCCCCTGATCTCACCTACCCTTGAAAGCGCCCCATCATGTTCAAGACCACACACTCCATTGCTGCTGCTGTCCTGCTTGCCGCATCCACTTTCAGCACCTTCGCCGCGCCAGAGGGCCAGCCCTCGGTCAGCACGCCCGTGACGCAACTCCAGTTCGGCGGCACTGGCGTCACCGACGCTGGTAAGCGCGAGCTGCTGGCGAGCCCGGCCTACGGCGACCTTAGCAAGGGCCCGCACGGCACCTTCATTCGCATGCCCGCTGGCTTCGTCAGCCATCCGCCCGAAGTCTTCCTTGCCCCATATCCGACTCACTGACCTCAACAAGTGGTGGTAAGCCAGCACTAGCAATTGCATATCTATCCATGTCAGGGCGAACCGCTTTAGGGTGGCGAATTCGAAGGTCCAAATGTCTGTGATGGGTCGATCGCCGGCGCTCTCGACTGACCGCTGAGCGGCTTCCAACGCCGTGGCCATGCAGCGGTGCGATCGTTCTGGGTTGACAGGCCCCTCAAGCTGCAGAAAAGCCGCTCGTCGAGCAGGGGCTGCTCAGGGCTGGTCAGAGTCATTCGCGCCAGACAGCCTGGGTGGCTGCTTCGATTACCAGCGGCCAATCGGCAGGCAGCGGCGCGTTTGGCCGCAGCACCGCTGAAAGCTGCAGCTCAATAGCTGAGGCAGCATCCAATCCAGAATGGCGGGGCCAGTGTGACAGGCCGAACCAAATCGACCCTCTGTTGACTTTAGCGCCACATCGATTGGTCGCTGCGACAGCAGTCATTCAAGAGCCGGACGGCGTGGATGTCAGCCGGACCAATGCATCCAGCGTCTCTTGCCTAAGGTCTTATGGGTGCCATCCCCCTTGCACAGCACAATGCGACCGAACTGCGCTATCCCCGGTGAAGTCGAAGTCTGTTTGCGCCACGATCTCACCTGCAAGAGGCCCCTAGTCGCCATGCTGCCGGCAGCTTCGGGTACGCCCATGGCGCTACCCGGAAACCCTAGCCTGGCTGCAACGCCGCCATGTTGGTGAACGTGGGACACGTTATCCCGAAATGATGTAAAAATATTTCAAGGGAGGAGGCGGCCGCCGAGGAGAGCTGATTCACGGCTTGGATGGTCGCTGGGTTGCTCATGCCGAGACCTCATGTAGATAGGCAGCTCGGCGCCCTTGGTCTGGACTTTCAAACGGCCAACGGTACTTCCGTCGGAAGTCATGGAAGCCGCTCTGCTGTCCAGCTTGGCGCCAGCGCGCCATTGATCTCTGGCTTGGCCCTTTGCTCTAATGCCGGGATGTACCAAGAGGCCATTTCGCTAAGAACGATGCCCTGGCCATATACGCCGCGAGCGTTTGCCTGACATGCCATTGTCTTCAATAAATCCTTTTTGCATACTCGACCATGTTGTCCGTGATGCCCCCAAATTTCATGGCGTCCCAGTTCCAATTTGGAACCGTTGCATAGGGTGCGAACGATTGGTGGTCACTCTCTCCGTCTTTGGCGCCCTTAAGGCCCCAAACGATTGAGGAAGCTGATACCTTGGACGTAGGGCGGTCAGGGTTATGGCGCATTGCGCGCTCGGTATAGCTATTGGTTTGGGCGATGGCTTTTATACCGTCGTAGCCAAGTACCATGACAATCATTTGATGCTCCGAAACCACGATATTGCTTACCATGTACTTGGCAAATAAGTAGTGCTCTGCCGCAGCAAGTGACTCATCCGCAGAGTCTCCGCCAGCATTTCGAAAATCTCTAATGTCTCTGAATGCCAGTCCGTTTCTTTGCAAGGGGGGAAGTGTTGAGTACCGACCGAGATACTCATCAATGTGCCCTTTTACAACTGTGTCATCGACAGCCATATCAAACCTCCTGTTATGAGAAATTCTGTCAGGTGCGCAACAATGAAGCGGTGGCAACCACACAGTCTGGTAACTCGCATTGCCCCTCCCAACCAACGAGTTTCGAGATTTCGCCAAAGACGCTAACTGAAGCCGCTTAGGTGGTCAATCCCACACCATTGAATGTGGTGTAGTCTGATTGGATGTGCAGCCTGCATGACGAAGCCCTAAAGGAAGACTTGGGTCGCTATTTGCATTAGCACCTGCATGAGCCTTGGCTACGTGTCACGTCCAATGTCAGCGGTTCAGGCCAAGGGCAATCAGACATGCGCCATACAGGAAGTAGAAGGCCACGATGAGCCAATAGCCCACGGGACGGTCGTCCCGCTCGATGACTGTGGGGCGCCACCGGGTTATCCAGTGAACCAAACGATTTTGGAGCGCATAGATCACATAGCCCCAAAAGAACGGCACCGTCAGAAACAGATCCAGGGCCGTCATCGGTTCTCGATGGAATATGGACGTCAGTCCACGATGTGAGGTTGCCCTTGATTGCCGGAGTTCTTAACTCATCGATTACGCGGCCTTCTTGTGCTGTGCCGCGTGCCAGCGTTGCTCGTACTGCATCGG
>RXJQ01000065.1 GCA_003963115.1 Burkholderiales bacterium
GTCTTTGGTCGGCCTGTTCTCATCGCGGTATCTCCGTTCCCAAGATACCGCATGGCATTCAAGATTAATGCCAGTTATTTGCAGGACACAACACTAGCCAAGCTCGATGCATCCAGCCCCATGGCCCGCTCCTTGAGCGTTGCATTCATTTGATTGAACTACAGCAGGAATTCGGGCCCAATTTCAACAACGCGACACCCTCTGACGGATGCGAGCGAAGCGCGTTGAACCCCACCTTAGGATGCCAGGGTAGTGCTCTAAGCCGGTTGCCTCGGCCAAAAACTCAGGCGAGGTACTCGTCAGGCAGCCGTTTACTGGTCTCTTCGAGCAGCTTCGCAGGAGTGCATCCAATCGCTTTAGCGATCTTGAGGATGACATTCAGGGAGGGTTGCCTGTCACCACGCTCAACGTGACCCATAAAACCGCGGTCCACCCCAGCACGCAAGGCAAGCGCTTCCTGCGCAATGCCTTTAGCTAAGCGAAGTTCTCGAACGGCATCACCAAAAGCGGATGCCGAGACAGGATCGAACGAGGTCGCTCCTGCGGGTCTTCCACCTTTGTTGATCTTCTTCGGCTGCATCGGGCAGCAGGATCAGGTGAATCTACAATCAAGGCCACTGTTTATAAACTAGGGGTGAATGATGGGCGACATCTGGTTGCGTGCAATAGGTGGGATGGGTGGGGTGCTGCTCTTCTGGGCTGCTGTGGCGCCTCTGCCTGCGCAAGCCGAAGAGCCAAGCAACGCACGTATGGCCAGCGCAATTGAGGCGCAGTTCATGGCGTGGGGGAAAAACGGTACGCTCGCATCGGGCGACACCGTGACCATCGCTTCACGCGACACCGTGGGCTTCGAATCTGAGGATCTTGGCAACCCATTCACTGACGTGATGACGAGCATCTTCACGCTCAAGATCGTCACGCGGCTGCCTTTCATGGGCGTTGGTGAGCGGCCTGCCCAAGATCTACGCGAGCTGGTCTCCGGCCTTCAATCCGTTTGCGAGCAAACGGGCGGCACACTGGAGCGAAAGATTCCCCCGGAACTGAAAGGAAGCTCCCCTCAAGTGAACCAAAACCTGGCTGTCTTGAAAAAGGCGTCACTCATTGGCCGCTTCACTTGCCAATCAGCACAAGAGGCAAATCGCTTCATGGTCGAAATCGACTACGCCCCTGCCGCCAGTTCGACGCTCATTCCACCGGGGTGGGAGTGGGGCTTTGCTGCTCGCTTAATCAATGCCACCCAGCTTCAGGCCAAGGACCGCCGTGCGTCGGAATACGCTGCCCAGATTCAATCCGTCCGGAGCAATGTGAAGCCAGGCATGGAGACTCAGGTGCTGGCTTCTGATCTGCCAGAAGAGTTGGGGACACCGTTGACGCGCGTCCATAGAGGCAAGCTCTCTGTTTGCGCAATAGTGGTCGATGTCAAGCCACCGCTGGCTCAGATCCAAGTCAAACAAGCCAGCCTCTTCGTACCCATTGATAAATTGCTGCCAAAGGGCGAGGCCAAGCCCATCAGCAAGCTGAATGCCTTCAGTACAGGCTTCCCACACAAGTGGTGTGGGCAGTACTGAAATCCGCAGGTGCTTGGTGTGGTTTACACGCTCCATATCGCGAAACGCTAGGCGCCCTTGAACAGCCCTCCGTAGTGGTTACCAACGCCAAAGCCTGTCACGAAGCCATCGCTGATCGGCTGACTGCAGCTATCATTCCCACTCGCATGAACGCAAAGCCCTGGGCAGATGTCAGAGCGGGCGACCTTGCTCGCAACGAACTCCTGAAAGCCACTCAAAAGCTTGGGCGAGCCATTGGGTAGATCATGCGTGAGCGACTGGCCGGCTGATTAATTTGGCCATAAGGCGCAGGCTCAGGGCTTAAAGAGTTCTTGGTCAAGGAAGCGGCCCGTATCACGGAGTGCGGGCGCTAGGTGCTCGTCGGTATAGGCGCAGCCCGTCACGGCTAGTGCCTTCTGGCCCTGCTTGTCCGCCGCTTCGGGCGAGTGCCCTTCTCCGGCACGGAGCGACGAGAGCATCGGTGCATAGCCAGGCTCCCAGGCTGTTAGCGCTGGGAAGCTGGCTCTCATGGCCGAAAGAATGCGCAGCCCTGACCAGTCCAAGTCGCCCCAGAAGTGCGCTGGCTGTGCGCCCTTGCCGAAGAGCCAGGCCTTGAACACATCGCGAAGCTCCCTGGTGTCGCCACCACGGTCGGAGAAAAAAAGCGAGCAGCCCTCAGGCGTTCGCAACCGCTGGGCGCTTCCTTTGAAGCCTGATGCGAACGCCAATGCCATGCCGTCGAAGGCCGCACTGGTTGACCGCACTGCTTGGTCAAACGACATCGAGTTCTCTATGAAGAGAACGCTGCGAAATCCCGTCGGCGGCAGAAAAACCTGCAGTTGAACCGGGGACTCTGGAAACGGACAGTCATCAAGGTCAAGCAGCGCGGCGACCATCGCTTGCCGCTTATCCAGAACCTTCGACATGCCCCAGAACAACTGCGCTGAGACCTCCCGAAGGCGCAGCGGCTCGTTCTTTAGCTTCGGCAGTTCGTTCAAGCGGGCTACGACCTCGTGCATCGTCCGGTCTGGCATGTCGAGGCAGAATTCACTCACCAGGCTCTTGGTCTCATCCGAAGCAGTCAACCCCGTAAAAACCGCCTCCCTCCAGCGCTCAGCGGCGCTGCGAACGCGCTCGGGCCGCCCAACGGCTGCGCGCAAGGCTGATTCATCCACGACGGTGACTCGCGGGGAGCGGTCGTACCCAGAACGCACTTTAGCTACGCCCTCTGGCTTGGCAGACAGCCAGCCCCAGCGCACCAGCTCGCCAACGTGTTCCCAGAGAGTTTCCTTCGCGGACTCGAACGGTGCTTCATAAAGGGCCGGCCAGGTCTTCGGGCCAAGCGCGACGGACTGCGCACGGGTGCCACGTTGGTCGGCACTGTCCAGCCGGTTGACCAGCAGGTTGAGCAACTGCTGTATGTCTGCCGCCTGCAGCCACAGTGGCATTCGGTCGTTCAAGGTGCCGCCTCCGCGGAGCTGGCAGGAGCAACATCAGCTAGCACATCGGGGAGGAGCAAGTCGCCCGCCGGGGGCTGCGGCACTTGTGCAGGTGGCGGCTCCTTTGCGTCGAACGCCAGACGGGCCTGCTCCCGCGCCTTCTCGCGGTGGGCATCCCACATTTCGCGCATGCGGTCCCTCTTGAAGTGGCGCTCGTCGCACTCGATGATGAAGTCGAGTTCCCCGTTCATCGCATCAACGCCTGCTCGGCTGTAGCTGAACTCCCGGTCGAATTCTGGGCGTAAGCCGCCGGCGCCGCGGGTCGGCATGGCGCTGATGAGTTGCAGGCCCAAGTTGTCACGGAGGTACCGAAGCACTGCTCGAGCGCGCAACTCGTCCATACGGGAGAACGACTCGTCGCTCACTAGCAGCTTCATGCTCGGCCCTTTGTCGAAGAGCTTCATCCGGTTCGTTACTACTGCGGCGCGGACGATGTACGCGGGCGTCTCCAACTGACCGCCAGAGCCCGTGCCCCAGGTAGATAGCGCAATGCGGCCCCCACTGTCGGACTCGTTCCAGATTTCGTAGCGCCGATAGTTCCGGTAGTCGGCGATGCGCAGAAGGTCGCGCTCTGCACGCTCTTGGTCCTTGTCTAGCAGCAGCTTCACCAGCCGGTCCCGCACAGCTTGGTGCTTATCGGTCAGCGTCGTTTCTGCGAACAGGTCTACCGTGTCAGGTGAGTCGGCCAGTTCGGCCACGGCCTTGAAAAAGCCATAGTAGTCCTCGAACTCGGGCTCCCACTTCGACCAGTCAATGGTGAAGCGGTCGGTGCCAAACTTCAGGTTCTGCAGCTCGGCATTCATGTGCCGCAAGGTACGAACACCGTCGTCAACCTTGGCTTTGATTTCGACGCAGAACTGCTTGGTGAACACGTCGTGGAAAGACCGTTCGGCCTTTCCGACCTCATTGCGGTTGTTGTAGAGACCCACGCCCTCAAGGTCTGCGTGCAAAGAGCCAACCGCTCGTCCAAGCTGTACCAATGGCCCGTAGCAGGGGTCAAAACCTTCGCCCTCGTGCGAATAAGGCAAGTGGATTTGGAATCTCTCCTCGGTCTTGGCCGCGGCCTGGTGCTCGCCAAGGCGCTCCCGGACCTCTCCGATGCGCATGGCTGGCAAGCTCCGAAGCGTTTCCCGTCGAGCCATCACCTCGTTGACAACCACGGCGGCCAAGAGCTCGGTTACTTGCTCTGACAGCACGGTGTAGGTGCGCTCAGGGTTCAATTCGCAGACCTGCTTGAGTCGGCCAATTTGCCGCTCCAGCTCGCGCAGCCGGTCATCCCGACGTCCTTGCACTGTCTTGATGGCATCTTCCGACTTGATGGTCCGGTCGTTGGCCAACGCGATGGCATTCTCTGCATCCTTTCGTTCCTCGGCCACGGCGGCCAGTTGGCGCTGCAGGTCAGTCAGACGCGTTTCCAGGTCGTTCACCTCGGTGAGGTCGAGCTGGTTTAGGTCGCCTTGGGCTTGGTCGATTTCCACCGCATAGTTGAGCAGCGGGTCAGGGTCAAAGTTGGGCTCTTTAACCGTCGCCAGCAACGTCCGCACGTCACCGAGTGTCCTGTGAAGCTTCTGAAGGCCATCCAAGCGCTTCTCTGCAGCTTCCAACTGGGCAATCGTCCTCTGGAGAGCATTCTCACGAGCAGCGCGGCCAAAGACCAGTTCCCTGAACTCAGTCGGGTACATAGTGCGAGAGCCCGAGGCCTTGCCGTCAATCGTGATGCCACGGCTTACTTCACGAAGCTCCTCGGAATTCGCAACCTTCACCACGCCACCCCATTGGTCAACCAGATAAGCGCGGGCAATCGGGTGATTGGTCTGCAGCTCGTGAATCATCGAGTCACGCGGTACGTTGGCGGGATTGGCGTGCCGCATGCACAGCTTGCCCTGGATGACGCGAGACTTGGAGTTGATGGAATGCAAGAAGTCGATGGTCCGCGCTTCCCACTCGGGCTTCACGATGAAGTTCAGCCGCGCCATGCTCATATAGGCTTCGATGGCAGGCTGCCACTTCGTGTTTGCGACCGGCTCCACAAGGTCGCACAGGACCAACGCCGACGCCTCTGGCAGTTCTTGTCGAAGGCACTTGAGGGCGTAAGTCGTAGCTGGGTCGTAGTTGCCTCCGCCGCCTGCCATGTTGGCCTTAGCTGCGGCCAGGTCACGGACCGTCTTCTGTTCTGCGGAAATGCGCGTCTGCAATGACGCATCGTCCGCAGCAATGGCCATCAACACACTGTCCAGCGGGCCTACCAGTGCCTTGAAAACGTCGGCAAGTGCACCATTCAGGCCCTCGAACTGCTCACAGAGCTCCAGTAATTCGTTCGGGACGAGCGCGGGTGCTTGAACCGCTCGGTGAACGGTCTGCGCAAGGCCGGCGAGATGCCCCAGCTGCGTCTTCGCATATGCGCTGGCTAGGGCTTCCACGGCTGGCAGCAGCCGGTTGAACTCTTTGGGAATCTCCTTACCAGCAAGCTGTTGCGCCACGGTATCGAGATTGGCGGCAGAACGCAGGCCCTTGGCCAGGTCGTCCAACACCTTGCGCGCGTTTCCGGTGGCGTTGCGAAGTTGCACCTCTAGTCGCTCCTTGACACCGTGTGCGGCGATGCCTTGCAAGCTTGCCGCGAGCTGTACCCGGCTTCTGTCGAGGTTGTCCCACTGGCTCGCTAGGGTGGAGATAAGCGCGAGATTACGCTCCTCGATTTCGGCGTCCTTGGCAATCTTGCGGCGCTCTTCGTCGATGCGGGCGTCGTCGTCCCGAAGATGGACCCGGGCCAACAACAGGTCGTATTGCACCTGCTCCTCGAAAGAGCTGGCTGTGTCGTCGATGGCAGCCTTCAGCTCTTTCAATCGCGTGACAGTAGCCGTCAGGCGCTCACCTTCCTCTCGGAGGTTAGTCACCTGACGCATCAGCTCGCTGATGCGAGAGATGCTTTCCTGCAGCAGCTTGCCGTCGAACTCGAGGATGTCGTCCCGCACTAGGTCGTGCACGGACCCGATTGGCTTGTAGGCGATAGATTGACTCCAAGCTTTGGCGGCGTTGGAGGTTTCGTCCCAGGTCACCGATGTGCGGCCACGGAACCTACCGTACAGCGCGCAGAGGTAGTCCTTCTTGTGGCTGTCGAACGAGGTGACTTTCCGGTAGCGCGCCTTCAAGCGTTTGACCAAATCTTCGACCGCGACCCACTCGCTCTGCTGGGCATCCTTGAGGAAGTCGGCGACGCCCAAGGCCTCCTCGTCGACGATGATGAGTTCCAGTCGCTCAAGGCGGGCAACTCTGCGCTCCCCTTGCCCGTCAACCCGGGCTGCCGCGGCGACGACCGCGGTAAACGGTTTGGCCGTGGTCTCTCCATCTTCAGGGCGGAAAACTGCGGCCACACAACCGTGGGCGCCATCCGGACGAGAGAACAAGCTGTACTCGGCGCCGCAGATGAATGACTCCAGCGTGCGCTTGGTCTTGCCGCGTCGCCCTGTGCCGTGCGTCTCTTCTTGACCCGGGTTGTACGCGACGATGCCTTGATAGGACGCCGTCATCACGGTCTGTAAGGCGTCGAGCATGGTCGACTTGCCGGCGCCGGTGGGGCCGGTGAGCAGCGTCATGTTGCCAAGCTCGTAGTCCCCAGGCGGTAGCTGCCCCCAGTTGACGAGCACCAAGCGGTCGAGCTTCATTCGGCGTCCTCCCCCACGGTCGTCGCCTGCTCGACCACGCCATCTGTGTCAAGGGCTGCGCTCATCGCGTCGTTGGATACGATGCCCAGGATGGTTGGTCGGATGGCCAGCAGTGCGTCTTCGTCGGCGATGCTAAAGGTGGGCGAGTAACTCAGCAGGCGGTGTTTGCGCAACTCTGCCAGCAGCTGAATCTTCTCGGTTGAGCCGTTCGGCAGTTGGCGCTTGAGCTGCGTCTGCAGTGCCACGGCCAGCTCCTCGAACCCGATGAGCGCTTCGCCTTGCGGTTGGATGTCGCCTGAGTTCAGCTTGTTCTGGTACAGGAAGCGCAGCGCCAAGGCTGCCGCGACGAAGTCTGCCGAGACACGGGCCCGCAGCGCCGGCACAGCTTCAAGCGAGTCCTCCGGCAGCCCGTCGACCACGGCACCAGGCGCGTAGAGACGGTAGAACTGGTTGGTTGTGTCATGGTGCAGTAGGAAGCCGGCAATGTCGAAGTAGTCTTCGAGAAGCTGCTGTATGCGTCTCGCATCGTCGTACAGCGCCTGCTCTGTGCGGTCTTCGTCCCGGATGATGATGCCATATGAGAACAGTCGGGTGACCAGCTCTCGAAAGCGTTCCTGCTTCATGTTGACCAGGGCCAACTGGTCACGAACGACGGTGGACAGGTTCATTTCTTCAGGTCGATTTCGTAGTCGCTGCCAGAATAGGCCGGGTTGTCGAGGCGCGTGGGCAGTCTGCGCACCAAGAAGTCGCCGCCGCTGGACCGAGCGGCCTCGACGGCCTGCATAGCCTTCAGCACGTCTTCCGCGCTCTCTGTTGGCAAGGCGGATAGCCTGACCGAATGGCGGAAGATGCGCAGGTCGGCTCGCAGGCCTTCGGCCACAAGCTCGTTGGGCAGCGAGAAGGCTTCGGACTCAGCCCGTGCCAATGCAGCGGCCAGGCGCTCCTCGCGAGTGGTTCGCGGCCGAATGGTGACGGTGACAGCCCTGCGCCGCTGCGTCGCAGTGCGCAGCTTGAAGCTTGCTGGGTCAAGCAGCCGAACCTCCGCGTTGGCCAGGTGAGCGCCGTAGTGGAGAAGAAGCCGGTCCTGAGCCTCTCGGTCTCCTGCCTGTGCCACCCGCTGGATTCCTTGCAGGTACGCGTGGCGTGTCTGACCGGCTCGCAACATCAAGGACTGCATCGCTAGTCCGTTGACCCGCTTCAAGTAGGTCTCCATCGCCTTGAGGAATCCTGGCTGCTTGGTCTCGCAGGCGGCATCGACGATGTCCTCGATACGGCTGAGGAGCCATTCGTAAACCGTAGTGCCGCTGTGCTCCTTCACCGCCCAGTGAGCAATATCATGAAGCTGTTCGTCCATCCGGCGGAACTTCGTATCGTTCACCTGGCGCAGGCGTTCAAGATTCTGCCGGATGGCCTGCCGGTTGAGCATGGCATTGTCCGCCGTCAGTTGCTTCGAGTATTCGCGTTGGAAGCGGTCAAGGAATTCAACGAATTCGCTCCACTGCCGCTGCACCGAGGCTGTTTGCATAAGATGACGCACCAGTTCCTGGAAGTAGTCGATGCCCTCGGTCAGATCCTCGATGACCTTCTCTGCGTACTCGTAGGCGTCAACCAGGTCATGGGCGTCGCCGCGGGGCTGCAGAGCAGCATCTAGAGCATTTCGACAGCCCCGCATGTTCCGCTGCCGACTCCTGCTTGGGCGGTCGAGTGTCCAGAGCACCTCAGCGAAAAGCTTGCCCGGACGAGAGAACCGAAATGCGGTCACCAGGCCGTGCCGATCTGCAAATTGCTCGAGCCATCCGTCGGCGAGCAGCGCTCGCATCAGCAGGTTCGTCAGCTGAAGTGGCTCCCCGTCGGCGCGGCTGAACTCGTCCGGCTCCGCCTCAATGGTCAGCCGGTCGGGGTTGTCGCGCACGACGGCCATGAGCAGCTCGCGCAGCGAATCTCGCGTCATCGTGTGTGCATAGTCGGCGGCTGGTCCATGCAACCGTTCGTACAGGGCTCGCAGGCAAGCGACAACGAGTTCCCGGCGGGAACTGTTCAGGGGACGGAAGAAGCGCTTGCGCTCAGCCTCGAAAAACACGGGTTGACTCACGAAGTTGTTCTCCCGTTTAGCGGCCCTAAAAGCCATGCCTGAAGACCGCGCCGTATCATGTCGTTGCCGCTCTCTTCGTTGGGGCCTTCTTCACTGCACGGTTCTTGGCGGGCACTGCCAACTTTGCGGGTGCCGGTACCTCAACGCCGTGGCGTTCGCAGTATTCCAGGAGGGCCACCTCGAACATGTTCGCGAGGGAGCGGCGCTCGCTGGATGCAGCGGCTTCCCAGGCGCGACGGCACTCTGGGGTCAGCTTGATGGTTGCCACTTCCGTCTTGGTTTTCGCGCGCACCACGGCGCCCTCCCTCGGCTTCAGTATTGCCTTTATATTGCACTTGAGAATACCGCTCAACCTCCAAACAGGTGAGGAGCACGCCGGTATTCCATAGGTGCTTTCGCGCCTCCCCTTCTCACCTTTTTGTCGTATCTCCCGCGACAACGTATTGAGTTTGACTGAAGTAAGTTATTGATTCATATAGGCTTGATCGCTCAACCTCTTTCGCTTTTCTCCTTGTTGCTTGCCAGGAAGCACATCAATTGCACAAGAGGATGACGCACTTTTAAATCATCCCACGGCCGCGATCCGGACAAGCGCTGTGATTGGGCCAAGCGCGATGCGGTCTTGGTGCCTCAGATCGAGCAAGTCTGGCGGCCCAGCATGCAGGTCTATGGTGCAGACAAGGTCTGGCGGCAAGGCGCCGCTCGGCCGCTTCGCGCCCGTGACTGCACCCGCTGCGAAGCCCTGTTTGGAGATGCGCGTCAACAACCGCTCACAGTCGAGCGCCGGTTTTCGTTGACGAATCTTGTACGACAACGCCTCTCGGGCAATACTGCCTGTTGTGCTGTAAATTGAAAGCGCCAGCTCTTTTGAGCGACAAATGACTCTGTCGGCCACTCAAAGCAGCCAGCGTGTCTCATGAGCAGTTCAGCCCGCCCCGAATAGTCCTCACGCCGGAGCTGATCAAGCGTCTAGCCCGTCGCGCAGCATCGAGATGCTCACATTCACGCTGGCAATCACAAAGATAGATTGGTCTGCTTGCCAAGAACAAATCCCACCCAAATTTGCCTATAGCTGCGTCCACCGCAATCACTCGACGCTCTTCCTCCGACGCAATCTCAAAGGCGCGAGCACCCGTGGGCTGGCAGCAGCGCATGGTCAAAACCGAGTGGCAAAAAGCAGAAAGGGGGAAAAATGGATAGGGCTGCTTGTCCTGTGCCCAAAAGTACAGGTTGAGGATCTTGATCAGCCCAGGAAAAGGCAACCCAATTCGGTCTTGAGCCGCGGCGACAAGGCACACCTTTATCAGTAGCCGATCTAAGTCCTCGCACCCAATCGATTTCCCAGCGGCTTCTCTACAGCGTCTCAAGGCCAACAGGCTCAACATGATGTCGAGCACGGGCTTGGCCGCGGCTGCCTTCAAGCCAACCTTAAGGTCGCGATTCAATAGTTCACTCACGGCAACTGGACCACTCCTCGCCAATTGCTGCCATCCGCGCTCGGACTGCCTGCTTCGCAAAAGTACTGCCCATAGAGGATTGCAATAGACCTTGGTAGAACCTGGCACGAGCCGATCGACTTGTTCGAGGGTCAACCCAGATGGACTTCTAGCACCCCTTGCATACAGCGGCCAATCCGTCCTGTACTTGTGTGCGATACCGTCAATTCGATAGTGATCTGGAGTCGCTAGGCGTCCAACTTGATGGGGAGCGAACACACCCAACTGATCGGCAACGACCCGATACCACCAGATCGTCCTTAGCGCCCGAATCTGCGTTTTGAGAAGCTCCCTTGATTTGGCCTGGGTAAAGACAATTTGGTCCCGTATCACCTCGAATTCCCCTTAAACATCAAACACTTACAAACACCACTCGGCGGTAAAGATAGCCAAAAGATTGGGAGGTGACAGGCGAACATGCGATCAATAGGATTCGAGCAGTCATGTAGTTGACGCGAGGCAGTCCTTTGAATCTGTGCCAAGACACACAAAAAATCCACCAGGAATCGCTGCTGCGCTTTCCGACCGAGCTCGTGCAACTGCGTCGAGCAAGGCGCGTCAGTCAAAAGGCTTTGGCACTGACCCTAGTGATGGATCCCAGCCAGCTCTCAGGGCTAGAGCGGGGCAGCAGACCTCCGCCTGGCCAAGGCACCCTTGCCTCAATTGCCAAAGCCCTGTCGCTTGCGAGTGAAGAGCAACGACAACTCGAATGGGCTGCCCGACACGACCGATGCATACGATCCGTCTTGGAAGCCGCATCTGCGGAGGACGCCAGGCTGGTGTCACGCGTGCTCAGTACGGCCGCCGTGATGACCGCACAGCAAAGAGACGGCCTATCCGATTACCTCATGCGCCTTCAGTCTGCAGCCCAGCAGATCCATCTGTTAACTGCAGAGAAGACGTCCTCACAACCACAGGCAAAAAGGAGCATGACATGAGTGGCTGAAAAGAAAACGGCGAGCACAAAGGCTCGCCGGGGAAAGTTCTGGCATACACCAAAACAAGTTAGTAACGAGATTCTTAGCCAGGACAACCCCGGTGTCAAGGCGCCCTTGCGCGCCGAAGGGATCAATGCGTCCGCAATGGACTGCTACCGATCCAAACATTTCACATCCGGAGTCCATATGCACCCACCGCTCGACACGTAGTGCCTGAATCCAGGGTGCCAGGGCTCGGCCTCTTGATCGCCCCGATTCCTCATCTTCGCAAGCCAGGCAGTACGCCTCGCTCGTACCAGCACGTCTGACGTTCAAGCCATAAGCGAGCCACTGAGCCCGGTTTCCATGGCTAGCGTCAGCCTGCCCAACCGAATCTCGTAAGCACCTTTGCTGTGAGAGGGACTAGTCATGTCTATTGACCCGTTTGAAAGCAACAGCGCAAATATTGTCGCCATCGAAGGCGGCTATAGCGCTCCATATCTCTATCTTCTCAACTCCGATAGCGAAACCTCGACCCGTCGAACTCAACCCACGGCATACACACAGCGAAAGCTCAGTGCAGTCAGTCATGCCATTCGTGCCGGGTATGGCCAAGGGCGTGGCGATGCATTCAAGCCGTGGATACGAATCCGCAGAAACTTCTCATCACCAACCAGCCATCAAGTTTTTGACAGCGTAGGCCTTCACACGCGCAACCACCATTTCTTGAGTGCCCTTGAATTCCACACAGCGCTCCTCGTCAGTTATGTCGGTGCGTCAGAGCTCCGGGAATGCTTGGCACTTTGGCCCTACGAGCATCCGCACCCAAATAGCGGCCTGGACGACGATGTAGATGCACGTCTTGATGCGGTGCCTGGTCTGATTGAAATCGCAAGGAAAGCCGGAATTGACCATGGCTGCTTTGTCGGAACGACGGTGCCTTACATCGCATCCATCGACCTGATGTTCAGGATACGACTGGGGCGCACATGGCGCTTGCTAGGCATCAGTTGCAAGCCTAAAGACATTACAGAAAAAAGCACGCGGGCGCAGGAGCGCATTGAACTTGACAGGCTTTACTGCCAGTCAGTTGTAAGCGTCCAGCAAAGTCATCTTGCCTGATGGCCGCTGAGATAGGAGCCTAGTGTCCGCTTCATTTCTTAGCGGACACATGCACACTTCGACCCT
>RXJQ01000043.1 GCA_003963115.1 Burkholderiales bacterium
GCCAAGGACATTGAGAGCCTGTTGCCGCATCGCTGGCAGCCGGCGGGATGACTGCCTGATCAGCGGTCAACATGTGTTGGCTGGACGCTTACAACCAATCGGCCACATCCCGAGATAGAGCGAAATAGCCCCTCCTGCCAGGTACTGTGAATAGCGGGATGGGGAGAGTCCCCCTCCGGCGCGCTTGTCGCATAGCTGCAGTGGACGCGTAGCCGAGCGCACACACCAGAGTTGCCCCACCTAAGAGAAGGCCATGCTGTTGCTCCAACTGCATTCGCAATTCCGTTGCTAGCGCGCGGATTTCCTGTTCGGGCATTGCCGCCATATCCTTCTTTTGCACTCTCTTGGTAACGCAGTGTTCCACTTGGTCACGCCCAGGTCCACAGAACAGAAATTCAAGATTTCTGTATTTCCGTCCGCGATGATGGGAGGGCAGTGGTGTCTAGCCCTGAGTAGCCGCAGGTCAATCGATTGATCGAGATAAACCCTTCTCACTCGACTGGTTCTGGGCCATGACCAACCACCAAAGTTCGGCATTGCCAAGTGCACGTAGCAGCAAGGGAAGGTCTGAGGTTCCCTGAACGGCGAGGGATAGACGTTTCGCTTTTGTTGGCATCACGCCTATGCGAGCGACTTCGACTCGATTTGATGGATGAAACGTTGGGCGCAAAGCCTGCTGCATCGACCTTGCAGAGCCATACGTGTGCGTCAGTTCTTTCATTTTTTTGCCCAACCTGTCGATTACAACCTGGTTATTGCGATAACTATTCTTATCGCAATAGCAAAGTCATTCATGTAAACTGCGAGGATGAAAAAGAGCCGAGACTTGCACTCACCGTCATATGTGGGATTGGAAGTTCATACGAACTGGCCATCCGCGGACGAGCTAGCTGCATTGAGGGCTTGGTTCTCTGGGTTGTCGAGCAAAGATTCAGTACTTCAATATCTCGGGACGCACAGAAGGCCTGGACAGTCGTCGCGGTCGATCATTGGCAACATCAAGCGCCGTGTCATCGAGGAAGCCCAGAGTAGGGGGCGTTCAGACCTGGTGGAGCTCATGCGCTCTTCAGCAGCGACGCGTACAAAGCTGGCTAGACGCGTTGCGCTGCTTCTTGACGAGGTTGGTGCGCTACCGCCGGTTAAGCCGCTCATTACCGATGGAGTTGAGCAATGGTTGCCCACTCGCATTGCGAACACCTTGTTGCGTGCGGGTATCCGCACACTTGCGGATCTGACAGTCAGGGTTCCCAGGCGTCGGCGATGGTGGGGAGCGATTCAGGGGCTTGGCCCTACCGCAGCTGAGCAAGTTGAGGCATTCTTTAGAGATCATCCTGATCTCACGGAGCGGGCCAGAGAACTTATTGTTCAAACAGATGCCAATGAGACCAAGCCTTGGGAGCAGTTGGTTGTGCCGACGGAGCTGGATGGCTCAACCGGCCGGTTTCGGGCGTCAAAGGAAACATGTGCACTGGACGCAAGCAACGACTACGAGGCCATCCATGCGTGGATCGCACTTCAAGAAAGCCCAGCGACACAAAGAGCCTATCGCAAGGAAGCAGAGCGCTTGCTGTTGTGGTCGATTCTCGAGCGGGGAAAGCCGCTGTCATCTTTAACCACTGAAGATGCAATCGACTATCGCAACTTTCTACGAAGGCCAACTCCCGCCGTTCGTTGGATTGGAAAACCAAGGCCTCGTGGAGCGCCAGATTGGAAACCTTTTCAGGGTTCGTTGTCACCGAAGTCCCTTAGTTACGCTTTAACGGTCATTGGCGCCATGTTCCGATGGCTCATAGAGCAACGCTACCTGTTGGTCAACCCCTTTGCGGGTGTAAAAGTCAAGGGAGCGAAAAGCCGGGCATCATTCGATGCAAGCAGAGGCTTCAACGAACAAGACTGGTCTTTGATCAGGTCTGCGGCCAAAAACATCGAATGGACTGGTGGGTGGTCCAAGGATGCCGCCGCAAGGTTGAATTTCATCCTTGATTTTTGGTATGCAACTGGTTTGCGCCCACAAGAGTTTGCCGACGCTCGCCTGGGCCAGATACATCGCGATGACCACGGCGATGATTGGCTGAAGGTTGTGAGGGTCAGCCAGGATAAGGCCAGAAATAGCACATAAGCCAAAAAGTAATAACGAATAGCATCGTTATGCACCAAGAGGCCGCTTCCTGATCCAAGTACGTCGAGTCACTACGGATCGAAATCAATGGGCATAACAGGTGGAAATGCAATCGTTGTCGCCTAAATACTGCCTCAACAGGTGCATTTCCAGTTGTTATGGTGCCCCCGTTTCTCGCCCGAGAAACGCCTTGCCCAATCAGGTGCTCATCCAAACCTAGCGCGGTGCCCATCCGATCTTATGCGCCGCTTGCGTGGCATCGTGCCGCGCATCGTCTTCGCTGTGCACGTAGATGCTGGTGGTGCTGATGGTCGCATGCCCGAAGTTGTCGCGCACAGCCTTGACGTCTAGGCCAGCATCGGTCATGTGTGTCCCTGCGGTATGCCTCAGCCAGTGGGTGGACGCTGCCTCGATCTGCATGGCTGCTGCCTCCCATTCGCTGCCTCGGGCACGCAGGCGAACTGCTGTTGCTCGCATGATGCCTTTGACAACCTCGTGTACGGCGCTGCGCGCAAGCGGCTTTTCCTTGCCGATGATGGGCAGAACCAGTGGGCGATTCTCGCCACTGGCAGGCAAAGCCGACAAGCCATTGGCTCTGCGATAGGCCATGAACTCGGCCATCAATTCAGCGGTGGCGGGGACGATCCGAGATTTGTCGCCTTTGCCGGTGACCTCCAGCCACCAGCGCTCGATGCCCGCTCGGTCACGTTGACTATAGAAGCCACCCATGCTGCCGGATGTGACCTCCGAAACTCGCAGCCCGCCAACATAAAGCAGAGAAAACAGCCACCTGCAGCGTGCTGCGTGCGCCTGCTCTCGCCCAGTGCCCATGGGCATGGCCTGGATCGTCGTTTTGACCTCATCCCAGTGCTCGTGAGGTAGGAAACGATTGGTTTGTCTTGGGCCGACGCGGCGTTTGCGGCGCCCCAACGAAAGTGGGTTGCCAGCCAGGTAGCCAGCTTCCACCAGCCAAGAAAACATGGCGTTGATGATGGACAGAGCGTGACGCTGACTGGTGCTGGACAGTGGCCCGGCAAACGGCCGCCAGTAAGGCGAGTCGCGCCCTGGACGCTGGCGAACCGTCATGACCCATCGCTCGGCCGGTTGGGGATCGGCGAGGAAGCGCTCGTACATGAGCAGGTCTTCGTGGGTCAGCGACGACATGGCCAGGCCGCGCTGGTGCACGCACCACAGCAGCAACCGCTCGGCCTCTTTGCGGTAGCTGGCCAGTGTCGTGGGTGTGTCGGCGTAGCGCGCCAGCCAGGCCAGAACCGCCGAGCGGTCGTTGTCGGCCGCCACTTGGCTGCGGGCATGTGAACGATTGCGCCCATCTTGCCCGGTGAGATGAGCTGGAATCAGCGTCTGGTCAATCGGAGCGACAGCGTTCACGGTGTCAGTGATTTCAACATGATGGCAATCGGAATTCTATGGACATAAGATTAGTTATGTCCATAGATGTGGCTCATTGATAAATAAATTGACGTATTACGTTATATTATTTTTATATTAATGGAGGCAAAAATGACCGATGAAGCACGCTTGCAGGCTGACATTGAGGCGCTGCGCCCCAAGTTTCCAGACACGCAGGATCTCTACCGCGAGGTGTGTACCGTCCTGTTCTTTCGCTACGGCATTACGCCTACGGCCAACAAGCTGTATCAACTGGTGCGCAAAGGCAGCATGAGCGCCCCGGCCGAGGCGCTGGCCAGGTTCTGGGAGAACTTGCGCGAGAAAAGCCGAGTGCGCATCGAGCACCCTGACATTCCCGAGGCCCTGAGGGACGCCGCAGGCGAACTCACGGCCAAGTTGTGGCAGCAAGCACGCACGCAGGCCGAAGAGGCTTGTGCGGCGGTTCGGGTTGAAGCCACGCAGCAGGTAGACGCCGCAACCCAGGCGATTGAGCAGGCAAGACAGCGCGAGGCGCTCCTGAGCCAGGAAGTGTCTGCAGCACAGGCTCACGCATCCACCCTGACGGATCAGATTCGGGCCTTGGAACAGCGCCTGGCGCACGACGAAGGCCTTCGGCAGGGATTGGCGCAACAGATGGAGCAGCTCGCATCTCAGCGCCAGGAATTGGCAACCTTCGTTGAGGTCGCTCGCGCCGGTGAACAGCGAGCCAATGAAGAGCAGCGGCGACTTCTCCTTGAAGTTGACCGCGAGCGCGGCCAGGCCGCACGACTACAGAAAGAACTCGACACCCTCAAGTCGGCCACGGACAGGGCTGCAAAATCGCATGCAGACAAACTGGCGCAGGCATCTCAACAGGTCGATGAATTGCGACGGCACAGTGCGGAGCTGGAGGTTGCCCTGGCCTCACTGAGGGCCGAGCAAGCGCAACTGCAAAAGCTCGTGGCGTCAGGCGATGGGGATCGCCACTCCTTGACTCGCTTGCGCAGCACCCCCCCCAACAAGGGCTCCAGCAGGCGGCGGCTGCGGTAATCGGCGAACATCGCTGGCGCTTTCAACCAAATGAGATTAGAATTTTTCTCATTTGATTTATATATTGGGCAGCGATCATGGCACCTGTCACCAGCAAGCACCCCCCGGCTACCAAGCGCGCTTCCGGCAAAGGTACCAAGGCCATGGCGGCAACCGCCCTCAGTCAAACCGGCCGCTCACGCAAGCCGACTGGTGAATTCCATCCTGCAAAAACGTCTTCGCCCGTCGTCGCCACCCGTGGCTTGACGTTGGCTTACAAGCGCAGTCAGGGCGTCGATGCCTACCTCAAGCAGGTGCATGAGGCGACTCCAGTGCAGATGGTGGAGATTGAGCGCTTAGGCGTTGCGGGCACCTTCATCACAGACCTCTCCAAGCGCATGGAGTTGCCGTCCTCGCGCGTGTTTGCCATGCTGCGCATCCCGCCAGCGACCGCAGCGCGCAAATCGGCGGCCGGTGCCGTGGTCGATGGCCGCGCAGGTCTGGCCGCCATTGGCATGATCAAGCTGCTGGGCATTGCCCAGGATATCGTGCAAGACAGCACCGCTGTCGAGGCCAGAAATTTCGACACGGTGAAATGGCTGGGCCAGTGGATCGAGCGCCCACAACCGGCCCTGGGAGGAAGCAAGCCCGCTGATTACCTGGACACGCCTACGGGTGTGGAGATCGTTTCGAAGTTGCTGGGCGCCATGCGAAGCGGTGCCTACCTGTGAAGCTATGGCGCATCGCGGCTGAGACGCGCAAATATCCAGCAAGCGATCTCAGCGGCGGAGGTGCTGCGGCGTCGCCAGGACGCTGGAATGACGAGAAGCAGGCCGTCGTCTACAGTGCACCGACCATTGCCGTTGCGGTGCTAGAGACGGCCGCTCACATTGATGATGCTGGCTTGCCGCTCAATCGCTTTCTGGTGGAAATCGACGTGCCCGATGACGTATGGGCATTGCATGAGGTGGTCACGCTAGCCTCGCTGTCTCCAGCCTGGTCGGCCATTCCGGCAGGCGGGGCCAGCGTCAAGGTCGGCTCTGCCTGGCTGACTTCGCTGCGCACCCCCATCTTGCTCGTGCCATCGGTGATCGTGCCCGAGGAGTTCGCCGCCCTCATCAACCCTTTGCACCCGATGTCGGCCAAGATCACCGCAAAGGTGATCCGGCCATTCGAGTACAACAAGCTGTTTCGCAGTTAGGTAAGCATTCAGCAGGAAACCTGCCTAGGGATCACTCCACGACAGGAACACCTCGGCATCCGCGGCGCCCGTGAGGACAGGAGCCGCCTGGCAAGGCAGGTGCTCGCCAGGCCTGGACACCCTGAACGACGATCTTGGCCAATGCCTGGAGTAGCAAGCCCCCGTAGAGATGTTGGTCCAGCAGGATCACGAAGGCTGAGAGGCTGGACAGGGTTGAAGAAAAATCAATGGTCATGAGAGCAGCTTTCGCCCCAACAGCGGGGGCAGTGGTTGAAGCCCTCATCCTGCGATCACGACCGTCCTGCAGTCGGTGCGTTTTTCCCAAATAAGAGGCCAGTGGCTTGAGGGCGTTCGGAAAACACGCTCAACTTGGCCCAACCGGGGATGCTAGGCACCCAACAGGGCGACATGATTGACGCCACTTCGGCATACGCGAAGGCATGGCCACGAGGAAAAATCCTTCCTCATCAATGACTTAAATGCATTCCTGCGAATTTTTCAGGAATCGCGGCCGACCCTCAAATCGCTGTGGCCAAGGCCACAGTCATCGATTCAGACCCCTTGGCTAAGGCCCTGCTGGTCCTCATTCGAGAGGGGCAACTGGCTGGAGTACATGACGAAGCCTTCTCCGAGTTGCTGGAGCGCATAGCCCCCGCTGATGCCGAACTGGATCTGGCCGTCGAACTTTATAACGGGCACCTCTGGACCGTGGACCCCGTAGCTCAGCGTCGCAATCTGCTGGCCGCTGCGGTCGCCCACTTCGAAGCGCGCCGCCCCTCGAACAAGATCGCTGCGCTGACTGGAGCTGGCGCGCAAGACTTTTCAACTACGCACATTCAGTTCAACACTGGGCGTGGACAGCGTATTGCTGGCCGTGATTACAACGAACACGATCTGCGTCAGAAGCCATCCAGAGGTAAGCGATCATGAGCCAACCAGCATCGCAAATCTCGCCGAACACGACCCAGTTTAATCTGGGCGAGCGAAGCCGTGTTGCGGGTGGCGACTACTACGAGATTGCCATCCCGGAATCGATCAAGACGTTTCTTGCAACAACGCCCAGCGACGTTCTGGATCGCCTTACACAAGACAACGAGGACCTGTTTAACTATCGATTCGGGTTCCGTATCAATCGATCCGGGCGCGCGCAAGTCATGGAGATCAAGCATCGGCATGACCTCACTGACCAGGAAATTCGCGACCTCCGTCACTCGGGCATCCTGTCGCTCAAACGCGGGAACATCAAGCTGAGTCGAAGCTGGTTTCTGCCTGTCATTGGCTGGATCTACGCCGTGCTGTTCTCGATCATCAGCGCTGTTTGCATGTGGGCTGTGCAATCGGGGCCCGCGCTGAACTGGAGGCGGAATCTGGCCCTGGCCATCATCCTCACTTGCTGGGCCGCCTGCATTTGGTTTGTTGGCAAGGTTCACATCGCTCCTTGGCGGTTGCTCAAGGAGGTAGGCGCAGCGTAGTCGAGCGATGGCCCACAGCGACCAGTTTGATCGGCTCGAACTAACTCACTGCTAAGTATCCCGATTTACGCTGACGCATGCCCCGTAAATCTTTATCCGGCATGCTGCACAGACTAATGACCCTGACGATGCTCGTCCTCTCTGGTTTCATTGCACTCCATGCCATGCTGGGATGGTTTGTGGAGCAAACAGAAAACGAAGACAGCGATACAGAACTTGCTGCATATGTCGTGCAGGTATTCCATCGGCTTTGAGTTCCGATGTGAGTTATCAGGATCGCATGCCCTAACCCAGCCTGTCCACCACAATCCAGCAAGCCAGAGCCCATACAGCTCCGGCGATCCAGCCACCGACCACATCGGATAACCAGTGCACACCAAGGTAAACGCGACTCAGGCCCACCAGTCCGGTCAGCGCCATGGCTACACCCAAAACAAACAACTTGATGCGGACGTCGCTGTTGGCCTTGGCAACCAAGATGGCCAGGGTGAGATAGATCACAGAGGACAACATGGCGTGTCCGCTTGGGAAGCTCATGCCACTGACCTCGATCAATCTGTATGCGGCATCAGGCCGCCCTCTGGCAATCACCGTCTTCATCAGCATGGCGGCGCCAAAGCCCGAAACGCTTGATGCCAGCACTGCGCCAGCCATGAGGTGCTGTCGCGCCAATCGCAGTCCCAAGGTTGTCGCGATAACCAGCAGTGACAACACGATCGGGCTGCCCAACGCCGTGATGTCTCGGGCGATATCGATGAGCGCCGCAGGACCAATTGGCGTTTTATCTGAGTGCCTGAGCCCTTGCATGATCACTTGATCGACGCGTTGGGCATCCCCCTCGATGACCTCGCTGGTGAGCTTGAGCAGCAACCAAGTCAGCGTGCACAAGACACTGAAGGCCAGAACGATCTTGCGCTCGATGAATCGATCTAACGAATAAGACATGGTCTAGGTCGATGGGCGACGACAAGGGAGACTCAGCGTTACTGTCAACCCACGATCATGCTCAGGTTCCGTGCAAGTCAGGGTGACCTCAGCTTCGAGTCGAGCAGCGATTTCCTTGACGATAGACAGCCCCAAGCCCGAGCCGCTTTCCTCTGTCCCCAAAATTCGATAGAACGGTTCGAAAACGCGCTCCCGCTCTGGCGCGGGAATGCCCGGACCATGGTCGCTGACGGTGATGTTGACATGCTCAGCGTTCAGGTGCACACCGACATCGATCTGGCTTCCCTGCGGGCTGTAGCGGATGGCGTTGTCCACCAGGTTCTTCACGACGGTCAGGATCGCCATTTCGTCGGCAACGACCACCGCGTCATCGCTGTTGGACATCCCTAGATCAATGCTTTTAGCTTCCGCCTGGTAGATGAAATCCTCAATGACTTTGCGGACCAAAAGGTCAACTGCTACCGATGATGTCGCATTTCTCGGCGAGTCAGCTTGAGCGCGAGCCAACGATAACAGTTGCTCAAGCAGATGGCGCCCTCGCTCGATACCCTCACGGACAGTGATCAAACGGTCCTTGGCCGTGGCAGACATGTCAGCTTGCGCCAGACGCTCTGTCTGTAAAGAAAGCGCTGCAAGCGGCGACCGCAGTTCATGTGCTGCATCAGCCAAGAAGCGTCGCTGCATATCCATGGATTGTTTCACTCTGGCGAGCAGCCCGTTGATGGCTGCCAAGAACGGACGCAACTCGACAGGCACGTTGTCTACCTCTACAGGATGCAGCGCTTGTTCGGATCGGGCGTTGACCTCTTCTGAAAGTTGCGTGATCGGGGTCAACAGCTTGCGCACCATGGTGGCGACCACGAGGACAAGCAATGGCGCGAGCAGCAGCATGGGCGCGATGGTCCGCAAGGCGCTGCCTCGGGCTATTTCATTGCGCATGCCTGCCTCCTGGGCAACGACCACGCGAGATCCGTCTGCCGTGGATCGAATCACAACGCGATAGTCTTCTCCATCTACTGACAAGGTGTGAAGGCCATCGTTGATGCTTGACGGGATGTTCAAGTTGACCGTGGACTCTGAACTACGCGCAGGCAGCCCAGTCCGTGGCACCCACTGCACTGAAACGCGGGTCTCCTCATCAGCATCGGGCGTCGATAAATCCGTATTCAAACGGCCCGCGTGCTGGCTAGGTGTCATCGCTGCCAGAACCGAGATTTGTTTGAGCATGCTGTCTTGCAACTCATGCGCTTCCGCCAGGGCCGCTGTGAATGACACGACGCCTGCAACCAGCGCTGCAAACAGACTGGTGACAGCCAGGAAGAAAGACAGCCGGAACTGAAGGGAGTGCTTCAGACGAGCCCTCAAACGGGCTTGGAAACCATCCATCCCACCCCCCTCACATTCTTGATGACGTCTGCGCCCAACTTGCGCCTGATCGCATGAATCAGGTATTCCACAGCATTGCTCTCGACTTCTTCCCCCCAGCCGTAGATGCGGTCTTCCAGTTCACTGCGTGACAAGATCGCCCCGGGTCGAATCAACAGCGCTTGCAGCAAGGCAAATTCGCGCCCGGACAGCTGGATCGGTGTCGCATCGCGGACCTGGGCCTGCCGGGTGGTGGGGTCCAGCGAAACCACCCCGTTGCCCTGCACAGGCGCCGCATTGCCACTCTTTCGCCGCAACACAGCGCGCATGCGTGCCAGCAACTCAGCCATTTGAAATGGCTTGAGCACGTAGTCATCGGCGCCTCCATCCAGGCCTTGCAGGCGGTCATCGAGTCCGTCTCGTGCCGTGATGATGAGCAAGGGCACGGGGTTGTCTGTTGCACGCACGCTGCGCAAGACATCCAGGCCGTCCTTGCCTGGCAGCCCCAGGTCGAGCAACACAAGATCGTAATGCTGGCTCTTCAAGGTGCCCAGAGCGGTCAAGCCATTGCGTACCCAATCCGCCGCGTATGACGCGTCCTTCAAGGCAGCGTGGACGGCCTCACCAATCATCGGATCATCTTCCACCAGCAAGACGCGCATGAAGACTCCCGTGCCCACTTGAGTGGCGTCCAGTGTAATCAGTGCCCAGCCGATGCAGCACGTTGCCTGAACATCAGCATGCAGCCCGCCATGAACGCCAGCAGGGCCAGGGATGCGCTGTAGCGGCTCAACGCCAGGCCGCCGCTGCTCAGTGGCTTGTCCAGAAAGTCGCCCACTACGGCACCGAGTGGACGGGTCAGGATGAAGGCACCCCAAAACAGGGCCGTTCTGGAGATGGTGGTCCATTGGTAAGCTGCCGTGATCAGTGCCAGCATCCCGCCGAACAACAAGGCCGCGCCTGTGTAGCCCATGCCCGCCGTATCGGCAGTCCAGTCCCCCAGCGCAGTGCCCAAGGTCTGGGAAAACATGATCGTGACCCAATAGAACACCTCGGCCCTGGGGGAGTTCACCGCCCCCACGGACACGGAACCCATCGTCCGGTACCAGATGAACAAGGAAGCGAGCAACAGCCCCAGCAGCAGGCTGCTGCCCCCGGCGTAGCCGATCCCCAGAGAGCGATCCGCAAAGTCAGCCAGTGTGGTACCCACGGTCGTCGTCGCGACGATGGTGATCCAGTACAGGCCAGGGTGAAACTTGCGGACTTTGACCTGGGCAATGACCGCGACCAGGAACACTGCGGCAAAAATGCCGGTGCTGAGCAGGTAGCCCAGGTTCAAAGACATAGATGCCGCGTCACCACCGGTTTCACCAAGGGTGGTGGCGGCAATCTTGATGAGCCAGAAGCCCAGGGTGACCTCGGGGACCTTGGCCAGGGCGCGTTCGCTTGGGGTTGTCATGGCGCGGTGCTTTCGATTCAGCGCTTGCCGCTCAGCGTGGCAAAGGTCTGCTGAAGATTGGTCATGGCTGACTTGCAGTTGGGCTGAGTCGGCGCATCGGCTCGCAGTGCCTCAAGGGCCTTGTCGATTGCTTTGTCAAGCTTGTGCCAGTCCTCGGCTGCGCGAGGCTTCAATCCCGCCTCGGCCGCGTCCCAGGCCACTTCCAGATCCTTGATGCGGGCTTTTGCCTTGGGCAGATCCCCCTTGTCCACCAGCGCAGCCACGTCACTGGCGATGGACTGGAAGACGGACAAGTCGCCCAATCTGGATGCGACTCCGCTTTGGGATGCCTGGGCATTTGTCGCATTGGCGGACGTGTCGGAAGGTTTGCTGCACCCTGCGGCGAGGGTCAGGAGCACCGCAAGGCTTGCAGCAACAGTGGGACGCATGAGGGTCTTTGGATTCGGCATGAGGAACGCTCTCAGGATGGTGTGTGACGACAGTGCTCAGCGAGCGGTGGGGGCAAGTTCCGGGGATCTGGACTTGCGCTGTGCGTTGGCAACCAGGATGACGATCACCGACAGGAACAAGGCGCTGGTCCACATCGCTCCCATGCCGATGCCACCGTAGGCCTTGGCCTGGGTCAGCAGATCACCCAAGGCCGCGCCAAATGGGCGCGTCAGGATGTAGGCGATCCAGAAGGTCAGCACAGCGTTGCCGCCCATGCGCCACATCGCAAACGCCAGACCGATCAAGGTGCCGAAGGCCATCACACCATTGGTGAACCCCAGGCCCAAGGCTTCTGTGGCCAGGTCACCTGCGGCCGTGCCCAATGCAAAGGTGCACAAGATCGTGGCCCAGTAAAACAGCTCCCGACGCCTCGTCACGATGTCATGGATGGACAGGGTGCGTTCCGCGCGATACCAGGCTGAGAAGAGAATGGTCAGCAGTGCAGCAAATGCCGCCGTGCTGAGGTACAAACTGACCCCCAGCCCGTCAGTCAGCAGGTCTGTTATCTGCGTCCCGACCACACTGACCAGCACGACGGTGAGCCAGTAAACCCAAGGCGTGTAGCGCCATGTACGAAGTTGCAAGACCAACGCGGCGAGCAAGAATGCACCCATGACGGAACGGGTGAGTCCTTGCCCCAAACCCGCATTCACCGCAAGGAAATCCGCCACGGTTTCGCCCACGGTCGTGGACATGATCTTGATGATCCAGAATGCCAGTGTGACTTCAGGAACTTTGTTCAGCCAGGTATTGAACGGCTGTTCAGACATGCTTCTCATCAACGTCTCCACAGATCGGCTTGCAATGTCTTCAGTCTGCGCATGAAGACTTAGCCCCGACATAGCTTGCCGATTCATGCGCGCACCCAGCCTCGACGAATCAGCGCGCTGAACAAATACAGACGGATGCGCTGCGTCAAGCCATAGGTTGCGGACAGGTAGAGCGGGGCCAAGCCCCAGCTCAGGCATGCGCTCACCCCAGCCACAGCCAGTGCGCCAAGCATGTCGAAGGGAAAGTGCACGCCCACATAGATACGGGCCCAGGCCATCGCAACCCCAGTCAGGGCCATGGCCAAGCCTGTGCTGCGCGTGCAGCGCTGCGTCATGGTTCCGAAGGCCACCGCCCACCACAAGGTCAGGTGGTCACTTGGGAAGGACGCGTCAGCCACATGGGCGACCAACTGATGCCCCATCCCCATCATGAACGGGCGCGGGTGAGGCCACGCAGATCCAAGAGCCTGGGCGATGACCAAACCTATCAGCCCTGACATGCTGGCGATCAAAGTCGACACGCGCAGTCGCCGATCACCGACCAGCCAGCCGACGCCCAGGTAGATGGGGACTGCCCAGATCAGCCACTCAGCCAGGAAGACCGCCGCAAACAAAGCGTATCCCTGGGGGGATTCTGGCGCGTTCAACCAAGTGAACATCAGGTGATTGAGGTTTTCCATAGGGGTTGCGTGCAAGGCAGGAGCCAGCATGTGGACGAGCTCCTGCTGGAGGGATCTCAGTCCTGCTCGTCGTGATCGGTGTCACGATCTGTGCGGTCCTGCTCTGCGGAGATCACGCTGGCCTTTTCGGCATCGACCTTGACATCGAAGACCTTGTCGCCCTGGATCACCTCGACGTCGTAGACCCAACCTTCGCGAGCCTTCTCCAGCTCGGCACGAACGGCTCGGCCTTTGACCTGCTGCTCTGCTGCGGCAACAGCCTGCACCAGGGTGGCTTTCGCCAAAGGGATGTACTGAGCGTCGTTGTCTTTGCTCGCCCTGGCAGCGAGGGCCGTCAAGCCTGTGGCGATGATGACCGTGGCTAACAAGCCCAGCCTGGTGTAGCGGTACATGATGTCTCTCCGAATGCACGCGACATTTGCGTTTTGAAGAGGCTAAAGACCAACACTTAGCTGCCCATGAGGCTTCCCGAGATGGGCGAGCTGCCGAGGCCAAGTGCCCGGGCTGTGGTTTCCTTAACGCTTGCGCGCAGCCGTACCCGGCTCTCCAAGCGAATCCGCATCGCGAGTTAGCGCTACGGTACATCGCGGCGGAGCGCAGCAAGACCAGATGCAGCGCGGGCAGTCGGATATCCACTGCTCGCACCAACTCAAGGCTCGCCTGATCTTGCCCTAATAAATGAGGGCGAGGGTTTCTGCACCGAAACCGAGGTCACCCCGGCAAGGCAGGTGCTCGCCAGGCCTGGACACCCTGAACGACGATCTTGGCCAATGCCTGGAGTAGCAAGCCCCCGTAGAGATGTTGGTCCAGCAGGATCACGAAGGCCGAGAGGCTGGACAGTGCGGCAGAAAAATCAATGGTCATTGGAGTGGCGCTTTCGCCCCGACGTTGGGGGCAGTTATGGATGCCCCCATCGTGCTGTCACGACCGCCCGGTGTCTGGGGCGATTTTCCCAAATCAGAATTCAACGCGCCTGAAATCGGAAAACAGCTCCGCATGTATGCTGCAGAACTGATAGTTGGCACAATTACGCGAAACATATAATCAGCCGCTCATGGCACTTTTTCTTCGTCCATTTTTTTTGCGCCTGCTCCTGTTGTGCGTTGTGCTCAACCTGGGAGACGCCCCCTATGTGGACGAAATGATGGCGGAGATAAGCCAGGGGCTGGTCGTTGCAACGCAATCAGCCGACAGCATGACCTCTTCGAAAATCTCGAAGGAGCAAGTAGGCAAGACCAAAGCAAAACACTCGATCTACGAGGAGCTTTTGTCTTTGGTGGCCATGCCGATGCAGCAGCCCCCGGCACTGGGCTTGGTCGAGCCAGACGAAAGCCTGCCTGGCATGGTGGCATCGCTTCCGCCAACCTCCCCGCCCGCGTCCATAGAAAAACCTCCCAGGTTTGCAGCGATGGCTTGAGCGCCTTCTGGCGCTCATCGATCCATTGATCCTGCACGCGCTTGTCGCGTTGCAGCGATTTCGCTGACCTGAGGAGCGTCATGAATCCTTCCTTTGCCGCGCTCGCGGCGATCTGTGTGCGGCTTCGCGTTGCCGCATGCATGTGTGCCGTCGTCCTGGCTGGCTGCACAAGCTATCATCCCTTGCCCATTGATCCGCAGGCCGAGGCCTCGGTATTTGATTCGCGTACTTTGGGACTGGGCCCCTGGCGTCTGTCAGATCTTCAGAACGAAGCCGTTCGCCTGCACCCCGATGCGGCTGCGTCGGCAGCTGGGCTGAAAGCGGCGCAAGCGGCAGCCATCTCTGCTGGTGCACGCCCCAATCCGACCTTGTCGGCTTCGGTGCAGAAAAACACCAGTGCGGAACCTGGCACGCCAGCCTGGACAGATATCCTCAGTCTGGATATCCCTTTTGAGGTTGCCGGGAAGCGCTCTTTGCGCGCAACACGTGCCGCCTGGCTGCTGCGAGCTGCGCAGCAATCGCAACTCGATACACTTTGGCGCATCCGCGCCCGAACCCGTGACGCCTATCTGGCTGCATACCCGCTCGATGGCGCGACGCTGGAGCGCCTGTCGATCCAGGAAGAGTTGGCTCGGGAGACAGATCGCCGCTTGGCCGCCGGCATGGCAAGCAGCGGCGAAGCCCTGCAGGCGCGCATGGCTGCCCGCCAAGCGCATCTCACAATGGAGGACGCCACGCGACGGCGAGACGAAGGCCGCCGCAGGCTGGCTGCATCGATCGGTGTGCCTTCCCGGACTCTGGAAGATGCCCAGTTGCCCTTCGACGATGTGCGAGAGCAGGTGCTCCCTAGTCTGGACGCTGTCCATCAGGCTTGCGAGCAGGCTGTGCAATCGCGCCCAGACCTGTTGGCCGCGCTGGCCGAATACGAGGCCACGCAAACGGCTCTGCAGTTGGAGATTGCCCGGCAGTACCCGGATGTTTCCATCGGCCCCGGCTACTCTTGGGACGCTGGGGCACTGAAGTGGTCATTGGGGCTGGTGCTCAACCTGCCTCTGTTTGATCGCAACCAGGGCCCCATTGCAGAAGCCGAAGCGCGCCGGGCCGAAGCAGCGGCCAACTTCCGAGGTCTTCAGGAACGTGCCATCGCAGAGATCGGCGACGCCCAGGCGGCCTATGCCCAAGCCATCAAGCTGCTCGACTTGACCGGGCGCATGGCGCTGGACCAGCGAGCACGATTGCAATCGGCCGAGGTGGTATTTCGAGCTGGCGCCATCGATCGAATGGCTTTGCTCGCGGCAAGACTGGAAGCCTCCTCCACCGAGTCCACTCACGTTGAGGCCTTGCTTGATGCTTTCAAGGCAGCAGGCCGCGTCGAAGACGCACTGCGTCACCCCATCGCTCCATCCACACCGAAAGGCCAGCCATGAGCCGCATCCTCGCCATTGCCACGGCTTCGGCCTCCACCGCAGCCGTCTTGGTTGGTCTCTGGGCATGGCAAAGCCACACCGAATCGCCCAAGCGCCCAGAACCGACCGAAGCAAGCCATGCACAAGCACCCGACCAGGATGTCGGCGTGACACTGACCCAGCAGGCCCAAGAACGTGCCGGCATCGTGACCGCCGAGGCTCGGTCAGCAGACTTGCCGACGCCCGGACAAGCCATCGCCACGATCTTGCCACTGCAAGATCTGATCGACTCGGCTTCAACCGTTGCGAGCCTGCGTGCTCAGGTTGAACGTGCGCAAGCTGCACTGGCAGCTTCACGCAGCGATCACGAGCGCATCAAAAGCCTGCACAGCCAAGATCGCAATGTGTCCGACCGTGCACTGGAATCCGCCGAGGCAACCTGGCGCAGCGACGAAGCCAGCGCCAGATCAGCCGCGATCGCCCTCCAAGCTGCCGAGGCGGGCAACCGTGCGCGTTGGGGGGCTGAGTTGGCCACGGCCATGGCCGCACGCCGCAATCCGTGGCTTGTGCTGGCATCGGGCCAACAGGTGCTGTTGCGCGTGTCTTCGGCATCCGGTGCTGCGCCTGTTGCCATGCCCGCGTCGATCGATGTGGAGCTGACTTCGGGGCGTCATGTGAGGGCGCGCTGGCTGTCCGTATCGCCGTTCACCGATCCCCGCGTCCAAGGCCCAGCCGCCTTCTACACGATGGACGCCCACGATGCTCTTGCCGGACAGACCTTGCAGGCACGATTTGCAACCAGCTCGAAGGTAGCTGGCGCCGTGCTGCCGGGCACCGCCTTGCTGTGGTGGCAAGGTCGGCAATGGGCCTATGTGGAGGAAAAGCCTGGCCGGTTTGAGCGGCAGGAAGCCTCGTCCGCCTGGCGCGTTGATGATGGTTGGTTTGTCCCTGGCTTCAAGCCTGCCAAGGTCGTGGCGCAGGGCGCGCAATCGCTGCTGTCGCAGGAGCTGCATTCGGCCATCCAAGTCGAGGAGGACGACAAATGAAGGACGCACCTTCAGGCCTGCTCGCGGCCATTGTCCGGGCCTCGCTGCGTCACCGTGGCGTGATCTCGGCCATGGCGGCCTTGCTCGCGGCCTTTGGCACCTTCGTCTTGCAGGACGCCCGCTACGACGTGTTCCCAGAGTTCGCGCCGCCGCAAGTGGCCATCCAGACCGAAGCACCTGGCTTGGCACCGGAGCAGGTGGAGTTGCTGGTGTCTCAACCTGTCGAGATCGCTGTCAACGGCGTTCCGGGGGTAGCAAGCCTGCGCTCGCAGTCGATCCAGGGCTTATCGGTGGTTACCGTGACGTTTGACCCCGAGACAGACATCTTGCGAGATCGGCAAAACCTTTCTGAGCGACTTGCTGCGCTGGCGGGCCAACTGCCTGCTGGCGTTCAGGCACCGTCGATGTCGGCTCTGACCTCATCGGTGAGCACCGCCCTCGTCGTTGCGTTGACGTCCAAGACGCTCACACCCATGGCGCTGCGCACCGTGGCCGATTGGACACTCAAGCCGCGCCTGCTTGCTGCACCTGGTGTGGCCAAGGTCTCTGTGTTTGGCGGTGACGCGAAGGAGATCCAAATTCAGGTTCACCGTGATCGCCTGGCCAGATATGGCCTGACCATGGGAGAGGTTCTGGAGGCAGCGCACAAGGCTTTGGGCATCAGAGGCGTAGGCTTCATCGAAGATGCCAACCAGCGCGTGGTTCTGCGGGCTGAGGCGCCTTCGGGCCATCTAGCCGCGCTGGCAGCTGCGATCGTGCGGCGCCAGGATGGTGCCAACCTCACGCTGGGCGATGTGGCCGATGTGCGCGAGGCCGCCGAGCCCCCAGTGGGCGCCGCCACTTACAACGGGCAACCCGCCGTTCAGCTCATGGTCTCAGAGCAGTATGGCGCCGACACGCTCGCGGTCACGCGGGAAGCCGAGCGGGCATTGGAAGAACTGCGTCCACAACTGCGCACCCAAGGCATCGAGTTGGCCACCGATGTGTTTAGGCCAGCCAGCTTCATCGAAGCGGCAACGCGCAACGTCAAGGAGTCCTTGTTCATTGGCGCAGGCCTGGTCGTCGTCGTCGTGGCCTTGTTTTTGGCCAATTGGCGCGCCTCGGCCATTGCATTGACAGCCATCCCTCTGTCTTTGTTGGGGGCGGTGGCCGTCATGGTCGAACGCGGGGTGAGCCTCAACACCATGACCCTGGGCGGGCTGGCCATTGCCATCGGCCTTCTGGTGGATGACGCCATCATCGTCGTTGAAAACATTCACCGCCGATTTCGTCTCAATGCCGAACTTGCACAGCCCGAACCGGCAGCCAGGGTGGCCTTGACGGCCGCTTGGGAGGTTCGCAGCGCTGTGGTGTACGCGACGCTGGCCATCGGTCTGGTGTTTCTGCCGGTGTTGACCCTGCCCGGGTTGGCCGGGCGACTCTTTGCCCCTCTGGCTCAAAGCTATCTGCTGGCCACCATGGCCTCGTTGGTGGTCGCCATCACGGTCACCCCTGCATTGTGTCTGCTTCTGTTGCCACGGCATGACCATCGCGAACGAGAGCCGCGTCTCGTTGCACGGCTCAAGGCAGGCTACGGCAGGCTGTTGGTTCGGGTTGAGCATCGATGGAGCATGGTGCTCGCCGGAGCGACAGCCTTGATGCTGGCCGCCGTGGCCACGCTACCCTGGCTCGGTGGAGACTTTCTGCCCGAGTTGCGCGAAGGGCATTACGTCATTCACGTCTCTTCGTTGCCAGGCACATCGTTGGCCGAGTCGCTGCGCATTGGACAAGGCATCTCCAAGCGGTTGCTTGCCCTGCCGCAGGTGCACTCGGTTGGTCAACGCGCAGGACGAGCAGAGAAAGCCGACGACACCTGGGGGCCGCACTACAGCGAGTTCGACGTGGACCTCAAACCGTTGGCGTCCGAAGACGAGGCTGAAGCGGCGGAGGCAGCCGTTCGACGTGCGCTGGAAGGAACGCCAGGGATAGCTTTTTCTGTGAAGACCTTCCTGGTCGAGCGCGTGGAGGAAACCCTCTCAGGCTACACGGCAGCCGTGGCAGTGAGTGTCTTTGGTCAAGACCTTGATACGCTGGACGCGGAGGCCCAGCGTATCGCCAAGCTGCTGGGCTCAGTGCGGGGCGCAACAGATGTGCACATCGAAGCACCGTCCGGGGCGCCAGAAATCGCCATCCGTCTCAAACCCGATTCCCTGGCCCACTGGGGCATGGCACCTGGTGATGTATTGGATGCCGTCCAGACAGCATTCCAAGGCTCGGTGGTGGGACAAGTGCAGGAAGAGCACAAGGTGTTCAACGTCACGGTGACGCTTGCTGCCGGTGAGCGACGAAGTCTTGATGACGTGATGTCGCTTCCGATACGTGCGCCGGAAGGCCAGTTGCTGAAGTTGGGACAACTGGCCGATGTGTACGCAGCCTCCGGCCGCTACGCTGTGCTGCGCAGCGGCGCACGCCGGGCTCAGACGATTACCTGCAACGTCAGCGGACGCGATGTGGCCTCGTTTGTAGCGCAGGCCCAGGGGCTCATTGGCAAGCAAGCAAAGCTGGCACCGGGTGACTACGTGGAGTTTGGCGGTGCTGCCCAGGCTCAGGCTCAGGCTTCGCGCAAGCTCATGGTGAATTCGGCCGCTGCGGCCATCGCCATCACTTTGATGCTGTGGCTGGCCTTGGGACGCGCCAGGAACGCGGCGCTGGCTCTGTTGAATCTGCCTTTTGCACTGTCCGGTGGTGCGCTGGCCCTGGTGGCTTCGGGCGGGGCATTGACGATTGGGGCGTTGGTGGGCTTCGTAACGCTGTTTGGCATCAGCCTGCGCAACGCCATGATGCTGCTGTCTCACGCCGAAAACCTGATTCAGGTGGAAGGCATGCCCTGGGATGCGCAGACCGCCCGCCGCGCCGCTGTGGAGCGACTATCGCCCATCTTGATGACCGCCTTGGCTACCGCCCTGGGCTTGTTGCCGCTGGCCGTCGGCAGCGGCGCACCTGGTCGCGAAATCGAAGGCCCCATGGCACTGGTGATCCTCGGCGGACTCATCACATCGACGGCGCTGAACCTGTTGCTGATGCCGGGGTTGGCGCTGCGGTACGCGAAGTTTGATGCCCGCACAGACGAGGGGCTCTGAATGAACTGGAGAGGCACATGACAACAACGACGAGTCCACAAAAAAGAGCGCTTGCGCGCATCCCCGCCGCCGTGTGGGCGCTGGGCTTTGTGAGCATGCTGATGGACATCTCCTCAGAAATGATTCACAGCTTGCTGCCGATGTTTTTGGCTGGAACGCTTGGCGTCTCAGCCTTGACCATCGGCCTCATCGAAGGACTTGCCGAAGCGACGGCGCTCATCGTCAAGGTCTTCTCAGGGGTGCTCAGTGATTGGCTGGGGCGGCGCAAAGGTCTGGCCTTGTTTGGCTACGCGCTCGGGGCGTTCACCAAACCGTTGTTCGCGATGGCTTCTGGCTTGGGTTTGGTGGTTGCCGCCCGGCTGATTGATCGCGTTGGCAAAGGCATACGTGGTGCGCCGCGAGACGCTTTGGTCGCAGACATTGCCCCGCCCGAGATCCGGGGTGCAGCCTTTGGTCTGCGTCAATCGTTGGACACCATTGGTGCCTTCTTGGGGCCGCTTGTTGCTGCAGGACTCATGGTGGTGTGGGCCAACGATTTCCGATCGGTGTTTTGGGTCGCGGTGATCCCGGGGCTTCTATCGGTCGCGGTGCTGGCCTGGGGTGTACACGAACCTCAACGGCATGAGGGCCAGCAAAAGACCAATCCAATCCGCCGCGAGAACGTGAAGCGCCTGGGCAGCGCTTATTGGCGGGTCGTGGTCATTGGCGCCATCTTCACGCTGGCGCGCTTCAGCGAAGCCTTTTTGGTGCTGCGTGCGCAGCAACTCGGCATCGCCATCGCCATGGTGCCGCTGGTGATGGTCGCCATGAACCTGATCTATGCAGCATCGGCCTATCCATTTGGAAAGCTGGCCGATCGCATGAGCCATTCGAAACTGCTCGGGTGGGGATTGGCTGTCTTGATTATCTCGGACATGCTGTTGGCTGTCGCACACAACTGGCTGGCTTTGTTCGCAGGTGTCGCCTGTTGGGGTGTTCACATGGGGATGACACAGGGCCTGCTGGCGGCCATGGTGGCAGACACAGCCCCCACTGATCTGCGAGGAACAGCGTATGGCGTTTTCAACTTGGCAAGTGGTCTCGCCATGTTAGTTGCCAGCGTCATCGCAGGTTGGGCTTGGGACGCATATGGCTCGTCCATGACATTTTATGCGGGAGGCGTCTTTGCCACCTTGTGTTTGATGGTCTTGATTGCCCAGCACCACCGGGACAAGCGTAATCAGACGGCTAGAAGATGAGCATCGCAGCACAACCCATAAGGCTGGAGGCTCGGCTTTTTCATGGCTAGCATCGAAAGAACGGCTTACCCGCGATATCCGCGTCTCTTGACCCTGAAAGACATCCAGACCTCATTCACGCCAAGGCAAGACGAAATCGAGTGGGCATCCAAATTTGCGCGCACGCCCAGCAGCAGGCTGGCACTGCTGGTTCAACTCAAATGCTTTCAGTTCCTGAAGTATTTTTCTTCGACCGACCTGATCCCAGCGGAGATCGTCGAGCACATCTCTGCCTCGCTGGGAATGCTGCCGACACAAGACATTGCCTACGTCAGCACGACAGCTCTATATCGGCATCACAAGGTCATTCGCGAGGTGCTGGGTGTCACGCCCTACACCGATGCGCAAACTCGCCCACTGGCTGTTTCACTGGCCCGAGGGGCGGCCGAGGTTGTCGAAACCAGAGTAGACATCATCAACTGTGTCATCGAAGACCTGATCCGCCATGGACATGAACTCCCTGCATTCAGCACGCTGGACGACATTGCCGAAGAGGTACATGCTGCTGCTCAGACCGCGCTGTACCAGTCCATCGACAAGCAGTTGACGCTAAGCCAGCGGCAATGGCTGGACAAGCTGCTCGTCACAGACCTCCCCATCCGGCGAACACTTTTCAACCAGCTCAAGAAGGCGGCCAAAAAGACATCCAAAGGGCATCTTGAAATGCTGTTGGATCAGGTGAGGTGGCTCGATACGCTGCCAAGCTGTGACGACCTCCTGGACGCCGTCCCAGCCACCAAGCTCAAACACATGGCAGAACGGGCGTCGGTCCTCGATGCGGCGGACATGCGGGACTTCGTGCCCGCCAAGCGCTATACCCTGATCCTGTCTTTGATTCGCCAGATGCGAGTGCGTGCAAGGGATGACGTTGCTGAAATGTTCATCCGTCGCATTGGCGCTGTGCACAAGCGAGCGCGGGAAGAACTTCAAGCCATCCAAGCTCGGCAGCGCGAGTTGAGTGAGGCCCTGGTCGCCACCTTGGAGGATGTGCTGGATATCCTGGCCGAAGACTACGATTGCGCGACAACCGGCCAGAAGGTCAGGCAATTGCTGGCGCCCGACGGCACCGTTGACGAGCTGCGGGCCAACTGCGAAGCCATCCGTGTGTGGAGCGGCAACAACCACCTGCCGTTGATCTGGAAGCCTTTCAGTGCCTGGCGGCCCACGATGTTCAAGATGGTGCATGCGTTGCAATTCCATTCGGCCACGCAAGACAAGCGCCTTCTCAAGGCATTGGATGTGGTCATCGCCAACGAACAGCGCAAGGCCGAGTGGATTGAAGACGATGTGGACCTGTCCTTTGCATCCGACCGCTGGCGCAAATTGGTTCGCCGCTCTCATGGTCTGGGCAATCCCACCAACCGCAGGTTCCTGGAGGTCTGTGTCTTCAGCCACCTGTGCAGTGATTTGCGATGCGGCGATGTCTGCATTGAGGGATCTGAGGCCTTTGCCGACTATCGCCAGCAGTTGCTCACCTGGGAGCAATGCCATGAACGTCTGGACGACTATTGCGACAGGCTGGGCCTTGCCTCCAATGCACGGGCTTTCGTTGAAGATCTGCGGGCCTCGCTGGAGGACACCGCAAGGGAAGTCGATCAGGCGTTCCCGCAGCACGCAGGTGATGTGGTGATTGGCAGCAATGGTGAGCCGACCCTGCGCAAGGTCATGGCCAGGGATGTGCCGGTATCCGCCATCGCGCTTCAGGCCACCATCGAAAGCCGCTCACCGACACGCAACCTCTTGGATATCCTGGCCAACATCGAGCACTGGACCGGGTTCACACGCCACTTCGGCCCGTTGTCTGGAGATGATCCGAAGTTGCGGCAGGCGCGCGAACGGTATGTGCTCACCGTCTTTGCCATGGGGTGCAACCTTGGACCCACCCAGGCTGCACGCCATCTCTCAAATGGCGTCACGCCGCACCAGTTGTCCTATGCAAACCAGCGTCACATCAGCCTGGATCAACTCGACGATGCCTGCCGAGATCTGACAGAGTTGTACCTGAGGCTTGATCTGCCCAAGATGTGGGGAGATGGCAAGAAGGTGGCTGCCGATGGCACCCAGTACGATTTCTATGACCAGAACCTGCTTGTCGGTATGCACTTTCGCTACAAGCGGATGGGTGCGGTGGCCTACCGCCATGTGGCGGACAACTACATCGCCGTCTTCCGTCACTTCATCCCGCCAGGCGTGCTGGAGGCTGTCTATGTGATTGAAGGCCTGATGAAGGCAGGGCTATCCGTGCAGGCCGATGCGGTGTACTCCGACACCCACGGTCAATCTGAAACCGTCTTCGCGTTCACGCACCTGCTCGGCATTCAATTGATGCCCCGCATTCGCAACTGGAAGGATTTGCGTTTCTACCGATCAGGCAAGGGTACCAAGTACAAGCACATCGACAGGCTGTTCACCGACACGGTGGACTGGAAGATCATTGAGGACCATTGGCGAGACCTGATGCAGGTGGCCATCTCCATTCAGGCCGGGAAAATCGCGTCTCCTGTCCTGCTGCGCAAGCTCAGTCACGAAGGGCGGCACAACAGGTTGTTTGCCGCCGCCCGCGAGCTTGGGCGCGTGCTGAGGACGATCTACCTGCTCAAGTGGATCTCAAGCAAGGAAATGCGCCAGGAAGTCAGCGCCACGACCAACAAGATCGAGTCCTATCACGCGTTCACCAAATGGCTGAACTTCGGTGGCGATGTCATCACCGAGAACGATCCCGGTGAGCAACAAAAACGCCTTCGGTACATTGACCTGGTTGCCTCGGCTGTCATTCTGCAAAACACCGTGGACATGATGCGCGTCCTGCAAGGACTTCAGGATGACGGGGAAGAGGGAGACATTGCTGATGTCCAGTACCTCAGCCCATACATGACCACTTGCATCAAGCGGTTCGGCAATTACCATCTGGACCTCAAACGCGCGCGGGAGCCGTGGCTGAAGGAGGCAATATTTCAGGAGGCCGCGCACCGAGCCAAGTTGGCAACGCAGCCAGGCGCTGCAAGCGCCAGCAGCACATAGGCTGTTTATGCGTAAATCGCATACGCAATGCGAAAACCATGCAAATAATGCTTATGTGCTAGCTTTCCCCTTATCCTGGCTTACCCCCGTTGTAGGCAAGGGGAACAAAACTGGCAACGTTGCGTTGCCGCACGCAGCGACGTCTGCAATTGACCGCTACTTGCGTGTTCGGCGTTTGCCAATAACGCGAACAATGTGGGCGCCAAAAACGCCGCTCATACCAAACCTTGTCGATGACGAGTCTCGCATCACGAGAGCTCGGATTTGGGCTCTCATGAAACGATTTTTTAACTTTGCAGCGGCAGAGCTTGAGAAGGTAAGCCCAGCAACGTCCGCGAAGCTACTAAGAGCGACGCCACATTGGCTTCGGCACACACATGCTACACACGCGCTATCGAAAGGTGTTGAACTAACAAGTGTTCGCGACAACCTTCGGCACGCATCTGTTGCCACAACTTCGGTATATTTGCACTCTGACGATATGCAACGTGCGCGGCAACTCCGGAACGCGTTTGATTAGCGGATGCCGACACGATTGCAAGTTGCTGTAAGGCTAGTTGGTGGTTTTATGTCGCACACAGCAAGCGCTAAGGCAAGTAGGTGGATTGTTGTCGCAGAACAGCCTCCAGTCCGGGGTTTTCTGTCGCAAAACGAGGTGTTTTGGTAGGGGAAATTCTGTCACCTTACTCGGTCTTTGCGACGCGCTCTTTTCCACCGTCGATTTGTATTTCGGTTGACATAATATACATCGTCGCAAGTGTAATGGCGGTTGTTCTTGCGCCGCTTGGCGATCCTGGCATCTCGCTTACGCTCGCGTCTTGATGGCCTTGGCTCTAGGCTTGTCGGAGCCAAATCGGTAATGGTCTTGCTACCGGTATTAGCGCGTCAGAACGTTGACCAATCTTGAGCATCTGCCTCGGGCACCTTGCGTGCAGCCGACGCGTGGGCGACCATTGGTTTCGACGTCTGGGCATGTCCAGCAGGCTTAGGAGACGCCTTCGGAAGGGCTTGAACGTGTGCAGGCGCACTCTGATGGCCACTGACGTCTGCTTGGACCTTGAATCGGCTCACCAGGTCAGTTAGCAGTCTGGCTTGATGCTTGAGGCTTTCTGCCGCCGCCGCTCCTTCTTCGACCAGGGCTGCATTTTGTTGGGTCACCTGATCCAACTGGCCCACAGCGTCAGTGATTTGGCTGATGGCCGTGGCCTGCTCCGTCGCAGTTGAACTGATCTCTTCAATGAATTCCGAGACCTTGCGCACACGGGAGACGATGCCGTCCATCGAGGTTCCAGCGTTCTCAACCAAGCGGGAGCCGTTGTCGACTTTCTCCACGCTGGTGCTGATCAGGGTCTTGATCTCCTTAGCCGCTTCAGCGCTGCGCTGGGCCAACGTACGCACTTCACCGGCCACCACAGCAAAACCTCGGCCTTGCTCGCCTGCACGTGCCGCCTCTACGGCAGCGTTCAAGGCCAGGATGTTGGTTTGGAAGGCGATGCCGTCGATCACCGTGATGATGTCTGTGATCTTCTTGGAGCTGGTCGCGATGTCCTGCATGGTGGCGATGACTTGATGCATCACTTCACCGCCTTGTTGCGCGGCATCACTGGTCTGTGACGCCAACCGGGTTGCTTGCTCGGCAGTTTCGGAGTTCTTTTGCACTGTCGCGCGGATCTCCATCATAGAGGCCGTCGTCTGCTGCAAATTCGAGGCCTGCTCTTCAGTGCGTTGACTCAGGTCTGTTGAATCACGAGCAAAACTGAGCCACTAAAGGGCATCCGTCACGTCCAAATTTGAGCCACGTTATCCCCATACCCTGCTGCTTTTTGCAGCAG
>RXJQ01000054.1 GCA_003963115.1 Burkholderiales bacterium
CGCGCCCGGCTGGGATCGAACCAGCAACCCCTGCCTTCGGAGGGCAGTACTCTATCCATTGAGCTACGGGCGCAGCAATCCCGGGATTCTAGCAGTCAGTCAACCCGGCACTTCGCTAGGTGGGCGGCCCCTCACCCTATAATAAATTTCCCTTCCGCTGGGCAGGGTTCCTCAGTGACCCGTGCCCATGTCTCCAACCAGCGCCTCCTGAACACCCCATGAGCCAAGCGCCCCAATCCAAAGAGTCCGGTCACCACGAGGGCCCGATCAGCACGCCAAAGCAACTGGTCGCGGCCGTGCTGGCGGCGTTCATCATCCCGGTGGTGATCATCGTGCTGCTGGTGAACTACGTGTCGTCGAACAACAGCGCGGCCCCCGGCAGCGAGGCGCTGAGCGCCCAGGCCGTGTCGCAGCGCATCATGCCGGTGGGCACGGTGGAGATCAAAGTGGCCTCGGCCAACGCCGGGCCGCGGGGGGGTGAAGAGGTCTACAAGGCGCAATGTACGAATTGCCACGCCGCCGGCATGCTGGGTGCGCCCAAGCTGGGTGACGCCGCTGCCTGGGGCCCCCGCATCGCCAAGGGCGAGAACCTCTTGCTGGAACACGCCCTCAAGGGCTTCAACTCGATGCCCGCACAAGGTGGCGGCGAATTCTCAGATGTGGAAGTGCACCGTGGCCTGGTCTACATGGCCAATGCGGGCGGCGCCAAGTTCACGGAACCCGCCGCGCCTGCCGCAGCCGCTTCGGCCGCCGCCTCTGCGCCCTGAACTGGTTTCGGCCCAATCTCCACCTGTCAAACCGGCTCACTCAGAGCCGGTTTTGCTTTTCAGGTACGCCTGCTTTCAGGTACCTGTTTTGGCCTGAGGACGAGGGTCCAGGCAATAGCCGAACCGCGCGGGCATTTCGGCAAAGGCCATCTCCTGGGGAGTCCAGACACCAGCCTCGACGGCATCGGCCGCCGCATCCATGTCCAGCGAACGGACCACGCCAAAGCCCCGGTCCGTGTCCAGGAAGAGGCGCCCCTGATCGTCCAGCCAGCAGGCCTTGACCTCTTGCACGGGCAAGCCGGTGTGGGTTTCGACCGTGAAGCGGGCCTGCGGGCCGTCGCGCTCCTTGCGCACACCCATCACCATCGGCGCGGCCTCCAGTTGCAGGTAGACGCGCTGCGGCCCGTTCTGGAAGAACCAGGCGCCACGGTCATCGTGCTCGTAGTTGCGATGGATGAACTCCTGGAGCTTGACGTGCGTGATGCGGCTGCCCTTGACCTGCGGGAAGGGGCCTGCGGCCTGGGTCGGCTCGTCGCGCATGTACCAGTCGCCGCGCGCATCCAGCGCCAGCCAGCCGTAGCAGTCGGGCACATTGGGCCATTTCTTCAAGGCGGCCTTGACGATGTCATCCATGGTGGTCCTCTCACTTGTTCGACGAAGCAGGCGATCAGGCGCCAAGCTGCTGGATTAGCCAATTGCCCACCGCCTGCGGCAGATCGGCCACGTGGCCTGGGAAGCGCCCTGCCGGGAAGCCCACATGGCCGCCTTCATGCGGTTGCCACAGGGTGACCGCCGGCCCCACTTCGCCCCGGCTGGGCAGGCTGTGCGCCGGGATGAAGGGGTCGTTGCGGGCGTTGATGACCAGGGCGGGCAGCTCGCGCATGGCCTTGAGCCCCGGCTTGGACGAGCATCGTGACCAGTAGTCTTCCGTGCTGGTAAAGCCATGCAGGGGCGCGGTGAAGACATTGTCGTATGTGTACAGATCCCGTGACGCGCGCAGGGCAGCCTCGTCGAACAGACCGGGGTACTGCTTGAGCTTGGCCAGCGCCTTGGGCTTCATCGAGTTCAGGAACATGCGGTTGTAGACCTGCCGGTTGAAACCCCGCCCGATGGCGTGGCCCGCTGCGGCCAGGTCCAGCGGTGAAGACACCGCCACCGCGGCCTTGAGCACTTGCGTCGATGCGGCACCGGCCTCCTGGGCCCAGCGCAGCAGCACATTGCCTCCCAGCGAAATGCCCACGGCCAGCATGGGGCCGGCATGGCGCAAACGCAGGCGCCGCAGGATCCAGTCCAGCTCGGCGTGGTCGCCCGAGTGGTAGGTGCGCGGCGCCAGGTTGAGTTCGCCCGAGCAGCCCCGGAAGTGCGGCACGGCGTAGTCCCAGCCACGGGCATGGGCCCAGTGGGCGAAAGCACGGGCGTAATGGCTTTGCGAGGAACCCTCCAGGCCATGGAAGAGCACGAGCAGCGGGCGTTCGCCATCGGCCAGGCGCATGGCCAGCGCCGCCTCCTGGAAATCCACGTCGATGAAGTCGCCATCGGGCGTGTCCCAGCGTTCGCGCCGGTAGCTCACGGGCAGCTTGCCGTGGTCGGCATGTGTGCCGCTGTAAAGCGCCGGCCAGATGGTCTGCACATTGCCGCCCAGTGCACCATGTCCGGCCAGCCAGCGGGGGGCGCGATACGGCATCACGGCACGGCCTCGCTCAATGCAGGGTGGTGCGGGGTTCGGTGATGTCCGGCAGGTCCTGCGGCAGGCCGGCGCTCGCGTGATGCGCCACCATGCGCCAGCCCATGGCCGTGCGCAGGAACACATTGGTGGCGATCACGTAGGCGGTTTCCATGCCACGCTCGGTCATGGCCTGCACCTTCTCGGTCACATGGTGCACCGCGCACACGGCCGATTCCATGCGGCGTACATGGTGCACCTGCACGTGCACGGGGCCATTGACGAACACCGCCTCGAAAGCCGCGCGCACCGCCACCGTGCCCACCACGCGCGGGCCGCCCGGGTGCACGCAGGCAATCTCTTCGTCGTCGGCCCAGACCGCCATCATCTTGTCCAGGTCGCCTTGCTGCATGGCCTCGTAGAAGGAGGCTTCGGTTTCATCGGCGGTGCTCATCAGGGCAGCCTGGGAAACTTTGCGGGCACGCGGATCGCTCATGGTCTGGTCCTGCCGAAACGAATGCGGTTGCTTTACTTGAAGACCACCGTCTTGTGGCCGTTCATGAGAACGCGGTGCTCGGTGTGCCACTTGACGGCACGGGCCAGCACCACGCACTCGACGTCGCGCCCCACGGCGGTGAAATCCTCAGGGCTGAGCGTGTGGTCCACGCGTTCCACATCCTGCTCGATGATGGGGCCTTCGTCCAGATCCGCTGTCACGTAATGCGCGGTGGCACCAATGAGTTTCACGCCACGGTCATGCGCCTGGTAGTAGGGCTTGGCGCCTTTGAAGCTGGGCAGGAAGCTGTGGTGGATGTTGATGGCCCGGCCCTTGAGGAAGCTGCAGAACTCAGGGCTGAGGATCTGCATATAGCGGGCCAGCACGACCAGATCGATGCCCTCTTGCTCGACCAGGGCTTCGACCTGCTGCTCCTGCGCGCGCTTGACATCGGCGTTCGAGCCGGTGGGCAGCGGCAGGTGGTGAAAGGGGATGCCGTAACTGGCGGCCAGTGCCGCGTAGTCGGGGTGGTTGGAGACGATGGCGGGGATGTCGATCGGCAGCCAGCCCGAACGCCAGCGAAAGAGCAGGTCGTTGAGGCAGTGGCCATGCTTGCTGGCCATGATCAGCACGCGGGGTTTGCGGGCCAGCGCATGAATTTGCGCCGCCATGCCGAACTGCTGGCGCACATGGCTGAAGAGATTGTCCAGCGTCTTGACGTCGGCCAGGTGCGCGGGTGCCTCGAAGTGCACGCGCATGAAGAACAGGCCGGTGCTGTCCTCGCTTTGCACATCACCGAACTGCTGCGAGTCGATGATGTTGCAGCCCGCCTGGTAGAGCAGGCCCGAGACGGCGTGGACAATGCCCTTGGCGTCCTGGCAGGACAGGGTCAGAACGAATTCTTGCGAGGTCTTCATGATGGACCCGATTGTAGGGTCGTCATCTGACAGCCGCGCGAAACCGCCAGTGGCGGCCGGTCTCAGTGACCGTGGCCGATGTGCTCGCCTTCCTTGACCTTGTAGACCGTGCCGCAGTAGGGGCACATGCCTTCGCCGGTCTTGGCCACGTCGATGAAGACACGGGGGTGGTTGCTCCACAGCGGCATCTTCGGGTTGGGGCAGAAGACCACGCCGGGGCCTTGTACGTCGGCGGCGGTCACTTCCACCACGGACTTGGGTTTGCTTGCGGTGTTGCTCATGGCGATGTGCTCCCGGTCAGACCTTGGTCAGCCACTCGCCGTACTTGGCGTTGCGGCCGTTGACGATGTCGAAGAAGGCGTTCTGGATCTTCTCGGTGATGGGACCACGCGAACCGATGCCGATCTGGATGCGGTCGAGTTCGCGGATGGGCGTGACTTCAGCAGCGGTGCCGGTGAAGAAGGCCTCGTCGGCGATGTAGACCTCGTCGCGGGTGATGCGCTTTTCCTTGATCTCCAGACCCAGGTCCTGGCAGATCGCGAAAATGGTGTTGCGGGTGATGCCGTTGAGGGCGCCAGCCGACAGGTCGGGCGTGTAGAGCTTGCCGTTCTTGATGATGAACAGGTTCTCGCCGGCACCTTCGGACACGAAACCGGCGCTGTCCAGCAGCAGGGCTTCGTCGTAGCCGTCATCCGTGGCTTCCATATTGGCCAGGATGGAGTTGGTGTAGTTGCTCACGGCCTTGGCCTGCGTCATCGTGATGTTGACGTGGTGGCGGGTGTAACTCGATGTCTTGACGCGGATGCCGCGCTTGAGGCCTTCTTCACCCAGGTAGGCACCCCAGGCCCAGGCCGCCACCATCACATGCACCTTGGCACCCTTGGGGCTCACACCCAGCTTCTCGGAGCCCAGCCACACCAGCGGGCGCAGGTAGCAGCTCTTGAGGTTGTTGGCCTTGACGACCTCCAGTTGCGCCTGGTTGATCTGCTCCTTGGAAAAGGGCATCGGCATGCGCAGGATCTTGGCGCTGTTGAACAGGCGATCGGTGTGCTCTTGCAGGCGGAAGATGGCCGTGCCGTTGACGGTGTCATAGGCGCGCACGCCCTCAAAAGCGCCGCAGCCATAGTGCAGCGTGTGGGTCAGCACGTGGATCTTGGCGTCGCGCCATTCCACCAGTTGGCCGTCCATCCAGATCTTGCCGTCGCGATCGTCCATCGACATGGGAAATCCTCTCAAGGGCTGGCGCCCCTTCAGCAACGGGAGGGGGCACTCATCGAACCTTCAATTGTAGCGCGGTGGCAAAACGCCCCCCAGCGCGCGCTCCCTGGGGCCTGTTAACAGCCCCTAGAGCCACTAGGACGAGATAGGCACCATGCGGGCCGTGTGACGGGCGATCATCAGCTCCTCGTTGGTGGGGATGACCCAGACGGCCACGCGGCTGCCCGATTGACTGGATTGGCCGGTTTGGCTGACGCAAAGGGCCTGGCCGTCCTGGACCGACTGCCCATTGGCCTCCTCGTCCAGCCTGACGCCCAACCAGGCCGCCTGCCGGCAGACCGCTGCACGAACCGGTGCAGCGTGCTCGCCGATCCCCGCCGTGAACACAATGGCATCAAGGCCCCCCAAGGCCGCCGCCATGGAACCCAGCTCGCGGCAGATCCGGTAAACGTATAACTCGATGGCCTGCCTGGCCGCCTCGCTGTCGCTGGCCAGCAGCGTGCGCATGTCCGAGGACAGGCCAGAGACCCCCAGCAAACCGGACTCGCTGTAGAGCAGGTGCTCGATCTGGCGGGCGTTCAGGCCGCGCTGGTCCATCAGCCACAGCAGCACACCTGCGTCGATGCTGCCGCAGCGCGTGCCCATCGGCAGGCCATCCAGCGCGGTAAAACCCATGGAGCTGGCCACGCTGCGACCGGCCAGCAGCGCACACATGCTGGCGCCATTGCCCAGGTGCATCACCACTGTGCGGCCCTTGGCGGCGCTCGCATCCACATGCGGCAAACGCGAGGCGATGTACTCATAAGACAGGCCATGGAAGCCATAGCGGCGCACACCGGCCTCGTGCAGTTCGCGCGGCAAGGCAAAGCGCTGGGCCACTTCCGGGTTGCTGGCATGGAAGGCCGTATCAAAACAAGCAACCTGCGGCAGATGCGGCGCCAGCTTGGCCAAAGCCCGCACCGGAGAGAGATTGTGAGGCTGGTGCAGCGGCGCCAGGGAAATCAGACCAGCCAGCTCGGCCACCACCGCTTCGGTCAACAAGACCGGCTCATGAAAATGCACACCGCCATGGACAATGCGATGCCCCACGGCGCGCAAATGGTGTCCTTGCAGAAACGGCGGCAGCGCCTGCAGCAGATAGCCCAGCGCCGCTTCATGCCCCATGGCCTGCTGCGCCGGCCAGCGGTGTTCCAGCAAGACCTCGCCATGGGCAGACTTGGCCACGGCATGCGCGCTTGGCGCATCGGGGTGCGCCTCCTCGCTCAAGCCTTCGACCTGACCGTGCAGCAGCGGCTTGAAGGCCTTGGCCGTGAAAACCGAGAACTTCAGGCTGGATGAGCCTGCGTTGATAACGGCGATGGCGTCTGTCATGGCTTGACGTGCGGGGTTTGCGGATGGGTTTGTGTATGCGTTTGCGAGTGGGCCAGCAGCTTGAGCACCGCCGCCGAAGCCAGGCGCGTGCGCACCGAATCAGCCCGGCTGGTGAGCACGATGGGCACGCGGGTGCCCAGCACGATGCCGGCGCTGTCGGCCCCGGCCAGGTATTGCAACTGCTTGGCCACCATGTTGCCCGCTTCCAGATTGGGCACGACCAGGATGTCGGCCTGCCCCGCCACGGGCGACTGGATGTGCTTGGTTCGCGCAGCCTCCAGGCTCACGGCGTTGTCAAAGGCCAGCGGGCCATCGACGAGGCCACCGGTGATCTGCCCCCGGTCGGCCATCTTGCACAGCATGGCCGCATCGATCGTGGCCGGCATCTCGGGATTGACCGTCTCGACCGCCGCCAGAATGGCCACGCGCGGCTCAGGCACACCCAGCACATGCGCCAGATCAATGGCGTTTTGCACGATGTCGACCTTGTCGACGATGGTGGGCGCGATGTTCACGGCCGCATCGGTCACCAGCAGCATGCGGGGGTAGGTGGGCACGTCCATCACGAAGACATGGCTGATGCGCCGCCCGGTGCGCAGGCCCGTGGCCGAAGGCACGACCGCGCCCATCAGCTCATCGGTGTGCAGGCTGCCCTTCATGAGCGCCTGCACCTCGCCCGAGCGCGCCAGGGCCACGGCACGCTCGGCTGCCGCATGGCTGTGTTCGGTGTCTTCCAGACGATAAGGCGAGATGTCCCATCCCCCGGCCTGGGCCACGGCCGCGATCTTGGCGCGTGGGCCCACCAGCACCGGCTCGATCAGGCCATGGCGTGCGGCCTCCAGCGCACCGGCCAGTGAATCGGCATCGCAGGGGTGCACCACCGCGCAAGGCACGGGCGGCTGCTTCTCGCAATCCGCAAACAGGCGGCCGAACACATCGTTGCGGCGCAGGATGACCGTGGGGTGCTCGCGCTGGTCCACGGTCAGGTTGTGCGAAGGGGCGATCACGGTGACGCGACCGTCAAGCAGCAGGGTGTCCCCGCGCTTGACCGAGCAAGACAGCTCGAGACGATCGGGTGGCGCCTTGGCCACCACGGTGACCATGGCATGCAGTTGGTCACCCATGCTGACCCGGCCCGCGTAATCCAGATGATGTGCCACGATGACCGTGCCAGGCCCGGGCAGGCGGCGCTTGAGGATGCCGTGGATCAGCGCCTCGGCACTGACGCCTTCGCAGACCGGTTCACGTGATTCACTTGGCTGCGTATCGGCAGCCTGCACCAGGGCGTCGCCCGACACCAGCGTCAGCAGCTCGACATCATCGCGGGTCACGCTGTGGACCACGCTGACGCTGGCGCCAACCTCGATCTGGTCAAAGGTCCGGTTGCTGAAGGATGTCACGGCAGTCAGATCATTCATGTGCTTGGCATGCCCAGGTTCCGCATGGCAAGACCCTAGCACAGCTGCGGGTCTCTACCTGTGTCTGTCATGTGATGACATCAGCATGACTTCCTCACATTTGATGCAGGTCCAAATATTGCCAGCCTGATGCAGGCTGCGTACAGTGCAGCAGCCGTCATGAAAGCGTTGTGAAGTGAGCGAATCCAAGATCGAGGTTTACAAAGCCCCCGCCGGCGGCTGGGGCGCCCTGCGCAGTGTGGCCAGGCAGTTGCTGCAACACCGCATCGCGGCCAAGGGGGCGCGCACCCTGCTGTCGGCCAACCAGCCAGACGGCTTCGATTGCCCAGGCTGTGCCTGGCCAGACCGCGAGCACACCTCCACCTTCGAGTTCTGCGAGAACGGCGTGAAGGCGGTGGCCGCCGAAGCCACGGCCGAACGTGCCACACCCGAACGCATCGGCCAGCACACCGTGCGCGAACTGGCCAGCTGGAGCGACCACGATCTGGAAGCCATGGGCCGCCTGACCGAACCCATGGTCTACAACGCCGAGGCCGACCGCTACCAGGCCATCAGCTGGGACGAAGCCTTTGCGCTGATCGCACGGCACCTGCGGGCCCTGCCCTCGCCCGATCAGGCCATCTTCTACACCTCGGGGCGCACCAGCAACGAGGCGGCCTTTCTCTATCAGTTGTTCGTGCGCGAGTACGGCACCAACAACTTCCCGGACTGCTCCAATATGTGCCACGAGCCCAGCGGGGTCGGGCTCAAGGAAAGTGTTGGCGTGGGCAAGGGCACGGTCACGCTCGATGACTTCCAGTTGGCCGACGCCATCCTGATCTTCGGCCAGAACCCGGGGACCAACCACCCGCGCATGCTGGGCGAGCTGCACGCGGCCTCGCGGCGCGGCGCACGCATCCTGAGCTTCAACCCCTTGCGCGAACGCGGGCTGGAGCGCTTTGCCGACCCGCAGAACCTGCTGGAGATGGCCTCGCTGAGCGCCACGCCCATCACCTCGGACTATTTCCAGCTGCGCGTGGGTGGCGACATCGCCGCCATCAAGGGCATCTGCAAGGGCTTGTTCGAGCTGGACGACACCGCGCAGGCGCAAGGCCAGCCTCGCGTGCTGGATGTGGACTTCATCGCCGAACATACCAGTGGGTTTGCGGACTTCGAAGCCGATGTGCGTGCCGAGGATTGGGCACTGCTGGTCAACGAGTCAGGCCTGAGCGAAGACCACATGCGTGCCGCCGCCAGCGTGCTGGCCCGTGCCGACAAGGTCATCGCCTGCTGGGGCATGGGCATCACCCAGCACCGCCACGGTGTGGCGGCCGTGCAGATGATCGCCAACTTGTTGCTGATGCGCGGCCATATCGGCAAGCCCGGCGCCGGCCTGTGCCCGGTGCGCGGCCACAGCAATGTGCAAGGCGACCGCACGATGGGCATCTATGAAAAGCCTTCGGCCGCCTTCCTCGACCGCCTGGGCGAGGTGTTCCAGTTCTCGCCGCCGCGCCATGAAGGCTTCGACACCATCGGCGCCATCGAGGCCATGCGCGATGGGCGCGCCGGTGTCTTCTTTGGCATGGGCGGCAATTTCGCGGCCGCCACGCCCGACACCGCCGCCACGCATGCCGCCATGCAAGGCTGCGCGCTGACCGTGCACGTGGCCACGAAGTTCAACCGCAGCCACGTGGTCCATGGCCGCGAAGCCCTGGTGCTGCCCTGCCTGGGACGCACGGAGATCGACCGTCAAGCCAGCGGCCCGCAGCACGTCAGCGTCGAGGACTCGATGAGCATGGTGCACCTGTCGGCCGGCATCAACGAACCCGCCTCGCCTCATCTGCTGTCGGAGCCCATGGTCGTGGCCCGCCTGGCCGAAGCCACGCTGGCCGGCAGCCGCACACCCTGGCGCTGGCTGGTCGAGGACTACGACCGCATCCGTGACCGCATCGAAGCTGTCTTCGACGACTTCAAGGACTTCAACCGCCGCGTCCACAGCCCCGGAGGATTCCGTCTGCGCAACACCGCCAGCGAACGCATCTGGCAGACCAGCACAGGCAAGGCCCGCTTCATGCCCCACCCCGTGCCCATGGACACGGCCTTGCACCGCGCCCGTCAGGCCTGGGGCGAGCAGGTCTTCACGCTCACCACCATCCGTGCACACGACCAGTACAACACCACGGTTTACGGGCTGGACGACCGCTACCGGGGCGTCTATGGCCAGCGCCGCGTGCTGTTCATCAACGCGCAAGACCGCACCTCACTGGGTTTGGCTGAAGGCGCGTGGGTCGACCTGCAAAGCTGGGCTGAAGACGGCCAACGCCGCAGTGCCAAACGCTTCCGTCTGGTGGACTACGCCATCCCTCCAGGCTGCGTGGCCGCCTACTACCCCGAGACCAATCCCCTGGTGCCGCTGGACAGCCACGCGATCCGGGCCCGCACGCCCACGTCCAAGTCCATCCCGGTGGCACTCGCGGCCAGTGAAATGGAAATCGCAGGGCCCGCCACATGAGACACCGGCCCATCATGGACGCCAATGTGCCAGCGACTCGCGAGGTCCGCGTGCTGCGTCACGTGGATGCGCAGCACGAGTGGGCCCGGGATCAGGTCATCTGCGAACGCCCTGTGGCCTTGGTCTTCAACGGTGTCTCACACGCCGTGATGATGGCCACCCCCACCGACCTTGAAGACTTTGCACTGGGCTTTGCCCTGTCCGAAGGGCTGATCGCCCACTTTGATGACTGCCGTGATCTGGAGATCGCCGACAACACCGAAGGCCTGGAGGTGCGCCTGCAGATCAGCACACGGGCGTTCAGCGAGATGCAGGCGCGGCGCCGTGGCCTGAACGGGCGCACGGGCTGCGGCCTGTGCGGCGTGGACAGCCTGCAAGCCTTGCGAGACAGCCACCCCCCGCCGCTGCCCACCGAAGCCCGGCAAGCGCCCATCGAGCCGGAGCGGATCCTGCAAGCCTTCTCGCGCCTGCACGAACACCAGGCCCTGCAAGCCGACACCGGTGGCTGCCATGCCGCTGCCTGGGCCAATGCGCAGGGCGAGCTGCTGGCCGTGCGCGAAGACGTGGGCCGCCACAATGCGCTCGACAAGCTCATTGGCCACCTGGCCCGAGCTCGCCTGCTCAAGCAACGCGGCATGGTGCTGGTCTCCAGCCGGGCCAGCTACGAGCTGGTCAGCAAATGCGCACGCATGGGGCTGGACACCCTGGCCGCCGTCTCAGCCCCCACCTCCATGGCCATCGAGCTGGCTCAGGAAACCGGCGTGCGGCTCTATGGCTTTTGCCGGGGCGACCGGGCAGTGGCCTATACGGCGCCCACGCATGCCTGAGGCGCTCGTGGAAGGTGCATGACAGGCGCGTGACACCACCCTGATCCAGGTGTCGGGCAGTGCATGGCACAACCGTCACACGGTCTTCGGACAATGACTGCGCTTTTGCCCGTGTTGTGCACCCCTTATGTCCGCCTCCTTATCTGTGCCCTTCGCCACGTGCCGGGTGCTGTTCTCGCTGATGCGCCGCCCGCTGAACCGCCCAATGATGGCCGGGTTCATGGCCTGGTTCGCGGTACTGTGCCTGCCTGCTGCCGTCCATGCGGCGGCTGCCGTCCCCGATGACATCAACACGGCCCTGAACCAGGGGCAAAGCGTCGATGTGATCGTGGAATACGAAGCCAGCGATGTCGACAAGGAAGCGACCGCCGCACGCTCGCCCAAGGACCGCTTCGAGACCACGGCCATCACCACCCTGCGAGCCACACGCTATGCCGCCATCAAGAAGGGGGTGGACACCGCGCTGGCCAGGGCCGACATCACCTTGCTGCAAGACTACAGTCACCTGCCCATGGCCTTCAAGCGCGTGCACTCGGCGGCGGCGCTCCAGTCCTTGTTGAGCCAGCCTCGCATCAAGGCGATCTATGCCAACAAGGCCCTGCACCATGTGAGCGTGCCAGCCAACTTCAGCTTGATCGCACAACCCGTCACCCACGCCGTTGGCTACGATGGTTCGGGCAGCACCGTGGCGGTGCTCGATGACGGCATCGACTACACCAACAGCGCCTTCGGTGGCTGCACGGCGCCCGGCACACCTTCGACCTGTCAGGTGTCCGTCTCAAACAACTTTGGCAGTGGCACCACCGACACCAGCCACGGGACCAATGTGTCGGCCATCGTGCTGGGTGTTGCGCCGGCTGCCAAGATCGCCATGCTCAATGTGTTCTCGGGCACGTTGGCCTCCACGTCCAACATCATCAGCGCGATGAACTGGGCCGTCAGCCACCGCAGCAGCTACAACATCGTCGCCATCAACATGAGCCTGGGAGATGGCAGCCAGCACACCAGTGCGTGCAGCAGCGGCAACCCCTATCTCACACCCACCAACAGCGCCATCGGGGCCGGCATCATCGTCGTGGCTGCGGCCGGCAACGATGCCTACAGCAACGCCATGGGCCTGCCGGCCTGCACACCCGGCATCGTGTCCGTGGGTGCCGTCTACGCCGACAACTACAACACCGGCTACACCTGGGGCAACAACCTGTGCACGGACTACTCAACGGCCCCCGACAAGATCGCGTGCTTTTCCGACAGCGCCAGCTTCATGACCCTGTGGGCACCGGGCGCGCTGATCACCGCAGCGGGCATCACTGAAGGCGGCACCTCTCAGGCCTCGCCCCATGTGGCCGGCGCCGTGGCCATGCTGCGCGCCGCCTTCCCCAGCGACAGCCTGAACACGACACTCAACCGCCTGACGACCTCGCGCACCCAGATCACCGACGCGCGCAACGGTCTGACCAAGCCTCGCCTCGATCTGGAAGCCGCTGCGCGCCCGGCCAACGACAACTTCAGCGCGGCCATCACACTCAGCGGCAACAGTGGCAGCGCCAGTGGCACCAATTTGCTGGGCACCACGGAAAGCGGTGAACCGCTGGTTCTCGCCAATGCCAGCGGCCACACCGTGTGGTGGACCTGGACGGCACCCGCCAGTGGCCAGGTCAGCCTCGATACCCATGGCAGCCCTTTTGACACCCTGTTGACCGTCTACACCGGCAACACGGTGGCCACCCTGCAGCCCATCGCCTGGAACAATGACGACGGCAGCAGCAACCACAACAGCGGCCTGCTGTTCGAGGCCGTCAGCGGCACCACCTACCGCTTCGCCGTGGACGGCGTAAATAGCGCGCAAGGCAGCATTGCCTTGCACTGGTCGCTCAACACCTCGGCGCAAGCCAACCTGGCCGTGACCGGCATCAGCGGCCCGAGCAACCCCACGACCGGCAGCCCTGTCAGCTACACCATCGGCGTCAGCAACAGCGGCCCACAGACCGCCACCAATGTGCGGCTGACGCTCACCCTGCCAGATGGCGTCAGCCTGCAAGACAGCAACCTCAGCTGCCAGGGCAACACGGGCCAGGTCGTGTGCGCCATGGGCGATCTGGCCAGCGGCGCCAGCAACACGCTCATCGTGAGCCTGCTGTGGAACACCACTGGCACACAGAGCCTGTCCGCCAGCGTCTCATCCGACCTGCCCGACAGCAACAGTGCCAATAACACCGTGAACGTGCCCATCGTGGTCACATCGGACGGCGGCGCAGCCGACACCCCCACGCTGCCGCAATGGGCCGCCATGCTGCTCGGCGGCCTGCTGCTGCTCTACATGGCCAGGCTGCAATCGCAGCGCCAAGGCCGCTGACATGACAGCGCATGGCCGCTGTCTGGCGCAACTTGTCATCGGCACGTCTGTCATCAGCCGCGCGCTGAGCCAGTACGGAACTTTACAAAGCGCCTCGTGATGTTCGTCAACATGGGCTGGCACCCATGCGTTGGACACCCATGGCCCCTCCCGCTCAAGCCCCTCATGCCTTGCGGCTCACGCGCCGCCAGACGCTGCTGACCCTCTCCGCCACCCTGGCCGGCACCGGCAGCCTGTTGACCGCCTGCGCCCGTCTACCGGCTCAGGCTCAGGCAAACCCACACGCCGGCATCGCCAGGGAGCCAGCGCACCTCACGCTGGACAACCCAGGGCTCTACCGCCTGGTCAATCGCCTCAGTTGGGGCGCCAGCGATGCAGAGCTGAACCTCGCCTACCAGATCGGCCCTGGGGCTTACATCGCCCAGCAAACAGCCGACGCCACACCCGCCGCCCTGCCCCCGGCCGCTCAAAGCCAGATCGATGGCCTGACGATCACGCAAAAGCCCTTGATCACCATCCTGGGCGACCTGGAGGACATGCGCCAGGCCGATGACAAGCAGCCCTATCAGAAAGAGCTCACCCGCCTGGCCCGCGAAGCCGCATCTCGCCATGTCTTGCGTGCCCTGTACTCGCCGCAGCAGTTGCGCGAGCACATGGTCTGGTTCTGGTTCAACCACTTCAACGTGCACCAGCACAAGCACAACATCCGCGCCATGCTGGGCGACTACGAAGACCAGGCCCTGCGCCCTCATGCGCTGGGCCGCTTCCGCGACATCCTCGGTGCCGTGGCCCACCACCCGGCCATGCTGCGCTACCTGGACAACGATCAGAACGCCGCCAACCACATCAACGAGAACTACGCCCGCGAGTTGCTGGAGCTGCATACGCTGAGCGTGGACGGCGGCTACACACAGCGGGACGTGCAGGAACTGGCCCGCGTCCTCACAGGCCATGGCGTGCGCCACACCGACAAGATACCCAAGCTGCGCCGCGAGTGGGCCGGCCTGTACGTGCACGATGGCGCCTACGAGTTCAACCCCGCCCGTCACGACTTTGATGACAAAGCCTTGCTGGGCCTCACCATCAAGCGCCGTGGTGCCGGTGAACTCGACGAGGTGCTCGACAAGTTGGCCACCCACCCCGCCACCGCCCGCTTCGTGTGCGGCAAGATCGCCCGCTTCATGCTCAGCGACCAGCCGCCGGATACCTTGGTCAAGCGCATGAGCGCGACCTTCATCTCGACCCAGGGCCACATCGGCGAGACCTTGAAGACCCTGCTGTACGCACCCGAGTTCACCCAGGCCGAGCCGGGCAAGTTCAAGGATCCGATGCACTATGTGCTGTCTGCCGTGCGGGCCGCTTACGACGACAAGGTCATCCTCAACACCCAGCCTGTGCTGAACTGGCTCAACCGGCTTGGCGAAGGCCTCTACAACCGTCAGACACCCGACGGCTACCCGCAAACCGAAGACGCCTGGTCCAGCTCGGGCCAGATGACCATACGCTTCGACATCGCCAGGGCCATCGGCAACAACCATGGCGGCCTGTTCAAGACCGACGACGGCAGCCGCGCCGAGCAGGCCGGCTTTCCACAACTGGCGCGGGCCAGCTACTACCAGTTCACAAGGGCCATGCTGCGCGCCGACACCCGGCAAGCGCTCGACAACACCGCGTCGCCCCAAGACTGGAACACGCTTTACCTGTCGGCGCCCGAGTTCATGTACCGCTGAGGCACAGCCCTCAAGCGCCGGAAGGAACCCATCATGCAACGCAGACGCTTTCTCTCCATGGCCTCGCTGGCTGGCGCCGGCATGGCGGTATCGCCCTGGTCCAGCCGCGTACTGGCTGCCACGAACGACACCACCAGCCCCCGCTTCCTGCTGGTCTTTTTGCGCGGCGGCTATGACGCGCTCAGCCTGCTTGTGCCCAGCACCTCCAGCTTCTACCAGGAGGTCCGCCCCCACATCGCCCTGCCGCTGGCCACGGGCGACAAGCCCGGCGCCATGCCGCTGGCCGAGCAATGGGCCCTGCATCCCGCGGTTGAAGCCCCTTTGCGCAACCTCTTGCAGGCCAGGCAACTCAGCTTCATCCCCTTTGCCGGCACGGACGACACCTCGCGCAGCCACTTCGAAACGCAAGACAGCATCGAACTGGGCCAGGCCCTGAACGGCCAGCGCGACTTCCAGTCAGGCTTCCTCAACCGCCTGGCCTCCGTGCTGCCTGGGCAGTCGGCGATGTCTTTCACCGACCAGTTGCCCACCATCTTCCGTGGCCCGGTCGACATCGCCAACACCTCGCTCAAGGGCAAGATCAACAAGGGTCTGGACAAACCCATGCAGTCGGCGCTGGCTGGCATGTATGCCCATCACCCCTTGGGTGCCAAGGTGCGCGAGGGCTTCGATGTGCGGCAGGAGGTCAGCATGGAGATGGCCGATGAGATGGAAGCCGCCAGCCGCAATGCCGTCTCGGCCAATGGCTTCGATCAGGAGGCCAGGCGCATGGCCAAGCTGATGCGCGACCGCTATGCCCTGGGCTTCGTGGACGTGGGCGGCTGGGACACCCATGTGGGCCAGGGCCAGGTCGATGGCTATCTGGCCACGCACCTGGGGCAATTGGCCAGCGGCCTGGCTGGCTTCGCCGACGAGATGGGGCCTGAAGCCTGGCGGCGCACCACGGTGCTGGTCATCAGCGAGTTTGGCCGCACCACGCGCGAGAACGGCAACAAAGGCACCGACCATGGCCATGGCAGCGTGTACTGGGCCCTAGGCGGCGGCCTCGCGGGCAAGACAGTGGCCGGCGAGCAGACCACCATCGAGGCCAAAACCCTGTTCCAGAACCGAGACCTGCCCGTGCTCAACGAGTACCGCGCCGTGATGGCCGGGCTCTTGCGGCGGCAATACGGCCTGTCACCCAGCGCGCTCGACAAGGTCTTCTCCGGTGTCAAGCCCGTGGACATCGGCCTGATCTGAGCCCCGCTTGGGCCCAGTCCATCAACCGCTGTTGCGCAGCCCCTGCGCCAGACCGTTGATCGTCAGGTGGATGCCGCGCTGGATGCGCTCATCGGGCTCTTCATCGCGCAATTGCCGTTGGCGAAAGCTCTCCAGCAAGGTCACCTGCAAGTGGTTGAGCGGGTCCAGATAGGGGTGGCGGTCATCGATGTGGTGCTGCAACTCGGGATGCCGCTCCAGCAGCGTGGTCTGCCCCGTCATCATCAACAGATGGCGCACGGTCAGTTCATGCTCGGCACGGATGCGACCGAAGATGGCCTTGCTCAAGGCCTTGTCGCTGACCAGGGCCGCGTAGCGCGAGGCAATGGCCATGTCGGACTTGGCCAGCACCATGTCCATATTGGACAGCAGGCTGGACAGATAAGGCCAATGCGCGTGCATGGCCTGCAGGCGCTGCTGGCCCGCCTCGCCGTGCTTTTGCACATAGGCTTCGATGGCGCTGCCAAAGCCATACCAGCCCGGCAGCATCACCCGGCATTGCGCCCAGCTGAACACCCAGGGAATGGCGCGCAGATCGTCAATGGCCGTGGACTTCTTGCGTGAAGCCGGCCGGCTGCCGATGTTGAGGTGCGCGATCTCGGCGATGACGGTGGACTCCCAGAAGAAGCCCTCGAAGCCCGGCGTCTCGTAGACCAGGTTGCGGTAGGCCGCGAAGGCCGTGGCAGACAGCTCCTCCATCACGTCGAGGTATTCGGTAGGCACATCGCGGTTGGGCGGCAGCAGGCTGGCCGTGAGCGTGGCGGCCACCAGCACCTCCAGGTTGTGGCGCCCCGTCTCGGGCTGGCCGTACTTGGCGGCGATCACCTCGCCCTGCTCGGTCAGACGCAACTGGCCCTGCACGGCACCCGGCGGTTGCGCCAGGATGGCTTGGTAGCTGGGCCCACCGCCACGCCCCACCGAACCGCCCCGGCCGTGGAACAGGCGCAGCCGCACACCATGGCGGGCGAACACCTCGACCAGCCCGATCTCGGCCTTGTACAGCTCCCAGCCTGATGTGAGGAAGCCGCCGTCCTTGTTGGAATCGGAGTAACCCAGCATGACCTCCTGCACATCGCCCCGGCTCTTGAGCAGACTGCGGTACAGCGGCTGCGACAGCAGCGCGTTCATGATGCCGGGCGCGGCGCGCAGGTCCCCAATGGTCTCGAACAGGGGCACGATGTTGAGCGCCAAGGTGCCTGCTTCCTCACCCTCCCGCTCGGCTTGCGGCGTCTTGAGCAGGCCGGCCTCCTTGAGCAGCACCGCCACCTCCAGCATGTCCGATACGCTGGCCGCCTTGCTGATGATGCACTGCGCCACGGACTGCGAGCCATAGCCCTCATGCGCGCGTTTGGCCTGCTGGAAAATGGCCAGCTCGCCCTGGCTGAGCTCGCTGTAGTCAATGTGCGGCGAGTACAGCGGCCTGGCGGTCTGCAACTCCGTCAGCAGGCGCTCCACGCGCTGGGCCTCATCCAGAGCAAGGTAGTCAAAGCCCGGCTCCACGGCCTGCAAGAGATCAGCGATCACCTGCTCGTGCACATCGGCGTTCTGGCGCAGATCCAGCGGTGCCAGGCTGAAGCCGAACACCTGTACCGCACGACGCAGCAGGCGCAAACGCCCGCGGGTCAAGGCCGCCGAGCCATTGGCCTTGAGCGAGCGGTGGATCACGTTCAAGTCGGCCAGCAGCTCGGCGGCCGATGCATAGGCCAGTGCTTCACCCAAAGAAGGCCGCGCAGGCTTGCGCCCGATCAGGTTCTGATACGTGGCGGCCAGGCGCGCATACAGGCCGCTGATGGCCCGTCGGTAAGGCTCGTCCTGGCGGTGTTGCGATTGATCGGGCGAGCGCTGGGCCAGCGCCAGCAAAGCTTCGGACGGCGTGGCCAGCAAGGCCGAGATCGACAGCTCCAGCCCCAGCTCATTGAGCTCGGACAAGTAATAACGCAGCGCACACTCGGCCTGCAGGCGCAAGGTCGCCTCCAGCACCGGCGCGGTCACAAAGGGGTTGCCATCGCGGTCCCCGCCAATCCAGCTGGCCACATGCAGGAAGTTGGGCAACTCCAGCTCATCGGCCAGGGGCGAGCGGCTGCGCTGCAGATCGGCGCGCAGACGGTCTTCAAGCTGGGCATACAAGTGAGGTACCTGGCCCAGGAAGGTCCGCTCGTGGGTCTCCAGGCTGTTGGCCACCTCGTCGAGCACCGACAGCTTGGTGGGACGCAGCAGGCGGGTCTGCCACAAGGTCAGCACAATGCGGCGCAGTTCTTCGTCTGATTCCGCCGTTTCCTGTGGCGTCTGCTGCGTCATGTCGCGCTCGCGCAGCAGGCGTGCCAGCTGCATTTGCTCGTGCAGGATGCTGTGGCGGCGCACCTCGGTGGGGTGGGCGGTGAGCACGGGTGCAATCTGGGCATGGCCGATGGTTTCCAGCACTTGCTCGGGCTTGAGGCCCTCGACGGCGAAGCGGTCCAGGGCATGAGGCAATGTGCCCTCGGCCGCAGCCTGACCGCTCAAGGCAGCTTCGCGCTGCAGGCGGATCTGGTGCTGGTCCTCGGCGATGTTGGCCAGCAGCGAGAAGTAGTTGAAGGAGCGGATGACCTGCAGCATCTGCTCGCGCGACAGGCTGTCCAGCGTGGACTCCAGTGCCTGTCGTGCAGCCTGGTCGTGCTCACGCCGAAAGCGCACCGAATGCCGGCGGATCTGGTCGACCAGTTCATAGGTGGCCTCGCCATGCTGGGCGCGGACGGTGTCGCCCAGGACCCGGCCCAGTAGGCGGATGTCCTGCCTGAGGCGCTGATAAGGGTCACCTGAAGAAGCAGCGTCCTGGTCGATGGGGTTCATGTGCGGGTCTTTGAAAGGGCTTGGCCGAGCCTGACGCAAGGGCCATGCCCGACCGTTAAGCAGCACTTAAGCGCTGGCAAGCAATCATAGTTTGTCAGCAATGGCGCGTCGCTTCTAGAGTCACGCCATGTCTACACCATCCACATCCACCCTGCCGGGCGCCTCACATCGCTGGTGGACCCAATTTCACATCGTGCTGATCGCCTTGGCGATGTCCTTCACAGGCTGGCTGGCCTTGCGCGAAGGCAGCACGCGTTACCTCGCACCGCTGAAGGCGCACGATGCGCAGGAGATCCAGCAGGAAGCCATCCGTCAGGCCAAGTTGCTGCGTGAGTCCGCCAGCCTGGACAACATCGCCCGCTACAGCCCCGAGCTGGCGACCTTGACCAAGGGCTCGCCAGACGCGCGCCGCTTCGTGGACTCCAAGCTGGTCGAACATGGCCTGTACCTGGCCCAGATGCCCCGGCTCAATCAGGTGCTGCTCGCGGCACACATCTTCACCGGGGTCGCCTGCATGTTGTTGGGCGGCTGGCAGTTCTGGCCGGCATTCCGCCAACGCTTCATGCGGCTGCACCGCCTGATCGGCGGCATCTATGTGCTCACCGTGCCGATCTCCGTGCTGCTGGCCTTCGCCTACCTCGGTGTCACGCCGCCGCATAGGCTCTACACCCAGCTCACGGCCTGGGTGGCCTTGTGGATGTTCGGTTCCTTGGCCTTGCTGTCGGTGTTCATGGCCGTGCGCGCTCTGCGTCAAAAGCGCATCCACGAACACATGGGCTTCATGGCCCTGTCCTTCGCCTGCATGCTGGTGGCGCCCATGCTGCGCTTGAACTGGGTGGCGCTGGCCTGGCTGTTTCCCCACATCGATCAGGAAACGCTCAGCCTGGTCACCATGGCCATCATGCTGCCCGAGTGCCTGCTGATCGGCTACAGCCTGATGCTGGCCAATCGGCAGTACCACCGCACGCTGAGCCGCCGCCCGATGGCCCCGCTGGCCAGCCTGTCCACGCGGTGGTTCGAGACCCTGTCTCCGCTGCTCTACCTGCTGAGCGCCGGGTTGGCCGCCGTGCTGCTGCGTCATCTCGTCAACGGCACGGGCTTGAGCAGCAGCCTCAGCGCGCACCAACTGGTCAATGCGGCCTTGCTTTCTCGTGAAGATACGGTCTTGTCGGCGCACCCCGTTGTGCGCATCACCTTCGCGGTGGCCGTGGCGCTGGCCCTGACCGGTGGCCTGCACCTGTTGCGTCGCCTGCTACAACCCGCTCAACCCGCGCAAGCCTTGGATCACAAAGCCGTCAAGGGCCAGGCCGTGGTGGTCTGGGCCTCGGCCACGATGGCCGGCCTGAGCGCCACCCGGCTGGGCTGGGACATGGGCTTGGCCGCCGATCGGCAATGGCTGTCTGGCGGTGCGCTGCTGACCACCGGTGGCCTGCTGGTGCTGGGCTTTGCCACGGCTTTCGGTCTGGCCCTGGGTCGGCGCCACCTGGGAATGATGAAGGAGTGCCTGGTCTTCCTGCTGAGCTTGCTCCCCTTCTATGCCCTCACCTTGGTCAACGTCTGGGCATTGCAGTGGCTGCCCATCCCGCCCGACTACATCGCGCAAGGCCAAGGCTATGTGCTCGCTGCCGGCAGCAGCATGGTGCTCATGGTGGGCGCCATGTTTTACGCCATCTTCGGCCAGGCCGGCAGGGAGCACGGCTGACCATGCAATACCCACATCATCAGCCCGATCACCTCATCGCCTCACAGCCGGGCGTGCAGCTCGCGGCCTACACCTGGGGTCAGCGCCCCTCGGTCGATCAACCCCGTGAAACCGTGCTGCTCCTGCATGGCTTCCCCGACCGCGCGCTCTTTTGGGACAAGGTGGCCTCGCTGCTTGCCCCGCACTGCCGCGTCATCGCCTACGACATGCGCGGCTGCGGCGCATCCTCGCCGATCCAGGGCACACGCCACTACCACTATGCCCCCTTGATCGACGACCTGTACGCGGTCATCGACGCGCTCAGCCCCGATCAAAAAGTGCATCTGGTCGGGCATGACTGGGGCGCGCTGTATGGCTGGGACGCGCTCTTCGACCCACGTGCCCACGGCCGCATCGCCTCGTTCACGACCATGGCCCCCAGCCTCAACCAGGTGGGCCTGTGGATGCGTGATCGCCTGCGTCGGCCCACGCCGAAGCGGCTGGCTCAACTGCTGCACCAGGCACTGATCAGCAATGGCCTGATGAGCTTCTTCACACTGCCCATCCTCCCCGAACTCATGTGGCGATCCGGCCTGGCTCTGAAGATGTTCGGCGTCTTCATGCGGCGCTTCGAAGGCCTGCAGATCGTGCCGCCAGCCGGCACCACCGACGACGCCATCCGCTATCTGGGCATCTACCGGGCCAACCTGCTGCAACAAGCGCTGCGGCCACGCCAGCCCGTTCAAACCACCATCCCGGTTCATGCCTTGATTGCGTCGCGTGATCCCTTTCTGCCGCCCCGCGTATTTGAAGGTTGCGCCGCATGGGTTCAGCACTTCACCAGCAGCCAGGTGGATGCGGCGCACTGGGCGCCCTTGAGCCAACCGGCGTCCCTGGCGCAGACCATCACGCGCATGACCCAGGCTCACCCCGCCATGACGGGATGAAACGCCAAGCGGCCCATAATGCCCTCAGCCCGGCCCTCACGCCGGAACCGCTGATCCGCATGTCCGCCAAGCCGCCGCCACTTCAGCTCCTGCCCGCCTTCGACGCCGCATCGCGCCTGCTGAGCTTCAGCAAGGCCGCCGCCGAACTGCACCTCACCACGGCCGCAATCAGCCAGCAGATCAAGCAGCTCGAAGGCCATCTGGGCATGCCGCTGTTTCGCCGCCTGACACGGCGCGTGGAACTCACCGAAGCGGGCACCGCCTTCGCCCAGGTCGTGCGCCAGACCTTGAGCACCTACCGCGAAGGGCATGCCGACCTCCTGCACCGCTACACCCGCCCGGTGCTACGCATGAGCGTGTCGCCCTTCGTGGCCTATGAGCTGTTGATTCCACGCCTGGGTGAATTCCAGGCGGCCTTCCCGAATGTGGACATCCGCCTGGAAGCCAGCATGGCCTACGTCGATTTCGAGCACGAGGCCGTGGACGCCGCCATACGCCTGGGCAATGGCAACTGGCCTGGGCTTGACGCACTGCCGCTGTGTGCCTGCCAGGCGGCCATCGTGGCCTCGCCCGCCCTGCTGCAACGCCACCCCATCCGCTCGCCCGCCGATTTGAAGCACCACACCCTGATCCACCCGCGGCACTCACACGCCGACTGGGACTTGGTGGCGCAATACGCCCAGTTGCCCAAGCTGGAGCGCAAGGGCGACCTGATGCTCGACTCGGACCTGGCCGCGCTGAAGGCTGCCGAGCAGGGCCTGGGTGTCGCCCTCTTCGTGGCGCCGTCCAGCGGCAAGCTGCTCGGCACCGAGCGCCTGCAACTCGTGGTGCCGCCCTTTGATCTGCCCATGCAGGCCTACTTCGTCTTCCGCCCCAACGATGGCAAGGCGCCACTGCTGAGGCAAGCGTATCGGTGGATCAAGCAGACGATTGATGCGCTGCCCTGAGACACATTGCGCCGGCTCGGATCACATCCGATGCAGCTCGGCCGCCTGCCACAGCCCGTCCCAGTCGAGGATCTCGATATGGCGATAGCCGCAGCGCAGCACCTTGTCCGCTTCCAGCTTGCGCAAGATCTTGTTGGTGGTCTGGCGCGTCTTGCACAGCATCTGGGCCAACTGGTCCTGAGACACCGGGATGATGACGTTGCTTTCCTGCGCAGGGTCCACCTTGCCGCTCTGGCGGGCGATCATCAGCAGGCGCCGCGCCACCCAGACATAGCTGGGCATCAGCGCATAGGCTTCCAGACCGACGAAGACCTGACGCATCTTGTTCGCCATCAGCAGGCCAAAGTGCTGCCACATGCCCGGGTCATTCGCCAGCAAGGTATCGAGCACCTGCCCAGGCAGATGCAAGACCTGGCATGGCCCTTCCGCGATGGCATCGTGGGCACGTGAGCGCCGGTCGAACAAGCCTACCTCGCCAAACCATTGAGAGGGTTCGATGAAGGCAAGGATCCCGACACTGCCATCGACCGTGCTGCACGAGATCCGGATCGACCCTTCCACCAGGCAATACAGGCCATCGAAGGCCTCGCCCCGGGCATACAAGGCCTCGCCATCACGCAGGCGGCACAGCCGTGCCTGGTCGGACAGCGCCTGCCGCACCTGGTCGGGCAGATCCGCAAACCAAGCATCACTCATCAGCACATTTTCGAACTGCAACATACACCTGCCGCCATGCCGCCCAGCCCTCCCTCTGGGCGGCCACCTTCACACATCAATATGGACAATTTTCTTTGTAGCTGGAAATCTGCGTGGAGGACGAACTCAGATCTGCATCATGCAAGGCACCGCACAGAAACTGGCTATACCGGCGATCGTTATCAACAAACAATTTCAGCCAGGACACGGCATATTTACCCATCACGGGTTTCATGGCGGCAGGCCCCAGATTATTGGGGAAGAAATGGTCCGCCCCCTTCATTTCCATATAGGCCTTGTCGACGGTGGCCGGCAGGCTGGCGTAAAACACCGAGCCCATGGTCGCTGGCGGCGCCACAACATCGCTCTGGCCGGTCATGATCAGCGTGGGCACGGTGTCCTTGCTCCAGTCCGTCGCCGTGGACCAGGGCGCCAGGGGAATGGCAGCCTTGAGCGTGCTGTCGCTGGCCGATGCCGAGAGCGTGCCGCCGCCGCCCATGGAGTGCCCCATCACCGCGCGGCGGTTAGGGTCGATCTTGCCGTAGTAGGGCGTGCTCTTGTTCTGTGAGCGGGCGATCACGTCCTTGAGCGAGGCCAGCAACTCCTTGCCGCGCAGGCCAGGCAAATCAAACGGCGTGAGCGTGTTGATCATGATCACCACAAAACCGTGGGAGGCCAGTCTGGGGCCCCACCACTTATTGGCCGCCTCGGTATTGACAAAACCGGGGCTGAAGGTCACCACGCCAAATGGGCCGTCGGCCGTGGGGTAATACACCGTGCCGCCACCGTAACTGACCGGGGCGGAAATGGTTGCCGTGGCAACAGTAAACGGGCCGGCGCTGGCTTCCAGGGCCGCTGTCGTGGGGTCTGGGCCCCGTTGATAATCGCTCGACTGGGCATGCGCGCAGATGGACAGCACGGCGGCCCCCAGCGTCAGCACGGCATGGCGAAACAGGCGGGACCGATGGAACGGGATATTGAACAACATATTACCCTTCACGATTCATCTCCAGTATTCAGTTATGAGGTGAATTCGATGCGATGAATATTAATATTCACTCAACGCATCAACGTGAAGACATGTTATCCCCCGTAGCATTCCATTTAATGTCACTGTTTATACAATGCCCGGGAAAGCGCTACCCCATGAATTGGGGGCGCACAATAGTTAATGTGTATTACTTCACACGCCCGATATAGGTCAAGCCCGAATCACGAGGGTATACCCACCCTGTGAAGGGCGCACTCACAAAGGCAGCAGCTTGCCCACCAGCTCGATCAACTGCGCGGGCTCGAAGGGCTTGACGACCCAGGCATTGGCGCCCATATCCTGGCCACGGTCGATCTTGTGCTCGCTGTCGATGGTGCTGATGATCACCACCGGCGTGTAGCGGTAGGCGGGGAATTTCTTCATCACGTCGATCAGCGTGAAGCCGTCGATCTTTGGCATGTTGATGTCGGTGATGATGAGGTGAAACCGCCGGCCGTCCAGCAGTGACAAGGCGTGTTGGCCATCTTCGGCCTCGACCACCTCATAGCCCGCCTCGGTCAGGGCTTGGCGCACCGCGATGCGCAAGGACGACGAGTCGTCAACCAGCAATATCTTCTTCATGGGGATGCTCTTTCTGGAGGGAGGGCTGCGCATGGCGGGCCAGCAAGGCGGTGAACTCGTCCTCGGGCATGGGCTTGCCATACATATAGCCCTGTGCCAGCTTGCAAGAGAAGGCCAGCAAGTGATCTCGCTGGGTGGCGGTCTCCACGCCTTCGGCCACCACTTCCATCTGCAGGCTCTGCCCCAGGGCGACGATGGCCTTGGCCAGCACCGCGGACTGCGCCTTGTGCCCCAGGTCCCGCACGAAGGAGCGGTCCACCTTCAAGGTATCGATGGGGAAGCGCGTCAGGTAGGACAGCGCCGAGTAGCCCGTCCCGAAATCGTCGATGGCGATCGTGACGCCCAGATCATGCAGCTCATTGAGTTGAGCAAGGATCAGCGGGCTGTCATCCAGCAGCAGGCCCTCTGTGATCTCCAGCTCGATCCATTGCGGCTGGCAGCCACTTTCGGCCAGCAGCGCCTTGACCGTGCCCACGAGGTTCTCGCCCTGGAACTGCCGGGGTGACAGGTTGACCGCCACCTTCAAAGGCGTGTCGTGCCGCAGGCAGTTCCAGCGAACCGCATTGGCGCAGGCCATCCTCAAGGCCGCCGCCCCCATGGGGATGATCAAACCGGTTTCTTCTGCGACGCCGATGAAGCGATCCGGCGCCATCAGGCCCTTGCTGGGATGACGCCATCGCATCAGGGCCTCGGTACCGATGATGGCCCCATCCTCCAGCCGCACCTTGGGTTGGTAGAAGAGCACGAACTCGTCACGACCAACGCCCTGCCTCAGGTCAGTGGCCACTTGCAGACGTTCCTGTGCCTTCTCCGTCAGCCGGCGCGCATAGAACTGGATGTTGTTGCGCCCCAGGGACTTGGCATGGTTCAGCGCGGCATCGGCATGGGTCACCAGCTCCTCGACCAATTGCCCATCGCTCGGGTAGAGCGACACCCCCGCGCTGAAATTCACCATCACCGGCGTCTTGTCCAGGAAGAAGGGCTCGGACAGGGCTGTCTTGATCCCTTCGCTCACCGCTTGAAGATCAGCCGGGCTGCGCATGTCACTGATGACCACCGCGAACTCATCGGCCCCCAGCCGGGCCACCAGGCCTCTGTCATGCAGCGATGTCTTTAAGCGGTTGGCGACTTCCGACAGCAGCTGATCGCCCCGCCGGTGGCCCAGCGAATCATTGATGCGCTGGAAATGATCCAGATCAATGATGATCAGGCCGACGCTGTCTTCCTCCTGCGCACGCTCGGTAGTCGCAGTCAACCAGCGATACAGAAAAGCGCGGTTGGGCAGCCTCGTCAACGAATCGTAGTTCTCCAGTTCATGGGTCTGGCGCAGCAGGCGCTTGTGCGCCGACACATCCTGCGTGACACCCAGCAACTACCCGATGCCGCCGTGCTGGTCATACTCGATCTGCACCCAGCTGTAGGTCTCGTGCCGCGAGCCATCTGCGTGCGTGACCACATGCTCGAACTCGACGCTGGCTTGCCGTTTGGCCGCGGCACGCAGCACCTTTCGGTAGCAAGCCCGGCGCTGGCAAGAAGGCACATGGCCGATGAAATCGGGCCATCCGGGTGCAGCCACCCTCAGACCAAAAATGCCGCCACCCTGGACATCGACCGTGGGCGGCTGTTCGCAGAAGTCCACCTCCCAGGTGCAGATGGCAGCGGCATGCCGGGCCAGTTCAAGATGGCGCATGGCCGCGTGCCAATGGGTGGCATCTCGGCCAATGGCCAGCAGGCTCACCACCTGGCCTTGTTCATCCGCCTCGGGGATGACCTGAATATGGCTGGTCCGCAAACGCCCCCATTTATCAGTCCATCGGTAAATGCAATTGCGCTCACGGCCCTCTTTAAAAACCTGGCGTAAAAAAACCTCATAGGTCTGCGCCGCTTGGGTGGGTCGCGTATCGCTTGGAGTGGCGCCCACGAGTTCATGCTCGGCTTGCCCCATCATCCGGGCCATCGCGGCATTGACATAGGTGCGCCGGAGATCGCGTCCATAGCGCGTCACGGTATCGCTGGTGATGTCATCCAGCAGGGCAAAGTCTTGCAGACTCCTGTTTCTATGGGCCATATGCTGCCGCATGGGCAACACCCCGCGCCCCCTTTTGAACGCGCGCTGACGCTTATCAGATTTCATCTTCTCAACGCATAGGCATTCCGCACGCAGCCTCGAACGTGCAGTCTTCACACCCTTGTGCCGGTGGCTTGCTCAACAGTCTGCGGCAAGCGGTTTCAAGCGGGAGGCCAAATACGTGGGCACACTTTCATTTATCGTTGATCGCTCGTGAAATATCAAGCCAGTAAAACGGACCTCTTCAAGTTGCCGTGAAGCGTGCCGCGATTTGTTTGCCCCGAGCCGCTCGATACCCGGCAAACCATATCGCCCAATTGCAACGCCACCTTGACGATAAGGGCACCCAGATGCCCAAAACAAATTAGCGCAAGCGATTGGAGGCCATCACAACTCAGCATCCTTGCGAATCACCTGATGAGCATCGCAAGACGCCGCATCTGATCGCCGCCTTGCGCAGATCAGAACGCATTTCTACCCAATCCTTAGAGTCCCGGTCACACCATTGTTGACAGGAGACCCGTGATGTCCAAATACCTCAAAGGCTGGCTGATGCCAGGTTTGTCCGTGCTCATGATGTGGGGGGTCGCGCATGGCGGCTGGTGGATGTGGGCCCCCTGGGCCTTCGTGCTGACGGTGTTCCTGTCGGCCGACATCTTCATGCCTCGCGATGTCTCGGCGCCGCCCCGCTACCAGAATGCCTTCCTGCTGAACCTGCCGCTCTACACGATCCTGCCCTTGCTGACCGTGCTGAACTTCATGGTGCTGTGGATGTTCAGCTCCGGCGACATGCTGGGCTTTGGTGCCTGGGTCAAAGACCATGTCGGCGTGGACCTGTTCGCAGCCCGCGAGCGCACCACGCACTGGGGCATGTGGGCCGGCTGCATCTTCTCCGTGGGCCTGATGAATGCCGTGGGTGGCACGGTCACGGGCCATGAGCTGACGCACCGGACCGGCAAGCCATTCGACCTCTTCATGGGACGATGGATGCTGGCTTTCACGTGCGACACGAGCTTCGCCATCGAGCACGTCTACGGTCACCACGTGCGCGTGGCCACCCCCGCCGACCCGGCCACGGCTCGCCGGGGTGAGAGCTTCTACCAGTTCACCGTGCGCTCGACCATCATGAGCTACGTGCACGCCTACCAGCTCGAGAAGGCGCGCCTGGCCAAGCTGGGCAAGTCGGTGTGGAACCCCTTCGCAAGCCCCTTCCTGCGAGGCAACATCGAAAACCTGAGCCTGTTCGTGGTGGCCTACTTCATGGCCGGCTGGGCCGGCGTGGGCTTCTGGGCGCTGCTGGCCTTTGTTGGCAAGCAGTATCTGGAGATCACCAACTACTTCGAGCACTATGGCCTGGTGCGCGTACCCGGTGAGCCGGTGCAGCCTCGCCACTCGTGGAACTCGAACCACTGGGGCAGCACCAATGTGCTCTACAGCCTGGCGCGCCACTCCCACCACCATGCCCAGGGCGAGGCACCTTACTGGACACTCAATGCCTACCCCAATGCACCCATGCTGCCGGCGGGCTATCTGGGCATGCTGCTGATCGCCTTGGTACCCCCCTTGTTCAAGTACCTGATGACGCCCGCGCTCAATGACTGGGATGAGCGCCACGCGTCGGCGGCCGAACGCCGCATCGCGCAGCAGGACAGCCGCGACAGTGGCATGAAGGGACTGAAGATCGCACAGGCCAAGCTGGCTTGAGGGTGTGCCATGTTTGACCGCTTCTTTCGCCGCTCCCCTCCTTCGTTCAAGCTGCAAATCAATTCACCGGCGTTGTCCTTCACGGCTTCGGCCAACGACAGCCTGTTGCAGACCGCCTTGAACCATGGTCTGGCCTTTCCGCACAACTGCCGCGTGGGTGGTTGCGGCGAATGCAAATGCAAGCTGGTTTCTGGACAGGTCAAGGAGCTCACTGACAAGAGCTACCTGCTCTCGGCCGATGAGCTCCGGCAAAACTACATCCTGGCCTGCCAGAGCCTGCCCCGGTCCGACGTGTGCATCGAGGTGGCATTGCGGGCGGGCGTCACGCAACACCCTTTGGTGACAACGCGGGCACGTATCCTGTCGGTGGCTCCGCTGACGCATGACGTCGTGCATTTGCGCCTGGCCCCACAGGCGCCCCTGCGCTACTCGGCGGGCCAGTACGCGGCCTTCGCCATCCCTGACGAGGTGGCTGGCGCAAGCGCTCGAGGTCGCAGCTACTCCTTTGCATCCTCACCAAGGGATGAGGCGCCCTCATCGGAGTTGGATTTCTACATCCGCAAGGTGCCGGGAGGCATCTTCACCGAATGGCTGTTCGCACAAGCCGCGCCTGGCCAGATGCTGGATCTGAGCGGGCCTTATGGCGACTTCGGGCTGCGCCCCGGCCACGGTCCCATCGTGTGCATCGCCGGTGGCAGCGGCCTGGCGCCCATCAAGGCCATGCTGGAGCAGGCCATCGCAGACAAGCAGGCCCAGCGCGCGTTGACCTTGCTGTTCGGTGCGCGCAGCCAGCGGGATCTGTATGCACTCGATGCCATCGATGAGATCCGTCGCAACTGGTCCGGCCGCTTCGAGTTCATCCCCATCCTGTCCGACGAGCCTGCCGACAGCGCCTGGCCTGGGCGTCGCGGTCTCATCCCCACTAACCTGCCTGCCATCCTGGGCACGCATCTGGCGGACCACCAAGCCTATCTGTGTGGCCCGCCCCCGATGATCGATGCCTGCGTGGATGTGCTCACACACCATGGCCTCGCCAGAGACCAGATCTTCTTCGACAAGTTCCTCGACAGCAGCCACGCTGCATGCACCAGACAAGCCGAGTCCGTTTTGATTTAAAACAAATCCATCAGCATGGATTGGCTGGCAAACCGGAGCATCTCCGTCAGGTTTATTTCTTGCTCCACATCAGGCACCGAGCCCGAAGCTCGTGCTGCACCGCCGCTTTCGGTCAAAAGCTGAACCATATCGGGGTGTGCTGAGCAACGGCCGCACCAAGCCATGACGAGAGGCTCATCTTATGGTTAGCATGCACCACGAACGCGCAAGCATTGAACTGATGACCATCTACCAGGTCAGCAAGATCCTGGGTTCATCACTCGACGTTCACAAGACCTTCAGAGAAGCCCTCAATGTGCTCGTCTCGATGATGGGATGGCGCCGAGGCGCGGTCATCTTGCAGACGGAGGAGGGCAAGCTGTGCGGCATGTGTGCCGTGGGGCTGTCCAAGGACGAGTCCGCCAACCTGAATTTCGAAGTAGGTGAAGGCGTGGTCGGCAAGGTCTTCACAACGGGCGTGGCCGCCGTGGTGCCTGATATCGCGGGAGAGCCCCTGTTTCTCAACCGCACAGGCGCCGTCGATCAATCGCCTGATGAGACGATCGCCTACATCGTCACGCCCATCAAGGCTGATCGCCGCACGCTGGGTCTGTTGACCATGGACCGCGCGGTTACCCGGCACACCAGTGTCTTCGACGAAGACCTGCGATTGCTGTCCATGGTGGCCACGCTGATGGGACAGAACCTGTTGCTGCACCGTGGCGTGAGCGCGGAGCAGGGTCGCTTGTACGAAGAAGCGCGGCGCCTATCTAAAGCCTTGAAGCCCCACTATCAGCTGGACATGGCCATTGGCGCCTCGCCGCGCATGCAGCAGGTTTTCGGCGAAGTTCACCAGGCCGCACCCACCAAGACGACCGTGCTGTTGCGCGGCGAAAGCGGCACGGGCAAAGAGGTGATCGCGCGCGCCATCCACAATCTGTCTCCGCGCAAGGACGCACCCTTCGTGCGCGTGAACTGTGCGGCGCTGACCGAGTCGCTGCTGGAGTCCGAGCTGTTCGGCCATGAAAAGGGCGCCTTCACGGGCGCCGTCGGCACACGCAAGGGGCGCTTCGAGATGGCCCATGGCGGCACGCTCTTCCTCGATGAGATCGGCGACATCTCCGCGTCCTTCCAGGCCAAGCTGCTGCGCGTGCTGCAAGAGCGCGAGTTCGAGCGTGTGGGCGGGTCTGGACCCATCAAGGTCGATGTGCGCATGGTGCTGGCCACCAACCGCAACCTGGAGAAGATGGTGGCGGCGGGCGAGTTCCGCGCCGACCTCTACTACCGCATCAACGTCGTCAGCATCTTCCTGCCACCACTGCGTGAGCGCCGTGAAGACATCCCCTTGATGGTCGAGCACTTCCTGAGCCGCTTCAATAAGGAGAACAGCCGTAAGGTCAAGGTCACGCCGCGTGCGATGAAGGTGCTCACCAGCTGCTACTGGCCCGGCAATGTGCGCGAGCTGGAGAATTGCGTGGAGCGAACGGCCACCATGGCCATGAGCGATGACCTCACGGACCTGAGCTTCCCCTGCCACGACAACCGCTGTCTGACCCAGGTCTTGCATTTCATCGAGCGTGAAGACGCCGTCAGGCCCGGCAAACCCGTGCCCATTCCCATCACGGAAGTACCCAGTCGAGCGCCGGCTTCTCGAAGCGAATCGGGCAGTCATGCCGACGCAGATGGCGACGACCTGACTACGGTCCTTCACAAGGACGGCGACAAGCCAGATGGCGAGCGCGAGCGGCTCATCTGGGCGATGGAGAAGTGCGGCTGGGTACAGGCCAAGGCGGCCCGCCTGTTGAACATCACGCCCCGCCAGATGGGCTACGCCTTGCAAAAGCACGACATCGAGGTGCGCAAGTTCTAAGGCATCAAGGCGGCCAAGTGCCGCCATGGTTCATTCAGGCTCGAAGCACTTGGGTTTGTCTTCGCACTGCTCGCAATGCGGTGATTTGCAGATGAGGATGTCGGCTCGCTCACACAGCGTTCGGTAGAAGAACTTCTTCCAGCGCATGTTCTGCACATTCCGTGTCTTGAGCGCTGTGAAGTGCTCTTGCATGAGCGCATTGAGCTGGTCCCTGCTACCCAGACCCAGGTCCTCCCACAGGTGGTTGGGGCCCATGGCGGCCATGGCAATCGCGCGTGCCAGATGCGTGGCCAGAATCCCCGGGTGGCTCGCATGTTCGACCAGCAAGGCCGCCAGGTCATCCACTTCTTCATCCAGCATCGGTGCCATGACGTGCTCCTTCCCACTCATGGACAGCAGCGCAAGTGGCGTGCCAGCCAGGCTTGCTCGCGCACGCCTATCCCCAGGCAGCAGCGCTGTCATCTTTGTCTGAGACCTGACAGCCAGGCGCGACAAGGCCTGTTCCAAAGCTTTCACAGACCCGATGGCAAGAGGGTCAATCCACGCTAAGTGCTTGATTTTCCATGCTGCCAAAGGTGGCACGGAATTGGCAAAAGGCCCATCAGCTCAGGCCCATATTGGCCTATTCACGGGGAATGCACATGGACGCATCAGCATCTCTGGCCTCCAAGGCCTTCATCAGCATCGGGCAGATCCGCCCCTTGGGTTCCGACGTCCCTGAACCAGGCGGTGGCTGCGGCACCTCCGGCGGCGAGGGCAAGGCCAGTTGTGGCACATCGGGCGGCCCGGACGACATGCCGCCCGAGATCTGGGACAAGGTCAAGAACCACCCCTGCTATTCGGAAGAGGCCCACCATCACTATGCCCGCATGCACGTGGCCGTGGCCCCTGCCTGCAACATCCAGTGCAACTACTGCAATCGCAAGTACGACTGCTCCAACGAGTCGCGCCCAGGCGTGGTCTCGCAAAAGCTCACGCCAGACCAGGCCGTCAAGAAGGTGCTGGCGGTGGCCAGCGAGATCCCGCAGATGACGGTGCTGGGTATCGCCGGCCCTGGCGATTCTCTCGCCAACCCCAAGAAGACCTTCGACACGATGCGCATGCTCCATGAACAGGCGCCTGACATCAAGCTGTGCCTGTCCACCAATGGCCTGGCCTTGCCCGATCAAGTCGACGAGATCTGCAAGTACAACATCGACCACGTGACCATCACCATCAACATGGTGGACCCGGCCGTGGGCGAGAAAATCTACCCATGGATCTTCTGGGATCACAAGCGTGTCACCGGCTATGAGGCCGCCAAGATCCTGCATGAGCGCCAGATGCTGGGCCTGGAGATGCTCACGGCCCGTGGCGTGCTCACCAAGATCAACTCGGTGCTGATCCCGGGCATCAATGACGAGCATCTGATCGAAGTGAACCGCGAGGTCAAGAAGCGCGGCGCCTTCCTGCACAACATCATGCCGCTGATCTCGGAGGCCGAGCACGGCACCTACTTCGGCCTCAATGGCCAGCGTGGCCCGACCGCGCAGGAGCTCAAGGCCGTGCAGGACGCCTGTGCCGGCGGTGCCAACCTGATGCGCCACTGCCGCCAGTGCCGGGCCGACGCCGTGGGCCTGCTGGGCGAAGACCGCAGCGAGGAGTTCACGCTCGACAAGATCGAGGAGATGGAAGTCGTCTACGACCTCGACAAGCGCAAGCAGTACCAGGACAAGGTCGAGGTCGAACGCCAGGCCCAGCACGCCGCCAAGGTATCGGCCCTGGACGAAGCCAAGGCGCAACTGGCCGAGGTCGACCCGAGCCTGAAGGTGCTCGTGGCCGTCGCCACCGAAGGCCATGGCCGCGTGAACCTGCACTTCGGCCACGCCACCGAGTTCCAGATCTTCGAAGTCTCGGCGCAAGAGGCCCTGTTCGTCGGCCACCGCCGCGTGGACCTCTACTGCCAGGGCGGCTATGGCGAAGACGAGCAACTGCCCTCGATCGTCCGCGCCATCAACGACTGCCATGCCGTGCTGGTCGCCAAGATCGGTGCCTGCCCGCGCGACGAACTCAAGTCCGCCGGCATCGAGCCTGTTGACCAGTACGCCCACGAGTTCATCGAGAAGGCCGCGCTCGGCTGGTTTGCCGACTACACCGGCCGCATCGCCCGGGGCGAGATCACGCACCAATCGCGTGGTGATGCCTCGATCCGCCAAGGTGCTTTCACGTCCGAAGCAGCTTGATTCCAACCGCCCTGAAGGAGAACATCATGGCCCTGAAAATCATCGCCTCCACTTGCACCGGCTGCTCCGCGTGCGAACCCGAGTGCCCCAACGTCGCCATCAGTGAAAAGGGTGGCGTCTTCAAGATCAACCCCGACCTGTGCACCGAATGCGAAGGCCAGTTCGACGCGCCACAGTGCGTGTCGGTCTGCCCGGTCGACGGCTGCATCATCCAGGCTTGAGCGGAAGGGACGACGATCATGCTTCCAAACTGGACCGTGTCCCCCGCTGCCGAGAAGTTCATTCGGCGCATGGTGAAGTTCTCCGGCATGCCGGCCTCGGCGGGCTTTCGCCTCATCGTGACTGCGGGTGGCTGCTCAGGCTACAGCTCTGAGTTCACGGTGGAGGCGCAACCCGCCCCCGGTGACGAGGTGGCCGATGTCAATGGCATCAAGGTCTTCCTGCCGGCCGAGACGCGTCTGCTGCTGGATGGCGTGATCGTCGATTTTGCCGACACCCCGACCAAGTCCGGCCTGACCTTCGTGAACCCGAATGCGGCGCCTTGCGCGTGCAGCAGCAGCGGCGACACGACCAGTTCAGCCCCGACCCTGGCCAAGATCGAGATCGGCTCGATCAAGGTGTCGTCCGCGCCGCGAACCACGGCCTGATGCATCCGGCATAGGCTTGACAGGCAGGACCAGCATGCGCACCCAAGCAGACTCCTCGACCGGCAGCGCCAGCATGTCCGGCGAGCGCATGCTGGACGGCATGGGCTTTGACAGCACCGTGCTGGGCTTGGGCCTGCCTGCTCAGGCTGAAGCACTCATCGCCCAGGCCGGCCTGGTTCGCCAGGACCGTGCCAAGGCTGAGCCCTTTCTGCTGCAAGCCCGGGCCATGGCCCCGCATCATCCTGCCACCTTGATCGCGCTGTACCGCTTCCATTTCTATGGCCACCGCCTGCGTGAAGCTCGCGAGGTGGCACGCGAGGCACTGGGTATCGCACGCGGGGCGCTGGTACCGGGCCATCCAGACCCGGTGGCGGCGGACCTGCCTCCCATCACCGATGAGCAGGCGCGCTTTGATGCCGCCGTGCGCTTCTACCTGTTCACGCTCAAAGGGTTCGCCTACCTGAACCTGAGGCTGGGCGACATCGAAGTCGGTCGCGCAGCCCTCACGGAGCTGCAACGGCTGGATCCGCAGGATCGCGTGGGCGGCGCCGTGCTCTCGGTGGTGCTGGCGCGCGCCGAAGCGCATGACGCTGAGGACGATGCAGACGATGCGCTCGACTACGACCGCCAAGCCCTCTCTCAAGGCCGCATGCCGCATCGCGGCTGGGGGACGACATGATGGCCGGCCACTCCGTCCGGGCTCGCGCGCCAGCGGGCGACATCGTCGCCGTGGATTGGCTGGGCCAGCCGATCACGCAAGCCTCCTGCCAAGCCTGTGCCTATCAGTACCTCAAGGCCAGCGGCGGCTGCGAGATCGGCCATGCCTGCATGCAGGATGGCTACGCCCGCCGCATCGACCGCTTCTTCCGCTGGCACCCCGAGCTCGCCAAGGCCCAGTTGCAGCATCCCTACTTCGAGGTGCGCGCCATCGCGGCCCGCTACACCGAAGTATTCAACCTCCCGGGCATGATCGACGACCCCGACGAAACCGTGCGCCTGCAACTGGCCTTGCGCCTGCCGCAGCGTGCGCTTCAAAAACTGATCGGCGACCCGCATCGCGAAGTACGCATCCGCGTGGCCCAGCGTCTGGACACGGACAAGCTCCCGGCCATGGTCCGCGACACCGACTATGGCGTGCGCCAGTGGGTCGCGCGCCGCCTGACCTTGGCACTGCTGCCGGTACTCGTCTCCGATCCCGAGTCGGTGGTGCGTCAGGAAGTAGCGCAGCGCGTCGAGATGCCGACTTTGCTGCGCATGGTGTCTGACGAGGCAGCTGAAGTGCGGCGCATCGTGGCCCAACGGCTGCCCGCCGGCCTGCTGGAGCGCCTGGCATCAGACGAAGACCTCATCGTGCGTTGGGAAGTGGCCCAGCGTGCGGCCCCCGATCTCCTGCAGCGCATGCGGCATGACGAGGACAGCGAAGTCCGCGCCGCCGTGCTGCAGCGCCTGAACCAAGCTGGAGCACAACATGGTTGACATCGCCCGTGACGATGACCATGCCATCGAGGTGGCCGATCCACCGCGCTTTCACTACGGCGAGCGCGTGGTGGCCCGATCGACCATCCGCAACGACGGCACCTTCAATGGCAGGGACATCGGTGAGGTGCTGGTCAAGAAGGGTGACGTCGGCTATGTGGTGTCCATCGGCACCTTCTTGCAGCAGTTCTACATCTATGCCGTCGAGTTCACCGAGCACGGCTACCGCGTCGGCATGCGCGCCAAGGAGCTTATGACGCTGGACAACATCCCTGAGGACATCCTGGCACAGCTTGGCGACAAGGCCGAAGCGCTCAAGACACTTCGCTAGACACAAGGACACATCATGATGATCGAACCCCGCGAACCGCAGTACCAATGGGGACAGAAAGTCGTTGCCCTGGTTGATCTGCTCAACGACGGCACCTACCCCGATCAGCCCGATGACGCCGTGCTGGTGGAGCTGGGCTGCGAAGGCGAGATCGTCCAGGTCGGCCACCACGAAGAGGCCAACCAGCCGGTCTACATGGTGGACTTCGATGGCCTGGTGATCGGCTGCGTCGAGGAAGAAATCATGTTGAGCATGGAGCTCAGCCAGCTGGCTGCCGAGGCCCGCGGGCAGCGACGCCTCCTGCCGGATGGCGAGCACTCACCGAGCGCCACGCCATGACCTACCTTGCGCACACCCCTCAACATGGCCCGGCCATGGTCCATGAGATGGACCGGGTGCGCATCGTGCGCGCCTTGCGTCAGCGTGTGCGCTACCGCTACGTTCAACCTCATGTTGAGCGCGCGGACGAAGGCGGCTGGGTGATCAAGAGCCCTTGCTGCTCCCGCAACGTCGACCCGACCGGCGGCGTGATCGACATTGCCTGGGTCGAGCCCACGGAAGGCGCCTGGTCCTTGTACTTCAAGGACCACGTCCATGAGCGCTGGGTCCTGCACGATGAATCGCGGCATCTGCAGCCCCTGCTCGATGAGATCTGCGTCGACACGATGCGTGTGTTCTGGCCCTGAAAGACCCCCATGAACCCAGACTGGATCTACCTGGACAACAACGCCACGACCGAGCCGTCAACAGGCGTGGTGGGCGCCATGGCCCTGGCCTTGCGCCAAACGTGGGCCAATGCCTCATCCTCACACGCCATGGGCCAGGAAGCGCGGCAGGCACTGGCCATGGCCCGTGCGCAGGTGGCCAAGATGCTCAGCTGCAAACCGGCCGAGGTGGTGTTCACCAGCGGGGCCACTGAAGCCAACCACATGGCGCTTCGCGGTGCCGTCGGCTTCAACAGCCGCCAGGGCCTGGTGCTCAGTGCTGGCGAGCATGCAGGCGTGCAGAAGCTGGCGCGGCACCTCAAGGAGCGCCAACAGGTAGACGTCAGCTGGATCGGCCTGAACGCCGATGGCACGCTGAACATGGCTCAGGCAAACGCCCTGATCACCTCGGACGTGTCGCTGGTGTCCGTGATGGCAGCCAACAATGAAACCGGCGTGCTCATGCCCATCGGCGAGCTGGCGCGTCTGGCCCATGAACGCGGCGCCCTGCTGCACGTGGACGCCACCCAGTTGATCGGCAAGCTGCCCTTTGACTTTGGCAAGTCGGGGGCAGATCTGGTCTCGCTGTCGGCTCACAAGTTCCACGGCCCCAAGGGCGTCGGCGCTTTGATCGTGCGTCAAGGCCTGAACTGGCCCGCGCTGTTCATGGGAACGCAGGAGCGTGCTCGCCGTGGTGGTACCGAGAACCTGCCCGGCATCCTGGGCATGGGGGCCGCCGCTGAAAGGCTCAACTTGTCGCCAGCGCAATGGCTGACGCAAACCAGGCAGCAGGCCCATCAGCGCGACACCCTGGAACAGGGTCTCAAGGCCGCGCTGCCAGGCACCGTGGTCTTTGCAGGCCATGCACCACGCCTCCCCAACACCGTCTATGTGCGATTCGGCCATGTGCACGCCGATGTGGTGCTCAACCGCCTTGATCGCATGGGCGTCATGGCCTCATCGGGTGCCGCCTGCTCGGCCTCGGGCAACGAGCCCTCTCCCGTGTTGATGGCCATGGGCGTGACGCGTGAAGAGGCGCTGTGCGCGGTGCGCTTCAGCCTGTCCACCCACAACACCGCCCAGCAGATCCAGACCGTGCTCGAACGCCTGCCGCTGGAGCTCGCTCCCCTCATGGCCGAACACGCGCCCCCGATAGATCAACCCACTGGAGTTTTTGCATGAAGATCATGATCCGCAAGGGCGCCGACGGCATCCTGTCTGTCTACGTTCCCAAGAAGGACCTCGAAGAGCCCATCACCCAGATGGAAAAACCGGCCATGTGGGGCGGCACCGTCACCCTGGCCAACGGCTGGCAACTGGCCCTGCCCGAGATGGCCGACGACACCAGGTTGCCCATCACCGTCGAGGCCAAGCGCCTGACCTCGGGCGAGGAAGTCTGAGCTTGGAGCGCGCCATGGCCATCACAACAGCACAAATCGCCGAAGCCGCGTCCATCCTGGGTGAGTCGGAATCCGTGCGCGCCGCCGCCGCCCGCATCCGCGAGCGCTTTGCGCCCTTGCGTGCCCTGGTGCTGGACGCCTTCGACATGCGCGGCGAGCAGCCCGTGGCCCAGACAGGTGCCAACCGCGCGCTCTACCTCATGTCCACCGATGGCCATTGCTGGCACGTCACCAGCGAGCCCCAGCAAGCCTCGGCCTTCGTGCTGACCCAAAACTGAAGAAGGACGACCGCTCATGGACCCGCAGACCGAAGCCGATGTGAGCACCGAAGAAGACCAGGGCGACTGGCTCTATCTATCGGACCCCGACATCACCACCGATGAATTGGAGGCCACGGTGCTGACCCTGCGCAGCAACCAGCTTTCCGCAGGGCCGAATGTGTTGGCGTTCGAGCAGGCCATGGCCGCCTATGTGGGTCGTGCCCACGCCGCCGCCGTGGGCAGTGGCACCTTGGGGCTGTGCCTGTCGCTCAAGGTCCTGGGCATTGGTCCGGGCGATGAGGTGCTCACCGCCGCCTACGCCTGGCACCAGATCGCGCACGCCATCACCATCGTCGGCGCCACGCCCATCCTGGTCGATATTGACTACTGGTCCGGCTGCATCGACCCCGTGAAGGCCGCCGAGAAGGCCACCCCTCGTACCAAGGCCATCCTGGCCAGCAACATCAATGGGCATCCAGCCGACTGGAAGGCCCTGCGTGAACTGGCCGACCGCTATCAGCTCAAGCTGATCGAAGACAGCACGGAAGCCGTGGGCTCGCGCTATCAAGGCCGGCTCACGGGCAGCTTTGGCGACGTGGCCATCTTCGACTTCTCCCAGCCCTCTGCCTTGTGCTGCGGCCAGGGCGGCATGGTGCTCACCGATGACCCGACCATTGCCAGTGAGCTGGGCTACCTGCGCGAGCGTCGCATCAGCGACCGCACATCGGTGTCGGTGGGCAGCCGCGTGCCCTGGCAGGCCAGCATGAGCGACCTGGACGCCGCATTGGGCCTGGCCCAGCTGCGCCGCATCGACGAGATCCTGATGAAGCGCAAGCAGGTCGAGGGCTGGTACCACAAGGAGATGCAGACCTTCGAAGGCATCAAGCCGCCTTATCTGGCCGACCACATCGACGAAGTGCACTGGATGCTCTACAAGATCCACCTGGGCAAACGCTTCACGGGCAGTGCACGCAACCAGATCATCGAGGACATGGAGTCCAACTCGGTTGAATCGGCCATCTACTGCGTCCCCCTGCACCAGCAGTTCCATTACCAGCGTGCCGGCTGGCATCGGGGCCTCTTGCCCAACACCGAACGCATCGCCGACCGCTCCCTGACCCTGCCCTTCCACACGCACCTGGACGAGGACGAGGTCAAGTACATCGTCAAGACGCTCAAGGATGCCTCCCTGAACGTGGGTGCGGGCGCAGCCATTTATTGATGAGACCCGAAGGAAGAGACCATGTCCGCCGTTGATACGCCCTCCACCGCCACGGCCACCCAGGTCGACTGGCTTGCCGCCGTGCGCCAAAGCCTGCAAGAAGGCAAGGTCGTTCCCTATCTGGGTCCGGGTCTGTTGGACCTGGTACCCGATGCGCCCGTGCCTGCCACACCTGAGGCCCTGGTCGCCTTGCTCACGGCGAAGGCGACCGTGCCGCACAAGATCCGCAACCGCCTCACGCAGGCTGCGCAATACATTGAGAACTTCAAACACCGCAAGAGCCTGGTCAAGCAGATGGACGAGGCCTTCAACAAGGTGCCAAAGCCCAGTGCCCTGCATGAATGGATCGCCAAGCTGGCGCCCCCCCTGGTGGTGGAGAGCTGGTACGACGACACCCTGGTCTCGGCCTTTTCCCAACACCGTGCTGCGAGCGACTGGGGACAGGTGCAAGGGCTGTCGCAGTCAGAACATTTCGGCACCTGGACAGCCTTCTACGACGCACAAGGTCAGCTGGCAGAGAGCTGCTCGCCAGCTTGGAAGTCGCTGGTGTACCGCCCCATCGGTGGTCATGCCCCGGCCAGCAACTACCTGGTGTCGGACTCTGACTACGTGGAAGTGCTCACCGAGATCGACATCCAGACGCCCATCCCGACGGAGGTGCAGTCCCTGCGTCAGGGCCGCAGCTTCCTGTTCCTGGGCTGCCGCTTCAACGACCAGCTCACGCGCAGCTTCGCGCGCCAGATCATCAAGCGCTCCAGCAACCGCCATTGGGCTGTGCTGCCCCATGAACCCACGCGCATGGAGGCGCGCTTCCTCGAAGAAAACCAGGTCTCACGCATTGACCTGCCATTGGCCGAAGTCGCAGCCCTGCTGTGCTCGGCCTGACCCGCACGATGTCCCCATAACGACACCGCCTTTTGACCCCAACGGAGAAGCACCACCATGACCACCCTCACCATCCTCCCCGCCGGCATCACGGCTGAAGCCGCCCCTGGCACCAATCTGCTGGCCGCCATCAAGGCTGCAGGCGCGGCCATCATGAGCAAATGCGAAGGCAAGGCCCAGTGCGGCGCCTGCCATGTCTTCATCCAGGAAGGCCGCAAGAGCCTGTCCAAGATCCAGCGCACCGAGAACGAGAAGCTCGACACCATCGTCGGCGTGGGCTCCAAGTCGCGTCTGGCCTGCCAGGCCACGCTGGGTGAAGAGCCCGTGACGGTCGAACTGCTGAGCTTCGTCTGACGCCAACAGCACCGTGCTTGAGCCGTCTTCGCTGACGGCTGTCAGCCTGGGAGACACACCATGATCGACGTTGCCATCGTAGGTGCCGGCCTGACTGGTCTGGCATTGGCCAAGTCACTGCTGGCCGAAGGTTTGAGCGTGACCGTGTATGAGGCACGAGAGCGAGCGGGCGGCCGCATCCTCAGCGATGTGGACAGCGCCGGTGGTGCGACGGTCGACCTGGGTGCCAGCTGGTTCTGGCCCGAAACTGAGCCGCGCGTGGCCAACCTCATCGACGCGCTGGGACTGCATCATTTCGAGCAACCCGACGCAGGCCAGGTTCTCCATCTGGCCGATGCCAGCAAGCCCGCCGAGGTCATGCCCACCACCGGCATCCACGGCGGCGCACGCCGACTCTCGGGCGGCGCCTACACGCTGGTCGAAGCCCTGATGGCCGCCCTGCCAGCCGAAACGGTCAAGCCGGGGCACCGCGTCTTGTCCCTGATCGACTGCGGCACCCATGTCGAACTGCACGTGGCCGCCGCAGAGCCCGACTCGACATCGCTCATCCACGCCGTGGCCGTGCGCGCCAAGCGCGTGGTGCTGGCCATGCCACCCAGGCTGATGCTGCAACACATCCGATTCCAGCCCGAACTGCCCGATGCCACCGTGGACGCCATGAGCCAGGTCTCCACCTGGATGGCCTGCGAGGCCAAGTCCTTTGCACGCTATGCACGCCCCTTCTGGCTCGAGAAGGGCTACTCGGGCAGCGCCTTTGTCAGCCATGCGCAGGCCGTGCTGCGCGAGCTCTGGGATGCCAGCGACGAACAGGGTGCTGCGCTGGCGGGCTTTCATGCCATCGCACCCGATGCCAGGCCTCAGTTCGCCCGCAGTATGCCCATGCTGGTGAGTAGCCAGTTCGCGCAGTTGTACGGCCCGCAAGCTCAGGTCGACGAGATCGTGAGCAAAGATTGGGCGCAAGACCCATGGACCTGCAGCGAGCTCGACCGGCACGACCCATCATCCTTCCCGCCCCAGTCCGACCCGCTCCTGCGCCGCCCTCACTGGGGTGGGCGCCTGTTCTTCGGAGGCACCGAAACCGCACGGCAGGCCGCAGGCCACATGGAAGGGGCGCTCGAATCCGCCGCACGCCTCACCGATTTCCTCAGGCCCATCCGCCACATCGGCCCCCTGGGTGCCGGCGGACTCGACGAGGCCTTGTCACGCTTCCATGAGTGGGTGGCGAACGAGCGCTCGCAAGCCATGCCGCGATACCGTCAGCACCTCAACCAGATGCTGTCACGCCAGGACCGAGATCGCGTCACGCAAAGGGCCGTGCTGGCGGCCGTGGAGCAAACCTACACGCGCGCCCTGGAACAGCTCGCTCGGCTGGACGTGTATGTGCCGCCGCCAGCCGAACCCGAGCAGGACGAGTTCACACCCAAGGTGTTGAGGGCGTTTTCAGGCTTCAGCAAATCACTGGTGGACGAGGCCCTGGCCTTCAATGCGGCTTCGTGTGCCTTGTCGAACTTCGAAGACGAGCACCACCCCAGCGGCGACTACCTGCGCGCCATCACGGCTGATCTGGCCGCAGCCTGGATGGAGTTTGCGTGGGCCACGAATGACCTGCTGCACACCCGCTCCCCCGCCACACATTGATTGATGCATCGTCAAGGTCCCCTCTCATCACCATGTATGCCGCTGCCTTGTTCAAGACCATGGAGGAATCTGGCGTGGCCGTGCTCACGCTGGTGGAGGGCCTGCAAGACACCGAATTGCTGGCTTCGCGTCTGACGCGTCAGGAGGTGAGACGGCAGATGCGGCTGATGCTGGAAGCGGCCGCGGCACTGCCTTCGGAGATGCGCCAGGCAATGCCGGAGGTCGACTGGATCGGCATGGCCTCAGTGGGCAAGGCCTTGGCGGGCTCTGCGGGGCCTGACTTGGACGAGGCCATGGTGTTCGGTTCGCGCGCCTTGACACCGGCTTTCATGATGTGGCTGAGGGTGTATCGGCAACAGCATCCTGATTGGTTCAAGATGCAGTGGCGCGGCTAAGGCAATAACTTGTTCCGCTCTCCCTGGCTGAAGTTGCTGAAGTGCCCCTCAGCTGCAGCCCTCGCCCGAGCCCGCTTGATGATCCCCGCACTCTTGCCCGGTGGCTGCGGTGCACTCACACACTTGTCGACCACGGTCGACCCGCACTGTGGACAAGCTGGCACCGTGCTGCTGCGCACCAGCAACTCAAAGCGCTTGTCACAAGCCGGACAGTGGTACTCATAGATCGGCATGGCCACTCCTCGCAATCACACTGCCCGACTCTTTTGCAAGATCAATGCCCTTGCGCCACGCTCCTTGATCCTCATGCCCACTGCGCCCTGAGCAGCAAACAAACCCGACAAAAGCCACATGGGCTTGTGCGAAGCAATTCACTACCAGGCCCAGGGTCACTTTGAGCTTTGTCAAAGGAAATCAACAACTTAAAGAATTCGTCAGCGTTGGCATCGCCTTTGCAATGGCCTCATCAGCGCCCCCGGTCACCAGACCGCATCGAACAAGGAGCCTTCATGATGCTGATCGTGCCGCCCAACCGTCCTGTCTACCTGGACTACGCAGCGACAACGCCCGTTGACCCACGGGTCGTGGCCAAGATGATCCCGTATCTGAGCGAACGCTTTGGCAACCCGGCCAGCCGTTCACACGCCTATGGCTGGGCAGCGGAAGAAGCGGTCGAGCTGGCCCGCGAGCAAGTGGCCCTGCTCATCGGCGCCGACCCGCGTGAAATCGTATGGACCTCCGGTGCCACCGAGAGCAACAACCTCGCCATCAAAGGCGCTGCCCAGTTCTACCAGTCCAAAGGCAGGCACCTCGTCACCGTAGCCACGGAACACAAGGCCGTGCTCGACACCATGCGTGAACTGGAGCGCGAAGGCTGGGAGATCACGGTGCTGCCCGTGATGGACAACGGCCTGCTCGACATCGACCAGTTCAAGGCCGCCCTGCGCCCCGACACCGTGCTGGCGTCGGTCATGTTCGTCAACAACGAAACGGGCGTGATCCAGGACGTGCGTGCACTGGGTGACATCTGCCGCAGCCAGGGCGTGATCTTCCATGTGGACGCGGCCCAGGCCACGGGCAAGGTGCACATCGATCTGAGCACCCTGCCCATCGACCTGATGTCGATGTCGGCCCACAAGAGCTATGGCCCCAAGGGCATTGGCGCGCTGTATGTGCGCCGCAAGCCCCGCATCCGCATCGAAGCCCAGATGCATGGCGGCGGACACGAACGCGGCATGCGCTCGGGCACGCTGCCCACCCACCAGATCGTTGGCATGGGCGAGGCCTTCCACCTCTCCGCCAAGGAGATGGGTGTCGAGCTAGAACGCATCCGCACGCTGCGTGACCACCTGTGGAATGGCCTGTCGCAACTCGACCATGTTCACCTCAATGGTGAACTCGACAGCCGCACGCCCAACCACCTCAACGTCAGCTTCAACTACGTGGAAGGTGAGTCGCTGCTGATGGGCATGAAGGACATCGCGGTGTCGTCAGGCTCGGCCTGCACCTCGGCCAGCCTAGAGCCCAGCTATGTGCTGCGCGCCATGGGTCGCAGCGACGAACTCGCCCACAGCTCGGTGCGCTTCACCATCGGCCGCTACACCACCCTCGAAGAGATCGACTTCACCATCGCCCGCGTGACGGACGTCGTCAGCAAGCTGCGCGACATGAGCCCGCTGTGGGACATGGTCCAAGCCGGCGTCGACCTCGACAGCATTCAATGGGCCGCGCACTAGGTGCGCCCCCGGCTGCGGGCCACCGCAGCCACCCCCCACGGGGGCGCGGGGCCGGACGCTTGGGGCGACCCGGCGCTGGCCCCGCCCTCGCTAACTGACCTTTGGAGATTCAACATGGCCTACAGCGACAAGGTGATTGACCACTACGAGAACCCACGCAACGTTGGTTCATTTTCAGCCGATGACGAAGGCGTGGCCACAGGCATGGTCGGCGCACCCGCCTGCGGTGATGTCATGAAGCTGCAGATCAAGGTCAACCCCGCCACGGGTGTCATTGAAGACGCGCGCTTCAAGACCTATGGCTGCGGCTCGGCCATCGCATCGAGCTCGCTGGTCACTGAATGGGTGCGGGGCAAGACACTCGACGAAGCACTGTCCATCAAGAACACACAGATCGCCGAAGAGCTGGCCTTGCCGCCCGTGAAGATCCACTGCTCCATCCTGGCCGAAGACGCCATCAAGGCTGCCGTGGCGGACTACCAGAACAAGCAGGCACAAGGCCGCGGCACCAGTACCTTGGCCGACCAGCCTGTGTGCGCGCCGAACTGACACCAACTCACCCCAACCTCATCCCACTGAGCCTGGAGCAACATGATGGAACCGAGCACCTTGACCTCCTCGATTGGCAGCGACATGCCACCCCCCACGCCACTGAACTTCAGCGCCGCCGCAGCCGCCAAGGTCAGCGAGCTGATTGCCGAAGAAGGCAACCCCAACCTCAAGCTGCGTCTGTATGTGACCGGTGGCGGTTGCTCGGGCTTTCAATATGGCTTTGCCTTTGACGACCAGCTCAACGACGACGACACCCGCATCGACAGGGACGGCGTGACCATGGTCGTGGACGCCATGAGCCTGCAATACCTGGTGGGTGCCGACATCGACTACGAAGACGGCCTCGAAGGCTCTCGCTTCGTCATCCACAACCCCAATGCGCAGACCACCTGTGGCTGCGGCAGTTCCTTCTCGATGTGAGGTGGCTCATGACGATCACGATGACCGAGGCGGCGGCCCGCCACTTGCAGAAATCCTTGCTCAAGCGCGGCAAAGGCGTCGGCCTGAGGCTGGCTGTGAAGACCAGCGGCTGCTCCGGCTTGTCCTACGCGCTGGAGTTCGCCGACGAGGCCGCCCCCGAAGACGTGACGTTCGAGACCCAGGGCCTGAAGCTGCTGGTCGATGCCAAAAGCCTGCCCTTTCTGGATGGCACGCAGCTGGACTTCGTCAAGGAGGGCCTCAACGAAGGCTTCAAGTTCAACAACCCGAACTCCAAGGCCGAATGCGGCTGCGGCGAGAGCTTCGCGGTCTGATCGCTCCCTTGAACCTTGCTTGCACATTGAGTTGAGAGGCCCATCATGGCGCTGCTTCAGATTGCCGAACCAGGCCAAAGCGCGGCCCCCCACCAGCACCGGCTGGCCGCGGGTATCGACCTGGGTACCACCAACTCGCTGATTGCCACGGTGCAAAGTGCCATGCCGCGCACACTGGCCGACGAGGCCGGCCAGGTGCTCGTGCCCTCGGTGGTGCACTACCGGGCCAGCACGGGCGATGAAGGCGATGCCACCGAAGCGCCACCCGAAGTGGGCCACCGCGCCTTGGCCTTGCAGACGCAGGACCCGCTCAACACCATCGCCTCGGTCAAGCGCCTCATGGGCCGCGCCATGGCCGATGTACTCAAGGCCGGTGCGCCGCCCTACAAGCTGCTTGACGGGCCTGGCATGGTCTCGATTGACACGGTGGCCGGCGTGAAGAGCCCCGTGGAGGTCTCGGCCGACATCCTGCGCGCCTTGAAGGCCCGCGCCGAAGCCTCGATGGGCGGCGAGCTCACCGGCGTCGTGATCACCGTGCCGGCCTATTTCGACGACGCCCAGCGCCAGGCCACCAAGGACGCCGCACGCCTGGCCGGCTTGCACGTGCTGCGCCTGCTCAACGAGCCCACGGCCGCCGCGATCGCCTACGGCCTGGACAAAGCTGCCGAGGGCACGTTTGCTGTGTACGACTTGGGCGGCGGCACCTTCGACATCTCCATCCTGCGCCTGACGCGCGGCGTGTTCGAGGTGCTGGCCACGGGCGGTGACTCGGCGCTTGGCGGCGACGACTTCGACCGAGCACTGGCCCACTGGCTGGCGGAGCAACAAGGCCAGACCTGGTCTGCCCTCAGCCCCGGTGAACAGCAGCACCTGCTCACCTCGGCCCGCGCCGGCAAGGAGGCCTTGTCCAGCTTCGATGCTGTGGACGTGGCGGGCGTGACCGTCACCCGCGAGGTGTTTGCACAGTGCACGCTCAAGCTCGTGCAGAAGACACTCCTGGCCACCCGCCGCGCGATCAAGGACGCGAAACTGGCTGTGGACGAGATCGACGGCGTGGTGATGGTGGGCGGTTCCACCCGCATGCCCGTGGCGCGCGATGCCGTGGCCGACTACTTCGGCAAGCCGCCCCTGACCGATCTCAACCCCGATGAAGTGGTGGCCCTGGGTGCTGCGATGCAAGCCGACATGCTGGTGGGCAATGCCGGCGCCGATGGCGAATGGCTGCTGCTCGATGTGTGCCCGCTTTCACTGGGCATGGAAACCATGGGCGGCCTGGTCGAAAAAATCATCCCACGCAACTCCACCCTGCCCACCTCACGTGCGCAAGACTTCACCACCTTCAAAGATGGCCAGACCGCCATGTCCTTCCACGTGGTGCAAGGCGAGCGCGAAGCCGTGAGCGACTGCCGCTCGCTGGCGCGCTTCGAGTTGCGGGGCATCCCGCCCATGGTGGCCGGTGCGGCGCGCATCCGCGTGACCTTTCAGATCGATGCGGACGGCCTGTTGTCGGTATCGGCCAGCGAGCAAACCACAGGCATACAGGCCCACATCCAGGTCAAACCCAGCTACGGCCTGAGCGATGACCAGATCGCCCAGATGCTGGTCGACAGCGTGGGCCGCGCGCAAGCCGACATGCAGTTGCGCATGCTGCGTGAAGCCCAGATCGACGCGCGCCGTCTGCTGGACGCCACCGAGGCCGCGCTGGCCGAAGACGGCCCGGCGCTGCTCTCGCCCGTGGAGCGCCAGCACATCCACGATGCCATGAACCTGGTGGCCGAGCGACTGGAAACTGAAGCCGACACCGATGCCGTGAAGACCGCCTGCCAGGCTCTCAACGCCGCCACGACCAGCTTTGCGGCAAGGCGCATGGACGCGAGCATCCGCAAGGCCTTGTCGGGCCGCGTGCTCGAATCGATCAGTTGATTGAACATTGTTAGCGGTGCATTGCCATGCCTCAGGTCACGATCCTTCCCCATCACGAGTTGTGCCCCGAGGGCAAGCAGTTTGACGTGAAGAAAGGCACCTCCCTGTGTGAGGCCCTGCTCAAGCACGACGTGGCCATCGAGCATGCGTGCGACATGGTGGCAGCCTGTGCCACCTGCCATGTCCTGATCCGCTCGGGCTTGACATCGCTGGATGAGCCCGACGACGACGAGAACGATCAACTGGACAACGCCTGGGGCCTGGAGCCCAGCTCGCGTCTGGCCTGCTGCGTTCGGCTCAAAGAGGGCGACATCACGGTGGAGCTGCCAAAGTTCAGCCGCAACCATGCACGTGAACGCTAGGGTAAGGCCCCATGCTCTAGCGCAGGCAGCAGTCCCGGCACCGGGGTACTGGTCTGGGCCGTGTTCGATACTGGCACGCCAGCCAGCGTGGCCAGCACCGGGGCTACTCCCTGGCGGCGCGACTGCGTCTCGGCCCGGGGTGCTTGCCACGAACGCAAGGCACCGCCCACCTGGCGCAGCACTTGCGGCACCAGCGCACGCACAAACCCATCACGCCATTGCAGGGCATCATACCGATACAGTTGCCTCAGACAGGCGGTCAATGCATTCTCGGACAGCCCCAGCCAACACGCCAGATTGGCGATCTCGATGGCCACAGGCACGCTCGATTCGTCGTCAGCCCCTGGATCAAATTGGCCGATCAAGTCCAGGATGTAGCCAAGCCCGGCCACAGTGCGCGCATACGGCGGAAGGTCACGCAAGCGATAGACCATTCGCCAGTCCTGCATCAGCCCCTGGCCCAAGGGCCGCGCCATCAACTCCCTCATCAAAGGCGACTCCGACTCCAGCTGCTGCAAGACGTCCATTGGCATGGCCAGCAAACTCACCTCCGTGATCGCCCGCACCGTTTCGTGCCGCGCACGGGCGAACCCACCAACACCCAGCAGGCCACCGGCCGCGACATGGCGCACGGCATCCCCTGCATCAGGCGACGTCTGGCGAACACACTGGAGGACCCCGCGTTCAACGATGTAGCCGTAGTTGGCTGGACTGCCGGCTGCATAGAGCACATCGCCGGGCATCAGGTGCACCCGCGTCAAGGGCAGCACTTGCTCATCCAACACCCGGTACCCATCTGGAGAAACCTTCGGGCCACCCAGCATGTGCTGCAACTCGGCATGGGACATGAACTTCAGCATCCCATCAGTAGACCGATCACGCCCAGCTTGCCCGCGCGGGTGGTCGTGGCGGTGATCCTCTCTGGCCTTCACTCTGATGTTGCTCAGCATGGCCTGCTCCTTTGGTACCTTGCTCAGTTAAGTAGTGGGTTGCACCTCAATGTGTGGGAAATGATCTATTTTCAATACTTGTGCGTCTATCGCCAATTTCCGCGCTGCTTGTCAGCATTTTCTGAGCCGTCCCCATCGGGTTTGAGGCATGTCAACCCAGCCCCTTTTTCTTCCACCTGCCGAAACTGGAAAAGCGAAGGCGCTGCCCTAAGGATACGCTGAAGAAGTAGCCGCATTTTCGGGTCGGCAGACACCGGCGCGACCCAGAGCAATGAAGTTCGTCACTTGGCGCATTT
>RXJQ01000090.1 GCA_003963115.1 Burkholderiales bacterium
GCCATTGCGAGGGTTTGCTGCTTCATATGGCCTCCTGTGCTGAAGCACAGGCATGCAAGTCGTACGCCAGTCAGCGGACCTTTTTCAGTGCATCCCTAAACCGTTTGATACAAACAAGCGGCATGACTCCCTATGACTAGGGGTGTGTCGCGCGTTTGTTCTCCGCCATTCTGGCCACCCACCCACCCACACGATCCCCGCATGGTCAGGAGAACATCATGAAACTTCTTTCTTTCGCATCTGGCACCGGCTTGCTGTTGGCCGCCTCGGTCATGGCACCGGCCTCCACCGCATGGGCTGCGCAAAGCAGCGCCTATGCGATCTCAGCCGATCTCACGACGGACGGCGGCAGCCACGTGCTACTCGCCCCGCAGTTGCCGACATCGGGCTCGACCACCCTTGGCCAGAGCTACGACAACCCCAAGAGCGCCTCACTCATCAGCAAGACCGTCCGGCTGCTGCCCGCCGTGCTGCCCAGCCCGGCGCTGACGGTGCTCGAGCAGACGGTGGCCACCGATGCATCCGGGGCCAGCGGTGTCGATGCGGTGAACACCAAGGGCACCTCCGGCGCGGCAACCGGCGTGGTCGCGCTCATGCTCTATCCCCCCATTCCCGTTCCGATCCAGCCTGTGGCCTCAGACGCCGTGCTGCCACGCCCTCAGCCCGCCCTGCTGGTGCAGTTCAGCAAGCTCAAGGCCAGTGCCAGCTACAACCAGGTCTTTCCGGGGCCGTCGCAACGCAGTGGCAGCACCCATGCGGGCAGCATCACCCTCAGTGGCGGCCTGCTTGGCCTCAAGTCTCTGACCTTCAGTGGTGACATCGCGCCCAACACCGTCGCAGTCAACACGCCCCATCTGAAGATCACGCTCAATGCGCAAACGATCCCCAAGAACCCCGTGTGTGATCCAGGCACGGTCTGCCCCCTGTACCGCGTGCTCGAAACGGTGGACACCAAGGCCATCCTCATTGAGCTGACCAACGCGCCTGTGTGGGGCCATCAGGTTTCGGGTGACATCGCCATCGCGGATGCCCAAGCCGGTCAGTGAGGGTGGACAGTCAGCGCTTGCAAGAAGTACATTGCCAGGGCCTTCACAAAACGAAGTCCCCCCATGGCATCCACGACGGCAAGCTGGACTCAGGACATCCTCATCTACGGCGCCAACGGCTACACGGCCGAGCTCATCACCGAACTGGCCTTGAAAGAAGGCGCCAAGCCCATTCTGGCGGGCCGCTCGGCCGACAAGATCGCGCCGCTGGCCCAGCGTCACGGCCTGCCCATGCGGGCCTTCGGGCTGGATGATCCCGCGCAGCTCATGGTGGGCCTGGCCCAGGTGGGCGTGGTGCTCAATTGCGCCGGGCCGTTCAGCCGCACCGCACACAAGCTGGCCCAGGCCTGCGTCCAGGCCGGCGTGCATTACCTGGACATCACCGGCGAGATCGAGGTCTTCGAAGACCTGGCCACATTGAGTGCCCAGGCCAAGAGCCGCCAGGTGATGCTGATGCCCGGCACCGGTTTTGACGTGGTGCCCAGCGACTGCCTGGCGGCCCACCTCAAGCGCCGCCTGCCTGATGCCACCTCGCTGACGCTGGCCTTCCAGGCCTCGGGTGCGCCCTCGCATGGCACGGCCACCACCATGGCCGAGAACATGCACAAGGGTGGCTTCGTGCGCCGTGGCGGCAAGCTGCAAGCCGTGCCTTCTGCCTGGCTGACGCGCGACATCGATTTCGGCTCGGGCCCCGTCAGCACCATGACCATCCCCTGGGGTGACGTGGCCACTGCCTGGGTGTCCACGGGCATCCCAGACATCGAGGTCTTCATGGCCATGCCCCGCCCCGTGATCATGGGGACCAAACTCACGCGTCACATGGGCTGGCTGCTGGGATCGGCACCGGTGCAGCGCGCCATCAAACGGGCGATCGACGCACGGCCCGCCGGCCCGGATGCAAGCCAGCGCGCGCAAGGCGGCGTGCGCCTGTGGGGTGAAGCACGCAATACCGCAGGCCGCGTGGTCACCAGCAGGCTGCACACTCCCGACGGCTATGCCCTCACCGCCCAGACGGCCTGGGACATCGCCAAGCGTGTGGCCAGCGGTGATCTGCAACCGGGCTTCCAGACGCCCTCTATGGTCTACGGGGCGGACTACGTCCTCGGCTTTACCGGCACCTCGCGCAGCGACCTTTGAGCCCTGCGCCGGGGCACGGGCTGCCCTATCATCCCCCGATTCAACAAGAGAAGACGGGGACGCCCTCAGATGCCGACGACCGCCGACACGCCCGACGCCCATCTCCCTCATGCGCAAGGTCCATCACGCCAAACATGGCGGCGATGGCTTTGGATGGCCTTGATCGCCTTGCTGCTCTTGCTGGCCGCGATGGCCTGGCACACCTGGCGGCTGGCTTCTCTGCAAAAGCCCGTGGCACCCAAGCCAGGCTCAACCGTGGACGCGCAAGCCGTCGCGCAGCGCCTGAGTGCGGCCGTTCAGCAAGCCACCATCTGGACAGCTGAAGACCAGCATGCCGCTGCCTTCGAGGCCCTGCACGCGCACCTGCAAAAGAGCTTCCCCGCCGCCCATGCCGTGCTGCAACGCCAGGCCTTTGGCCGCCACGCCCTGCTCTACACTTGGCCGGGCCGTGACCCGAAAGCCCCGCCGATTGCGCTGCTGGCCCATCAGGACGTGGTGCCCATTGCACCCGGTACCGAGAAGGACTGGGAGGAGGCGCCCTTCTCCGGCAAGGTGAAGGCCGGCTTCGTGTGGGGCCGTGGCGCCTGGGACGACAAGGGCAATCTGATGGCCATCATGGAGGCCGTTGAGATGCTGGCCAAGGCTGGCTTTCAGCCCAGGCAGACCCTGTATCTGGCCTTTGGTGCAGATGAGGAAGTGGGCGGCGAAGACGGCGCCAAGTTCATCGCCAGCTGGCTGGCGCAACAGCACATCAAGCTGCGCTTTGCGCTTGATGAAGGCCTGCTGATCACCCACGGCATGGTGCCCGGCGTGCGCAAGCCCGTGGCCCTGATCGGTATGGCCGAGAAGGGCTACATGACGCTCAAGCTCTCGGCCCATGGCCAGCCCGGCCACACCAGCATGCCGCCGATGCGCAGTGCCATCGGCATGGTGGGCGAAGCCGTCGCACAGGTGGAGGCCCACCCCATGCCGGCCCGCCTGACCGGCCTGCCCACCGAGATGTTCGAAGCGGTGGCGCCCGAGGTAGATGGCCCCATGCGCTGGATCCTGAGCAATCTGTGGCTCACCAGCCCATTGGTCATCCACGAACTGGAGAAGGCCCCCTCGGCCAATGCCATGCTGCGCACCACGGCCGTGGCCACGGTCTTCCAGGCAGGCGAGCGCGAGAACGTGCTGCCCGGCGTGGCCAGTGCCCTGGTCAACTTCCGTCTGCTGCCCGGTGACAGCAGCGAGCAGGTTCAAGCCCATGTGCAGCAGGTGCTCAAGGGCCTGGACGTGCAGGTGAGCCTGCAGCCGCAACTGGCTCAAGCCTCGCCCGTGACCCCGAGCAGCGACCCCGCCTACCGCCTGCTGGCGCAGACCTTGCGCGAGCTGCAGCCTGATGTGGTCGTGGCCCCGGGGCTCTTGATGGGCGGCACCGACGCCCGCCATTACGCCCAGGTCAGCGAGGCCCTGCTTCGCTTCACGCCCATGCACGCGGCCCAGGCCGATCTGAGCCGTTTCCATGGCAGCAACGAGCGCATCAGCCTGGACAACTATGTGGGCATGATCCAGTTCTACGAACGGCTACTGCGCAACGCCGAGACCCTCTGAGTTCGCCCAGTGACACGCCCCCCGGCAAATCCAGGACAATGGCGGCCGTCTACCCTGTTCATTCCACAAGATTCCTGCCATGAGCGACACCACCCCCGCCCTGCCTGACCGCCTATCCATCGACCCCAGCAGCCCACATTTCAACGCCGATGTGTTCCAGCACGACGTGGGCATCCGCTTCAACGACAAGGAGCGCTTTGATGTGGAGGAGTACTGCGTCAGCGAAGGCTGGATCAAGGTGGCCGCGGGCAAGAAGATGGACCGCAAGGGCAAGCCGCTGATGCTGACGCTCAAGGGCAAGGTCGAGGCCTTCTACAAGTAAAGGCCATGCTGAATAAGCCTGTACTCACCCTCACCTCGAACGCAGGCGCTGGCTCTTGTAGGTACGTTCGTAAAAATCAACCGGCTTGGTCTTGACCCAGGCCACGAAGCTGGCAATGCCCGGATGCGCAAGCAGATCCTCGACCGTGTTGTAGGCACGGGCCAGTTCCGCCTCGCTCAGCCAGGCATGGATCTGCCGGTGGCAGATGCGGTGCAGGTAGGTGGTCTGCCTACCGCCTTTGGACTTGGGCACCAGGTGGTGCGCATCCCGCTGCGATGGCGGGATGAAGCGTTCGCACAGCGGGCAGACCACGTCCTGCTCGCTGGCCGGCAAGGCATCGAGCCGCTCAGCCCGCAACTTGCGCTTGACGCGACCTGTCATGCCTCGACCCTGCAGACTCAGGCCGCATGCTGCGCCACCTCGGCGGCCACCTGGCGCAGGGCCTGTTCGAACACATCGGTCGGCTGACCACCCGAGATCAGGTGCCGGTCATTGATGATCACAGCCGGCACGGCCTGGATGCCGTGCGAGGTGTAGTAAGTCTCTTGTTCACGCACGGCCAGTGCGAACTCATCGCCGGCCAGCACGGCCTGCGCGCGGCGCACATCCAGACCCACTTCCTTGACCGCGTCCAGCAACACGGCATGGTCGTCCATGGCCCGGCGGTCGCGGTGGCAGGCCTTGAGCAAGGCCTTCTTGAGCGCCAGCTGCTCTGGCGCATGCTCAACGCCCGCCCAGTGCAGGAGCCGGTGTGCATCGAAGGTGTTGTAGATGCGGCCCCGGCCATCCGGGCTGAACTCGAACCCCACTTCGGCGCCACGGTGGCGAATCGCTTCGCGGATGCGTGCCTGCTGCTCGGGCGTCGAGCCGTATTTCTGCGTCAGGTGTTCGGTGATGTCCTGGCCGCCCGGCGGCATGTCGGGGTTGAGCTCGAAGGGCTGGCAATGGATCTGTGTCTCCACCTCGCCGCGCAGCCGGCTCAGCGCCTGCTCCAGTGACGACAGGCCGATGGCACACCAAGGGCATGACACATCGGACACGAGATCGATCTTCAGGGTGACGGGCATGGTGAACAGCTCGGGCAAGGGGAATGGCCCGCATGGTAGCCAAATCCGGATGCCATCAATGATGTCAAGGGCTTGCCCAGGCAATCAGTCAATCTTGATGTTTTCTTGATGCGGGACAGCGCATTCTTTCGGCCGTCTTGACACGCTCTTTCCTACGATGAAACCACGCTAAAAGGAGATCGTCATGGACATCTGGATCACCCTGGCCGGCCTACTGGCCGCCGGGCTGTTTGTCTACCTCGTTGCCGTGCTGCTGCGGCCGGAGGACTTTTCATGAACACCCAAGCCTGGGTTCTGCTGGTGGCCTACCTGGCAGTGCTGCTGCTCGTCTCCTGGCCGCTGGCCGGAATGATCGAAGCCGTGATGGCTGGCCGTTTCGACATCGGCAAGCGCCTGGAAGCCCCCTTGTATCGCCTGGCTGGCGTAGACCCGCAAGCCGAGCAGGGCTGGCTGCGCTATGCATTGGGCCTGCTGCTCTTCAATGGGATCGGCGTGCTGGCCGTGTATGCCTTGCAGCGCTGGCAGGCCGTGCTGCCGCTCAACCCGCAGCACATGGCCGCCGTGTCGGTCGACTCGGCCTTCAACACTGCCGTGAGCTTCGTGACCAACACCAACTGGCAAGGCTATGGCGGCGAGACCACCATGAGCTACCTCACCCAGATGCTGGCCCTGACGGTGCAGAACTTCCTGTCGGCCGCCACGGGCATCGCGGTGGTGGTCGCCCTCATCCGGGGCTTCGCCCGGCACTCGGCCCAGGCCATCGGCAATGTGTGGGTGGACCTCACGCGCAGCACCTTGTGGATCCTGCTGCCGCTGTCCGTTGTGTTCGCGCTGATCATGTCGGCTCAGGGTGTCATCCAGAACATGTCGCCCTACCAGGACGTGCACACCGTCGAGGCCCAGCACTGGCAGGAGCCCAAACTGGGCACAGACGGCCAGCCCTTGAAAGACGCCAAGGGACAGCCCGTGATGGAAGACAAGAGCGGCCAGACCCAGACCATCGCCATGGGCCCCGTGGCCTCGCAGCTGGCCATCAAGATGCTGGGCACCAATGGCGGCGGTTTCTTCAACGCCAACTCGGCCCATCCCTACGAGAACCCCACAGCCTGGAGCAACTTCCTGCAGATGCTGGCCATCTTCGCGATACCAGCCGCGTTGTGCTTCGTGTTTGGCCGCATGGTGGGTGACCTGCGCCAGGGCTGGGCCGTGCTGATCGCCATGACCGTGCTCTTCGTGGCCTTCGTGATCCCGGCCACTTTTTATGAGCAGCAGGGCAACCCGGCCCTGGCCTCGCTGGGCGTGGACCAGGCCGCAAGCCTCACGCAGGCGGGCGGCAACATGGAAGGCAAGGAAGTGCGCTTTGGCATCGCGGCCTCCAGCCTGTTTGCCACCATCACCACCGCAGCCTCCTGCGGTGCGGTCAATGCCATGCACGATTCGTTCACGCCCATGGGCGGGCTGGTGCCCCTGGTGATGATGCAGCTCGGTGAGGTCGTGTTCGGCGGCGTGGGATCGGGTCTGTACGGCATGCTGGTCTTTGCCATCATGGCCGTCTTCATCGCGGGCCTGATGATCGGCCGCACACCCGAGTACCTGGGCAAGAAGATCGAGTCGCACGAGATGAAGATGGTGTCGATCGCCATCCTGGTCACACCATTGCTGGTGTTGATTGGCACCGCGGTGGCCGTGCTCACCGAAGGCGGCAAGGCCGGCATCTTCAATCCGGGCCCACATGGCTTCTCCGAGATCCTGTACGCCCTGTCATCGGCGGCCAACAACAACGGCAGTGCCTTCGCCGGCCTGTCGGCCAACACACCCTTCTACAACCTGCTGCTGGCCGTGGTCATGTGGTTCGGACGCTTCGGCATCATCGTGCCAGTACTGGCGATTGCCGGCTCGCTGGCTGCCAAGAAGCGCCTGGAAGTGACCGAGGGCACCCTGCCCACGCACGGCCCGCTGTTCGTCGTGCTGCTGATCGGCACGGTGCTGCTGGTCGGTCTCCTGAACTATGTCCCTGCACTGGCGCTCGGCCCCGTGGTCGAACACCTGATGCTGTGGGCCCATTGAGAAAGGCGAAGGAACGCGCCATGAGCCGCAAGACCTTACCCCTGTTTGACCCCGTGCTGCTGCGCCCAGCCCTGCTGGACGCCTTCAAGAAGCTCGACCCGCGCGTGCAATGGCGCAACCCCGTGATGTTCGTGGTGTACGTGGGCAGCGCCTTCACCACGGCCTTGTCGATTGCCCAGCCAGAGGCCTTCACGCTGGCCGTGACACTGTGGCTGTGGTTCACCGTGCTGTTCGCCAACTTCGCAGAAGCGCTGGCCGAAGGACGCAGCAAAGCCCAGGCCGCCTCGCTCAGAGGACTCAAGAAAAAGACCTGGGCCAAGAAGCTCGAAGGCAACTATGAGCGCACCACCGGCAAGGATGCATTGAAGTGGCACCCCATCGAAGCCGACAATCTGCGCAAGGGCGATGTCGTGCTCATCGAGGCGGGCGACACGGTGCCGGCCGATGCCGAAGTGATCGATGGCGTGGCCTCGGTAGACGAGAGTGCGATCACCGGTGAATCGGCCCCCGTGATCCGCGAATCAGGTGGCGACTTCTCCGCGCTCACCGGCGGCACACGCGTGCTGTCGGACTGGGTGGTGGCCCGCGTGGCCGTGAACCCGGGCGAGACCTTTGTCGACCGCATGATCGCCATGGTCGAGAACGCCAAGCGCCACAAGACACCCAATGAGATCGCCCTGACCATCCTCCTGGTGGCCCTGACCATCGTGTTCCTCGGCGTCGTGGCCACCTTGCTGCCCTTCTCGAACTTCAGCGTGCAGGCCGGTGGTGGCGGCCACCCGGTTGGCCTGGTGGTGCTGGTGGCCTTGCTCGTGTGCCTGATCCCCACCACCATCGCGGGCCTGCTGTCGGCCATCGGCGTGGCCGGCATGAGCCGCATGATGCAGGCCAATGTCATCGCCACATCGGGCCGCGCGGTGGAAGCCGCTGGCGACGTGGACGTGCTGCTGCTGGACAAGACCGGCACCATCACCCTGGGCAACCGCCAGGCCAGTGCCTTCCTGCCCATCGGGGGCGTGAAGGACACCGAGTTGGCCGACGCGGCGCAACTCGCCTCTCTGGCCGATGAGACCCCCGAAGGCCGCAGCATCGTCGTGCTGGCCAAGCAGAAGTACCAGCTGCGCGAACGCGACCTGGCCTCGCTGGGCGCCACCTTCGTGCACTTCACGGCCCAGACCCGCATGAGCGGCGCCGACCTCAAGACGCCCGATGGCGCGGTGCGGCAGATCCGCAAGGGTGCGGCCGAGGCCATCAAGCGCCATATTGAAGCCATGGGTGGCCATTTCCCGGCCCAGCTGCAAGCCATGGTCGACGACGTCGCTCGGCGCGGCAGCACACCCCTGGTCGTGGCCGATGGGTTGCGGGCACTGGGCGTGATCGAGCTCAAGGACATCGTCAAGGGTGGCATCAAGGAACGCTTCGCCGAGCTGCGCCGCATGGGCATCAAGACCGTGATGGTCACCGGCGACAACCGCCTGACCGCTGCCGCCATCGCCGCCGAGGCCGGCGTGGACACCTACCTGGCCGAAGCCACACCCGAGGCCAAGCTCAAGCTGATCCGCGAACACCAGAGCGCCGGGCGCCTCGTGGCCATGACTGGCGACGGCACCAACGACGCCCCCGCCCTGGCCCAGGCCGATGTGGCCGTCGCCATGAACACCGGCACACAGGCCGCCAAGGAAGCCGGCAACATGGTTGACCTCGACAGCAACCCGACCAAGCTCATCGAGATCGTCGAGACCGGCAAGCAGATGCTGATGACGCGTGGCTCCCTGACCACCTTCAGCATCGCCAACGATGTGGCCAAGTACTTCGCCATCATCCCGGCCGCCTTCGTCTCGACCTACCCCCAACTGGCCGCACTCAATGTGATGCACCTGAGCAGCCCCGCCTCGGCCATCCTGTCGGCCGTGGTGTTCAACGCCCTGATCATCGTCGCCCTCATCCCGCTGGCCTTGCAAGGCGTGGCCTACCGGGCTGTGGGTGCGGCCGCCCTGCTGCGGCGCAACCTGCTGGTCTATGGCCTGGGTGGCGTCATCGTGCCTTTCATCGGCATCAAGCTCATCGACGTCTTGCTCACGGCCCTGCATCTGAGCTGAATGCCTGGTCTGCCAACTGGAGTCCATCATGTCCACCACGCCCTCATCCCCCGCCGCCGCTCCTTTACCCACAGGCCTTTCCACGGGCCTTTGGCGGCCTGCCCTCGTCCTCTTCCTGGCCTTGTCAGCCCTCACCGGCCTGCTCTATCCCTATGCCGTCACCGGCATCAGCCAGACGGTCTTCAAGGACCAGGCCAATGGCAGCCTCATCGTGCGCCAGGGCCAGGCCGTGGGCTCGCGGCTCATCGGCCAATCGTTTTCAGACCCGGCGCATTTCTGGAGCCGCCCCTCGGCCACCAGTCCCATGGCCTACAACGCCGCCAACTCCAGCGGATCCAACCTGGGCCCCAGCAATCCGGCCCTGGTCGATGCCGTCAAGGCCCGCGTGGCCGCCCTGCGCGCACTCGACCCCAATAACCACCAGCCCATCCCCATCGACCTGGTCACCGCCTCGGCCAGCGGCCTGGACCCCCACATCAGCCGTGCTGCCGCCGACTACCAGATCCCCCGTGTGGCCCGCCAGACACATCTGAGCGAAGCCCAGGTGAAGGCTTTGGTAGACGAGCACACCCTGGGCACCTGGCTGGGCTTCATGGGGGAGCCCCAGGTCAATGTGCTGGAACTCAATCTGGCCTTGGACGAGGCCCGGGCCCATGCGCATTGAAGACCACTGCTGCTACCCTGAGCGCTTGAACAGCATCCGCTCATGAACCTGCCTGGCGAACGCCCCGATCCCGACACCCTGTTGCAACGCGTGCAGCAGGAAGAGGCGCGCGCCAGCCGGGGCAAGCTCAAGATCTTCTTTGGCGCCTGCGCCGGCGTGGGCAAGACCTTCGCGATGCTTTCGGCTGCCCAGACCGCGCAGGCGCAAGGCGTGCCCTTGCTGGTGGGCCTGGTCGAGACCCACGGCCGCAGTGAGACCGAGGCCATGGCACAAGGCCTGCCGCGCCTGCCGCTGAAGTCCATCACTTACCGAGGCAAGACCCTGCCCGAGTTCGATCTGGATGCGGCCCTGGCATTCGGCATGGCCCACCCCGGGGCCTTGATCCTGCTGGACGAGCTGGCCCACAGCAATGTGGCGGGCTCACGCCACCTCAAGCGCTGGCAGGACGTCGAAGAGCTGCTGGGCGCCGGCATCGACGTGTGGTCGACGATGAACGTCCAGCACCTGGAGAGCCTCAACGACATCGTCAGCGGCATCACCGGTATCCGCGTGTGGGAGACCGTGCCCGATCGCCTCTTCGACGAAGCCGACGAGGTCGTGGTGGTGGACCTCCCGCCCGACGAACTGCTGGGCCGCCTGCGCGCAGGCAAGGTCTACCTGGCCGAACAGGCCGAGCGCGCAGCCGGCAGCTTCTTTCGCAAAGGCAATCTGCTGGCCTTGCGTGAGCTGGCCTTGCGCCGCACCGCCGACCGCGTCGATGAGGAGATGCAGGCCTATCGCCGGCACAGCGCGGTGCAGTCCGTGTGGCCCAACCGCGAAGCCTTGCTGGCCTGCGTGGGGCCTGGCCCCAGCGGCGACAAGGTGGTCCGCAGTTGCGCGCGCCTGGCCGCCCAGCTTGGTGTGCAGTGGCACGCGGTGCACGTTGAGACCCCTGATGGCTTGCACCAGACCGAGGCCACCCGGCGCAACACGCAGCGGGTGCTCAAGCTGGCCGAGCAACTCAACGGCCAGGTCGTGACCTTGTCGGCACCCGATGCCGCGCAAGCCCTGGTGCGCTATGCGCGCGAGCACAACCTGTCGCGCCTGGTCATGGGCCGACAGGAGCGCCGCTGGCCCTGGCAACGCGCTTTGGCCGAACGCATTGCCGCGATGGCCGACGACCTGGACGTGATGCAGGTGTCCCTGCCGCTGGCTTCCCAGGCCAGGCAGGAGCGCACCCAAGGCATGGGCAGCAACCAGTCCTGGAACTGGCAAGGCTATGCCGCCGCCATGGCCGCCTGCGTCTTGACGGCCCTGGTGTCCACGCCTTTGCTGTCGGTGCTGGAGCTGTCCAACATCGTCATGATCTTCCTGCTGGCCGTGGTGGGCGTGGCCTTGCGCTTCGGTCGTGGCCCGGCCGTGGCGGCGGCTTTCGTTGGCGTCGGCCTGTTCGACTTCTTCTTCGTCAACCCGCGCTTTTCCTTTGCCGTCAGCGATGTGCAGTACCTCGTCACCTTCGTCGTGATGCTGCTGGTGGCGCTGGTCATCGGGCAACTGACTGCGGGCCTGAAGGTGCAGGCCGAAGCGGCCACCCAGCGCGAACACCGCGTGCGCGGCCTCTACGACATGTCGCGCGACCTGTCATCGGCCCTGCTGCCCGAGCAGGTGGCCCAGATCGGCGAGCGCTTCTTGAAAGTGGAGTTCGATGCCCGCTCCACCTTGCTGGTTGCCGACGATGCCGGGCATCTGCAAAGCGTGCATGCCGGTACCGCCCCGACCGACATGGCCGTGGCGCAATGGGCCTTCGACAAGAGCGAGGCTGCCGGCCACGGCACCGACACCTTGCCAGCCAGCGCCTGTCTGGTCCTGCCGCTGCGCGCGCCCATGCGCACACGCGGTGTCCTCATCGTCGAACCGACCAGTCAGCGTGCCTGGAGCGTGGAGCAGCGCCGCGTGCTGGAAACCTGCGCCTCCCTGCTGGCCATCTCGCTGGAGCGCATCCACTACATCGAGGTGGCCCAGGCCAGCACCGTGCAGATCGAGTCCGAGCGCCTGCGCAACTCCCTGCTGTCGGCCATCTCGCATGATCTGCGCACGCCGCTGGCCGCCTTGGTGGGCCTGGCCGACACTCTGGACATGGGCCAGCCCGGCCACACCCGGCAGCAGCAAGAGATCGCGCAAGCCATCCGCCAATCCGCGCGCCGCATGAGCGCCCTGGTCAACAACCTGCTCGACATGGCCAGGCTGGAAGCCGGCGCCGTGCAACTCAACCGCCAGTGGCAGCCGCTCGAAGAGGTCCTGGGCAGTGCACTGGCCGCATCGCAACCGGCCCTGGGCCAGCGCCCCATCGCGATCCACATCGATGAAGACCTGCCCCTGTTGCATGTGGATGCCGTCCTGATGGAACGCGTGCTGGTGAACCTGCTGGAGAACGCCGCCAAGTACACCCCGCCCGATACCGGCATCGAGATCTCGGCACGTGCCGACAACGGCGAGGCCATCATCACCATGGACGACCATGGCCCCGGCCTGCCCAGCGGCCGCGAAGAAGCCATCTTCCAGAAGTTCGAACGCGGCAGCAAGGAAAGCGCCACGCCGGGCGTGGGCCTGGGCCTGGCCATCTGCCGGGCCATTGTCCTGGCGCATGGCGGCCGCATCGAAGGCCACAACCGTGACCTGGGTGGTGAACACGTTGGCGCGCGCTTCATCATCCACCTGCCCTTGGGCCAGGCACCCGAAGACGACGGCAGCCAGGCCGTGACACCCACGCTGGAGGACACCCCCACATGAGCGCGCTGGCCGCCCGCATCCTCGTTGTCGAGGACGATGCCGACATCCGCCGTTTCGTGCGCCTGACGCTGGAAGCCGAAGGCCATGAAGTCTTCGAAGCCGATGGCATGAAGCGGGGCCTGATCGAAGCCGGCACACGCCGCCCCGACATCCTCGTGCTCGATCTGGGCCTGCCTGACGGCGATGGCGTGGACCTCATCCGCGAGCTGCGCGCCTGGTCGGCCATGCCCATCATCGTGCTGTCGGCGCGCAGTGCCGAGAACGACAAGATCGCCGCCCTGGACGCCGGTGCGGACGACTACCTGGTCAAGCCATTCGGTGCCGGCGAGCTCCTGGCAAGGGTGCGGGCCCAGTTGCGACGCCACCTGCACCAGACGCCCTCGGGCGACACCGAGATCCACTTTGGCGACGTGAGTGTGGACCTGATCAAGCGCCACGTCGAGCGCCAGGGCCAGACCGTGCACCTCACCCCCATCGAGTACAAGCTGCTCACCTGCCTGGTCATGCAGCCCGATCGCGTGGTCACCCACCAGCAACTGCTCAAGGCGGTCTGGGGCCCCGGCCACAGCCAGGACATGCACTATGTGCGCGTGCACATGGGCAATCTGCGCAAGAAGGTGGAGGCCGCGCCGTCCATGCCCAAGCACCTGCTGACCGAAGCGGGCATTGGCTACCGCTTCGTGGCCTGAACGGCGCGAGGCCGCTGTCGTTCAGCCCGCAGGCTGCGGTGCCGACACCCCGACAGGCCCTTGTGGCGTGTGAGTGTCCCTGTCTGCAGCGGCATGGCCCGCATCGGCACGCATGCCCTGCTCACCATGTTTGCTCAAGAAGACATGGAAGTCGGCCACCGGCACAGGCCTGCTAAACAGATAGCCCTGGAAGCGGTGACAGCCGATCGACGACAGGAAGGCACGCTGCCCTTCGGTCTCGACCCCTTCGGCAATCACCTCCAGGCCCAGGTTCTGCCCCAGGCTGACCACCGTGTTGGCAATCGCCGCGTCATTGGGGTCGGTGAGCAGATCGCGCACGAAGGCCTGGTCGATCTTGAGCTGGTCCAGCGGCAAACGCTTGAGATAGGCCAGCGATGAAAAGCCCGTGCCGAAATCATCGAGCGAAAAGCTCACGCCGTGCGCCTTGAGTGCACGCATCTTGCCGATGATGTCGTCCACATCATTGACCAGCATGCTCTCGGTCAGCTCCAGCTTGAGCAAGCTGGGCCCGATGCCACTGCGCTCCACGATGCTGAGCACCTGCGCGACAAAATCAGGTTGGCGAAACTGCTGCGCGCTCACGTTCACCGCCAGCTTGAGCTGGGCCGTGTCAGGCCGGCGCGACCAGATGGCCAACTGCGTGCAGGCTTCCTTCATCACCCATTCGCCCAGAGGCAGGATCAGGCCCGTCTGCTCGGCCAGCGGGATGAACTCACCCGGCGAGACCATGCCATGGCGCGGATGCTTCCAGCGCACCAGGGCCTCGGCGCCGATCACCTTGCCGCTGGCCTCCACCTGGGGCTGGTAGTACAGCAGGAACTGGCCTTCGATCAGGGCATTGCGCAAGTCGGTTTCGAGTGCATTGCGGGCACTCACGTCGGCCTGCATCACCTGCAAGACCATGTAGAGCGTGGCCATGGCCAGGATGCCATTGCCCCATGCGCTGGGCGCACGCACGTCGTCGGGGATCACATAGGCCTGGCTCAAGCCGAAGTGCGTGACATCGAAGAACAGAAAGGTGGCAAAGCACAGCAGCGTCACGCCATGTCGCAACCAGCGAGGACGCCCCTTGAACAGCAGATAGGCACAGGCGCCCAGCGGTGGAAACAGGCTGTGGGAGCTTCGGGGTACCGCGGCCGAGGGCACATCCAGCAAGAGACAGACCCCAACCATCGCCACGTACACGGTAGCCAGCACCAGGGCGCCCGCCTGCTGCGCCTTTTGGCGGCGGGTCAGCCACACGCCGATCACGCCCGTGATCACCAGCCAGACCTCCATCGGCACGACCTGCCACTGACCACGCATGCCAAACAGAATGCTCCAGCCCAGCCCTCCCGTGATCAGAAAGGCGCAACCGATCAGCACCATCAGTTCGATGCGGCGCTGGTGCTTGGTACCGGGGCTTCGCCAGGCGCTTTGGCGAGCCGGTGCGAGGTGATGAGGGCCAACCTGCTGGCCCTTGGACTGCATGTGGGCTTTGGCGGTCATGGTGAGGGTAGACGGTTATCGGGAAAGCGAACACCGAACTTGAACGACGTGAGCACACGCGGCGAGCAAAGGCACCGGACACGTGACCCTCTTCACGCGTCAAGGACAGTCTGACGGGCTTCGGGTAGGCTCGTGGCCAGTGAAATCCCGCGCAAGCAACAGGAGCCGAGCATGGTGAATCAGGACAGACGCCGATGGATGCAGTGGTTTGCGCTGGCAACAGGCGGTGCAGGCAGCGCCATGCTGTCCGCTTGTGCCAATCTCACTGACCGCGAAACCGTGCGGGTCAATCTGGTGGGCATGGACCTGCTGCCAGGCGAAGGCATGGAAGTGCGCATGGCCGTCAAGCTGCGCATCCAGAACCCGCGCGACACGGCCCTGGACTTCGACGGCATCGCCATCGACCTCGATGTGCGTGATGCGAATTTCGCCAGTGGCGTGAGCAGCGAGCGCGGCAGCATCCCGCGCTTTGGTGAAACGGTCGTCACCGTGCCCGTGTCGGTGTCCGCTTTGGCCATGCTGCGGCAGGCCATGGGCGTGGCCAGCGGTGCCAGCATCACGCACATCGACTATGTGCTGCGCGGCCGGCTGGCTGGCGCAGGTTTTGGCGGCCTGCGTTTTTCATCCAGTGGAGAGATCGACCTGCCCAAGGGGCTGGGCATGAAGTGAAGCGGGGTTTGTTACATCTCGATCCACTCGGCGGACATCCAAAGCGCATGCTCGTGCGTTGAAAGATCACGTTTTCGTGCACCTGCACGCTTGAGGAGAAAGTCATGTCCGAAGAAGCCAAGAATGCCAATACCGTCAACGTCAGCGTCCCGCGCAGCGCCTTGTTCGCGGCCGGTGGTGCGGTCCTGGTGGGGCTGGGGGTGGCCGCCGGCATGATGCTGCGTACCCCCTCGCACACCTCGGCCGACGCCCAGGCCGCCGCAACCGAGACCACGCAGCAGGCCGCGGCCAGTGCACCCAACACGGCAACGAACACCGCCACAGGTGGTGCGATCGCTGCCAAGGAAGAAGCCGGCAAGTCCGCCGAATCCCACCCTTCGCACAAGCAGCGTGAAGGTCATCACCAGGCCGATGCCGCCGTGCAGTCGAACGGCCCGGCCGGTGGCCTGTCGCCCGATGTTGAAACCCGCCCTGCCGTGGCCTGTGCCAACTGTGGCGTGATCGAGGCTGTGCGCGCGGTCCAGCAAAAGGGCCAGGGCTCTGGCCTGGGTGCCGTGGCCGGTGGCGTGCTGGGCGGCGTCGTGGGCAACCAGATGGGCAAGGGTGGGGGCAAGACCGCGATGACCGTGCTGGGCGCCATCGGCGGCGGCCTGGCCGGCAACGAGATCGAGAAGCAGCAACGCACGGTGACCGTGTATGAAGTGCGCGTGCGCATGGACGACGGCACGGTGCGCACCTTCACGCAAAGCAGCGAGCCCGCTCCCGGCACGCGCGTTCAGGTCGATGGCCGAGGCTTCCACACCATCGATGCCAGCTCCGACACCCGCCCCAGCACCATCCAGACCTCAGGCTCTGGCGGCGTCTGAGCTGGCGAGTTCAGTGCGGTTGCGGCCGGCGCGCTTGGCCTTGTAGAGCGCGCCATCGGCCACAGCCAGCAGCCGCTCCAGCGACAGGCCATGGGTGTCTGAATCGGCCATGCCGATGCTGATCGTCACCCGCGCATCGGGCAGGCCCCCACTGACCGGCACGGCCTGCGCCGCGATGGCCTCGCGCACACGCTCCGCAAAGCCGAAGCCATCGGCCGGCTCGCAGTGCGTGAGCAAGGCCACGAACTCCTCGCCGCCCAGGCGCCCCATGAGATCGCCCTGGCGCACGTTTTGACGCAGGGTCTGCGCCACCATCATCAGCACCAGGTCGCCGCCAGCGTGGCCCACGCTGTCGTTGACGCGCTTGAAGAAGTCCACATCCAGCATCAACAGCGCCACCGGGAAGCCATGGCGCTTGGCCCGTGCCAGCTCGGCCTGCGCCGACTCGAAGAAGGCACGCCGATTGGGCAGGCCGGTGAGGAAGTCCGTCGTGGACTGCTCGCGCAGGGTCTTGATCAACTCATCGCGTTCACGCTCCAAGGCCACCCGCGCCGCGCTTTGCTGTCGCAAGGCATGGATGCCACCGATCACTTCCGCGATCTCGTCTTCAGCCGCTGGCTGGGGCAAGGGCAGATCGAGGTTGCCGCCGCTCATCGCGTTCAAGGCATCGGCCGCTTGTGACAGCGGTTGCACGAAGCGCTCATGGGCCAGGCGCAACAGGGCGAGCACCAGGGCCAGCACCAAGACATCGATCAACACGACCGAAGCCAGCGTCTGCCGCGCCTCCGAGCGCAACTGCGCACAGCGCAACTCGGCGTTGTCAAGCAAGGCATCGCGCAAGGCGATGATGCTGTTCATTGGCGGCACGTACTTCGCGGCGAAGTCAGCCGGCGTCATGCCAAACCGGCCATCGTCCTGCCCCGTGGACAGGACCGACTGCACCAGCGCGGCAGCCTGCACGAAGTAGTCCTGTTCCATGGCGGCATGGACCTTGACGAGACGGTCGGTCTGCTCCAGCAGGCTCACGCGCAAGGACAGCAGATGGCGCAACTCGTCGATGCGGCCGCGCACCCGCGCGATGTCGGTCAACTCCTGACCGGTGAAGCGCTGCTGGCGGGTGAGCGCGGGTGTGAACAGCGAGCCCAACTGCCCCGCGTACTCGCGCAACTCCGCCGACAGGCGCGCACCCCACACCGACGCATCCAGCGATGGGTCGGCTTGCTGTGCCTCATCGGCCAGCAAGGTGATGGTGGGCGCCAGTATCGGGATCAAGTCCACCATGCCCTGCACGCGCTGGCGGATCTCGTTGGGCTGGCGCCGCGTCACCGGCAAGGCAGCCAGCCTGTCGATGTGCCAGCGCGCCCGCATCAAGGCCTGGTGATAGGCTGCCACTTGCCGCAAAGCCCTCTGGTAGCTAGGCTTGTCCTGGTCGACCGTCAGCATCTGCTGGACATCAGACAAGGCCTGATCGGTTCGCGAGCGCGCCGTGTCCAGCGCCCCACGCAAGGCCGCATCGCCCGATGGCGTCGGTGCGCCCATGAGGCCGTTGGCGGGGCCCCGTTCACGCGAGACCATCTCCACGGCCACCAGGGCCAGGCGCAGGCGGGCCACGGCCTGCTGCCCCTGCATGGCACGCTCCAGCGCCTGCCATTCCATCCACACCAGACGGGCCTCCACCAACAGCACCAGCAACACCAAAGCCGCCGCCATCAAGCGGAACCAGCCTCTGAGCGTCAGGTTGTTGGGGGGTTTGTTCATCGCATGGGCGCCCGCGGTCATCGAACGCCATCAGACACTGTATCAACAAGGCATGACGCTGCTGCAACGCAGCATCAAGATGGCCAGCCGCAGGCCTGAAAAACGCATCTCGCGCCAAAAAGGCATCGCGCACGACAAACACCGGTTCGCGCAGGAAACCCATTTGACAATGCTTCTTTCCAGATATAAAGTTCGTCGCCTGGATGTCGTGGAATGCGCCCCGCGCGGTCCCGTGACAAAGTGCCCTGACAGCCCGGTCAATACGGGCTACAACGTGGCTACAACAACCGCTGCCCTGTGGGGTTTGAGCAGGAGACAAAGACATGTCCGAACACTTTGACGTCTTGATCGTGGGCGCCGGCCTCTCCGGTATCGGCGCGGCTCACCACCTGCGTCAGAACTGCCCCGACAAGTCGTTCGCGATCCTCGAAGGTCGCGACACCATGGGCGGCACCTGGGACCTGTTCCGCTATCCCGGCATCCGCTCCGACTCGGACATGTACACCCTGGGCTACAACTTCAAGCCCTGGACGGAGAAGCAGGTCATCGCCGACGGCGACCGCATCCGCAATTACATCAAGGAAGTGGCGCGCGACGGCGGCTTCCAGCAGAAGATCCGCTTCGGCCACAAGGTGGTCAATGCTGCCTGGTCGAGCGAGACGGCCACCTGGACGCTCGACATCCAGAAGAAGTCCGGCGAGACCGTGCAGCTGACCTGCAACTGGCTGATGATGTGCTCGGGCTACTACAACTACGAAGAAGGCTTCACGCCCGAGTTCAAGGGCCGCGACAACTTCAAGGGCCAGGTCATCCACCCGCAGTTCTGGCCCGAGAACTTTGACTACAGCGGCAAGCGCGTGGTCGTGATCGGTTCGGGCGCCACCGCCATCACCCTGATCCCCTCGATGACGGACAAGGCCCAGCATGTGACCATGCTGCAGCGCACGCCCAGCTATGTGATCTCGGTACCGCAGTTCGACCCGATGGTGCGCGTGCTGCTGAAGTTCCTGCCCGAGATGACGGTCTACAACCTCAGCCGCGCCCGCAACAACTTCATCACGCAGATGATCTTCAAGCTGTCGCGCAAGTACCCCAACTTCATGCGCAAGCTGCTGCTCAAGCAGGTCAAGGCCCAGGTCGGCCCCAACTTCGACATGAAGCACTTCACGCCACCTTACAACCCCTGGGATCAGCGCCTGTGCGCCGTACCCAATGGCGACCTGTTCAAGGCCCTGCGCAGGGGCAAGGCCTCGGTGGTGACCGACCACATCGACAGCTTCGTGGACAAGGGCATCAAGCTCAAGTCCGGCCAGGTGGTCGACGCCGACATCATCATCACGGCCACGGGCCTGAACCTGCGCCTGTTCGGCGGCATGCAGATGTCGGTGGACGGCCAGCCGGTGGAGATGAACAAGCACATCTCCTACAAGGGCCTGATGTTCAGCGACATCCCCAACTTCTCCAACACGCTGGGCTACACCAATGCCTCGTGGACGCTCAAGGCCGACCTGATCGCCGAGTACGTGTGCCGCCTGATCAAGCACATGGACAAGACCGGCACCCGCATCGCCGTGGCCCGCCGCGACCCCCATGTCCAGCCTACACAGCTGCTGGAGATGACCTCGGGCTATGTGGCCCGCGCCGAGGCCCACCTGCCCAAGGGTGCCGACCGTGCGCCGTGGAAGCTCTACCAAAACTACGCCATGGACCGCGAGCAACTGCACAAGGGCAAGCTGGAAGACGGCGTGATGACCTTCTCCAAGCCGCGCAAGGTGGAACAGGCGCGCGTGGCACCAGCCGCCATCGAGCCGCAGCGCCGCTACGCCAGCTGAGGCCGCCAATCAGCCTCCGTTAAGCCTCCATTCAAATGGGCGGTCCGTGTGACGCCATCGGCGTCACACAGCCTGGTCAGGCCATGTGAGAATGCCGCGCATGCACGGTGTTCCGACAGCGCAGCGCGGCATCCCTCATGAGGGCAAGTACATCTCGCTCAACTATGTGCGGGTGCTGCTCGACCACCTGAGGGAGCGGCAGATCAATGTGGCGCCCGTGATGCGCGCCATGGGCCTGAGCGACTCCGATCTGCTCGACCCCGACGTCTACATCGACCCGGCCTTGCTGCCCATTGCCTTCGAGGCGGCCGAGGCCCTGAGCGGCGATGGCCACATCGGCCTGCACGCGGGCCAGACCATGAAGAGCGCGCACCTGGGCGCACTGGGCCATCTGCTTTTGAGTTGCACCTGCACGCAGGACCTGTTCGATCTGCACACACGCTACAGCGCGCTGATCGGCAACACCACGCGATGCGAGTACCTGGACTATGGGCACGAGACCGTGATGGTGGTGTACCACCGCCACCCGGTCGTGGCCGGCAGGCAGTTCACCGAGTTCAACCTGGCGGGCTGGCTGACCCTGGCCCGCTGGCTGGCTGGCGAGCACTTCATCCCCACGCTGGTGGAGCTGAACTTCACCCAACCGGCCGACAACACGGGCTTCGCGGCTTTCGCGCGCTGCCCCGTGCAATACGATGCACCGCAGGTGCGGGTGCATTTCGACAGGCACATCTTCTCGGCCCGCTTCGCCCATGCGGTGGCCGGCCTGCGCAGCCTGCTGGAGGCCGAACTCAATCGGCGTCTGCCACCGGCCTCAGACGATGTGCCGCCCTTGCTGCACGACATCCACCAGCGCCTGGGCCGCACGCTGCACAGAGGCTCGCCCAGCCTCACGGCGCTGGCCCAGGATATGAACCTGTCCGCGCGCCGTTTGCAGCGCATGCTCGATGCGCACCAGACCAGCTTTCGCGAGCTGACCGATGCCGTGCGCCAGCGCCTGGCCCTGGCCTATGTGGCCGACCCCAAGCTCTCGCTGGTGGAGGTCTCGGTCATGGTGGGCTACACCGAGCAGAGCACGTTTCAACGTGCGTTCAAGCGCTGGACCGGGTACACGCCTGGCGAGTACCGGGCCCAGCGCATCGGTGAGCGCGCCTTGATGCCTTCGGGGGATCAGGCGCCCAGTACCGCCAGCAGCAGATCCGCCATGCCCAGGTAGATCGCGGCCAGCCCCGATCGCTGTGTGGTCTGCACCGAAGTCTGCGCACGCATCACGGGCCGGCTGCCATCGATCAGGTCATCGATGAAACTGCCCACCGAGGGCATGTTCAGCTCGGGGATGGCGGTCCCCGCAAAGGTCACGCAGGTCAGCGTATGGGACAAGGCAATGTCACGCGCATTGGGGATGTAGTAGCCCAGGTTGGATGGCGCCGTGGTCTGCACCATGCTGACCCAGGCATTCACATCCTGCTTCCAGCGCTTCATGATCAGGGTATCGCGTTGAGCGCCCGGTGGTGCTTGCAGGATGTCGGAAAAGAAGGGCTCGTAGATGAAGCGCGGCAGCACGCGGTCCTCCATCATCGTGGACATTGCGATGCGGTCATGGGGGAACATGCGGGCCAGCGCGGGCATGACCGAACCGAAGTTGCTCGGGTCCAGCCCATATTGCTGCGAGTTGGGCACGGCCGCCTGGATCCTGGCCACGATGCCATTGGGCCCGTCGATGCCCCAGACCTTGCGCACGCGGCTATACAGCGGCAGTGTCGGTGCTTGTTCAGGCGTGGCATTGGCTGGCGCATCGAGCAAGGGGCCTGCGTCGTTGAGCAAGGCCGAGCGCACGGGGTTCAGGGCCTGCTTGAGCCACAGGTAGTTGAGCGTGGAGGCATAGCCACCGGCCGAGAAGCCGGTGACGAAGAGCTGATCAGGTCGCGCGAGGTTCTTGCCCAGCCACTGCGCCATCAACTGGCCATTGACCGCGCCACGGTGGTAGTAGGCCAGGGGCTTGGCAGGATTGGCATCGGTGTAGACCACCGTGGCATTGCCGCCGCCGATGTCCCCCGTGCAGTAGGGCGCATACACGATGTTCCAACCCTGGGTCTGCACCTTCTGCACCAGGCCCAGGCGGTTGGTGAAGGGCGTCACCATGCCGAAGGACGCCGTGTTGATCAGGCCAAGCGGGCTGCCGCTGGTATGGGCATTGGTGTTGACCAGGGAGGTCATGTAGTTGGGCGGGATCCCGTCGGGGTTGAGCGCCAGCAACACACCGTTCTTCGGGTCATTGGTGGGCAAAGGCAGGCCCAGGCAGGTGTTCTGCCCGAAGCAGGCGCCCCCGCCTTCGAACACCACCACCGTCTTGCTCGTCAAGGGTGTGCGGTTGACGAAGAAGCGGTAGGGCGTGCCATTGCCGCACGAGGCGCCCGACGACGCGGGCAGCTCCACCGTTTCCCATTGGAGGTAGGCCGCCTGGGCCGCACCCACACTCAGGCCGGCCATCAAGCCAACCCAGCCCGCGCGAGGGTTCGGCATTCTTTTGTTCCACAGCATGTCGAGGTCTCCTTCAATTGATGTGCGTCTCCATGGACGCCCAACTCAATTCAACGAGCTACGAGACCACGCTGTATTGGGACGAGGAACCAGGCATTCGCTTTGCGCGCCAGGGACAAACCCGCAGGCCTGGACACGCGTTAGGCCACTTGCCAATCGATCACAAATGCCCAGAATGCCAAACGGAATTCGACGTCAGGTCTACAAGTTCGCATCAATTTGCCGACCTCCATAACGTGTTGCTTTATCGCGCGATCACATCAATGAGCTTGCTTTCACGCTTGATGGGTTTGTGGGGCCTGGCCAAAAGGCCGGGCATGACTGCGCCAATGCCGTCAACAAAAGCACTGGCGCCGGCGCACGCCTGCACGCCTGTCGCCTCCCCCAGACAGGCGGAAGTCTTGCTTCACCGTGAAGAAATGCTCGACCGGCAAGGTCGACTGGCTGGCTATCGACTGAGCGATGACGCATCCGGTAGAGCGCAAGCGGCATCGTGTCAACGGTATCTTGACGCGCTGAAGGTCAGCAACGCACGGCAGCAAGCTGAGCGACGACTGACCGTGATCGAAGTACATCTTGACGGCTACAACCACGAAGAATGGACACCACTCTTGGGACCATACACGGTCATCCACATCCGGCTGCCACTCGATCAATCGCCAACGGCCACGCAGTTGGACACCTTGAAACACCTGTCAGCCAGCGGCGTGCGAACGGCTTTGTCATGGTCGGAGGCCGAAGGTGCATGGGCATCCGCACTGCCTTGCACCTCGCTTTGCTTCGTGGACTTTGCCTCCATGACTGTGCAACAGTTTGAAGCCTGTGTCTCGCAACTGCATTCGTCATACCCCTCGCTACAGTTGGCCATCGAGAACGTTGGATCATGGCCGGAACGTCGCCTGTGCGTGTCGCTGGGAACCGCCTTTACCCTGGGCCGCTTTCTCACCACGATTGATGAAGACGCCAGCCAAAACAAGGTCACGGACAGCCGCGTGGTGCTCATGGACATGCTCAACCTGGTTCGATCTGAAGGCGATACCTGCGCCCTCGCGGAGACGGCCAAGCGCGACCCCGGTATTGCCGTGCATATCCTGTCCATGGCCAACTCTGCGGCGTATGGCTGCAACCGGGTATTGACCAGTCTGGATCAGGCCATCTCCGTTTTGGGACGCGATGTGCTGTATCGCTGGCTCGCCATTTCGGTCTTCCGGCTGGGCAGCCACCGTGAGCATGACAAGGCCCTGCTCGAATTGGCCTTGAGCCGCGCGAAGTTCTTGGAGTTGATGGCGCGTACCGACGGCGCCACACAGCAGTCCGACGAACTCTTCCTGGTCGGACTGCTGTCATTCATTGATGCACTCTTGGGCATGCCACTGAAAGAGGTGCTGACAAAGATGTCCTTGCCGCCCTCTGTCAACGACGTCCTGATGCGCAACGAGGGGCCTTACGCCCCCTATCTGCTGCTGGCGCTGGCCGTAGAAAAGTGCCAGTTCCAGCGCATAGAGCAATTGGCTGCGATGCAGCACATCGACTCTCAAAACATCAGCTCGTGGCGCAACACGGCCACCCTGTGGGCAGAACAAGCTGCCCAGTAAGTGGTTTGGCTGGCTCTATGCGATCGTCGTTGTATCCAAAATCTGGGTCACTGAATTACCCAGGTCGTCCAGCGAAGGCGACACACCCGGCGCCCAGTCACGCGTGTTGATCGTGTAGGCCCAGTCCACGCCATCCCAGCGCGAGACGACGAGTGTCGACCCACCCGGCGTGCTGCCGGAGCGCGCCGAGCCCGGTGCGCGCGGCCCATTGCCCCAGGCCGCATGCAGGTGGCTGAACTGCACCATGGCGTGGGCTGATGCACCCATGCCGTCATTGGGGTCACCCACCTCGTTGATCTCGCCATCACCACCATAGACGGCCGGGGTCAGGCGGGTGGACGCCAGGTCCAGCGGGCTGAGGCCCAGGCCCTCGTCTTCCACAATGACCTGGTGGCTGGTGCGCTTGCTGGCCAGCGTGGGGAAGACCTCGACCTCCGTGATGCCGGCCGGTTGCAGCAAGGTGGTCTTGAGGAAATCGAAGTAGCTCTTGCCGGTGACTTTCTCCACCACGGCCCCGGCCAGCAGGTAGCCGAAGTTGGAGTACTTGTTGTTGGTGCCGGGCTTGAAATCCAGCGGCCGGTTGTACATGTAGCGCGCCACGTCGAGCTTGGTGACGGGTCGGCCCAGGCTCATGTCCAGCGCGATCTTGCGCATGTTGTAGGTGGGGTCGAAGCCCGAACCGGTGCCGGTGTCGTCGTAGCCGCCCATGTGGTCCAGCAGTTGCTGGATGGAGATGGTGTCGCTGCGCGAATCCGCCGGGTTCGAGAAACCCAGCAGCGGGTAGACCTGGGTCGTGGGCGCGAGTTGCTTGCTGTCGTACAAGGCCTGCACGGCAGCTTCGAGGAACATCTTGCTGCAACTGGCCAGCAAGAAGCGGTCGGACGGTTGCGTCACGCGGTAGCCGGGCTCGGCCCAGGTGTAGGCCCGGCTGAACTTCATCACCCCGTTCTTGCCGATGGCCAGCTGGGCCGCGCGCACACCGTGGGCCTGCATGAAGGTCTGCATGGTGTGGTCCAGCGCCGCCATATTGGCCACCGGCGTGCCGGCCACCGACCAGTGCCGTGCCATGGGGATGTCCTGCTTGGCGAAGAGGGCCGCATAGCGCGTGTCGGAGCCCACGCCACCGCCTTGCACGCAGATCGGGTAGAGCCCTGCGGCCTTCTGCTTGTCGAACTCGGCCTGGTAGTCGGCGCTGCTCATGCCGTGCCGTGCCACCCAGGGGCTCACCACGTCGTCGCGGAAGACCGAGCAGTACATGTGGTCACTGGACACCGCCACATAGGAGGGCCGGTAGCCCGAGAGGTTGTAGCCGGGCAGTTGCACCTCGGCGTTGAAGACGTCCTGGTAGCTCTCACCCGTGTCGGAGGGGTGGGCATGCCACTTCACGAAGTTGGGGTTGGGGTGCCAGACCGCGATGTAGCGGCGGTCGCTGGGTGTGCCGTAGATGGCCACCGAGCGCAGCATCATGCGCTGCTCATGGGCGCTCTTGTTGAGGTTCTGGAAGGTGCCGGCATTGCCATCGGGGCCCGAGGTCACGCCATGGCGCGCCATCCAGCTGCCCGAGATGCCCTGCTCCAGCACAGCGGCAAAGACCGCGTTGCCAGCAGTGCCTGTGGCCGACACCAGGGTGGGCACATAGCCCTTGGCCGTCCAGTTGTTGAAGAAGGACTGATAGCCCTCGCTGTTGACGCCGTGCACCGCCACCCAGGCACTGCCCGGGCGCTGCACCCACACGGCGGCATAGCGGGCATCGCCCGGGTCGCCATACACGCTCAGGGAGATCATCCTGAAGCCCTGGGCGCTGAGGTTGTTGAAATTGGCTTGGTGTTGGGTGCTGGTCACCCCGTGATAGGCCTGGAACATGATCGGGCTCCTGTGGGATGTGGTGGTGTGAGAAAGCCACTGTCTGCCTGTACCCCCCCTCGCGCCATCCCTAGTTGATGGCCTCGGTCTTTGTGCGGCGCTACAGTCATGCACACCACGTCCAGTCCCACAACTAGCGAGACCCCGTCATGCCCCAAGCCATCCCCTATCTCGCCTTCAACGGCGACTGTGCCGACGCCATGCGCTTTTACGAACGTGCGCTCAACGCCAAACTCGAAGTACTGCTCAGCGGCGCCGACTCGCCCATGGCCGCACAGATCCCCAAGGCGTTCCTGCATCGCATCATGCATGCCCGGCTGGTGATGCCCGATGGCGGCACGCTGTACGCCGGCGATGCGCCCGCCCACCTCCCCTACGAGGGCATCAAGGGGGTGTCCATCACCTTGAACTACGACACGACCGAGCAGGCGCAGGCGGTGTTTGCGGCCTTGTCGGAAGGGGGCCACGTGACCATGCCCATGCAGGCCGCGTTCTGGGCCAAGGCCTGGGGCATGCTGATCGACAAGTTCGGCACGCCGTGGATCGTCAATGGCGAGTTGCTGCCGATCTGAAGGGCCACGCAGGCTGGCTGCTGAACCTCAATCCTGAGACCGCACCAGCCGCACGGGCAGGTGAGAGGTGCGCTTGGGCATGTCACCTCGCGCTTCACCCGAGCTCATGTCAACCGCCCAACCGTGCAGAAAGCCCATGCGCTTGAGCTGTGCGTTGTCGACCCCACGGCTGATGTTGGCGTAGTTGTACTGGTTGACCGAGGCCTGTGCGCCTTCCACATTGGTGGTGCCGGCCCAGTACCAGTCGGCAGGCGCGGCCGGGAACAGCCGGGCGTACAGGCCTCTTGGCCGGTTGGTTTCACTGACCAGGCGCCGCAACTCGGTGACGCGGGGCAGGCGCCAGTCCAGGCCATCGGCCTTGCGCCGCGCGGCCGCCAGGGCCAGGGCTTCCTTGTGTGAGGCCAACACGGCCTGGCCACGGCAAGTCTGGCCGTCCCAGTTCATGCCCTCCACGCAACGCGCCCAGATCTGCCCATTGTGGTGATCGACCACGGTGCGGCCATCTTCTGCCGGCTGCCAGTCCACTTGGGCCGAGGGCTTTGGCGGGCTTGCGCCTGGCTCCCCGGCCGTGGCCCAGCCCGCGTGGGCCACCAGCGTGGCCAGCCAGGCCAGCCGGCCCAGCGAGAAGCCCTGCGCGCTCGCCCTCATGACGAGGCCCCCACTTCAGGCCGCTTCTGCGATGCGCCACGCAGATGCCGCTTGAGCATGCGCGCGAGATCGCTGGGCCTGAAGGGTTTGGCCAGATGGTCGTTCATGCCCACGCTGAGGCAGCGCTGCGCATAGATCTCCTGCCCATTGGCCGTCAAGGCCACGATGCGCACGGCAGCCTGGCCACACTGGCGCTCACGCTCGCGGATGCGAAGCGTGGCCTCGAAGCCATCCATGCCGGGCATCTCGCAGTCCATCAGGACCAGGTCGGCTTGTCGCGCCGCCAGCCAGTCAACGGCGTCCTGACCGTTGTCCACCAGGATCACCTGCACGCCCATGATGCGCAGCTCGGCCTCGGCGATCATGGCGTTGACCGGGTTGTCTTCGACCAGCAGCACGCGTGGCGCAGGTTCATCTTCGGCAAACAGGCGCTTGAGCCCTTTGCATTCTTCCGTGGCCGCTGGCTCGGCCTGCTGGCGGAAAGGTGCCGGCACGTCCTGCTGGGCCGGCAAGGCCAAGGTGAAGCTGAAGACCGAGCCCTTGCCCACCTCGCTCACGCAATGCAGCTCGCCGCCCATGGCCCGGCACAGATCGCGGGAGATGGTCAGGCCCAGGCCCGTGCCGCCAAAGCGCCGCTGGTAGGTGCCCTCGGCCTGGTGGAAGGCCTCGAACACACGCGCCACCTCGTGGGCCGGGATGCCCACCCCCGTGTCACGCACCTGCACGGACAACAAGCCGGTGGCAGGGTCATGCCGAGCGTTGAGCTGAACCTGTCCCTGCAGCGTGAATTTGATGGCATTGCCCAGCAGGTTGTGCAGCACCTGCCGGATGCGCACCGGGTCGCCCAGCACCTCCAGGCTGGCAGGCACATCCAGCGTCGCGACCAGTTGCAGGCCGCGCTCGTTGGCATTGACGCGCGAGGTGTCGGCCATTTCCTGCAGGAGCGTGCGCAGGTTGAAGGGCTGCACATGAATGGGCAGCTTGCCCGCTTCGATGCTGGAGAAATCCAGCACATCGTTGATCACATTGACCAGGTGCTCGCCGGAGCCCTTGATCAGATCGAGCTGGTGCAAGCTCAGCGCGTCGCGCTCCTTGGCCCGCAACTGGCGCGCCAAGCCGAGGATGCCGTGCAGTGGCGTGCGCATCTCGTGGCTCATGGTAGCCACGAAGCGGCTCTTGGCCTCGCCCAGGGCCTTGGCCTGCTGCAAGGCCTCATCGCGGATCTGTGCCACCTGCTCGCTCTGAAAGCGCAGAAAGAGCAGCTCCTTGACCCGCATGTAGGAGCGCCGCCCCTCGGACAGCAGGATCACCAGGGTACCCAGCAAGGCCGCCGCGCAGTAGTAGCCCAGGTCATCGCCGCGGAAGGCGGTGTAGGCGATGTTGGGCAGCAGGATGGCCGCCACGAAGCCGCCCAGCGACGGGAAGTCCACATGCAGGATGAAGGTACCCAGCGTGGCCACGCCGATGATCACGCTGATGGTCACCACGGCCACCTCCAGCTGTGACAACGGGGTGAGGCCCCAGACCAGGGCACTCCAGCTCAGGCCGTCCAGGGCCGTGAGCAGACGGTAGACAAACAGCGAGCTGCCCGTGCGCCTGCCCTCCCAGCCGCCCATCAGGAACCAGGCCGAATAGGCAAAACGGGCGCTGCCCAGCAGCATGCGCGCCACCATCCATATCTCCAGGCCGGGGTGGTGCACGCGGTGTTGCAGCACCAGCGAGGTGCCCAGCGTGCAGACCATGCTGAAGAGCATGGCGTTGGGCAGCAGCTCGTGCATCGCCCGCTCACGCACGCTGTTGACGCGAGACTGCATCTCGGGCGTCGCGGCGCTTTGGGTGGCGTTGAGTGAGGACGTGAGGATGGACATGAAGAGGCCGAGGTGGCACAACAGGCCCACCCCCGCCTTCATCTCATCGGCAACCCTTCTTCAGACCCAATCGGGATTGACATCAGCGTGTGCAATGCTGACGTGAAGTCGTGCACGATTCACCACACTGAATGGCGTCTTGCGCCAAGTGAAAGCCACAGCGCCTCGTTCCCGGCTTATCGTGCGGGCTCGATCGATCAGTGTCTCAGGGCGGGTTCGGTGTCGAAGTCCATCAGCAGGCTGGCCATTTCCAGTGCCCGCCACAGGTGGGCCGGCATCTGCATGATCTTGTCTGGCGTCTTCGAGCGGCTGACCCACGCGCCGATCTCAAGGTGTTGCTCAGGTGTCAGCAGGTTCAGATCGAGCATCTCGTCCAGTAACTGCATGGGGTCCCCCTTTCACAGCCATGCCATCGAACCGACAACCGTTCAATGCGCCAGATCACTATCTCACGACGCGCGCCCGACATGCCTGGGGAGAACGCGTCCTCAAGCGTATTAATTCAGGTCTTGGCCAGAAAAGCACACCCCGATCCGGGGGTTCGTTGACCCCGTCCAGTCGCTGCGTTAGCCTGTTGCACCTCTCGCAGCGCAGCCCCATGGTCCACCCTCAAGCCTCCCCCCGCGTCGGCATCGGTTTGTCTCAGGCTGATCTGCGCTTGTGAAGAGGATCGCCCGCCTTCACCGCGACGATCCCACGCGTCGCGAGCCCGCGCAGCACCTTGCACGCAGCCCGGCGGAAGCGGCATTGGCGCGCGGCCACCTCTGGCTGCGCTTTCCCCCCGAGCTGGAATCCCTGTTCAACGCCGACACGCTGGAGCCCCGGCGCCGGCAGCTGGTGTCGTGCGCCCTGCTGGGCTGCCTGGGCGTGCTGATCGGGTCCACCAACGTCAACGAAGCCACGCCAGAGATCGCCTCGCTGGTGTGGCAATTGGTGTGGGTGTGGATGGGCCTGGCTCTGGGCGGCCTGCTGCTCATCTGGCTGAGCCCACCGCAGCGGCGCCGAGCCTGGCACGCCGAAGGCATCACGGCCTTGCTGGCCACCGCCATGTGCCTGCTGGTGACCTGGATGGCCACGGCCAGCCGGGCCGACACGGCCATCACGCACTCGGCCATGGCCTCCATCCCGGTGCTCTACAGCTGCATCGCGGCCCGACTGCGCTTTGACTGGTCGCTGGGCTCGGCCCTGATCTCGTTTGCGGCCTATGCCTGGATGGTGGCCGGGCACACACCTGAGCAGGCGCAGCTGGCGCAAAGCTTCAAGCACGTCATGGCACTGAGCTATGCCTTCGCCTTGATGGCCAACTATGCCTTCGAGCACAGCGAGCGGCGCAACTGGCTGCTGCGCCAGGTCGCCACGGCGCAGCGCGAGGCCCTGATCAAGACTTCGGCGCAACTGCATCAACTCTCCATCCAGGACCCGCTGACGGGCCTGCACAACCGACGTCAGTTCGATATCAACCTGCGCCAGGCCATCGTGCGGGCTTCGCAGCTTCACCAACCCCTGGCCCTGCTGGCCATCGACGTCGACTTCTTCAAGCGCTACAACGACAGCCACGGCCACCCTGCGGGCGACACCTGCCTGAGCGACATCGCCCGCATCCTGGCCACGCAAGCCAAGGTCCACGGTGGCATGGTGGCCCGGCTCGGTGGCGAGGAGTTTGCACTGATCCTGCCTGGGCACCAACCCGAACAGGCCCTGCGTGCCGCGCAGGCTGTCTGCCGCGCCGTGAGTGCCGTTCGCATCCCGCACCAGGATTCCAGCGTCGCAGACCACGTCACCATCAGCGTGGGCGTGGCGCATTGGCGTGCGCAAGCCACCGAGTCACCCAAGGCCATGCAGGAGCGGGCTGACCGCGCGCTCTACCAGGCCAAGGCTCAGGGACGCAATCGCGTGGAAGAAGCGTTGGCCAGTGATCAGCCCGAGCCGGCCGACGATGTCCATGCGCACATGCGGCACCTGGCCGAGGCAGACGAACACGAGCAGGATGCCGACGCGCACATCCGCCAGGTGCAGCAGGCCAAAGAAGACCTCTGCCGCCAGACCCTGGCCGGACGCTTTCGCTGGCTGCGCTTTCCGCTCGAGCTGGAGCTGGACTACATCGCCCACCAAGCCGAGTCCAGGCGCAAGGTGCTGCTGCTGACCGCCATGATCGGCCTGCTCATCTACAACCTGTTTTCGATCGGCAGCTGGTCGCTGTTCCCCGATATCCAGCCCTGGGTGCTGAACGTGCAGGTCTGGGTCAGCGTGGGCGTGCTGGTTGCCGCCGTGGTCACTTACTTCCTGCCCAGGCCGCTGTGGCGCGAGGGCCTGCACTGCCTGGGTACCAGCGTGGTCGCCCTGGTATCGACCTGGATCCTCTCGCACAGCCACCTGACCTCCACGCTGAGCTATGCCGTGTGCCTCATGCTCATCCCGATGTTCTCGGGCGTGGGCTCGCGTCAACCTTTCTGGTTCACCTTCGTGCCGGCCGTTATCACCTCGGTGGCCGCAGCCGTGCTGCTGCAACCCGTCGGCCCCATCCAGCGCATCGTGTATGGCGACAGCCTGTTCATGATCGTCAACAACATGGCCTACATCCTGATCCTGGCCTACACGCTGGAGCATGGCGCGCGCAAGGAATGGCTGCTGGCCCGCATTGATGGCATCCAACGCGATGCCCTGATGGCCGCCAGCCAGCGCCTGAAGACGCTCGCCGTGGTGGACCCGCTCACCGGCGTGAGCAACCGGCGTCAGTTCGACGATGACCTGCAACGCATCTGGCGCGAGTGCGAGCAGGACCAGCGCAGCCTGGGCTTGCTGATCATCGACGTGGACCACTTCAAGCCCTACAACGACCAGCTCGGCCATCTGGCCGGCGATGAGTGCCTGCGCCAGGTGGCCGGCTTGATCAGCGAGACGGCGCAGGCCGACAAGGCCCTGGTGGCCCGGCTGGGCGGCGAGGAGTTCGGTGTGCTGCTGCCCGGTGGTGGCCTGGAAGCCGCCAGCCAACTGGCCGAACGCATCCGCCTGGCCGTCAGCCACGCCGACATCCCGCACGATTTCGTGCCCTCGCGGCACGTGACCATCTCGCTGGGCGTGGCCAGCGTGGTGCCACGCCCGGGCATGGACCGCATGGCCCTGTTTGCCTCCGCCGACAAGGCCCTCTACGAAGCCAAGCGCGCCGGCCGCAACCGCGTCGTGGCGCCGCCGCCCACACCATCCCGTGAAAACCCGCCCCTGGGCTTCCGGCACAATGCCACCCCATGATCGAGGCGTCCCTACCAGAGCAAAACGACAGCAGCAGCTTCGAGGCCTTCTTCCGAGATCCCGGATTCGCCCCGGCGCGACCGCTGGCCTGGGCCCTGAGCCAGCGCCAGGCGCTGATCGAGGCCTTACGAGGCCTGTTCAACGGGTCGCAAGCCATGGTGCAGCTGCGCCTGTGGTGCTTCATGGAGCTGGCTGCACAGCCGCAGGCCCGCCTGTCGCGCGACGACGTGAACCGCCTCTTCCACGCCGTGCTGCCCGAGGCGCTGGAAACCGTGCTCAAGCGCCTGCGCGACATCAACCTGCTGGTCTGGGACCCGACCCCGCAGGACTACCACCTCTCACCCCTGGCGCAGCAGGTGCATGGCCTGCTGGCCTCGCTGACCTCGCCGCCGACCGTGGAGCACGACGACATGGCCGCCTTGCTGGCCCAGGTCGCCGGCGCGCAGCAACTGGGCCTGGTCAACACCAACCAGCTCAAGCACCTGCACGCCCAGCTGGCGCGCCTGCACGACGAATTCTCCGAAGCCATTGCCAGCGGTTCGGAGTCGCGCCTGCGCGTGGCCCAGCCCCGCTTTGACCGCGCACTCGATCTGGTCGAGCGGGCCGGCCAGGCCTTGACCGCGCTGATCCGCGCCGAGCACGAAGACCCCCGCCTGGAGCGCGAAGCCCGCGCCATCGGCCAGGCCCAGGCGCGCCTGCTGTCCATGGCCAGCCAGTTCACCCGCGCGCTGCAGCAGGCGGACCGCCAGCGCGTCACGCTAGGCTCCACCGGCCTGACGACATCGGATGTGCGCGCCTGGCTGCAAGGCCATCCCGATCTGTCCGGGCTCATGGGCGAGGCCCTGTCCCTGCCCGTGCGGCCGGTGATGGTCAGCCAGCACGACCTGATCGACGTGGCCGAAGGCGAGTTCGAACGCGACCGCCCTCAGGCGATGGGCAGCGCCGACCTGCCGCCGCCCAGCGCAGCCGCCGAGGGCACGCTCGACACGCTGAGCCTGCCGCCCGAGCTGGGCAAGCTCATCGGCTTGCTGGACCGCTGGTCCGAGCAGGCCACGCTGGAAGCCGCACAACAAGCCGACTCAAGTGCACCAGACCAGCTGGATCCGGATGCCCCGCCCCCCGGCACCCGCCCCCTGTCCGACGCCATCCTGGGCGGCCGCTTCGCACAAGCCGCCTACCGCCTGCAACTCATGCCCCTGCTGGGCGATGCGCAGGCCAAAACCCTCAAGGGCCTCACGGGCGACCTGGCCCGCGCCCCGTGGCAATGGCAGTTCACGGCCCGCCACACTACGACCGACGACGAGGCGGTGGCCCTGATCAGCGAAGGCTCGATCAGCCCCCTCCCGCAAGACACCTCTTCCCCACAAGCATGAGCGCACACTTCGACGATGCGGCCTTGCTGGCCGCCGAACTATTGGCGCGCCGCTGGCTGCCCCGCCACCACCCCAAGGTCAAACGCGCCCTCATCGACGCCGACCTGTGGCAAGCCACGCAAGACCGTCTGGCCCAGGTGGGCCTGCGCCTGATCGACAACATCTACGCCGACCACGTCAGCGTCGCGCTGCTGCGCCAGGCCGAGTCCTCGGTGTTCGGCGAAGCGGGCCTGAACAGCCACAACAACATCGACCTGCCACGCGACGCCATCTCGCTGCTGGTGGTGCTGTGGGCGCTGATCATCCTACCCAAACGCGAACGCCAGGCCGCACGCGCCAACCAGGCCCATGGCGACGACCAGAACGACATGTTCGGCAAGGACAAGCCCATGCCCAGCGCCGCCAGCGTCAGTCCGCTGGTGTCCTACAAGGCCTTGCTGGCCGACTTCGGCGTGCAGCTGGGCAAGAAGACCCGCCTGGACACCAACCTCAAGCGCCTGGAGAACCACGGCTTCATCGTGCGCAAGGGCGAAGACATCGCCGAAGGCCCGCTGCTGGACCTGCTGATGGACTACGACGCCCTCGCCCAGCGCATCCTGCAAGGCGCCTTGGGGGATGTGCTGGCCCAGGCCAAGGAACTGGTGGGGAACCTGCCCCTGGCCCTGACCAACCCGCCGCAAGAAGAACTGGAAGAAGTGCTGGAAGAAGCATCGCCCGAGGAAGACGAAGAGAACAAAGAGGACCGCACCTGAGATGTTTCACCTGCAAAGCCTCGAACTCCTGCACTGGGACTACTGCCAGCGCCTGACCCTGCCGCTGGACGGCGCCATCATCACCGTGGCCGGCCCCAACGGCTCGGGCAAGACCACGCTGCTGGACGCCATGCGCACCCTGCTGGGCCTGGACTGCTCGGGCGGTCGCAACTACAAGACCTACGCTCGCCACGCCAATGCCGACAGCGCCTGGCTGCGCGCCACGGTGGACAACCGCCCGCGCAATCGTCAATCGTCCAACCGGCCCTTTGCGCGCTGCCTGCTCTATGCGGACGTCGTGACCCTGGCCTGCCGCATCGACCGCAATGGCGGCGACTGGACGCGCCGCTACATCATGGTCGAAGGCGATATCAGCATCGAGACGCTGATCGAACGCGGCGATAAAGACTGGCTGGGCATCGACAATTGGCGCAAGCGCCTGGAAGGTGCGGGCCTCTCACGTGCGATTGCCAAGGTGCTGGCGCTCGAACAAGGCCAGACCGACCGCCTGTGCGAATACAGCCCCAAGGAACTGCTGCGCCTGGTCTTCGATGTGTTCGGCGACCAGGAGGTGCTCGACCGCTACGACGAAGCGCGCAACCACCAAAGGCAGCTGCTGCAAGAGGTTGAGACCGCCGAGCGCGAGCTCTCGCACGGCAAGGCCCAGCGCGCCGAGCTGGAGGCCCGCGTCAACAACTTCCGCCAGTGGGAGCTCAAGTGCCAGGAGCGCGAGACCCTGGGCACCGAGGTCGTGCCCGTGCTCTCCAATGTGGAGACGCGCAAGAGCCTGGCGGGCAAGCTGCGCGAGTTGCATCGCCAGCGCCTGCAATCGGTCGATGACCGCCGCCAGCACGGCCAGGTCAAGGCCGACCTGCTGCAACGCCTGCAGGACCAGACCGATGCCGCCGCGCTGGTCGAGCAACTCGAAGCGCAGGTGCGCACCGCCCGCCGCACCCAGGAAGAAGCCCGCGATGCCGAGCGCCCGGTGGAGCTGCTGGTCAAGCGTGCCGATGAGCTGCAAGGCCTGGCCAGCGTCGAAGGCGATGCGCAGCAACTCACGCAGCGCATCCAGGAGCTCAGCGACCACAAGCAACAGCTCTCGGCCCAATGGCAGCGCCTCAAGGACCAGCGCGACGACGCCCAGCGCGCCCTCAACGGCCTGCAAGGCCAGCGCCTGGCCCCGCCCCCGCCCGATGTGCAGCGCTTTCGCCGCACGCTCGATGAAGCCGGCATCCATCATCATGTGGTGAGCGACATCATCGAGATCACCGACGAGAAATGGCGCGCCGCCGCCGAAGGTGTGCTGCGTGGCAGCCGCTGGGTGGTCGTACTGGCCAAACCCTCGCAGGAAGCCCAGGCCATGGCCCTGGCCGAGAAGGAGCGCTTTCGCCACTACATCGTCGCCGAAGCCGAAGACGCGCCGCATAAGCCCGATGCCGACAGCCTGCTGGCCGTGCTCAAGATCAGCGCCCCGGCCCCGCACTGGCTGCTGCGCCAGCTGGAGAACATCCAGCGCGTGGCCAGCACCGAAGCGGGCGTGAAGATCCGTGGGGAGTGGATCACCCCCGAGGCCTACCACCGCGATGGCCGTGGCGGCCGCTCCGTCTGGGTCGACCCCAGCCAGTACCAGTACGGTGCCAGCGCCGTGGCCTCGCGCCGCGACTCGATCGACAAACGCCTGGCCCAGCTCGATGAGGAGATGACCCGCATCGTGCGCGACCAGGCCTTCTTCGACCGCCAGTTGCAAGATGCCCGCAAGGCCGCACAAGGCTTCACCGCTGCAGCCGAGCTGGCCGAGCGCGAAGCCGAGTTCAGCGAAGCGCGCCGCACCTTGCCCGTGCTCAAGCAGGCTCGCGCCGAAGCCGGCGAGCGCTGGCAACAGACCGAGGCCCAGCTCAAGCGTGCCGTGGTCGAGCAGACCAACGCCCAGCACGCCTACAAGCAGGCCCAGGAACGCCTCGCCCACATCGAACAGCGCAGCGCCCAGCACGAGCGTGAATGGCAGGCCCGCTTCGAAGATGTGATCGCGCAGGCCGTGATGTCACGCGAGGTCAAGCTGCAGATGCCGCGCCACTGGCGCTCGCCCGAGCGCATCAAGGACATGCAGGCCCACTACGGCAACGCCACCCAGGCCCGCCTGCGCGCCGAAGCCGTCGAGCGCGAACTCGAAGAAGGCAAGTGGGAAACCGATGGCACGGTGATCGAGCAGCTCACGCTGATGAACGCCAACGTCCTGCGCCAGGAGGACGAGCTGGGCCAGCGCAAGGCCAGCAACGCCGCAGCCAGCATCGCCGTTGACAACGCCCGTGAGCGCTATACCGACGTGCTCAAGGTCACCGTGCGGCGCTACCGCAAGAACATCATCGAGCTGGGGCAACTCGCGGGCGTGGAAGTCAATGCCGAGCTGCCACATCTCGATGGCGACGACATCACCTTGCGCCAGGCCGAACTCAAGGTCCACTTCAACTTCGACGGCAAGGGCACCATCGGTCTCAACGACGGCGAAGCCTCGGGCGGTCAGCAGGTGATCAAGTCCCTGATCCTCCTGGTGGGCCTGATGAAGGATGACGAAACGCCCGGCGGCTTCGTCTTCATCGACGAGCCCTTCGCCCACCTGGACGTGCGCAACATCCAGCTGGTCGGCCACTTCCTGCGCAGCACGCGCGCGCAGTACGTGCTGACCACACCGATCACGCACAACGTCGAGGTCTTCGAGCCAGCCGATGTCACCCTGGTCACGGCCAAGAAGCCCAAGGGCGCACGCTGGGCCCCGCCGATCGGCGTGCTGCAACGCCGCCCACCGGCCGAAGTCGTCATTTAAGCGGCTTGGGCGCCGCGGGCCTGCTGTTGGCCGCCGCATAAAAGGTCGCCCGGGTGGAAACCCGTGATCGGCATCATGTCAAGCGTCACCCGACTGACAGTTGCATCCCCCTTGTCTTAGGGGGAGTTCGCGCCTTCACCGGCTAAGTCCCCGCCTGGAAAAAAACACCGTGTTCCAGACTTCATCCATGGTCCACACAACGCAACGATGGAGTCAACCATGTCACTGAACTCACTGATCAAGGCCGTGCTCGCCACGGGGGGCAAGGCCATCGGCGCCACCCTGCTGTGCAGCCTGGCCGCCCAAGCCGCCTACCTGAAATGGGAGATGGTCGAGCTGCCCGCCTCCAGCGGCGCCTCCTGCGGCAACGGCACGCCCTACCGCTTCTTCGTCAACCGCACCCCCTTCACCAGCAAGACCGTGGTGATGTTCGAAGGCGGCGGCGCCTGCTGGGAAAAGGCCACCTGCGAGAACAAAGGCGGCGTGCAGTTGGCTGCCGTCAACCCCGATGGCATCCCCACCAACTACATGAGCGACTGGAACCGCCAGGCCCACTATGGCCTGGTCACGCCCTTCACCTCGCGCATCGACCCGCTGACCTCGGTGCAGACCCAGAGCTGGAACATCGTCTACCTGACCTACTGCACCGGCGACGTGCACGCAGGCAACAAGGTCACCACCTACTCTGACGCCACCGGCTCCATCGCCTGGTACCACCGTGGCGCGGTCAATGCCAAGGCCGTGAGCGACTGGATGGCCGCCAACCTGCCCAAGCCCGATGTGCTGTTGCTCACCGGCTTCTCGGCTGGTGGCGTGGGCTCGACGGTCACCTTCCCCTATATGCGCACCACGGTCAAGGCCGGCAAGGCCGCGCTGCTGGCAGACTCGGGCCCGCTGTTCTGGACACCGCGTGATGGCGACCCGGCTCAGTACCCTTCGCAGCCCCTGCACAACAAGATCCGTCAAGTCTGGGGCCTGGACGAACCAAATGGCCTGGCCACCGAGCTGATCACCAAGTACCCGGGCGCCGGCGACACCAACAACCTGGGTTCCGTCACCGCTGGCCTGAACAAGATCTTCCCGAACGACCGCATCGGCTACGCAATGTTCCAGGAAGACATGGACTTCTCGGCCTTCTCGTACACGGCCTTCTACCCGGACATCTCGGGCGCCGCCACGGATGCCGATCGCCAGGCCGCGCTCAACAAGCGCTGGCGCCTGGACATCAACAACACGCTGGCCCACATTCCTCCTGCGGCGAACATGGGCTATTACATCCCCAACTACCGGCAGATCAACCTGTCGCACTGCCTGACCATCGTGACCTTCGGCGACACGGGCATCAAGGAAGCCAACCTGGCCAATGTCGGCACCTTCGTCGACAACCTGCTGGACTTCTCGGGCAAGACACCGGTGATCCGGGCGCTGGAACAAAGCCGCGTCAAGGCTCCGGCCACGAACCTGTCTGACCTGATCGCGCAGATCATCGGCAAGTCCGGCTTGTTCTGACCAGAACCGAGGCCAGATGAAAAACGGGCTCCGCTTGGAGCCCGCTTCTTTTTGGTCTGAAGCCTGGCTGTGGTGCCGTCTTCAGCGCCCAGCCCGCATCAGCCCTGACGCAGGCGACGGCGCGCCGCCCCCAGGCCCATCATGCCCAGACCGGCCAAAGCCATCCAGAGGGTCTCGGGCTCCGGCACGGGATCGGTGGCATACAGGCTGCCACTGTAGGCATTCGCCCCCGTGGGGTAGCTACCCGCCACCGTCAACGTGTGCGTGCCCACACCCAGATTGGCCAGGCTGAAGCCATAGCCGGTGGGCGTGGCGCTCAAGGCCAGCGTATTGCCATCGATCAGCACGGAGCTGAAGCTCACGCTGCCGAAGAACACGCTCAGCGAGCCGGTGACCGTGCTATGGGCCGACAGATCGAAAGCGAAGTCGTCACTGAAAGTCGCCAGGGGCTTGCCGGTACCGAACAGGTCGCCGAACTGGGCCGGAAAGGGCGACAGCACGCCCATCGAGCCACCTGGATAAACCGTCGCCGCCGAGGCAGCCCCCAACAGCATCGCGGCCGCTGCCGCCAACATCACATTCAATTTCATGGCCCCTCCATCGACCCTTGCGGGAGGCACGCAGGCCATATGCAGCAAGGGCACATGATCACGGCAGCAGGATGGCCACCTTGGATCAGAACGGTGCATTTGTACGTCACAAAAAACGACCGCACCACCCCCACTTTGACCCCACATTATGACAATTCGTCATTGTCATTCATCCATTTGGCCCACGTAACTACGAGGGAAACAGGAGCCATCCACCGCCAGAGCAGCTGAACACTCTGTGACAGGCCGACACATGATGTCTGAAAGAACCATGCCAAAACCCTGACTGGCGCAGGCTACTGTCGCTCGGCGTAGCGCTTGGCCAAGACCGAGCAGACAAAGAGCTGGAGTTGGTGATAGAACATGATCGGCAGCACCAGCACTCCCATCGACGGGTTGCCGCCAAACAGCAGGCGCGCCATGGGTACACCCGAGGCCAGCGTCTTCTTGGAGCCACAGAACACGGCCACGATCTCGTCCTCAATAGGGAAGCCCATGGCGCGGGCCACCCGACGCGTCACCCACAGCAGCGGAAAGAGGAAGAGCGACACCCCCACAGCCGTCATCGCCATCAACCCGATGCCATGCTTGCTCCAGAGCCCATCGGCCACCGAGTCGCTGAACGAGCACAGTACCAGCAGCAAGATCACGCCGCGGTCCACCTTGGTGGTGATGGGCTTGATGCGCTGGAACAAGGTACCCAGCAATGGCCGCAGCACCTGCCCCAGCACGAAGGGCAGCAGCAGCATGCGCGCCACCTTGAGCATCGTGTGCCCCAGATCCATGGCGCTGCCGTCTGCCGATGAACCGAAGACCAGGCTGGCCAGCAAGGGTGTGAGCGCCACACCCAGCAAGGTAGACAAGGTGGCGTTGAGCACGGCCGCCGCCACATTGCCGCGCGCCAGCGAGGTCATGGCCACGGAAGACGACACGGTGGACGGCAGCACCGCAAGGTAGAAAAAGCCCAGCAGCAGGTCGTGCGGGATGTAACGTCCCACCGCCAGGTTCAGGGCGAGCCACCACAGCGGGAAGACCACGAAGGTGCAGAGCTGGATCACCAGATGCAGCTTCCAGCGCGAGGCCCCGTGCATCAGGTTGCGGGGGCTCAGGCCCATGCCATGCAGGAAAAAGATCAGAAAGACACCGACATCGCCCACCACGTCCAGGTGCAGCCAGCCACCCGTGCGGCCCAGATTAGGCAGCAGGGAGGCCAGCAGCACCGCCCCCACCATGCCCACCAGGAACCCGTCCACGGCTCCGCCTTGTCGCATCCTCATCGGTCGCCTTGCTTCCATCTCAGTAAAAAACGGCCCCTCAGGGCCGTTTAGCTTGGATCACTGAACCGCAGGGGATCAGGCAGCCAAACGCTGCTCGATCTTGGCCTTGGTAGCTGGCATTTCAGCGGGCAGGTGGTAGGACAGCTGCTGGAACAGCTCTTCGTGCAGCTTGAGCTCCTGCGTCCAGGCCGCCTTGTCGACGCCGATCACGGACTGGAACTGCTCCTTGCTGAAGTTCAGGCCATGCCAGTTGATGTCTTCGTAGTTGGGGCTCAGGCCGAAGGCGTTCTCGGTGCCCTTGGCGGTACCGCCAATGCGGCCCAGGATCCATTCCAGGACGCGCATGTTCTCGCCGTAGCCGGGCCACACGAACTTGCCGTCGGCACCCTTGCGGAACCAGTTCACGCAGTACACGGGCGGCACCTTGTGACCGGCAGCCTGCAGCTTGGCGCCCACGTTCAGCCAGTGCTGGAAGTAGTCGCTCATGTTGTAGCCCATGAAGGGCAGCATGGCGAAGGGGTCGCGGCGAACCACGCCTTGCGCACCGAAGGCGGCGGCGGTGGTTTCGGAGCCCATGGTGGCGGCCATGTAGACGCCTTCGGTCCAGTCACGGGCCTCGGTCACCAGCGGCACGGTGGTGGAGCGGCGGCCACCGAAGATGAAGGCATCGATGGCCACACCGGCCGGATTGTCCCACTCGGGATCCAGCGCAGGGTTGTTGGTCGCGGCCACGGTAAAGCGGGCGTTGGGGTGAGCGGCCTTGGCACCGGTTTCCTTGGCGATCTGGGGCGTCCAGTCCTTGCCTTGCCAGTCGATCAGGTGAGCGGGCGGCGTGTCGGTCATGCTTTCCCACCACACGTCGCCGTCGTCGGTCAGTGCCACGTTCGTGAAGATCACGTCGCGGTGCAGCGAGTTCATGCAGTTCAGGTTGGTCAGCGTGTTGGTGCCGGGGGCCACGCCGAAGTAACCGGCTTCGGGGTTGATGGCGTAGAGCTTGCCGTCGGCACCGGGCTTGATCCAGGCGATGTCGTCACCGATGGTGGTGACCTTCCAGCCGTTGTAGCCCTCGGGCGGGATCAGCATGGAGAAATTGGTCTTGCCACAGGCGCTGGGGAAGGCGGCGGCCACGTGGAACTTCTGGCCTTGCGGATTGGTCACGCCCAGCAGCAGCATGTGCTCGGCCAGCCAGCCTTGCTCGCGGCCCATGGTCGAGGCGATGCGCAGGGCGAAGCACTTCTTGCCCAGCAGCGCGTTGCCGCCGTAGCCCGACCCGTAGGACCAGATCTCACGGGTGGCGGGGTAGTGGACGATGTACTTGACGGTGGGGTTGCAAGGCCAGGCAGTGTCTTTCTGGCCGGCTTCCAGCGGGGCGCCCACGGTGTGCATGCAGGGCACGAACTCGCCATCGGTGCCCAGCACGTCGATCACGCCCTTGCCCATGCGGGTCATGAGCTTCATGTTCACGGCCACATAGGCGCTGTCAGACAGCTCCACGCCGATGTGGGCGATGTTCGAGCCCAGGGGGCCCATCGAGAAAGGCACCACGTACATCGTGCGGCCCTTCATGCAACCCTTGAACAGGGCGCCTTCGCCAGTCTGCAGCTTGGCGCGCATTTCAGCGGGCTCGCACCAGTTGTTGGTGGGGCCGGCGTCTTCCTTTCGGTCGGAGCAGATGAAGGTGCGGTCTTCCACGCGGGCCACGTCGGACGGGTCGGTGATGGCCAGGTAGCTGTTGGGGCGCAGCTCGGGGTTGAGCTTCTTGAACGAACCGGCGGCCACGAGCTGGGCGCACAGGCGGTCGTACTCCTCCGTGGTGCCGTCGCACCAGTAGATGTCCTTGGGCTGGGTCAGGGCGGCCATCTCGGCCACCCAGGCGATCAGCCTGGTGTTTTTGACGTAGGCAGGTGCATTCACCTGTGCAGCAGCAGTCGTCATGAGAGAAGCTCCAGAAAGTAAAAAACAGGGTCTCGGCAACGCCATCCAAGTCGGATTCAGTAGATGAATCAACAAGTTATGACGCTATCGACACCCCGCTAACACTCGAACCATCAGCCATTTCTTCGTCTGTCACACCATCTGGCACGGACCGCAAACCATGACAGTGGAACCGCGTAGTTTAGTCCACTCGCCATGCTTTGAGTTCCCCCCTCGGCCGGGGGGGCCGCCAGGGGCTACCCGATCAGGGTGAGACTTGAGTCACGAACGGCGCCTGTTTTTGTATCCTGATACATCTTGCGCAAGCCTTATTGACAGGGTGCGGACCGGTGCGGGCACACTAGCCAATCGGTCCATTCAGTGACTTTTTTCACATTTCTCACATTCCAGATGCTGGCTCGTCGATCATTTCTACAGTGGGGCCTGGGGGGCGGTACCTTGGCTTGGTCGGTGGCGACGCCGGCATCGGCTGGCGACCGCCTGCCCTCACGGGCCGACAGCCCCCTGGTGGGCGTGGACCCGGTGTTCGTCGACACGGGCCTGACGGCGCGCTGGTCTGCCGCCATGAAGCAGGATCTCGGCTGGTCGGCGCGCTGGTCCGCCATGGACACCTCGGACGTCCTCAACGGCCTGGAACAAGGCGAGCTCGATGCCGGGATGTTCCTGTCCCACCCGCGCGCCGATGCGCTGGACAAGCAGGGCCTGATCTACAACCGCTTGAGCCTGGCGCGTACCGGCGTGCTGCTGGTGGGCCCCACCGACGACGTGGCCGGCATCCGCAGCGAAACCGACCCTGCCCGCGCCCTGGCGCAGGTGATCAATGCCAGCAACGCCGGCGCCGCGCGCTGGCTGGCGCCTCAGCCTGGATCGGCACTGGCCTTGCTTGCGGACCAGTTGGTCCACGGACTGAACGCCAGGCACCCCTCGGCCAGTTCGGCCAGTGCAAGCCACAGCCCCGGCAACAGCGCGGCTTACCGCCTCATCACCCAGGCCCAGTGGCTCAAGTCGCCCCCCAAGGGCGAAAAGCTCAAGGTCTGGCTGAACGACCCTGCACGGCTGTACCTGGAAGCGCAGGTGGCCTGCTCGTTCAGATCCCGGCACGCGGGCGCCAAGCTGTTGCTGAGCTGGCTGCAATGGCCGCTGGCACAAAGCGCAATCAAAGCCAGCAAACCCGGGTGGCAGCCCATGAAAGAGTGACAGGAGTGCGCCATCATGTCGTCCTTTGAACTCGAAGCACTGTCCTTGAGCCTGCAGGTGGCGGTCATCACCCTGCTGATCGCCACGCCGCTGGCCGTGGTGCTGGCCATGCTCATGGCGCGCACGGCCTGGCGCGGCAAGGTGGTGCTCGACACGCTGATCCTGCTGCCCATGGGCCTGCCGCCTGCCGTGATCGGGTTTGCCTTGCTGGCCGTGCTGGGAGGCCTGAGCGGCCGCGGTGGCTGGCTGCACGACCTGACCGGCCTGAGCCTGAGCTTCTACCCGGGCGGTGCCATCCTCGCCGCCAGCATCATGACCGTGCCCTTGATGGTGCGCATCCTGCGCCCGGCCTTCGAGGCCACCGATCCCATGCTGCTGCCCGTCGCGCGCACCCTGGGCGCCTCGCGCATGCAGGGCTGGTGGACCATCACCCTGCCCCTGGTGTGGCCTGCCGTGGCCTCGGCCATGGCCCTGGGCCTGACGGCGGCCTGGGGTGAATCAGGCGCGACGCTGGTGCTGGCCGCCGCCCTCAAACCCCATCAGCTCGGCGACACCACGGCGCCCGTGGCCCTGGTTCAGGCCCTGCTCAATCAGCAAGATGGCGAGGATGCGGCTTGGCACCTGGCCTTGGTGTCGCTGCTGATCGCCATGGCCGCCATCGCCATCAGCGAGTGGGGACGCCAGCGCTGGCGCCGCCGCTGGCAGGCACGACTGCGCCCCGTCGGGCTGCCCACGCCATCCGCATGACCGAACAAGCGATTCCCCGCGCCCTCAGCATCGAACTGCGCCTGCAACAACCCGGGCTGGACATCCGCGCGCAGTTCCGCGTGCTGCCAGGGCGCGTGTGCGCCCTGGTCGGCCGTGCAGGCTCGGGCAAAAGTGCCGTGCTGAAGGCCGCTGCGGGCCTGATGCCAGCCAAAGGCGGCCGCATTGCGCTGGGCACGGATACCGTCTACGACTCGGCCGCCCGCATCAACATGCCGGCGCACGAGCGCCGCATCACCTGGCTGGATGCGCACACACACCTGTTCCCTCACCTCAATGTCAAGGCCAATCTGCAATACGGCCTGGGTGGCGCAGGCTTCATGGGTCTGGGCTTCAAGCGCCTCACCCCCGAGTTCGACAAGGTGGTGAGCTGGCTGGAGTTGTCCTCGCTGCTGACCCGGCGCCCCGAGGCGCTGACCACCAGCCAGCGCGTCAAGGTGGCGCTGGGCCGCGCCCTGGTCTCACAGCCCAATGCACTGTTGCTGGACGACCCCTTGGGCGAAGTGCCGCCGCATGAGCAGGAGTCGCTGCTGGAGCTGTTCGCCGAAGTGCCCGCGCGCTTCAGCCTGCCGATGGTGCTCGTGAGCCCGCGCATGAACGAGGTCATCCGCATGGCCGACGAGGTGGTCATCCTGCACGAGGGCCGCATGGCCAGCGCGGGGCCGGCCGCTCAGATCCTGTCGGACGTGTCCTTGTCCACCTTCCTGGAAGGCGTGCATGCTGGCAGCGTGCTCGAAGGCGAGGTCAAGCGCCATGACATCGACTGGCTGCTCAGCGAGGTCGATGTGCAAGGCCAGCGCGTGACGGTCCCGGCCACGCTGCATGCCGTGAGCAGCAAGGTGCGGCTCAAAGTCCGCGCACGCGACATCACCTTGCACCGCACCGTCCCCACCGACACCACATGCAGCAACCACCTGCGTGGCCGCATCACCCAGATCATGCTGGCCGGCGAACATGGCACCTATGGCGCCGTGGGCATGGAGCTGGACCGCGTCCTGGAGGCCGGCGACCTGCAACTCAAGTCCGGCGCGCCCATCTGGGCCCTGCTCACGCGCAAATCGATCCAGCAAATGGGCCTGGCGCCTGGCCAGCCCGTGGTGCTGAGCTTCAAGGCCATGGCCACCACGGTGTCGGCCTGGCGCTGAGACAAACAATGGCCACAATGGCGCCATGACCACCACCCAACCCCGTCAACTGCTGTCCGTCAACGTGGCGCAGGCCCGCCTGCTGGAGATCGAAGGACAGCAGGTCCTCAGCGGCATCGGCAAGCGCGCGGTCAGCACGCTGACCGACCCGCAGCGCATCGAACTCAAAGCCCTGGGCCTGCATGGTGACGAACAGGCCGACCTGACCGTGCACGGCGGCCTGAGCAAGGCCGTCTACGCCTACCCGCATGAGCACTATGCCTTCTGGCAGACCGTGCGGGCACAAGCCCAGGCCCAGGCCTGGGGCGAGGCCCTGCCTCACGGCATGCTGGGTGAGAACCTCACCATCACCGGCCTGACTGAGCGCGATGTGTTCGTGGGCGACGTGCTGCGCTTTCCCGACTGCAGCCTGGCCATCAGCGAACCGCGCCGTCCCTGCTTCAAGTTCCAGGCCGTCATGGGCTTTAAACACGCCGTCAAGATGATGGCGCAGTCTGGCTACTGCGGCTTCTACCTGACCGTGCGCCAACCTGGCACCATTGCTGCGGGCGAATCGTATGAGCTGGTACCCGGCCCGCGCGAAGTCAACATCGCCGAGCTGTTTCGCGCCAAAATGAACCGCAGTCACCTGCAATGACCATTCCGCCTTGGAGGCCCACGTCATGCCCAGCGAACGCCATGTGACCCTTCACCATGCGCCGCAGTCGCGCTCTCGCGGTGCCCTCACCCTGCTGGAGGAGCTGGGCGCCGACTACGAGCTGCATGTGCTCAACCTCAAGGCGCATGAGCAGCGCCAGCCCGCCTACCTGGCCATCAACCCCATGGGCAAGGTGCCGGCCCTCGATCACAAGGGCGCCCTGATCACCGAACAAGGCGCCATCTACATCTACCTGGGCGACCTGTACGCCGACAAGGGCCTGGCTCCGCAGATGGGCGACGCGCTGCGCGGCCCTTATCTGCGCTGGCTGGTGTTCTATGGCTCCTCGTTCGAGCCCGCCGTGGTGGACCGCGCCCTCAAACGCGAGCCCGCGCCGCCCTCGACCTGCCCTTATGGCGACTTCGACACCATGTTCAAGACGCTGACAGATCAACTGGCCAAGGGCCCTTATCTGCTGGGTGAACGCTTCACCGTGGCGGACGTGCTCTGGGGCACCGCGCTGGACTGGACGACCCGCTTCGGCATCGTGCCGCTAACGCCGCTGCTCAAGGCCTACATCGAGCGCGTCACCTCCCGGCCCGCCTCGATGCGTGCCATGGCCATCGACGAGGACCTGCTCCAGAAGCAGGCCAGCTGACATGCGCACACTCACCATCACCGTCGACATCGCCGTGGCACCCGATGCCGTGATGGCCTACGCCTCCAACCCGCTCCATCTGCCGCAGTGGGCGCCAGGCTTTGCCAGCAGCATCAGCCCCAGTGGCGATGAATGGCTGGTGCGGATGGCCGATGGCACCGAGGTGCGGCTGTGGTTCACACCACCCAATGCCGACGGCATCCTGGACCACGTGGTCTACCTGCCCGACGGCGAGGAGGTCATGAACACCATGCGCGTGACCCCCGGCAATGCGAGCGGCAGCACCGTGTCCTTCGTGCTGCACCAGCGTCAAGGCATGAACGATGCCGAGCTCATGCGGGACGCCGAACTGGTCCGCGCTGACCTCTTGCGGCTCAGAAGCATGCTGGAGGACTAGCAACCCTGGGCATTGCACAAGGCCACGATGTTGCTGTCGGTGAAGCGTGCACCGTTGTAAGTCTGACCGAAGGTGCCTGTGCAGGTCGAACTGTCGTAGCCGTGCACGACAGAGTCCACATGGTTGCCCGTTCGATAGTCGCGAATCCATGGCCCACCGCTGGACCCATAGGTCATGGAGCACCCCGTGTTCAGCACACCCGCCCCCCCGCAACTCGCGCTGGGGCTGAAGCTTTCCGAAGCACACAGCTGAAGCGTATTGCCACCACCGATGTTCCCCGGATACCCGAGCGAGTGCATGCTCAACGTGCTCCCATAGTTCCAGGAACGCCCCAGCCAGCCGGTGTAGTAGCTCACGCCATGGCCTGAAGCATCGTTCTGAAGCGAGATCACGCACACATCAGAGGCGATGTCACCGTTGTTGATCCAGCTGTTGAGCACCCTCGCCTGGGCCCATTTGAAGACGCCATATGGCGCACTGCCATTGTTGGAGCCAGGAACGAAAGACCAGCCGCCGATCCAGCTTTTCTTCGAGCGGTCCCAGCAGCAATGGGCGGCCGTCACGATGACGTTGTTGCCACTGATGACCGAGGCCGAACAATAGCCACCATTCAAGAACAACTTGCCGATCGCAGCCGGCGTGTTCGGATTGCCCGTCTCCTGGTACTGCGTGTAGATGTCCGTTTGCGCTTGAGCAAGCCTGACCTGGGCTACACCAGCCATTGCCATCACCAAGACCAACAACAGACGCGACAAGACAGAGAATCGAGTGGCCATTTGAAGCCTCCTTGCGTTGACGGGTTGGTCAGTGGACTACTTCCATTCATCAGGATGAAGCTTGCGCGCCTCGGCATCGGCATTGGGATTGGGCTTGCCTTCCTCCGTGGAACCAGGTTTGGCCTTGCGCATGACGGCCGTTTCGGCGGCGGTGGGTTTGCGTGGCTTGGCCGGTTTGCCTATGGTCGCTTTCCAGTCCAGGGGCTTGGCCTTCAACCGCTCCTCACGGGTCTCGTAGGATGGCTCTGGCGTCTTGATGGCTTTCTCCGCTTCCGTGCCACGCTGGATGGACGTTGTCGTCGCGTCATCCATGGCGGCCTGCGCCGAGCAAGGCATCAGCAACGTCATGCTGGACGCGCAGAAACCGATGCCAACCACAACCGCTTTGTGTACCCCGTTGCTTGCGCGAAAGGCACGCTTGAAAACAATCGTTGACATGCTTTCTCCTTGGCTGGTCAGAAAACCGGGCTGTGCGCCACCACCATGCGAAATGCACGATAGAGTCGCGCCAAGGATTTGTCAAAGTGCGAACTAGTGTTGTGTCCTGCAAATAACTGGCATTAATCTTGAATGCCATGCGGTATCTTGGGAACGGAGATACCGCGATGAGAACAGGCCGAC
>RXJQ01000045.1 GCA_003963115.1 Burkholderiales bacterium
GGCAAATGCGCCAAGTGATGAACTTCACTGACCTCGACCACACCGATGTCCGCCAACGCAAAAATGCGGCGGCTTCTTCAGCGTATCCCTAGGGCACATGTTCCTCCTGCGGCTGCTGCTCAAGAACGCGTTCAGGTACCGCCTGCGTGCCTTGCTGACCATGATCGGTCTGGTCGTGGCGATCGCGGCATTCGGCTTGCTGCGCACCATCGTGGATGCCTGGTATGCGGGCGTGGACGCCACGTCCAGCACGCGGCTGGTCACGCGCAGTGCCATCTCCCTGACTTTCCCCTTGCCCTTGAACTACGCCGAGCGCATCCGCTCGGTGGATGGGGTGAGCGGCCTGTCGTGGGCCAACTGGTTCGGTGGCATCTACATCACCGAGCGCAACTTCTTTGCACAGTTTGCCATCGACCCGCCAAGCTATCTGGCGCTGTACCCCGAGTTCATCCTCAGTGAGCAGGAGAAGACGGATTTCTTCCGGGACCGCCAGGGCTGCGTGGTCGGGCGCAAGCTGGCGCGTAAGTTCGGCTGGAAGCTGGGCGACACGGTGGCCTTGCGCGGCACGATCTACCCGGGTACGTGGTCCTTCACCGTTCGCGGCATCTACCAGGGCAAGGACAGCAAGACCGATGAGCAGCAGATGTTCATCCACTGGAAGCTGTTGACCGAGACCATGCGCGCGCGCCTGGGCAACTCGTCGATGTCGGACCATGTGGGCGTGTATGTGGTGGGCATCAAGAACCCCGACGACGCGCCGCTGGTGTCGCAACGCATCGATGCGCAGTTCAAGAACTCGCTGGCCGAGACGCTGACCGAGACCGAGAAGGCCTTTCAGCTGAGCTTCGTGTCCATGAGCGAGGCCATCTTGATGGCGGTGCAGGCGGTGAGCTTCATCATCATCCTGATCATCATGGCGGTGATGGCCAACACCATGACGATGACCGCGCGCGAGCGCCTGGGCGAGTACGCCACGCTCAAGGCCCTGGGCTTTCCACCGGGCTTCGTGGTGAAGCTGCTGTTCGGCGAGAGCCTGTTGATTGCGCTGATCGGTGGCGGCATCGGCATGGCGGTGACCTTCCCCTTGGCGCGTGCCTTCGTGAACGCAGCAGGGACCTTGTTCCCCATCTTCAATGTGTCCATGCTGACGCTGAGCTTGCAGGTGCTGGCCAGCCTGGCCGTGGGGGTGGTGGCGGCGGCCTGGCCGGCCTGGAAGATGTCGCACATCGACATCGTGCGCGGGCTGCGTCATGTGGCTTAAGGCCATGACGCTGGATGCGACTACATCTCCCTGGTTCCAGCTTGGGTGTTTGCACTGACATATCAGCTACTCGACACACTTATCGGGCCTGCTGCTGGTGAGCTATGGCTTCGTCAACAGCAAGATTGGTGGCCTTCTGCGGTTGAGTGCTGTGTTGGGGCAGCCGCAGGTCGGGTGGCTGAGGGGGCATCCGGCCGGGCTTCGATGTTGGTGGTCCCGCTTTTCAAGCGGGACTGCCCTGCGCTGCTCGGCACCAACAAGGCGCCCCGCCGGATGTCCCCTCAGACCCTTGTCCGACCTGCTCGTGGCATGCACAGGCTCTTAGGCGGAGGGTGTGCATAGGTTTGCGTGTTCGACTCGCATCGCCAAGCCGTCAAGCTCTATGTAGCCAAGCGCCCGCAACATCGCAGGCCTCTTCCATTCGTCGCACACCTCAAGCGGGGTGCAAAAAGGACTGAGTCGGTATTGGGCGGGGCGCCTTGTTGGTGCTGAGGAGCGGAGCAAGGAAGTGGGCACGCGCAGCGTGCTTCGTCATCTGACTCGTCGGAGCTGTTTGACCGGAGCGGCCTTCAGGCCGCGCAGGGAGTTCTCCGACGCCACTTCCTTGCGAGCCCCGCAGGGCAGTCCCGCAAGGCGGGACCACCAACATCGAAGCCCCGACCAATACCGACTCGGTCCGCGCCCCGCGCTGCACCGACAAAGCGCTCAAGCATAGAAATAGAAGGAAAAAGCAGAAAGACGACCACGCCAAAGTGGCGCCAAGCACCGGGCACAATCAAGCCATGGCCGCCCCGCGTGTTGTCCCATTCAGCTACATCGCCCGCAATCTCTGGGTGAGGCGGGTGACCACCGTGCTCACCGCGGCTGGTATGGGCCTGGTTGTCTATGTGTTCGCCACCGTGCTGATGATGAGCGAGGGCATCCGGGCCACGCTGGTGGCCACTGGCCAACTCGACAACGTGATGGTCCTGCGCAAGGGCGCGGGTGCCGAAATCAATTCGGGCATCGCGCGCAGCCAGGCCTCGGTGATCGAAAGCCTCTCGCAGATCGCCACTGACGCTCAGGGCAACCGCATGGTGAGCGAGGAGCCAGTGGTGCTCAACACCCTGCCCAAACGCAGCAGCGGCAAGCCCAGCAACGTGACCGTGCGCGGCACCTCGGCCACAGGTGTCGCGCTGCGGCCGCAGGTGCGCCTCTTCGCCGGCCGCATGTTCCGGCCCGGCACCAGCGAGATCATCACCGGCAAGGCCGTGGCACGGGGTTTTGCCGGCGCAGGCCTGGGCGAGACCATGCACTTCGCCGGGCGCGACTGGCGCGTGGTGGGCGTGTTCGATGCGGGCCGCAGTGGCTTCGACTCCGAGGTCTGGGGCGACAGCGAGCAGATGATGCAGGCCTTCAGGCGCCAGACCTATTCCAGCGTCGTGTTCAAGCTGACCGACGCCGGGTCTTTCGATGCCGTCAGGCAAAGTCTGGAGAACGACCCGCGGCTGACGCTGGAAGCCAAGCGCGAAACCGTGTTCTACGCCGAGCAGTCCGAGGCCCTGGCCACCTTCATCCGGCTGTTGGGCCTGGCCCTGTCCGTCATCTTCTCGATCGGCGCGGTGGTGGGGGCGATGATCACGATGTTCGCGGCGGTGGCTTCGCGCATCGGCGAAATCGGCACCCTGCGCGCCTTGGGCTTTCGGCGATCGGCTGTGCTGTGGGGTTTTCTCAGCGAGTCCTTGCTGCTGGCCCTGGTGGGCGGCCTCATGGGGCTGGCGGCGGCCGCCCTGATGCAGACGGTCAACATCTCCACCGTGAATTTCCAGACCTTTTCCGAACTGGCATTCCAGTTCACACTCACACCGCGCATCGCCATGCAGGCCATCTGTTTTGCCCTGGCCATGGGCCTGGTAGGCGGCTTCATACCGGCCTGGCGCGCTGCACGCATGAAGATCATCGATTGCCTGCGTGAAGCTTGATCGACAAGGAGACACCCCATGCACCTGTGCACCTATGAGTTCGAAAAACAGATCCAGCTGGGCCTGGTTCGAGGCCCCGGCATCGTCAACCTGAGCCAGGCCTTGGCGGGAGAGCTGTCTGCGCACCAACCCATGATCGATCTGATCGCCCGATGGGACGAACTCAAGGACCAGGTGGCAGCCCTGTCGGACGCGCCTGCCGACGTCACGCTGGACCAGGTGCATCTGCTGGCGCCGGTGCCGCGTCCCGGCAAGGTGCTGGCGATCGGGCTGAACTATGTCGAGCATGTCAACGAGGCCATCATCGGCGAGACGCGCACGGTGCCCGAGCACCAGGTCTGGTTCACCAAGCTGGGCAATGCCATCAACGGGCCGTTCGATCCCATCGTGCTGCCACGTGTGTCGACGATGACCGACTACGAGGCCGAGATGGTGGCCATCATCGGGCAGCGCTGCCGCCATGTGTCGCGCGAGCAGGCCAGCGAGGTGGTGTTCGGTTACTGCGTGGGCAACGACGTGTCGGTGCGCGATTTCCAGAAGCGCACCTCGCAGTGGACGCTGGGCAAGTCCTTCGACACGCATGCGCCCTTCGGGCCCTGGATCACCACGGCCGATGAAGTGGGCGACCCGCATCAGCTCGACATCCAATGCCTGGTCAATGGCGAGGTGCGCCAGCACAGCAACACGCGCTTGATGATCCACAACGTGTGGGATCAGATCGCGCAGCTCACGCAGGTGATGACGCTGGAGCCCGGCGATGTCATCTACACTGGTACATGCAGCGGCGTGGGCGCTGCTTTCAGTCCGCCCAAGTTCCTCAAGGCGGGCGACACGGTGCGTGTGGAGATCGCTTCGCTGGGCGCCATCGTGGCGCGGTGCGTGGACGAGGACGCTGCGGCCTGAGTGGCGTCACTGGCCGCTTGAGGGCGGCATGAGTTCGGTCTCCAGCGAGCTGATCACGGCCTGGATGAAGTCGGTGACGGTGGGCGTGAGCTGGCTCAACTGCCCGGCCTCGTCACGCTCGATGGCCTGCAAGATCAACTCGTTGACACCGCCCACGACAGCCGTGGCCATGGCCGGTGTCAAGGGGCGCTTGTCGGGCTCCATGACGCGGAAGGCCTCGACCTGCATGATGAGGAAATCGGCAAAGCGCTGGCCCATGCGGCGGCGCAAGGCGAGCCCGGCCGGGCCGATGGTCAGCAGGTCGAGGTAGACAGCGCGCATCACGGCGGGCTGGCGCTCCAGGCTGCTGAGGTAAGCGTGCGTCACGTTGCGCAACTGGGTGACCCAGTCCTCCTCCATGCGGTAGTGCGCCACGATCAGCGCCAGCGTCTGTTCGCTGAGGCGCTCGCCCAGGGCCAGCAGGCAGGCCTCCTTGCTGGCGAACTGCTCGTAGAAGGTGCGCTTGGATACCCGCGCCTGCGCCACGATGTCGGCGATGGTGATGTCGGCGAAGGCCTGGGAGGCCAGGGCCAGCGCCAGGCCGTCCAGCAGGCGCTGGCGGTGCTCCTGGGAGGCGGGTGTCGAGGGGCTCAGGGACTTGTCCTTGCTCATGGAACGGGGCAATCCGGTTATCGGTGTCATCGCTGGTACTTGACGGTACCACTTTGCTGCGATAAGGTCACGTCTGTTGTTGGTACCAATTGGTACCAAGCCTGTTTCAGACCGAGGAGACCCTTCATGCAAACCATCTCATCGCGCTGGCATCCGGCTGCGGCGCTGGTCACGTTCACTGTTTTGCTGGGCGCCAGTGGCGCTGCATTGTCTCAGTCGGCCGGTATACCCGAGGCCAAGCCGTACACGGTGGTGGACGCCAGCTTTGCCTGCCAGCAGACCACCTGCGATGCCGAGATGTGGCTGCCCAATCGGGCGACTGCATCTGCCAAGCCCCCGGTGATCGTCATGGCGCACGGCTTCGGGGCGCTCAAGGAATGGGGCTTGCCGGCATATGCCGAGCGCTTCGTGAAGGCCGGCTTCGCGGTCGTGCGCTTCGACTATCGGGGATTCGGCAAGAGCGGCGGTCAGCCGCGACGTGTCGTGGACGGCAAGGAGCACGTCAAGGACTGGCTGTCGGCCATCGACGCGATCAGCCAGCGGCCGGAGGTGGATGGGCAGCGGCTGGGCATCTGGGGCACGTCCTACAGTGGCGGGCAGGTGCTGGTGGCGGGGGCGGAGCGTCCGCAACTGGTCAAGGCAGTGAGTGCGCAGGTGCCGTTCGTGAACGGCCTGTCCAGCAGTCTGCGCTATCCCATCAAGTACCAGCCTCTGGCAACCTGGTATGCCTTGCGCGACATGCTGCGAAGCGACAAGGAAGAGCCGCTGTATGTGCCCATCATCGCCAAGGATGCGTTTGCGGCCCTGGTGTGCGACGAGTGCGTGGAGGGTTACAAGTCCCTGAATAGCAAGGGGCTGGGCGACGAAGACAACAAGGTGGCCGCGCGCGTCTTCATGAGCCTGCCTTTCTTCTCGCCAGGTGACCGCGCCAAGGACATCCAGGCGCCCACACTGATCATGGCGGCCGAAAACGATGGCCTCATCCCGGTGGAGAAGGTGCGTTCGGTGGCCAAGGCTTTGCCGCATGGCGAGTATGTTGAACTCAAGGGGGCACACCACTTCTCGCCCTACAGCGGGCCCTTGTTCGAACAAGTGGTGAGCAAGCAGACGGCGTTCTTCGTGGCGCAGTTGAAGCCTTGAGATTTTTTGCTTTTGTACGCAGCGTTTTGAGCGCTTTTCGGGGTAGCGCGGGGCGCGGACCGAGTCGGTGTTGGGCGGGGCTTCGATGTTGGTGGTCCCGCTTTTCAAGCAGGACTGCCCTGCGGTGCTCGCAAGGAAGTGGCGCCGGGGAACTCGCTGCGCGAACGCTGTTCGCTCCGCTCGGACAACCCCGGCGAGTCAGATGACGAAGCACGCTGCGCGTGCCCACTTCCTTGCTGCGCTCCTCAGCACCAACAAGGCGCCCCGCCCAATACCGACTCAGTCCTTTTTGCGCCCCGCTTGATGCATGCGACGAGGAGTCCTGCAACGTTGCAGGCACTTGACCACAAGGCAGTGGTAGCCGAGCAAACAAACCTGCGTATACCCCAGCCTAAGAACCTGTGCACGCCACGAGCAGGTCGGACAAGGGGCTGAGGGGGCATCCGGCGGGGCGCCTTGTTGGTGCCGAGCAGCGGAGGGCCAAGGTGGGCGCACGCAGTGCGCGTCAATCATCTGACTCGCTGGCGTTGTTTGAGCATAAGGGCCAGGGGCCCTGGAGCGAGTTCGCCAGCGCCACCTTGGCCTGAGCAGCGCAGGGCAGTCCTGCTGGAAAAGCGGGACCACCAACATCGAAGCCCTGCCGGAAGCCCCCTCAGCCACCCGACCTGCGGCCACCCCGACAAAGCGCTCAAGTGGGGCAAGTAGGTCAGGTGGCGCTACCCGTCCAAGCCGACGTATCATGGTTGGTTGCTTTGTGCCCAGATCCAGCCGATGTCTCGCCCTGATTCCCCAGACGCCGCCGTCCCGTCTTTCGCGTCCCCTTCGTCCTGTTCATCCGGTGCCACCGACAGGGGCACCTCCCCTCGAGGTGACAGCCCGCAGATCCTGATCCGCGGTGCACGCACCCACAATCTCAAGAACATCGACCTGGATCTGCCGCGCCACCAGTTGGTCGTGATCACCGGCCTGTCGGGCTCGGGCAAGTCCAGCCTGGCCTTCGACACGCTCTACGCCGAAGGCCAGCGCCGCTATGTGGAGAGCCTGAGCGCCTACGCCCGCCAGTTCCTGCAACTGATGGACAAGCCCGATGTGGATGTGATCGAGGGCCTGTCGCCGGCGATCAGCATCGAGCAGAAGGCCACCAGCCACAACCCGCGCTCGACCGTGGGCACCGTCACCGAGATTCACGATTACCTGCGGCTCCTGTACGCCCGTGCAGGCACCCCCTTTTGCCCAGACCACCACCTGCCACTGCAAGCGCAAAGCGTCAGCCAGATGGTGGACATGGTGCTGGCCTTGCCCGAGGACACCAAGCTGATGATCCTTGCACCCGTCGTGCGCGACCGCAAAGGCGAGCACGCCGAGCTGTTTGCCGACATGCAGGCGCAAGGCTATGTGCGCTTTCGCGTCAATGGTCAGATCGTCGAGGCGGCGGACATCAAGCCCCTGGTCAAGAACGAGAAGCACGACATTGACGTGGTGGTGGACCGCCTCAAGGTGCGTACCGACATGTCGCAGCGCCTGGCCGAAAGCTTCGAAGCCGCTTTGCGCCTGGCCGATGGCCGCGCCATTGCCTACGAGATGGACACGGGCACCGAGCACCTGTGCTCGGCCAAGTTCGCCTGCCCCGTGTGCAGCTACTCGCTGGCCGAGCTGGAGCCGCGGCTGTTCTCCTTCAACTCGCCCGTCGGGGCCTGCCCCACCTGCGATGGCCTGGGCCATGTGATCGCCTTCGATCCGCAGCGCGTGGTGGGCTTTCCTTCGCTGAGCCTGGCCAGCGGCGCCGTCAAGGGCTGGGACCGCCGCAACCCCTATACCTACAGCCTCATCGAGTGCCTGGGCAAGCACTACAAGGTCGACATGGAGCAGCCCTTCGAGGCCCTGCCCGCGCACATCCAGCAGGTGGTGCTGTTCGGCTCGGGCGATGAAGAGATCGAGTTTGTCTACGAGGCCGAAGGCAGCAATGGCAAGAAGCGCAAGGTCAAGCGCAGCCACCCCTTTGAAGGCATCGTGCACAACTTCGAACGCCGCTTCAAGGAGACGGACTCGGCCGCCGTGCGCGAGGAATTGGCGCGCTACCAGCAGCCCAAGGCCTGCCCCGACTGCCACGGCACACGCCTGCGCACCGAGGCCCGCAACGTCAAACTGCTGGACGCCGAAACGGGCGCGACCCGGGCCATCTACGAGATCGGGCACTCGACCCTGGCCGAAGCCCAGCACTACTTCGAGCACTTGCACCTGCATGGCGCCAAGGCCGAGATCGCGGCCAAGGTGGTCAGCGAGATCCGCTCGCGTCTGCGCTTCCTCAACGACGTCGGCCTGAACTACCTGAGCCTGGACCGCAGCGCCGATACCTTGTCGGGTGGCGAGGCCCAGCGCATTCGCCTGGCTTCACAAATCGGCTCGGGCCTGACCGGCGTGATGTACGTGCTCGACGAGCCCAGCATCGGCCTGCACCAGCGCGACAACGACCGCCTGATCGGCACCTTGCAGCACCTGCGTGACCTGGGCAACAGCGTCATCGTGGTCGAACACGATGAGGACATGATCCGTGCGGCCGACCATGTGGTGGACATGGGGCCAGGCGCGGGCGTGCATGGCGGCAAGGTGCTGGCACAAGGCCGGCCGGCGGACATCATGTCTAACGCAGACAGCCTGACGGGCCAGTACCTCGCACGTGCCCTGCGCATTGAGGTGCCGGCCAAGCGCCATGCCTTCACCAAGGACACGCCGCATCTGCGCGTGGTCAACGCCAGGGGGCACAACCTCAAGGGCGTCACGGTGGATGTGCCTGTGGGCCTGCTCACCTGCGTGACGGGCGTCTCCGGCTCGGGCAAGTCCACCCTGGTCAACGACACCTTGTACGCGGCCGTGGCCAAGAAGCTCTACCAAAGCCACACCGAGCCCGAGCCGCATGACGAGATCGAAGGCCTGGAGCTGTTCGACAAGGTCATCAACGTGGATCAGTCGCCCATCGGCCGCACGCCTCGCAGCAACCCGGCCACCTACACAGGGCTGTTCACGCCCATCCGCGAGCTGATGGCCGATGTGCCTGCGGCACGCGAGCGTGGCTACAACGCCGGGCGCTTCTCCTTCAACGTGGCCGGTGGCCGCTGCGAGGCCTGCCAGGGCGATGGCGTGCTCAAGGTCGAGATGCACTTCCTGCCCGACGTCTATGTACCTTGCGATGTGTGCCAGGGCAAGCGCTACAACCGCGAGACGCTGGAGGTCCTCTACAAGGGCAAGAACATCCACGAGATCCTGGACCTCACGGTCGAAGCCGCGCTGGCCTTCTTCAGCGCCGTGCCCTCGATCGCGCGCAAGCTGCAGACCTTGATGGATGTGGGCCTGGGCTATATCCGGCTGGGGCAGGCCGCCACGACCTTATCGGGCGGTGAGGCGCAGCGCGTCAAGCTCGCGCTGGAGCTGTCCAAGCGGGACACGGGTCGCACGCTCTACATCCTGGACGAGCCCACCACGGGCCTGCACTTCCACGACATCGCCTTGCTGCTCAAGGTGCTGCACCAGCTGCGCGATGCGGGCAACACCATCGTCGTGATCGAACACAACCTCGACGTCATCAAGACGGCCGATTGGTTGATCGACATGGGGCCAGAAGGCGGCTCGGGCGGCGGCACCTTGCTGATCGCCGGCACGCCGGAAGACATCGCCGCGCACCCGGGCAGTCACACGGGCCGCTATCTGCAGCCCATGCTGGCCGAGCAGGGCGGCGCTCAGGCCCGCAAGAAGCCCAGGTCATAAGCCGAGCTGTTGAACTGGCTCAGGTTGGGCAGGATGGCCTGCAGATTGCTGTCTGAGACACCCATCCACTTGCCCAGCGTGTAGGCGTACTGGTCCACCGAGGTGCTGGGGATCAACACGCCGTTCTGGATCTGGTCGGGGCTGCTGAACACGCCTTGGCTATTGGCCGTGCTGTAGGTTGGGAAGGTGCCGTAGACCTCGGTGCCGATGACCGCGCCGCCCATGATCAGGTGATGGCCGCCCCAGCCGTGGTCGGTGCCGTCGCCATTGCTGGTGAAGGTGCGGCCGAATTCCGAGGCCGTGAAAGTGGTGACTTGCGAGCGCATGTCGCCAGCCGGCATATTGCCCAGCACACGGTCGAAATAGGCCATGGCATGGTTGAGCTGGGCCATTCTTTCGCCGTGTTCGCCGATCTGCCCGTTGTGGGTGTCAAAACCATTGAGGTTGACCATGAACAACTGCCTGCTCATACCCAGGCTGGCCGTGCGATTGGTGTCGATCAGCCTGGCTACCATTTGCAACTGGAGCGCCAAGAGATTGAGCTTCTGGCTGCCATCCACTGGGCTGGTATACATCAGCATGGGATCTGCGTACGGATTGGTGGCGCCGCCGGTGCTCCATGGGGATACTCCCAGTGGGGCCAGCGCACTGTTGAGCAGATCTGAAGCCTGCAGGCCACGTTGCGCAACGGCTTGCATATCCGATGCGAACAGGTTGCCGGCCGACACCGTGGGTGTGCCTTGTGCAGACAGCTTGCCCAGTACGTTGGCCACGCCTTGATACAGACGGCTGTTGCCGTAGATTTGGCTGCCATATCCCAGCTGCATCACGTGCGTGGGGTGGCTTTGATAGGGCAGCACATTGCGTCCACCCAGCCAGATGGCCGAGCCAGAGGGGGTCATGCAAGTGAACGACTTCTTGATCAGGGCAACGTTGGCATCGCTGCGACCTGCGCCATTGCCTTGCATCAGCAGGTCACCCATCAGGCCACCCCAACCCGGCGAAGCTCCCTCAGGATTGAACGTCTGCCAAGTGGACTGCTGGTCATTGTGCGAGAACAGCTTGACCGGTTTGCTGGCACGCGCGTCAGACCAGTCTGCTTTGCTCGTCGGGCGTGTCAGCGGGCCCACGTTGGCGAGCACGGCTGCACGCCCGCTCTGGTGTAGCTGCTGCAGCTGGGTCATGGCCGGATGAAAAGCGAACTGACGGCCAGCGTGAACGGCACGTCCCGCATGGCTGATGGGCAGAACGCCGCCGAGCCGATCAGGACTGGTTCCTGCCGCACTGGCATTTGGCACCACACCAGGTTTGGGCAGGGCAATTGGCGCACTGCCATCGGTTGGCTGGCGTTGGGCGACATAGCTGCTCCACGAACTGGTGTCGGTGGCCAGCACGGTATTGAAGGCGTCATTGCCACCTTGCATGAACACGCAAACCAGAGCCCGATAACCGCTGCTGCTGGTCGATTGGGCCGCAGCAGCGGTGATGGCGCTCAGGTTGATACCCAAAGGCAAGGCCGCCCCCATCGAGCACAAGTTGGTGGTTTGACGCAGGAAATGGCGTCGACTGATCTGGTTCATACCCTTGAATCCTCTGGCTTTACTGCTGAATCACGAAATCAGGAGACACCGCGACGAACAGGATCGCAGCTTGTATGCGCTGGCGGCGTTGCTGTGCTGTGCCAGAAGGCATGTTGCTGATTGAGGCGACTGCTTCTGCCTGCACATCGGCAGCCATGGGTTTGCCCAATAGTGCCAATGAGACGGCGTTGACAAGATCCGTGGGGTTGCTGGCCTTGCTGTTCCATGGGCTCAGGTCGAACTGGATGTCCCAGCGGTTGGTATTGCCGTTCCATTGCCCCCAGCCGACATCCAGCACGGTGCTGATGGCGTTGGCGTAGCCCAGCACCGACGTTTCATTGGTGATCTGCATTTCCGGTGCAACAAGGCCCGCTGCAGCAATTTGCGTTTGCTGAGGTGTAAAGCCAGGTCGGAAGAAATTGAATACCGACGGTGCATTCATGGGTGTCTGTCCCAGCTGCGTACCAGGGTCACTGGTGTCATCGGACAAATAGAAGGCCAGCTGACCTGAAGAATTGGCCGCTGCATATGTGTCACTTGTATGGGGCAGAACCCGAAGCAGATGGCTGAGTCGCAGAACCGGCTCACGTACCTTGCCATAGGTGCTCAGGCCGGCTGTAGTCGGATGACGCGCCTCGTTGTGAAGCAAGATGGCCTTGACCACAGCGCCGATATTGCCCTGTGTGGCACGAAAGACGCTGGTTATATCCGACACATAGGTGTCGCTGGGATTGCTGGTTACCAGTCTTTGAATCAATTGCTTGCTGATGAACGGTGCCACATTGGGATGGCTTGCCAATCGGTCTAGTGCGGCCTTCAGGCTGGCGGCTGGATCCGCGACCGCTTGAGCTGGTATGGTCACACCAAGGAACTGCTTGACCGAAGTGGAATGTTCCTGCACATAGCTACTCATCGGCATGACGGCGTAACTGTCATCGAGGCACTCCGGTGTGCGCCAGAAGCAGACCCACCAGTTCAGTGAAGCCTTGCTGTCAGGGCGATACCAGCTGAAGCCGGTGAAGACTTTGGCCATGCCCTTGATGTCGTCTGCCGTGTAGGTCTCGACGGGATTGCCGTTGACCAGCCTGGGATGACCGCTGTCATCGAGCTCGTACAGGCCAATCGAAAATAGCTGCATCACTTCCCGAGCAAAGTTCTCGTCAGGGACACGGCCGATGCTGGGGTCTTCCTTGCGATTGGCGAGATGGGATAGGTACAGGCCCATGGCCGGGTGCATGGCAACTGACTGAAGCAGATCTCGGAAATTGGCATCAGCCTTGTTGGTCAGCAAGTCCAGGTAGCTGGCCACCATGCGACCATTGTCCAGAGTGCTGGTTGACACCACGAAGATCTCTGATAGTGCGAAAGCCACGCGTTGACGCAATTGCGCGGGGTCTTTGATGGCGTGGGTCCACCAGCTGTAGAGCAGATGATTGGGGCGCGCCGCTGCGGAGGACTGTGCGGTAACAGCGGCGTCTACCATCTGCACATGTGTGGATTGCAACTGCATCCCGAACTGCTCGTCGATCCAGTTGTCGTAGCCGATGGCCTTGACACGGGCTACGTCATCGCTGGTCGGGCCGAACGTGGCTTGCGTCAGAAAGCGATAGGCATCGGCATCGGACGAGGGCATCATGCCGGCGCTCAGCGTCATGCTTTGACGCGGTGCCGAGGTGGCCGAGTCGGAGCCGCCGCCGCCACCTCCACCACCGCAGGCCACCAGCAAGCCGCTTAGCGCGAGAACCGAGGCCAGCAGAAGGTGGCTGAGCGTGGTGTGATCACCAACCCTTTGAACGGGCGGGTGACCCGATTTGAACAACAAGTAAGCAGAAAAGCGCATGAACACAACCGCGATGACAGTGGGTGGTCATTGCGCTGCGTCTGGCCTCTACCTGCTTTGACTGAACGTGGGCGCTGACCCATAGGTGGCGAATTTGCCTATGGGTTATCGGTTCATGTGAAGCGATCTTGCGTCCTTTGTAAGTGAACGCAAGCCAGTGTGCATGAAGTCGGCGATGCCGTGATTTACGTCACAGCAGCGGGGCCAGCGCCCGTTCGGCTTGCGTGTGCGAAAGACCGGTTCGCAAGGCCCAGTCTTCCAATTGATCGCCCGCGATCTTGCCGACATTGAAGTAGGCCGCTTCGGGGTGGGCCATGTAAAAGCCGCTCACGCTGGCTGCGGGCATCATGGCCAGGCTTTCGGTGAGGTGCATGTGGATGTCATGTGCATCGAGCGCGCGGAACATCTCGCGCTTGACCGTGTGGTCCGGGCAGGCGGGGTAGCCAGGTGCCGGACGGATGCCGCGGTACTGCTCCTTGATCAGCGCCTCCTTGCTCAGCGCCTCACCACCGGCATAGCCCCACAAGTCCTTGCGCACGCGCTCGTGCATGCACTCGGCAAAGGCCTCGGCCAGGCGGTCGGCCAAGGCCTTGAGCATGATGGCCGAGTAGTCGTCGTGCTGGGCCAGGAACTCGGCTTCCTTTTTCTCGATGTTCAGGCCGGCGGTCACGGCGAACATCCCGATGTAGTCGGGCTTGGCTTCGCGCGGCGCAATGAAGTCGGCCAGCGAGCGGTTGGGGCGCTTCACCCCATCCACCACTGGGCGCTCTGTCTGCATGCGCAGCGGGTTCCAGGTCATGAGCACGTCGCTGCGAGACTCGTCACGGTAGATCTCGATGGTGTCGTCATTGACCGTGTTGGCCGGATACAAGCCGATCACGCCATTGGCCGTCAGCCAGCGGCCATCGACGATCTTCTTGAGCATGGCCTGCGCATCGGCATAGACCTTCTTGGCTTCCTCGCCGACTACCGCATCGTCGAGGATCGCGGGGAAAGGGCCGGCCAGATCCCAGGTCTGGAAGAAGGGGCCCCAGTCGATGTAGGCGGCCAGCTCTCCAAGATCGTAGTTGTGGAACACACGGCGGCCGATGAACTTGGGCTTTTCAGGCGTGTAGGTCGCAAAGTCCACCTGGGCCTTGTTGGCACGCGCCTCGGCCAGCGTAACCATGGGTGTGGCCTTCTTGTTGGCGTGCTGCACGCGCACCCTCTCGTAGTCGGCGTTCAACTCGCTGATGTAGGCCTGCTGGCGCTCGGCGCTCAAGAGCTCGGAGCACACGCCCACGGCGCGTGAAGCGTCGGGCACATAGACCACGGGGCCGCTGAAATTCGGCGCGATCTTCACGGCGGTGTGGACGCGCGAGCACGTTGCACCACCGATCAACAAGGGCGTCTGGTGCTCCTTGAAGTAGGGGTCGCGCTCCATCTCGGCGGCCACGTACTGCATCTCTTCCAGACTGGGGGTGATCAGGCCCGAGAGGCCGATGATGTCGGCGCCTTCTTCCTTGGCCTTGTCGAGGATGTCCTTGCACGGGACCATCACGCCCATGTTCACCACCTCGAAGTTGTTGCACTGCAGGACCACCGTCACGATGTTCTTGCCGATGTCGTGAACATCGCCCTTGACCGTGGCGATCACGATCTTGCCCTTGGCCTTGGCATCGCCGCCGGCTGCGATCAGCTGCTTCTTTTCTTCTTCGATATAGGGCAGCAAATGGGCCACGGCCTGCTTCATCACGCGGGCGCTCTTGACCACCTGCGGCAGGAACATCTTGCCCGCGCCGAACAGGTCGCCGACGATGTTCATGCCGTTCATCAAGGGACCTTCGATCACATGCAGCGGGCGTCCGCCAGAAGCCTTGACCTTCTGCCAGACCTCTTCGGTATCCTGCACGATGAACTCGGTGATGCCATGCACCAGCGCATGGCTCAGGCGCTCCTCAACCGGTGCGGGCTGCTCAGCCGTGCCGCGCCAGGCCAGCTTGGCCGAGTCGTCCTTGGCCGTGCCCTTGACCTGCTCGGCGATTGCCAGCAGCCGTTCAGTGGGCGTTTGCGACGTGTCCTCGCCGTCCTTGAAGACGGGCTTGCGGTTGAGCACCACGTCCTCGACCAGCTCGCGAAGGCGAGGCTCCAGGTCGTCGTACACACCCACCATGCCGGCGTTGACGATGCCCATGTCCATGCCCGCCTGGATGGCGTGGTACAGGAAGACCGTGTGGATGGCCTCGCGGACCGGTTCGTTGCCCCGGAAGCTGAAGGACACGTTGGACACGCCACCGCTGACCTTGGCGCCGGGCAGGTTCTGCTTGATCCAGCGCGTGGCCTCGATGAAGTCCACAGCGTAGTTGTCGTGCTCCTCGATGCCAGTGGCCACGGCGAAGATGTTGGGGTCAAAGACGATGTCTTCGGGCGGAAAGCCCACTTCATCGACCAGGATGCGGTAGGCCCGTTCGCAGATCTCGATCTTGCGGGCATAGGTGTCGGCCTGCCCGGTTTCGTCGAAGGCCATGACCACGCTGGCCGCGCCGTAGCGCTTGATCAACTTGGCCTGGTGCTTGAAGTTGTCGACGCCTTCCTTCAAGGAGATCGAGTTGACAATGCCCTTGCCCTGGATGCATTTGAGACCGGCCTCGATCACCTCCCACTTGGAGGAGTCGACCATGATCGGCACACGCGCGATCTCAGGCTCGCCGGCGATCAGGTTCAAAAAGCGCACCATGGCGGCCTTGCTGTCGAGCATGGCCTCGTCCATGTTGATGTCGATGATCTGGGCGCCATTTTCGACCTGCTGGCGCGCCACGGACAGCGCATCCTCGAAGCGCCCTTCCAGGATCATGCGGGCAAAGGCCTTCGAGCCCGTGACGTTGGTGCGTTCGCCCACGTTGACGAACAGCGTGCCGGCGCCGATGTTCACAGGCTCCAGGCCCGACAGGCGCATGGACGGCACGGCGGCCGAAGAGGGCTGAGCGCCCGAAGGCGAAGAGGAGAATGTGGAGGGGGCAGACGCGGTCATGGGCGCCATTTTACGAGGCACCCGTGCTCACCTTCAGCTCTGATCACGCCCTTAGCATGGCGTAGAGCTCGTCCTTGAGCGAGCAGCGCAACTGCTTCTTGTGCTCCAGCTCCATGCTGGAGGCATGTTCCAGGCCGTTTTCCAGCCGCACGATGGCCTTGTCGACCTCTTCGTATTCCTTTTCCAGGCGCACGAAGTGCGTGCTGGTGGCTTTGAGCGCGTGGATCTTGTCGCGGAACTCGGGGAAGTCCTTGGCCAGCGGGTGGTGGTCTTGCATCATGCGAAGGTCCTTTTCAGCTTGACGGCGTTGCCGATGGGCACGCGCCGTGTCCTTGCCATCTTCATGGCCATGCGGACCTTGCGCCTTGTGGTGGATCAAGCCTTTTGGTGGCCCGGCGCCAGGAAGACCGCGTCGATGTCGAACGTGCTGTTGTGGCCCACCTCCTCGCGGTGTGCCTTCAGCCATTGGCCCGCCGCGCGATGGCCCAGTCGGTGAAGCTCCTGCAAGAACGCCCAATCGGTGTTGAATTTGCTCGACGCGTTGTAGGGCAGCATGCCCTGATCGTCGGCCACCATGTGCATGTGCAGGTCCTTGTAGCGGCCGCGGTCCAGCTTCTGGTCCTTGAGCAGCTTCTTGACGAAGGAAATCGCGCGCATCTCGCCTATCAAGCTGGCATTGAAGGTGATCTCGCTGAGCCGGTCAATGATGTCGATGCTGCGTGTGGGGTTGTCATCGCGGCGCAGCGGGTTGATGCGCACCAGCATGATGTCACTCAGATCCGTGTTGTAGATCAGCGGGTAGAGCGCCGGGTTGCCGGTGTAGCCGCCGTCCCAGTAGGGCTCGCCGTCGATTTCCACGGCCTGGAAGACGAAGGGCAGGCAGGCGGATGCCATCAGGGCGTCCAGCGTGAGTTCCTCGGCCGTGAACACGCGGGCCTGACCGGTGTGCACCGAGGTGGCCGTGACGAACAAGGGCACGCCGCAGTGCTGGCAGCCCGTGTGCAGGGCGTCGACATCCACGTGGCGGCGCAAGACGTCTTGCAGCGGGTTGAGGTTCAGCGGGTTGAACTCGTAGGGGCTGAACGAGCGCATGAACAGGTTCAGCCACTGGTAGGCCGGAAACTGGTCGAAGTTGAACTGGTTCTTGATCAGGCCGTTGGACTGGATCGTCAGGGGCGAAAACAGCGGGCCGTGCTGGCTCACGTCTCGCCAGAAATCGTGCAGGGCTATCTGGGCTTGTTTGCGGGCCTGGGTCTCGCCGCCGCCTTCATGGCCTTTGACATAACCCGTGAGCAGCACGGCACCATTGAGCGCCCCGGCGCTGGTGCCCGAGAGCCCCGCGAAGTCCAGGCCATCGTCGTCCAGCAGGCGGTCGAGCACGCCCCAGGTGAAGGCACCGTGTGAGCCGCCGCCCTGCAGCGCGAGGTTGATCAGGGGGCGGCCAGAGGGGCCGGTGGTGCGGCGGGCCGGCGCTTTCTTCTTGCTGGTGGTTTTGGCGGGCGCCTTCCGGGCGGCGGCCGAAGGTTTGCTGGTGGAGCTGCTTGTTTTGCGTGCGGCTTTGCGGGCGGGGTGGGGGCTCGTCATGGTGACAGTCTAGCGGTAGATGTTGCGGTGCAGCAAAACCGGGGCCAGGGTGTGTGGACCAGGCTCGCGAACATCCCCCACCAGGGGGAGCAAAAAATTTCCCAGAAGCACTGTACAAACATCCAGGCTTTGCCATAATGGCGCTCACATTCAACAACCCGCATCCACGGAAACATACGGAGTCACCCACATGGAAGCCACCAAGTCCGCCCTGAGCACTGAAAAAGCCAAAGCCCTGCAAGCCGCCCTGGCCCAGATCGAAAAGCAGTTCGGCAAGGGGTCCATCATGCGTCTGGGTGAAGGCGAGGTGATCGAAGACATCCAGGTCGTGTCAACCGGCTCGCTGGGCCTGGACATTGCCCTGGGCGTCGGTGGTTTGCCGCGTGGCCGCGTGGTCGAGATCTACGGCCCTGAGTCTTCCGGCAAGACCACGCTGACGCTGCAGGTCATCGCTGAAATGCAGAAGCAGGCCGGCGTGTGCGCCTTCATCGATGCCGAGCACGCCCTGGACGCCCAGTACGCGCAAAAGCTCGGCGTCAACCTGCAAGACCTGCTGATCTCCCAGCCCGACACAGGCGAGCAGGCCCTGGAAATCGTGGACGCGCTGGTGCGCTCCGGTTCGGTCGACCTGATCGTGGTGGACTCGGTGGCTGCGCTCACGCCCAAGGCTGAACTCGAAGGCGAAATGGGCGATGCCTTGCCCGGTCTGCAAGCCCGCCTGATGAGCCAGGCCCTGCGCAAGCTGACCGCCACCATCAAGAAGACCAACTGCATGGTCATCTTCATCAACCAGATCCGCATGAAGATCGGCGTGATGTTCGGCAGCCCCGAAACCACCACCGGCGGCAATGCGCTGAAGTTCTACGCGTCCGTGCGCCTGGACATCCGCCGCATCGGCTCCATCAAGAAGGGCGACGACATCATCGGCAACGAAACCAAGGTCAAGGTCGTCAAGAACAAGGTCTCGCCTCCGTTCAAGACCGCCGAGTTCGACATCCTCTACGGTGAAGGCATCAGCCGCGAAGGCGAAATCATCGACCTGGGTGTGAACGCCAAGATCGTCGACAAGTCCGGCGCCTGGTATGCCTACAACGGCGAGAAGATCGGCCAGGGCAAGGACAACGCCCGTGAGTTCCTGCGTGAGAACCCCGAGCTGGCCCGCGAGATCGAAAACAAGATCCGCGAATCGCTGGACATCGCGCTGCTGCCCACCTCGCCCGCCGCCGATGCCGGCGAAGCCTAATCAGCTCTCTCTCAAGGGCCGGGCACTGAAATACCTCGCCGCGCGGGAGCACTCCCGCGTCGAGTTGACACGCAAGCTCGGCCCCCACGCTGAATCCGGCGAAGACATCGAGCGCGTGCTCGACGAGCTGGAAGCCAAGGGCCTGCTCTGCGCGCAGCGCTTCGCCGAGTCCGTGTTGCACCGCAAGGCCGCCAAATTCGGCGCGGGCCGCCTGCAAGCAGAGTTGGCCCAGCACCAGTTGCCCGCCGACATCGCCCGCGAACTCGCCCAGTCCCTACGTGACACCGAGTTTGAGCGTGCCCATGCCTTGTGGGCGCGTCGCTACGGTGAAATCCCTGAGACGCCCGAAGCCAAAGCCCGACAGATGCGCTTTCTCGCAGGGCGGGGCTTTTCAGGCGAGGTGATCCGCCGCGTCATCCGTGGCGAAGGTTTCACACATTCCTGACGCCATCGCCGCCTAGCGCGCCGGGCTTTTCCGGGCGGGCGGGCCTGCGGTGCTATGCTGCTTGCTGCACTGCAAACAAGTCAACCTTGCGCGCGGCGCTTCCGCTAAAACCCGATCGGTTTTGGCGGCTTTTGTCATGTTCGACAAGAACGCAACACCTTCCTGCGAGTTCCCCCATGAAGATTCATGAATACCAAGGCAAAGAGATCCTGAGCCGATTCGGTGTGCCGGTCCCAAGAGGTATCCCGGCATTTTCTGTAGACGAAGCCGTCGCCGCCGCCGAAAAGCTGGGCGGCCCGGTCTGGGTGGTGAAAGCCCAGATTCATGCGGGTGGCCGCGGCAAGGGCGGTGGCGTGAAGGTCGCCAAGTCCCTGGACGACGTCAGGCGCTTGGCTGGCGAGATCCTGGGCATGCAGCTCAAGACCCACCAGACCGGCCCTGAAGGCCAGAAGGTCAACCGTCTGTATATCGAAGACGGCGCCGACATCCAGAAGGAATACTACGTCTCGGTCGTGACCGACCGCGGCACCCAGAAGGTCGCCATCATCGCCTCCAGCGAAGGCGGCATGGACATCGAGGAAGTCGCGCACAGCACGCCCGAGAAGATCATCAAGGTCTTCGTCGACCCGATCGAGGGCCTGACCGACGCGCAGGCCAAGGAAGTTGCTGACGGCATCGGCATGCCCTTTGATTCCATCGCGCAAACCGTCGACATCCTCAAGAAGCTCTATCAGTGCTACATGGAGACCGACGCCTCCCTGGTCGAGATCAACCCCCTGAACCGCGACGGCAAGGGCAAGGTCATCGCCCTGGACGCCAAGTTCAACTTCGACGCCAACGCACTGTTTCGCCACCCCGAGATCGTGGCCCTGCGCGACCTGGACGAAGAAGACCCTGCTGAAATCGAGGCCTCCAAGTTCGACCTGGCCTACATCCAGCTCGACGGCAACATCGGCTGCCTGGTGAACGGCGCCGGCCTGGCCATGGCCACGATGGACACCATCAAGCTGTTCGGTGGCGAGCCCGCCAACTTCCTGGACGTCGGCGGTGGCGCCACGGCAGAGAAGGTCACCGAGGCCTTCAAGATCATGCTCAAGAACCCGGACGTCAAGGGCATCCTGGTCAACATCTTCGGCGGCATCATGAAGTGCGACACGATCGCCGATGGCGTCATCACCGCCTGCAAGGCCGTGAACCTGACCGTGCCGCTGGTGGTGCGCATGAAGGGCACCAACGAAGACCTGGGCAAGAAGATGCTGGCCGATTCCGGCCTGCCCATCATCTCCGCCGACTCCATGGCCGAAGCAGCGACCAAGATCGTTGCCGCCGTGGCCTGATGACCCACCCCCGAAGCGCCTGCGGCGCTCCCCCTCAAGGGGGCGTCGCCAGCAGCCCGGCAAAGCCGGTTCTGCGGCGCCCGCTGGGATCAATATCTTCGAGTTAGGTACTTCAAATGAGCATTTACATCAACAAAGACACCAAGGTCATCACCCAAGGCATCACGGGCAAGACCGGTCAGTTCCACACCCTCGGCTGCCAGGCCTACGCCAATGGCAAGAACGCTTTCGTCGCCGGCGTGAACCCCAAGAAGGCCGGTGAGAAGTTCTCCGACATTCCCATTTACGCCTCGGTCAAGTACGCCAAGGCCCAGACCGGTGCCACCGTGTCGGTGATCTACGTGCCGCCCGCCGGCGCCGCTGACGCCATCTGGGAAGCCGTCGAGGCCGACCTGGATCTGGTCATCGCCATCACCGAAGGCATTCCCGTGCGCGATATGCTGATCGTGCGCAACAAGATGAAGGCCAAGGAAGCGGCCGGGGGCAAGAAGACCCTGCTGCTGGGCCCCAACTGCCCCGGCCTGATCACGCCCGAAGAGATCAAGATCGGCATCATGCCCGGCCACATCCACCGCAAGGGCCGCATCGGCGTGGTCTCGCGCTCCGGCACGCTGACCTATGAAGCCGTGGCGCAGCTGACCGAACTCGGCCTGGGCCAGTCCAGTGCCGTGGGCATTGGCGGCGACCCCATCAACGGCCTGAAGCACATCGACGTCATGAAGGCCTTCAACGACGACCCCGAGACCGATGCCGTGATCATGATCGGCGAGATCGGCGGTCCCGATGAAGCCGAAGCCGCGCAATGGTGCAAGGCCAATATGAAGAAACCCATCGTCGGCTTCATCGCGGGTGTCACGGCGCCTCCGGGCAAGCGCATGGGCCACGCCGGCGCGCTGATCAGCGGCGGTGCGGACACGGCCGATGCCAAGCTGGCAATCATGGAAGAATGCGGCTTCAAGGTCACGCGCAACCCCTCCGAGATGGGTAAGCTGCTCAAGGCGCTGCTCTGATCGTTGCAGGCTGGACACGGGCTCTGTCGCCAATCTTGCAGAGTCCGTGTATTCCTGCCCCCGGTGCCGGGTAGTGCACCACGTTCAGCCCCTACACTCAGGGGCTGAATCATTTTGGCGAGACATGGAAGCATTGATGACCCCCCAGTTCTGGCTCGCAGTGGGCCAGATCGTGATGATCGACATCCTCCTGGGTGGCGACAATGCGGTGGTGATCGCGCTGGCCTGTCGCAATCTGCCGTCCGATCTGCGGACCAAGGGCATCGTCTGGGGCACGGTGGGGGCCATTGGCCTGCGGGTCGTGCTGATCTTCTTTGCCATGTCCCTGCTCAAGCTGCCCTACCTCAAGCTGGTCGGGGCGCTGCTGCTGCTGTGGATCGGCGTCAAGCTGCTGGAGCCTGAAAACGACGACCATGGCGATCTGCCAGCCAGCGACCGCCTGCTGGGGGCCATCAAGACCATCATCGTGGCTGACTTCGTCATGAGCGTAGACAACGTCATTGGGATCGCCGGTGCGGCGCAGGGCGCAGGCCACGAGGGGCACGAAATGCCACTGGTGATTTTCGGTCTGCTGGTGAGCATCCCCATCATCGTGTGGGGCAGCACCCTGGTGCTCAAGCTGATGGACCGCTTCCCCTTCATCATCACGGCGGGTGCCATGCTGCTGGGCTGGATTGCCGGCACACTGGGCGTGGCTGACCCGGTGGTCGACCCATACTTCCCGGATGGCGAGATGACGCGCTACCTGGCTGGTGCACTGGGGGCCTTGCTGGTGCTGGCGCTGGGCACCCTGTGGGCGCGGCGAGCCGTGCGCGCGAAACCGCAGGCCTGAGCTTCATGCAGTCCATCTGGCTCGCGCTTGTCATCGTTCTGCTGGTGTTGACCGGCGTGCTGCTGGTGATCTGGTTGCTGCGTCAACGACGCCTTGCCCCGCTGGCGCGCAATGGCTTCGTGCACACCCGCCCTGTGTTTGTCGACACGGACCCCGTGACCGGTCGCCGCCAACCCGGCCGCAGCCTGGGCGATCACGACGACACCGAGCCCAACCCAGACGCGGGCCCGGAGACCGTGCTGTCCTACTTGGATGTACCCGCCAATTCGGCCTTCCACTCCCAGTTCTCCAACAGCATGACCTCGCTGTTCCACGAGGACTTTGCCCCGACGACCCTGCCCCAGGCGCTGACGGCCAGTGTGCCGAGTACGCCGTCCGAGCAGATGGGCGTGGCGCGCATCCACCGGGCCTTGCAGGCGCTGGGCGATGGGCCGGTCGACCAGGCCTGGCAGACCATGCAGGGCTTCTTCCCCGAAGCGGGCAACCGCCACGCTGCCCTGGAAACCTTGGAGCGCATCGCCGTGGCCTTCGAGCGCGATGCGCGCTATGACTGCGCGCGAGACGTCTACGAGCACATCGCCGACATCGACCCCGAATGGCACCAGGTCAAGCTGCGGCTGATGCGTGTTCGCGGCCTGGCCCAGGCCGCCACGGCCAACACCTGGGGCACGGTGCCGCCGCGTCCGATGCCCACGGTGGCGCAAGGGCAGATGGGCAAATACATCGTCGAAAAGCAGATCGGCAAGGGGGCCATGGGCGCGGTCTACTTGGGCTACGACCCGGCCACCGACCGCAAGGTGGCGCTGAAAACCATGGCCCTGGCCCAGGAATTCAGCGGCGCCGAGCTGGCCGATGCCCGCAACCGCTTCCTGCGCGAGGCCGAGATGGCCGGCCGCCTGCAGCACCCCGACATCGTCAGCATCCTGGATGCGGGCGAGCAGGGCGGTGTCGCCTATATCGCGATGGAGCTGATCGAGGGCATCGACATGAGCCACTACGCGCACCCCGAGCGCCTGTTGTCGCTCAACCAGCTGCTGCCCATCTTGGCGCGCGTGGCCGATGCCCTGGCCTATGCGCACACGCGGGGCGTCACCCACCGCGACATCAAGCCGGCCAACATCATGGTCGATCTGGCGCGCGGCCTGGTCAAGGTGATGGATTTTGGCGTGGCCCGCGTAGCCGATGCGACCCGCACGCGCACGGGCGTCGTGCTGGGCACACCCACCTTCATGTCACCCGAGCAGCTGTCCGGCCAGGCCATCGACGGGCGAAGCGACCTGTACTCCCTGGGGGTCACCATGTTCCAGTTGCTAACCGGGCAGTTGCCTTACCGCAACGATTCCATGGCGGCCCTGATGCGGGCCATCGGCCGGGAAACCGCACCCAATGTGTGCAGCATCCGCGCGGATCTGCCCGTGGCGCTGGGCGATATCGTGGCGCTGGCACTGGAAAAGCACCCCAACACGCGCTATGCCACGGGCCAGCAGATGGCCGAGGACTTGCGTGCCGTGGCACAGTCGCTGCACGGCGTGGACCTGGACCTGGGCTGAGCCACCCCCTATGTCTAGCCGTCATCCCTGATCAATCCACCATGAAAACCCAGCGACAATCTCGCCATGGACTTTGAGTTCTTTAGCCAGACCGACACCGGGCGGGTTCGATCCAATAATGAAGACGCCATCGCCTTGGACGAGGGGTGCGGCGTGGCTGTGCTGGCCGATGGCATGGGCGGCTACGCCGCGGGCGAAGTGGCCAGCGGCATGGCCTGCGACTTCATCAAGGGCGAATTGGGCCGCTGGTTGCAGGAGGCCTCGGTGAACGCCAGCGACGGCGACGTCAAGCGCGCCATGGACATCTGCGTGGACAACGCCAACCGGGCGATTTTCGGGGCGGCCAATTCCAATCCGACCTATGCCGGCATGGGCACCACCCTGGTTTTGGCGGTTTTCCGCTCCGGGCGCCTGATATTGGGGCATATTGGGGATTCCCGCGCCTACCGCCTGCGCGACGGGCAGTTGCAGCAAATCACAAAAGACCATTCGTTACTGCAAGAACAGATCGATGCTGGCATCCTGACGCCTGAACAGGCGCAATTCGCTGCCAACAAGAACCTGGTGACGCGCGCCTTGGGTGTGGAGGATCTGGTCCTGATGGAAACGCACCTGCACGATATCCAGTCCGGCGACATCTACCTGATGTGCTCGGACGGCCTCTCCGATATGCTTCGTGATCAGCAAATCGCCGACGTCATGGTGGGCCACACCAGCCTGCCCGACATGGGCGCGGCCCTGATCGCGGCAGCCAATGAGGCCGGAGGGCGGGATAATATTGCTGTCGTGCTGGTGCGGGCCCAGGGAGTGGCCGATCCGGCACCCAGGTCCTGGTGGCCTTTCAAGCGCGCGAGTGGTTCGAATTAAACGCCAATTAGAGCTCTATACCCGAGAGGTTTCGAATGGGAAAACTGGTCGTCTCGCTAGACGGGGTCGTCATCAAGGAAGTCCAAATCACCAAGGACAAAACCTCGCTTGGGCGCCGCCCCTATAACGACATCGTGATTGACAACCTCGCGGTCAGCGGCGAGCATGCCGTGCTGCAACTGGTCGGCCACGACGTCTTCATTGAAGACCTCAACAGCACCAACGGCACCTACATCAACGGCAAAGCCGTCAAGAAGCAGCTGCTGCAGCACAACGACACGGTCGAGATCGGCAAGTACAAGATCAAGTACCTAGTCGAAGAGGGCTCCGACTACGAAAAGACCATGATCATGCGCCCCGGCACGCCTTTGCCCACGGCCCTGTCGGCCGCACAGCAAGGTGGCATGGGCAGCAGCATCCCCATGTCGCCGCCATCGACGGGCACACCTGCGCCGACCTACGGCGGTGCCATGGGCGCGTCCTCCCTGGGATCAAATTTCGGAGGCCTGGGTGCCCAGTCGCCCGCCTCGATCAAGGTGCTCAACGGTGCCGCGGCCGGCCGTGAAGTGGCGCTGACCAAGGTGGTGACCACGGTGGGCAAGCCTGGTGTGCAGGTGGCCTCCATCACCAAGCGCCCTGGCGGCTACGTGTTTGCGCATGTCGAAGGTGGGGCCCGCCCCACGGTCAACGGCAGCCCTGTGGCGGGCGATCCGGTTCATCTCAAGAACGGTGATGTCATTGAACTGGCTGGCACACAAATGCAATTCATGCAGGCCTGAATTCCATGATCCGGGTATTGGGCTGTTCCGGATCGATTGCCGCGCGGTGTCACACCACGGCCTTCCTGCTTGATGACGACATCCTGCTGGACGCGGGTAGCGGCGTCGGCGAATTGCGCCTGGATGAGCTGGCACGCATTGATCACATCCTGCTGAGCCACAGCCACCTCGACCACCTCCTCAGCATCCCCTTGCTCGCCGACAGCGTCATGAAGCTGCGGGCCGGCCCCAATGGCAGCATGGCCGAGTTGCGGCCCATCCACGTGCATGCGCTGCCGGCCACGCTGGAGGCCATGCGCCAGCACATCTTCAATGGCGTGATCTGGCCGGACTTCACGCGCCTGCCCAGCGCGGCCAAACCCATCCTCGTGTTCCATGAAATCGAGGTCGGCCAGATGCTGACCTTCCCGGCGCGCGGTGGCATGGCTGATCGCCAGATCCATGTGCTGCCGGCGGCACACACCGTGCCGGGCGTGGGCTTTGGCGTGGACACGCCACAGGGCTGGTGGGTGTTCTCGGGCGATACCGGCCCGAACCCTGCCTTGTGGAAGGCCTTGGCCGGCCACCGGATCTCGCAGCTCGTGATCGAAACCGCCTTTGGCAATGAAGAGGCGCACCTGGCGCACATCAGCGGCCACCTTTCACCACAGAGCCTGGCCAAGGAGCTGGCGCAGCTCGATGGCGAAGTCAGTGTCTACATCACCCACCCCAAGCCAGGCGAGGTGCCGGCGGTGCTGGCCCAGATCCTGGCGCTGGATACACGACATCGCATCGAGCCGCTGCGCGAGGGGCAGCGTTTCAATGTGCTGCTTGAAGACTGACAAGAATTGTCAGTGCTTGGGGTTGTGTGACGGTTTCTGGCGCCCGGTCAGAAACAAGGGTGACCAAAGCGGTTGGTGAGGCGTCCGCCCCTAGGGGAAAGCGTGAAGCAAATCACGTTTTTTCAGACAGCGAAAGCTGGCATGCTGCCTGCGTTGTATGGAGCGTGGCCCCCGACGGTGTGGGGTCGGACAAAGGCAAGTTCTTACAGCGGGTCGCGGCCCAAGGAGTTAATCATGCGAGTGATGAAGCAAGTGCAAAAGGGTTTCACCCTGATCGAATTGATGATCGTGGTGGCCATTATCGGTATTCTGGCTGCGGTGGCGCTGCCGGCTTATCAAAACTACATGATCAAATCTCGATTGTCAGAAGTGACGGCGGCGCTGGACGCAAATAAAGCTGCTGTCGCTTCCAATTTTGCGGAGAATTTGACATGGCCTATCGCTAGCGCGATTCCTGGTGTCCCGGCTAATGCACTGTATATCAAAACCCTTACGTACAATCCTGGTACGGGTACAACGGCTGGGGGCTCGCTCGTTGCGACGATTCAAGCCATCGGCAACACAAAGGTGGATACCCACATGCTGGCTTTGTTTGGTACGGGCCAGACAGACGGCACAATCAAGTGGACCTGCGGTACGGCCAAGGCTGTGACCGATGTGTCGGCGCAAAACGATACCGCTCTGTTCCCCTTCATCCCTGCAACATGCCAGTTCTAATTTAATTTGTTCCTAAAAGGGCACCTAGGTGCCCTTTTTTATTTTGCCTAGCGGTAGGTATCTATGCGTAGCCGTTTTCTGGCTTTTGCCTTTCATCTTGGCAACTCAATGGTGCTGGCCCTGATAGCCATAACGTTGGTCTATCTCGTTTGGTATCCTAATCCAATTGCTGCAGCTGTGGGTGTTGGCGATGTATTTTTGATGATGTTGGGTATTGATGTCGTCCTTGGACCCGTGATGACCTTCATTGTTTACAAACAGGGCAAAAAGACCTTGGTACTAGATTTAACTGTCATCGTATTGATTCAATTGGCGGCATTTGGCTATGGGCTGCATGCGATAACTGCGGCCAGGCCGGCTTGGCTGGTATACAGCGGAAGTCGGTTCGATCTGGTGCAAGCGAATGATCTGGTGTTTCGCTACTCTGATCAAACCTCCTCTGAATTTAGATCTGTCCCGTGGTGGGGACCCAAATGGGTTGCTGCTCGTCTTCCGGGAGACGTCAAAAAGCGCAATGAATTGATGATGAGTGCCTTTGGTGGACGGGAGGACCTGCCTCAGCGTCCGGATCTATATGTGCCCTTGGAGCGAGAGATCGACGCTATGGCCGCGAAGGCGCAGCCCATCTCCAAGTTGGCGGCCTTGAATACCCCTGAATCCGTTCAAAAGATTTTGGCCAAATGGCCCCGCGCGGACACCTTCATGCCGCTGATCACCAAAGGCAGGCCTTTAACCGTGCTGCTCAAAAAAGGCCAGGCCCAGCCCATCGCCATCGTGGACCTCAAAGCCTTCTGAGGTCAGGGCGATCCAAAGCGCCGCGCTCCCGCGCTGACAGGCCGCAAACAGGCCCACAAACCGCGCCGAGCAATCATCTGGGCACGGATTCGGCCGAAATCGTGGCGCGTTAGAATTGGCGTTTCGCCTCACGACAACCCACCCTTTCCACCATGCCCAACTCCACCAAGAACATCACCGCCATGGCCAACGCCATCCGCGCGCTTGCCATGGATGCCGTGCAGCAGGCCAATTCCGGTCACCCCGGCGCCCCGATGGGCATGGCCGATATGGCCGTGGCGCTGTGGAGTCGCCATCTGCGTCATCACCCCGCCCAGCCGCAATGGGCTGACCGCGACCGCTTCGTGCTGTCCAATGGCCATGCGTCGATGCTGATCTATGCCTTGCTGCACCTGACCGGCTACGACCTGCCGATCAGCGAGATCAAGGCCTTCCGCCAGATGCACAGCAAGACGCCGGGCCACCCCGAAGTCGGCATCACCCCGGGCGTGGAAACCACCACCGGCCCGCTGGGGCAGGGCATCACCAACGCCGTGGGCATGGCGTTGGCCGAGAAGATGCTGGCCACCGAGTTCAACCGTGAAGGCCACCGCGTCGTCGATCACCATACTTACGCTTTCCTGGGCGACGGCTGCCTGATGGAAGGCATCAGCCATGAAGCGGCGGCACTGGCCGGCGCCTGGAAGCTCAGCAAGCTCATCGCCCTGTACGACGACAACGGCATCTCGATCGACGGCCAGGTCGCGCCCTGGTTCGTGGACGACACGCCCAAGCGCTTCGAAGCCTACGGCTGGAACGTGGTCGGCCCGGTGGACGGCCATGATGTGGATGCCGTGGACGGCGCCATCGAGAAGGCCAAGATGTGCACGGACAAGCCCACGCTGATCGTGTGCAAGACCGCCATCGGCAAGGGCTCGCCCAACCGCGCCAACACGGCCAAGGCCCACGGCGAGCCGCTGGGTGGCGACGAGATCAAGCTGACGCGTGAAACCCTGGGCTGGCCGCACGACGCCTTTGTGATCCCCGAGGAGGTCTATGCTGACTGGAATGCGAAGGCCGATGGCGAGCAACTGGTCAATGACTGGAACCAGCGCTTCGCCGCTTACAAGACGGCGTACCCCGAACTGGCCGCCGAGTTCACCCGCCGCATGGCCGGCGAGCTGCCCGCCAACTTCGCCGAGATCTGTGTGCAGGCCGTGGCTTCTGCCCATGACAAGGCCGAGACGGTGGCCTCCCGCAAGGCCAGTCAGATCGCGCTGGAGTTCTTCACGGCCGGCCTGCCCGAGATGCTGGGCGGCAGCGCCGACCTGACCGGCTCGAACCTGACCAACACCAAGAGCACGCCCGCCTTCCGCGTGGACGAAGACGGCGCCGTGGTGCTGACCGACGGCAAGCCCGGCCGCCACATCAACTACGGTGTGCGCGAGTTCGGCATGGCCGCGATCATGAACGGCGTGGCCCTGCACGGCGGCTACATCCCCTACGCCGGTACCTTCCTGACCTTCTCCGACTACAGCCGCAACGCCATCCGCATGGCCGCGTTGATGAAGCAGCGTGTGATCCACGTGTTCACGCACGACTCCATCGGCCTGGGCGAAGACGGCCCGACCCACCAGTCCGTCGAGCACGCGGCCAGCCTGCGTCTGATCCCCGGTCTGGACGTCTGGCGCCCGGCCGACACGACCGAGACGACCGTGGCCTGGTCCATCGCCCTGGCCAACAAGAACCGGCCCTCGGCCCTGCTGCTGTCGCGTCAAAACCTGCCTTACGCACCCAAGCAGGATGCCGACGTCATCACACAAGGCGCCTACATCCTGGCCGAGCCCTCAGAAGTGGGGTTGAAGAAAAAGGCGGTTGCCGTGATCATCGCGACCGGTTCTGAAGTGCAACTGGCACTGCATGCGCAGGCCGAGCTGGCCAAGTTGGCCATTCCGGTGCGCGTGGTGTCCATGCCATCGACCACCGTGTTCGACCGCCAACCCGTGGCCTACAAGAAAGAAGTGCTGCCTGCCAACCTGCCGCGCATCGCGGTGGAGGCGGGTGTCACCGACGGCTGGTGGAAGTACGGCTGCGCGGCGGTGGTGGGTATCGACACCTATGGCGAGTCGGCCCCGGCCGGCGTGCTGTTCAAGCACTTCGGTTTCACCACGGACAACGTGGTGGCCACCGTTCGCAAGGTGCTGCAACTGAAGAAGTGATCCCTCGCTCGTCCTTCCACAAGAAGCATCGGCAAAGTTTTCGTTTTCAACTGACAAGGTATTCGCAATCATGGCTATCAAGATTGGTATCAATGGCTTCGGTCGCATCGGCCGCATGGTGTTCCGCGCCGCCATCCAGAACTTCAATGACATCGAAGTGGTCGGCATCAACGACCTGCTGGAGCCCGACTACCTGGCCTACATGCTGAAGTACGACTCGGTGCATGGCCGCTTCAAGGGCGAGGTCGCTGTCGACGGCCACACCCTGATCGTCAATGGCAAGCGCATCCGCCTGACCGCCGTGAAGAACCCCGCCGAGCTGAAGTGGGATGAAGTCGGCGCCGACGTGGTGGTCGAGTCCACCGGCCTGTTCCTGACCAAGGACACAGCCGAGGCTCACCTGAAGGCCGGTGCCAAGAAGGTGATCCTGTCGGCTCCGTCGAAGGACGACACCCCGATGTTCGTCTATGGCGTGAACGACAAGACCTACAAGGGCGAAGCCATCATCTCCAACGCCTCGTGCACCACCAACTGCCTGGCCCCGATCGCCAAGGTGCTCAACGACAAGTGGGGCATCAAGCGCGGCCTGATGACCACTGTGCACGCTGCCACCGCCACGCAAAAGACTGTGGATGGCCCTTCCAACAAGGACTGGCGCGGCGGCCGCGGCATCCTGGAAAACATCATCCCCTCGTCGACCGGTGCCGCCAAGGCCGTGGGCGTGGTGATCCCCGAGCTGAACAAGAAGTTGACGGGCATGGCCTTCCGCGTGCCCACGTCTGACGTCTCCGTGGTCGACCTGACCGTCGAGCTGAACGCCGATGCCACGTACGAAGAGATCTGCGCCGAGATGAAGGCCCAGTCGCAAGGTGCGCTCAAGGGCGTGCTGGGCTACACCGAGGACAAGGTCGTGGCCACCGACTTCCGTGGCGAGAGCTGCACCTCGGTGTTCGATGCCGAAGCCGGTATCGCCCTGGACAAGACCTTCGTAAAGGTCGTCTCCTGGTACGACAACGAGTGGGGCTACTCCAACAAAGTGCTCGAAATGGTGCGTGTCGTCGCCAAGTGAGATATGTCCGTTTTGTGACATCGTGATAAGCTGAAAGACAGGGCCCTTGCGGCCCTGTTGTTCATGGGAGGCTTGATCGCGGTCATGGGGAAACGGTTGTGGCTGGTGCTGTGGACGGTGTTCGTCCTGGTGGGGCACCTGCTGTTCGATGCGCACACGCTCTATCAGGAGGCCTTGTCGCAGCAGTCCGGCGCGTATCGCCTGAGCGATCGCCGCTTGACCGATCGCGTCGTGCTGGTGGTGCTGGACTCCTGGGCCGAGCGCACCCTGGCCGATGGCCACTACATGCCCAAGCTGTTTGCCCGCCAGCAATCGGGCGCTCATGGCGTGTTGTGGGCGCCGCGCCAGACCGCCACCATCCACGGCATCCTTTCACTGAGCACGGGGCGTTCGCCCAGCGGCCTGGCGGCGATCGGCCTGATGTCGTCCTCGCGCTTTGAGGGCTGGACCATCTTCGATGACGTGGCCGCGCGCGGCGAGAACGTGTCTTTCCATGGTGGGCCGGCCTGGCTGCCCCTGTTTGGCGACCGTGGTCAGGGCCATTTCCGCGAGACGGGGCATGGGCCCAACTTCCGAGATGAGGACATGGAGGGGCTGCGCCATTCGCGGCAGGCCTTGCTGTCGGGTCACCCACCGGCGCTCAGCGTGGTCCACATCACCGAGACCGATGTGGCGGCCCACCAGTACGGCACCGAGCGGCCGGAGTATGCGACCGTCCTGAAGTTCTGGGACGATGCGCTGGACGACTACCTCCAGCAGGTGCTGGCCAAGCCCGGCACCACCGTGGTCATCACGGCCGACCATGGCAACGACCTCAACGGCAGCCACGGTGGCAGCGAGACCATCTACCGGCGCGTGCCCGTCGTGTTCCTGGGGCAGGGGATCGCGCACGATCCGCACATCGAGATGAACGCGGCCGACATGCCAGCGACGATCGCGGTCTTGCTGGGTGTGCGTGCGCCCAGTGGTGCCGTGGCCTTGCCAGCTGCGCATGCCTTGCAGCTGTCGACCGTGGAGCGTGGCCGGGTGGTGCTGACGGCCTACTTTCACAGCCTGCTGAATCGGGCAGCCCTCAAGGAGCGGCCCGAGTGGCTGGCCAAGGCGCGCCGTGCCCTGCCCACCAACCTGGACGAATCCCACGTCGACAAGCTCTCCGAGCCCGAGGTCATGGCCATGTTGCCTGGCGTGATGTCGACCTTTCGCGAGCTGGAGGAGCATGTGGGCCTGGTGCGCATGATGAGCGGCGTGGACTGGGCCTTCGTGGCCACGACCTTTTTGCTGTCCGTGCTGATGCTGTGGTCCGTGGAGCCGGCGACAGGGGCGATTCGTCCGCCGGACTGGTCGGGCGTGCTCACGATGGCGGGCCTGGTGCTGCTGATCGAGCTGCTGTTTGGGGTGCGCATCACGCAGGCCGACGCGCTCAAGGGCTGGCTACACGGTGGTGGGCGGGCTTCCTTGATGATGCTGGCTGGTGGCGTGGCGGCTGCGGGTTTGTTGATCGGTGCGATCGCCTGGCGCCTGCGTGCCCGCTTGCTCCATGCGGTGCATGCGCAGCGCTTCCTGCTGGTGGTGCTGGCTTATCTGCTCACCAGTGTGCTGTACCCGGTCAACACCATGGGCCTGATGGTGGCCATGCTGCTGGCGGCCTGGTTGTGGCAGAGCCCCATGTCGCCCACGACACGCTGGCGTTTCATGGTGCTGGGCTTGGCTGTGTTGCTGGTCAGCACCAAGGTTTGGACGCTGCTGGGCGAGAGTGTGCCGCCGCGCATGGCCGTGGGCACGAGCCTTGCGGTGCTGGTGGCGGGGCTGATGGTCTGGGCCAGCCGCCGCATGGCCATCAAGCCGGGCTTCTGGCCGGCCGCCATGGGGCTGGCGCTGCTGCTGTCGCCGTTTTCCTGCTTCAATGTGCTGGATTTGACGACCCAGTCTCAGCTGATCCTGGCCACGGTCATCGTGCTGGTGTTGGCGGGCTGGGCGTGGCGCATCAGCGCGGGCGACAACTGGCTGGTCTGGCCGCTGCTGCCGGTCCTGTGGTTCTGGTGGTCGGGCGTGTCGCACGCCTGGGGCTTGTACGTGGCCCTGGCACTCGGTGCTGGGCTGGCCGTCATAGCGGGGATGGCTGCGACAGTGGGCGCGAACCTGCGGACCTCGCGGCATGCGCGTTTGCTGGTGGCCATGCTGGGGCTGCTGCTTACCCTGAGCGCGCCGCTGCACGTGCCTTCCCTGATGGGCTTTTTGCTGGTGGTCTTGGCCTTCTTCCAGTGGCGCCCGACGAGTACCCAGCGCTGGCCGGCCGTGGCCATGGCGGCCGTGTTGCTGGTGGCGGCACGCTATGGCCTGTTCGATTTCTACGGCTATGCCGATTCACCTTTGCAGGTCTACGCGCTCAAGCATCTGGATCTGGCTGCGGCCTACCTGGGCGACGATTCCCGCTCCATTCTTGGTGCAGTGCTGATGGTGGTGTTCAAGATCTGGCTGGCCGGCGCCGTGCTGATGCTGGCGGCGGCCTTCGTTCCCCACTGGCGGGTCTGGCTGGATGATGTGATGACGGTGGGCGCGGTCTTCCTGCTGATCCAGGTGGCGCAGTCTGCGGTGCGGGCCAGCCTGGCTTTCGATGACCGCTCGCACCAGTACGACTTCGCGGCGTTTTCCATGCTGGTCCATACGGGGATGCTGATCCTGAGCCTGCTGGCCTATGCGCCACTGCGCCGGTTTTTTCGCGATGAGGGAGCGCGCGTATCGGCCTCGTGACGTTTTGTGCGCATTTGTCACGGCTGGCCTACGCTGGCGAATCGAAAGCGCTGCGTGCAGAGATAATCCGCTCACTTCGGTGCCGGTGAGCACCATCTTTGTGCGCCATGTAGAGCGTGAAGGTCAGGGCAGTGGGATGGCAGTGTCGATGAGGCGGGCTTGGCGTCTGTTGGGGGCGGCCTGCCTTGGTTTCGCAGGGATGTGGGTGGTGGCAGGCGGTGCGGTAGCGGCAACGGCTGACGCGTCGCCGCGCATGGCCCGAGGCCTGATCGTCAAGCTCAAGGATCAGCAAGCGGCCCAGCCGTCCAGGACATCGCTGGTGCGACTGCAAGCCGCCGCAGCGCCGACGGAAGGCTGGTCCAGCACACGCACGCACATGGCCATGGTCGCCCGGCGCACTGGCGTGAGCTATCTGGTGCACCGGCAGACGGCCTTTGCGGCGCAGTTGATCCACGCGGGCAAGATGGTCCCTCTTGCGCAAGCGCAGGCCGAGGCGGCGCGTCTGCGCGCCGACCCCGACGTCGAATGGGTGGTGGTCAACGAGATGCTGCACCCCGCGGGCGTGGTGTCTCAAGCTTTCGATGACCCAGCCTATGCGCAGCAAACCTGGTTGCAGGAGCGCGAGTCGGTCCAGGATGGGCGCCAGGGCGTGGCCAATATCGCGGCTGCCTGGGATAGTTTGCTCGACTGGACGCAGAACCAGGGCAAGACTTTATCGCCCGTGGTGGTGGCGGTGTTGGACAACGGCATCTTGCCAGCACCTGACATGGCTGGCCGCGTCCTGCCGGGGTATGACTTTGTCTCCGAGCTTGACTACTCGGGCGACGGTGATGGGCTGGACAACGATCCTACTGATCCCGGCTTTTCGCTGTCGAAAGTGCCGGCTTCGCTGCGCAGCGGTTGCAGTGGCCCGGCCGCACCATGGCACGGCTTGCGCATTGAGGCCATGCTGGGTGCGCAGGCTGGCAACGCGCTGGATGGCGTCGGCATCCTGGCGCCGGTGGCGGGGCAGGTGATCCTGCCGGTGCGCGTGGGCGGCATGTGCGGGGCGGCGGTCAGCGACATCATCGAAGGCATGCTGTGGTCGGCAGGTATCAGCTACCAGGGGTCTCCGGCGCGCAATCCTTATCCGGCCCGCGTGCTTAACCTGAGCTTCGGCGGCGATGGCAGCTGCGCCGATACCGGGCAGCATGATGCTGCCTGGCTGTACCGGGACGCCATCAACACGCTGGAAAGCAAGGGGGTGTTGGTGGTAGCCTCTGCCGGCAATGGCGACGCGGCCACCTTCCTGGGTCACGCCCTGCCCACGCGTCCGGCGAGCTGCCCGGGCGTGCTCGCGGTAACGGCACTCAACCAGCGAGGCTACAAGGCGCGTTACGCGAATCTGGTCAACAGCAGCCAGCAAAGTGCCGTGGCCGTGGCCGGTGGAGACATTGATGCGGTGACCGATGGTTCGGGCAATGTGACCTATCCCTTGACGGATGACGGCATCGTGTCGCTGACCAACACCGGCGATGCGTTTCCATCCACGGACTACGTGATGCAAAGCGCCGTGGGCACCAGCTTTTCCGCGCCCACGGCAGCGGGTGTCGCGGCCTTGATGTTGGCGGTGGACCCCAGCCTGACGGTGGCGGAGCTGCGCACGGCCCTGACGACGCAGGTGGCGCCCTTTCCCACGGTGTTCTCCAATGCGCTGCCAGTCTGCCAGATCGGCGTGAACGGACAGGGCAACTGCGTCTGCACGTTCCAGACTTGTGGCGCCGGTGTGCTGGATGCCCAGCGCGCCGTGGTCTGGGCCATGGCGCATGCCAGTGCGAACAGCGGCAGCGCACCGAACAACGCGACAGCCGCATCGGCCGACAGCAACTGCTTCGTGCCTGACCGGCTTGGCGGGCACTCCTGTGCTTCAGGTAGTGACGGCGGCGGTGGCGGCGGAAGTGCGGACGAGATCCTGCTGGGCTTGCTGGCCGGTGGCCTCGCGCTCAGCCTGATGCGCCAAAGGTCTGCGCGGGCTTGGGCTCTCAAGGGCGGCAGGCGCTGAAGCCCTTGCCCTGGGGCAGCTTCAAGCCGGCCAGCGCCACCTGCATGCTCACGGAGGCCTTGGGGACTTTCAAGACCTGCACATCCATGGTCGGCCGCACGTTCACAACCTTGGCCGTGCGGATGCCCCGGTTGCGGAAGGTGAGCAGGGCGGCGTCGGCATCGTCCTGTTTGTTGTAGCGGCCCAGCGAGATGCCCATGGCCAGGTTGGCTGGCGTGCGGACTTCTTCGAAATTCAGGCCTTTGATGCGGCGCAGCTCAGCCTGTTTGCGCTCCAGCATGTCGGCGTCGCTGTAGGGGCCCATGTAGACCAGCCACAAGCCCTGGATGGATACCGTGTTGCCGCTCCAGCTGCCGGCAGGCAGGACGTGGCGGACATTGGCCTCCGCGCTGGCGAACTCGGTGGCACTGAAGGGGCCGGCTTCGACGCATTTGCTGTCCTTGCTGTCATCGCTGCTGGACGAAGCCACGGTGGCCTTGCCGGGCATCGAGCCGGCTGCGGAGGCTGTTGTGGCAGTGGACGTGGCAGCGGATGCGACGGCAGCTGCCTCAGACGCGGCGGCACTGGCAACGGTATTTGCGCCTGGCGAGGAGCCGTCGGCATCGTATTCGCCAAGCTTGTCCGTGGCGTCGTCGGCACCCTTGGGCGCCAGCACCACGATCTTGTCCGCATGGATCTGCTGGCTCAGGCGCTGAGGCTCATGCTGCGCGTTCGGCTGCACGCCCACCATCTGGTTGAGCCAGCCCTGGCTCCACGCAAAGAACGCGGCGTTGACGATCAGCAGGATCAGCACCAGGGAACGCAACATGGATCGATATGGGCTTTGATGGTGGAGGATTCAAGCATGGGCTTGGGGGCGGACGCTGACCTCGCCCGCGGTCCAGGACTGGAGGCCCTTGTCAGTATGCACGAGCAGGGCGCCGGTTTCGCTGACGCCCTGGGCCAAGCCAATGTCGCTGGGCGGGTGGCCGCTCATCGGCGTCTGGCCGGGCGTGGCCCACAGGCCCACGGTCTGGCCGGCCAGCACGTCACGCTGGCTGTAAGCGGCCTGCAAGGGCGCGAAGCCCTGCTGCTCGAAAGCGCGGACCTGGTTCAGCAGGCGCGGCGCGATCCAGGCCCACACCAGGCCGGCCGTGAGCGCCTGACCGCCCGCCTGTGGCCAGGCCGATTGCAGGGCCGCCGAGCCCGATGGCGCCTGACCCAGCCGGATGTTGAGCCCGATGCCGATCACCACCCAGCGTTGACCTTCGTCCAGGCCGGGCGCGGGGCTGGCTTCGATCAGGATGCCACCGAGTTTGCGGCCATGCAGCCACAGGTCATTGGGCCACTTCAGGCCGATGGCGGGCGCCGTGGGGTTGTCCGGCAGGCTTTGCAGGCCGGTTTCCAGCGCCTGCGCCACGGCCAGGCCGACCGCCAGCGACAAGGCGCTGCCGCCACCGGGGATCTCATCCAGGCGCAAAGGCAGTCCCAGCGAGAAGGTCAGGCTGTCGCCAGGAGAGGACAGCCAATCGCGCCCTTGACGGCCCCGTCCCATCGTCTGGCGGCAGGCGGCCAGCAGGGTCGGGCTGAGCTCGCCCTGGCGACCCCGGTTCATCAGCTCGGTGTTGGTCGAGCCGATCTCGGGGCGCACCTCCAGGCTGAGCGTGGGCCAGGCGGGCGAGGCCGCCTCCCAGATGCGCTCGGCTGCAGCATGGAGGTCTGCGAGCACGGGGCCCAGGTTGGCGCTGACGGTGGTCATGGCTGGCAGGCAGCGCTCAGCGGCGACGCGTGGCCAGCATGGTGCCGCGGCACTTGGGGGAGCCGCACCAGCAGGCGTATTCCTTCTTGAGCTTGGCCGTCAAGCGGGCGTCGATCACCAGACCGTAGTCAAAGAACAACTCTTCGCCAGGTTCGATGTCGCGCAGGGCCTTCAGGAAAACGCGGTTGCCATCCTGCTCGGCTTCCAGATTGGGGTCGCAGGAGTGGTTGATCCACTTGGCGGAGTTGCCCTTGTACTTCCCGTCGATGACGTGGCCGTCGTCCAGGTGGAAGTAAAAAGTGTGATTCGGTTGTGACGGGTCGTGCGGATGGCGGTCCAGCGCCTCTTCCCAAGTGATGATCTCGCCCTTGTATTCCAGCACGGTGTCGCCCGCCTTGAGGGGGCGGATGGCGTACACGCCCTTGCCGTGAATGCCCGACTCGCGGACCTGGGTTCGGCGGTTGCTGCTGCTGTCGGGGACGAGGTGGGGGGCCGTGCGGGCGGCAGGCTTGATTTTCTGAGCGGCTTGCGTCATCGGCCAGTTTGGGTACATTGAATTGGTGGGCGCGCGTGCCCGCGTGTGCACATACGTGCACAGGCGGGCGTGCGCGCGAGAAGCCTCATTGTAAGAAGAGATATAAAGACGCCCATGAGCAAAGCCCTGGTCATTGCAGAAAAACCTTCGGTTGCCCAAGACATCGTGCGCGCGCTGACGCCGGTGGATGGCAAATTCGAGAAGCACGACGAATATTTCGAGAGCGAACACTATGTGGTGAGCTCCGCCGTCGGTCACCTGGTCGAAATCAAGGCGCCCGAGGAGTTCGACGTCAAGCGCGGCAAATGGAGCTTCGCGCACCTGCCCGTCATCCCGCCGCACTTCGATCTCAACCCGATCGACAAGAGCAAGGGCCGGCTCAACGCCCTGGTCAAGCTGATCAAGCGCAAGGATGTCACCAGCCTCATCAACGCCTGTGACGCGGGCCGCGAGGGTGAACTGATCTTCCGCCTGATCGTGCAGTACGCACAAGACAGCACCGCCACCACCAAGGCCAAGGGCCTGGGCAAGGGTGTGCAGCGCCTGTGGTTGCAAAGCATGACGCCAGCGGCCATCCGCGATGGCTTCGCGCAACTGCGTACCGATGAGCAGATGCAGCCGCTGGCCAGCGCTGCGCGTTGCCGCTCCGAAGCCGACTGGCTGGTGGGTATCAACGGCACGCGGGCCATGACGGCCTTCAACTCGCGTGACGGCGGCTTCTTCCTGACCACAGTGGGCCGGGTGCAGACACCCACGCTGTCCATCGTGGTGGAGCGCGAAGAGAAGATCCGCAAGCACATCTGGCGCGACTACTGGGAAATCAAGGGCACGTTTGGTGCGCAGGCCGGGGCTTACGAAGGCAAGTGGTTCGATCCGGATTTCAAGAAGGACAAGAACGCAGCGGAAGGCTCGGCCGAGGCCGAGTTCAAGGCCGATCGCGTCTGGAGCGAGGCCCAGGCCAAGGCGATTGCCGATGCCGTGCGTGGCCAGAAGGGCACGGTCACCGAGGAGTCCAAACCGTCGACCCAGGCCAGCCCTTTGCTGTATGACCTGACCACGCTGCAGCGTGAGGCCAACTCGCGTTTCGGCTTCTCGGCCAAGACGACCTTGTCGCTCGCGCAGGCCCTGTACGAAAAGCACAAGGCCCTGACCTACCCACGTACCGATTCGCGCGCGCTGCCCGAGGACTATGTTGGTGTGGTCCAGCAGACCATGGGCATGATTGCCGATGAAGACATGCCCGGGCCCTTGAAAGCCCTGGCCCAGCACGCCCGCAAGGCCCTGAACGACGGCTATGTGAAGCCCACCAAGCGCGTGTTCGACAACGCCAAGGTATCGGACCACTTTGCCATCATCCCGACGCTGCAGTCGCCCAAGGCCCTGACCGAGGCCGAGGCCAAGCTCTACGACATGGTGGTCAAACGCTTCATCGCGGTGTTCTATCCGTCGGCGGAGTTCCAGGTCACCACGCGTGTGACCAAAGTACCTGCGGCGGGCAAGACCTATCACTTCCAGACCAATGGCAAGGTGCTGGTCAAGCCTGGCTGGATGGCGGTGTACGGCAAGGAGGCGCAGGAGGAAGGCGATGAGCGCACGCTCGTGGCCGTGCAGCCAGGTGAGACCGTGTCCAACGAGGATGTGGCCGTCAACGCGCTCAAGACCAAGCCGCCGGCTCGCTACACCGAAGCGACGCTGCTGTCGGCCATGGAAGGCGCGGGCAAGCTCATCGATGACGAAGAGCTGAAAGCCGCCATGACCGAGAAGGGCCTGGGCACGCCAGCCACGCGCGCGGCCATCATCGAAGGCCTGATCACCGAGAAGTACATGCTGCGCGAAGGCCGCGAGCTGATCCCCACGGCCAAGGCTTTCCAGTTGATGACGCTGCTGCGCGGCCTGGGTGTGGAAGACCTCACCAAGCCCGAGCTCACCGGCAACTGGGAGTTCAAGCTGGCCGAGATGGAGAAGGGTCGCCTGAGCCGCGAAGCCTTCATGGCCGAGATCGCTGCCATGACCCAGCGCGTGGTGCAAAAGGCCAAGGAATACGACCGCGACACCATCCCAGGCGACTACGCGGTGCTCAAGACGCCCTGCCCGAACTGCGGCGGCGTGGTCAAGGAGAACTACCGGCGCTTCACCTGTGTGGGCAAGAATGGCGACGCCGCGGCCAGCGGTGATGAAGGCGGCGCGGGCTGCGGCTTCAGCATGACCAAGATCCCTGCGGGCCGCAGCTTCGAGCTCGACGAGGTGGAGCAACTGCTGCGCGAGCACAAGATCGGACCGCTGGAGGGCTTCCGCTCCAAGGCGGGCTGGCCCTTCACGGCCGAGCTCAGGCTGGTGCGCGACGACGAGGCCCACAACTGGAAGATGGAGTTCGACTTCGGCGAAGACGCCAAGAAGGACGAAGAAGCCGGCGAGGCGGTGGACTTCTCCGGCCAGAGCAGCCTGGGCACCTGCCCCAAGTGCGGTGGCCAGGTCTACGAGCACGGCACCAACTATGTCTGCGAGCACACGCTGGCTGCGGGCAAGGCCAAGTGCGACTTCAAGAGCGGCAAGATCATCTTGCAGCAGCCCATCACGACCGAGCAGTTCACCAAGCTGTTGGAAACGGGCAAGACCGATCTGCTGGAGAATTTCGTGTCCAACAAGACGCGGCGCAAGTTCAAGGCTTTCCTGACCTGGGATGCCAAGGCGGGCAAGGTGGGCTTCGAGTTCGAGCCGCGCGCGCCCAAGGCTGCGGCCAAGAAGGCGCCCGCCAAGAAAGCGGCTTGATTGCCCTGGCGCATGAGCCGATTGGCTCATGCATGCTGACACTGGTGTATCTTCGCGGCTTCGTCAATTGGTTGTTGAAGTTGCGGGCGATGCAGTCTGGTTCGGTTTGGGTGAAGAAGTTCGGGGCCTTGGGTGTGGCCTGGTGCCTTGGGGTGATGGTGCTGGCCGCCCATGCCGAGGTGCAGATCAAAGGTGCGGGCGCGAGCTTCCCGTCGCGCGTGTATGAGCGCTGGGCGCTGCGCTTTGCCGAGCAGCACCAGGGCGTGGCCTTGCGCTACACCCCGACTGGCTCGGGCGATGGTGTCAAGCAGATCAAGGCCCGCACCGTGCAACTGGGCGGCACCGACAACCCGCTGACGCCTCAGCAATTGAGCGAGAGCAAGCTGATCCAGATCCCCATGCTGGTGGGTGGGCTGGTGCCCGTGGTGAATGTGCAGGGCATCAGCGCCAACCAGCTGGTGCTCAGTGGCGAGGTGCTGGCGGCGCTCATGCAAGGGGAGATCGCGCGCTGGGACGACGCCCGCATCGCGGCCCTGAACCCGGGCATGAAGCTGCCCGCGCAGACCGTGACGCGCATCGTGCGCGAGGACGCCTCGGGTTCGACCGAGGTCTGGACGCGCTTTCTGGGGCAGGCCTCAGCCCGTTTTGCCGCGGTGGTGCCGGCGGGTCAGAAGCCCGCGTGGCCAGGCAGGCCCTTGACGGCCAAGGGCAATGACGGCGTGGCGGCCCTGCTCAAGGAGACGCCAGGTGGCATCAGCTATGTCTCGTATGACCGCGTGCTCAAGGACAGGCTGGCGGGCGTGAAGCTGCGCACGCCCTCGGGTGCCACGGTCATGGCATCGGAAGAGGCTTTCCGTGCGGCCATCCTGTCGTCCGACATGTACAAGAAGGGCGAGGACACCGCCGGCTTGCTCAATGCACCGCGCGCTGATGCCTGGCCACTGACGGCCACCAGCTACGTGCTGCTGGACGCGGCGCCCCAGGACATGGCCACGGCCGAATGGGTGGCGCGTTTCGTGTACTGGTGTTTCATGCACGGCGACGAGCTGACGCGCGGCACTGGCTTTGCCCCCTTGCCGGAGCGTGTGCAGGCCAGGCTGTCGGGGCGCCTGCTGCAGATCCATGGCCCTGGTGGGCAGGTGCCCAAATTCATCGCTCCCTGAAGCGAGGGCGCTGGCGCGTGTAAGGTTTGGGGCAGCTGACGCGACTGAGGCATCATGATTGAACTCAGTCGATGGCGTCTTTTGTGGGCGCCTCATCCAGCAGGAGCCTGACCATGTCTTTGATTCGCACATCCCGCCACGCCTCGCATCCGGACAGCGGGATGACCGTTGCCGCGCCCAGCGAGATCACGCCACGCCTTGTGTACGATGGCCGTCGCAGCTGGCTCAAGGAGGCCGCGGTGCTGGGTGGCGGACTGGCTTCCGGGTTGCTGTCACTGGATGCGGCCCAGGCGCAGGCGGGGCAGGTGGTCAAACGCCCTGGCAAGTTGGCCGCCTTGCCTGGTGCGCACAGCGCCGTGCCCAATGCCTATGCCATGGACAAGCTCACGCCCTATGAGGACGTGACCAGCTACAACAACTTCTACGAGTTCGGTACGGACAAGTCCGACCCCGCCGAGAATGCGCACACGCTTAAGCCCCGCCCCTGGGCGTTGAGTATCGAAGGCGAAGTGGGCAAGCCACTCAAGCTGGGTCTCGATGACCTGCTCAAGCTGGGTGCGATGGAAGAGCGCATCTACCGCCTGCGTTGCGTGGAGGGTTGGTCCATGGTGATCCCGTGGGTCGGATATTCCTTGTCCACCTTGATCCAGCGGGCGCAACCCACAAGCAAGGCCAAGTACGTCGAGTTCGTCAGCCTGGCCGATGCCAAACAGATGCCGGGCGTGAGCCGGGGCATCCTGGACTGGCCCTATGTGGAAGGCCTGCGCATCGACGAGGCCATGCACCCGCTGGTGATGATCGCCTTTGGCCTGTATGGCGAGATCCTGCCCAATCAGAACGGGGCGCCGCTGCGCCTGGTCGTGCCTTGGAAGTATGGCTTCAAGAGCGCCAAGTCCATCGTCAAGATCCGACTGGTCGAGAAGGAGCCGCTCTCCTCATGGACCAAGGCCAATCCAAATGAATACGGCTTTTACTCGAACGTGAACCCCAAGGTGGACCACCCGCGCTGGAGCCAGGCCACCGAGCGCCGCATTGGCGACGGTGGTTTCTTCACGCCGCGCAAGGCCACGCTGATGTTCAATGGCTACGAGGCCCAGGTGGGGCAGCTCTATGCCGGCATGGATTTGAAGAAGTATTTCTGATGAAGCCCTCGACCCCGAACCAGCGCTTGAATGTGCTGTTGCTCAAGCCTTGGGTGAAGCCTCTGCTGTGGCTGTTGTGTGCTGTGCCTTTCATGGTGCTGTTGGGGCGGGCCCTCACTGAGCAGCTGGGCGCCAACCCGGCTGAAAAGCTCATCCGCAACACGGGCGAGTGGACCTTGCGCTGGCTGTGGCTGACCCTGGCCATCTCGCCCTTGCGTGATGTGGCTTCACTGCCCGCCTTGCTGCGCTACCGGCGTGCCTTGGGTGTCACGGCCTTTGTGTATGCTGTGCTGCATTTCCTGTCATATGCTTGGCTGGACAAGGGCCTGATCATCGATGACATCGTGCGGGACGTGGTCAAGCGCAACTTCATCCTGGTGGGCATGCTGGCCTTGATTCTGATGACCCCGCTGGCGCTGACCTCGTTCAACGCGGCCATCCGCAAGCTGGGTGGCAAGCGTTGGCAGGCTTTGCACAAGCTGGTCTACCTGATTGCCATGCTGGGCCTGCTGCACTTCTACTGGAAGAAGGCGGCCAAGAACGATGTCGCGGAAGTCATGGTGTATGCGTTGATCCTGGCTGTGCTGCTGGGGTGGCGTGCCTTGCGAAAAGGTGGTGTGATGGGGATGTTGCGCACGCGTTGACGACCATGATCACTTTGCACCGATTCCTTGCCTGCTGCACGCTGTGGTGGCTCAGCGCGGCACAGGCTCAAACGCCCACGGCAGACAAGCCACCCGAGATACCGCCCTTCTTCATCGAGGCGGCCGATTGCACGGCGGCATTCGAGGCCAGCGTCAAGGTTCGCTTGAGAGAGGCCCGCACGCCGGCGCGTGACGAGGCCATCCTCCGCGACACCGAGAAGGGCTTCATCTTCGTGGGCATGGCCTACAAGCAGGGCCTGCGCAACCCCGAGGCAGATCAACTGCTCCATGCTGCCGAGCAGCGTTGGGAGAAGATGGGCAAGGAGGAGCAGGCCAAGCGCCTGGCTTCGTGTGCATCCAAGGCCCAGGTGTTGATGGACGATGTGAGCTTCATCGAGCGCTACATCGTGCGCAACCGCGCACAGGCACGTGTGGATCGGCTGCTGAGCAAAGAGAAGCAGCCCTGAGCACATTGACTTGGAGAACAGGCATGGCCTTGACGCTGCAAGACTGGTTGTCGATAGACTGGCCCCTCATCCAGGCCCCGATGGCGGGTGTGCAGGGCAGTGCCCTGGCCATCGCCGTGGGGCAGGCTGGCGGATTGGGCTCGCTGCCCTGCGCGATGCTGACCCCGGATGCCATGAAGCAGGAGCTGAGCCGCATCCGGGAGGCACTGGGTGGCAAGCCCTACAACGTCAATTTCTTCTGCCATGCGCAGCCCGCGGCCGATGCGCAGGCCGAGCGGGGCTGGCGTGAGGCGCTCGCGCCGTACTACGCCGAGTTCGACGTAGACCCTGCGCAGATTGGTTCGGGGCCGGGGCGCCTGCCGTTCAGCCATGAAGCCGCTGACGCGTTGGAGGACTTCAAGCCCGCCGTGGTGAGCTTCCATTTCGGCTTGCCCACGCCGGATCTGCTGGCGCGTGTGAAGGCCTGGGGCGCCAAGGTGCTGTCTTCGGCCACCACGGTGGAGGAGGCGTGCTGGCTGGTTGCGCATGGGGCTGATGCCGTCATCGCGCAAGGCCTGGAGGCGGGTGGGCACCGGGGGCACTTCCTCACTGATGACCTCAGCGTGCAGATGGGCACGATGGCCTTGTTGCCGCAGATCGTGGCTGCGGTCGATGTGCCGGTGATCGCCGCCGGTGGCATCGCCGATGCCGAAGGCGTGGCGGCGGCCATGGGCATGGGCGCGGCTGGCGTGCAGATCGGCACGGCCTACATGCTGTGCCCCGAGTCGACGACCTCGGCGATCCACCGTGCGGCGCTCCAAAGCGAATCGGCGCGGCACACGGCCTTGACCAATCTGTTCACGGGCCGACCGGCGCGGGGCATCGTCAACCGGCTGATGCGGGAGCTGGGGCCGATCAGTGCGGTGGCGCCAGCCTTCCCTTTGGCGACAGGTGCGATCGCACCTTTGCGTGCGGCTGCCGAGCAGCGTGGGCTGGGCGATTGCTCTCCTTCGTGGGCCGGGCAGAACGTCACCGGTTGCCGGGCCGTGCCTGCGGCTGAGTTGACGCGCGAGCTGGTGCGCTATCTGTGATCGACCTGCTGCTCCTGTTTGTTCCTTTCTTTGTGCTGGTGCTGCTGGGCTGGGCGGCGGCACGGGGCAAGCTCCTGCCTCTGGAGGGCATCGGTGCGCTCAACAGCTTCGTGCTGTACTTCGGCCTGTCGGCCATGGTGTTTCGTCTGAGTGCCAGCGGGGCCTTGATGCAGCCTGGTCTAGCGGGCCTGTTGCTGGCCTATGGTGTGGCGGGCTCGGTGGTGGCGGTGCTGGCGCTGATATGGGGTGTGCGTGTCGGGCTGGTCCGGCGTGACAGTGGCCTGGTGGCGCTGGTCACGGCCTTTCCCAATACGGGCTTTCTGGGCCTGCCTTTGTTGACCGGGCTGCTCGGGCCGCATGCGGCTGGCCCCGTCGCGGCCACCTTGATCATCGACGTGCTGATCCTGAGTTCACTGTGCCTGGCCTGGGCGCACTCGCATGCGGCACGCGAGGTGTTGTCACCGGGCGCAGACTCGCATGAGGCCTGGCATGCGGCCCAGGCTTCGCTCAAGGGCGCCTTGCGCAACCCGCTGCTGTGGTCCATGGCTGTGGGCATGCTGGTGGCGGTCTTGGGCCTGCACCTGCCGCATCCGCTGGACGAGACCATCCGCCTGCTGGGCTTGTCGGCCACGCCCACGGCGCTGTTCACGCTGGGGGCCATGCTGGCGCGTGCGCAGATGCAGCCGCATCAGGGCGGTGTCTTGCCGGCCATCTGGGGGCCCGCGCTGCTCAAGCTGGTGCTGCACCCGGCCATGGTGTGCGGTGTGGGTTGGGGCTTGCATCGTGCCGGTGTCACGCTGACCGATGCGGGCTTGCTGACCGTGACCATGGCGGCGGCCCTGCCATCGGCGAGCAATGTGTCCATGCTGGCGGAACGCGAAGGGGCCAATACCACGCTGGTGGCCCGTGTGATCCTGTGGACCACGGCGCTGGCGCTGGTGTCGATCGCGGTGTGGGCGCGTGTGCTCGGGGTTCAGGCGGGGGCGGCCACGACCTGATCGCGTCCCGCGACCTTGCCGCGATAAAGTGCGGCATCGGCACGGTTGATGGGCGCATCTACGGGCTCGTCGTTCTGGTGGCTGCTGACACCGAAGGTCATGCGGACCTTGATGTGTGTGTCGTTGAAGGGCACCTCGATGGTCGAGATCTGTTTGCGCAGGCGCTCGGCCACGCTTTGGGCCACCTCCAGAGAGGCGTCGGGCATGAGGACGAGGAACTCCTCGCCACCCCAGCGGGCCACGCTGTCTTGCTCACGCAGGGCCTGGCGCAAGGTCTGGCTGACCGCTTGCAGCACGGCGTCGCCGGCCGCGTGGCCATGCTGGTCGTTGATGGATTTGAAGTGGTCGATGTCGGCCAGCACGAAGGCCAGTGGCGCGGGGTGGCGCTTGCGTTGCAAGAGCTCGTACTCGGCCACTTCCAGCAAGCTGCGGCGGTTGAGCAACTGGGTGAGCGGGTCGGTGGTGGCCAGCAGGCGCAGCTCGCGCTCGGCCTTCATCACCAGCTTCATGTAGATACTGGCCAGGTAAGCCAGCAGCAGGAAGGTCGTGGCGATGTTGAAGTAGCGCAGCATCGACAGCATGTCTTTGCTCAGCACGTCCAGCGGCGGCAACTCGCGCATGGTGTAGTCCATGCCGATGTAGAGCACCAGCAGCAGGCTGATCAAAGCCGCTCTGAACCAGGGCAGTTTCATTCTGCTGATGACGACGACCGGTACGGTCACCAGCAGGTAGTAGTGGAAGCCGCTGTCCCAGCCGATCACGCGCACGGCCAGCATGGCGTGCCCGAGGATCTCCAGCACGATCAGGCTGGTGGCCAGCATATTGCGACGCAGCCGCAGGCAGACGTAGCTGAAGCCGAATAGCAGCACGCTGCCGACGTTGATCAGGGCCAGGGTCTTGGCACCCATGCCGTAGAACAGACCGACGAAGAGCACATGCGTGGCGCCGGCCACGAGGGCGATCTGGTACATCAGCTTCCAGAATGCGGAAGCGGTCTTGGATGGCCCGGTGCGCTCTGGTGTGGGGCGCGCGGGCGTTCGGGCGGTGGGCGGGCTGCTCGACATCGTCTCCGCTTATCGGCGGCGACGTGTCGGGCTTGAGTCCGTTTGCCTGGGCTGGCTGAAACTTCGCGGGCTAAACCGAGATGGACAGCGCGATTTGTCCGGTATAGCCGGCTGCCACGCTGCTGCTGCCCGCCTCATGCTGCTGCTTCATGTGCGCTTGGTGTCCGCTTTGACATGGTGGTGGCCGCCGCTGCGATGCAGCACGCCCTTGAGCGCCACGCCAGTGTGCGTGCCCTTGGCGACGATGTCATCCGGCGTGCCCTGGGCTGCGACCTTGCCGCCGCCTGTGCCGCCTTCGGGGCCCATGTCGATGATCCAGTCGGCTTCTGCGATCAGGTCGAGGTCGTGCTCGATGACGACGACGCTGTGACCGCCATCGACCAGGCGGTGCAGCACGCGGATGAGCTTTTCTACGTCGGCCAGATGCAGGCCCACGGTCGGCTCGTCGAGCACGTACAGCGTGTGCGGTGCTCGGCTGCGCCGGGCCGCCCCAAGCAGCCGATCTCCCTCGGGGGGCGACGCCGAAGGCGTCTGGGGGTCGAAGGTTTGGCCACGACGCGTGATGTCGTCGCGCACCTTGCTCAGCTCGGTCACCAGCTTGATGCGTTGCGCCTCGCCGCCCGACAGCGTGGGCGAGGGCTGGCCCAGCGTGAGGTAGCCCAGGCCCACGTCCTGCAAGAGCCTGAGCGGGTGCGCGATAGAGGGCATGGAAGCGAAGAACAGGGCGGCCTCGTCCACCTCCATCTTGAGCACGTCGCCGATGTGCTTGCCGCGCCAGGTGGCGGCCAGCGTCTCCGGGTTGAAGCGCATGCCGTTGCAGGCA
>RXJQ01000105.1 GCA_003963115.1 Burkholderiales bacterium
CTGCCAAGGACATTGAGAGCCTGTTGCCGCATCGCTGGCAGCCGGCGGGATGACTGCCTGATCAGCGGTCAACATGTGTTGGCTGGACGCTTACGGTCACGCCAAAACCTGCTCGACTCGATCTGCACCAGCTTGGCTGGCCGAGCCGCGGAACTGCTGGTCTTCGGGCCCGAGTTGAGCTCAAGCGGTGCAGAGAGCGATCTGCGCAAAGCCACCGAATCGGCAGCCCGCATGCTGCGCCACCTCGGGCACGGCTCGCGCATCGGCCGCACCGATGTCTCCGTCAATAGCGAAGAAAATCTGTGCACCGATGTGGATGCGAGCAATGCACCGATAGAAGCCCTGCTGCAATCCGAACACGCTCGGGCGACCAAGTTGCTTGATATGCATCGCGGCGCCTTGCTGGCTTTGGTGGACGAGCTGATGGAACATGGGCAAGTCACACCAACGCGATTTGCCGAGGTAGTGGGGTTGTCCTTGGGCGCACCAGAGGATGCCCTGGACCCTTATGCAGAGAGGTTGGCTGCATTTCGGCGAAGGGGGCTTGATCAGCTAAGTGCATGAGCATATCGCGACCGAACGTATGGCCCTGTCGCCTGCCATACCAGCAAAAGGTTTCCTTGAACTCGTCACGCCACTCTGCCGTTCACCAGTGCTCACCTTTGGACTAGTGACCCGTAACGATTGAGTCAGCACTAATTCGCTTGGTCGGCTCGAAGTACTTCCAATTCACCGGCCCCCATGCAGAGCAATTGCCCAAACACGCTGGGCAAACTTGACGAGGCAAGCCAAAATACGCCCAAGTCAGCGCCCAGAACCTTGTTTGGAGTTATCTGAGGCGATCTTGAACCTTCTATCCAATAGCCGGTACTGCAGTCTTATGCCACGCCATGCTCCCAGCAGTGGAGCGAAATACATGAGCGGAGCTTCCTTGGCTGCACGTTTAACTTCGATCCAAACAGCGTTCATGCTCACTCCAAGATGGAAAACGCAACGAGCTCAAGCATGCACTTATCGTATTCATAGCCCCAACCGACGTTAGACTCTTTTACTCACGCCCATGCTTGGTCGCTTTGACGCTTGTGAGCTTACATCGACTACTGCACCCAATGCAATATAGAAGCTCGACGAATGACTAGGCCCGTCGAATCGACGAACCCTGGTCCGTCAACTTGCCTCGTGCACAAAGGGCATCCATCGAGTTGCCGACTCGAGCCTCAGCATCTGCGGTGGTTCGAGCCATCCCTATCAAGCGGCAAACCGACTTGGCCACCTCTGAGCGCGGAGCAGCTCCGCCTACATCAAGCACATGAAGCACGAGATTTCCAACTTCTTCAAGTGCAACGTCGGAGACATGGCGTCTTGAGGTTTCGTCTTGATTCGAGAGCCTGAAACCCTTCCAGTTGACCAAGTCAACGGACGACGGCCAGTAAAAGGTCACTTCACCCTCGACAGTTCGACCGGCTGATGTCGGCACGAGATTTTTCAAGCGCTCGACAATCCTTGAGCCAGTCCGCTCAAGACCCCATGCGCGGGCCACACGACGGAACAACACCAGCTCTGGCAGCGGGCCTTCTGCATCGATAACCTGCTGCAACTGAAGCGTAAGCTTGCGCGCGGTACCTGGCTCGTAGAACTTGACAGGATCCCCTACTTCAAGCGACGCCGGGGCGTAGTACACGGGATGAACTGGCCCACCGGTCTGGATTGATGTGGTGGGACCCTCCGCTTTGCTTTCATGCTGTTCAGCAGAAGCTGACCTCTGACTTTCGGGAGGAGGTGTAGCCTCCTCGGTCACCAGTGGTTCATCTTCAATAGCTTCGTCTTGCTCAAGAATCCCATGCAAGCGGGCTACGATCTTATCCACCTCGGCCTCGGGGTTCAGCCACCAGTCGGTAGACCAGATGCGGTAGACGCGCCAACCCAGCCCCTCCAGCACGTGCTGCCGTAGGCGGTCCCGGTCTCTGGCCGTTGCACCCGAGTGGTAAGAACGGCCATCGCACTCGATTCCTACTAGATATCGGCCAGGTGCTCTGGGGTCTACTACACCAATGTCGATTCGATAGCCTGAGCATCCAACTTGAGGATGGACTACCCAGTTGCGATCCCGCAGCACCTTGATTACAGCTGTCTCGAACGGACTGTCTGGCTCCATACCTGTCGGCATAGATTGCTCTACAAGGGCCCTTGGTCCCTTTAGCGCAAATTCGAGATAGTGCTTGAGATCTCGCACACCGGCTGCCCGAACTTTGGCCAGGTCAATCTGCTGAGGCATCAGCGTGCTGTAGATGACCACACCTTCGCGGGCACGCGATATCGCCACATTGAGTCGCCGATGTCCGCCCTCCCCATTGAGTGGGCCAAAGTTCATCGTTGTCTTACCTGCCGCGTCAGGACCATATGTGATCGAGAAAAAGATAACGTCCCGCTCATCGCCTTGTACGTTTTCCAAGTTCTTTATGAACAGCGGCTCGTGCGAACTGGCCGCAATTGCGCGGTCCAACTCAGGGCTCGCCCTGCGCCGCGCATCCAACAGCGTCTCAATGAGGGATTGCTGTGTCTGGTTGAACGTCACAACGCCGAGCGTTTGGTCCTTTTTCCCATTGGCCAAGTAATGTGCCTCGATGCCCTTGACGATGGCCTCGGCCTCAGCCCGATTGGTACGGGTGCCACCGCGGTCATAGACGCCATGAACCCGTTCAAATCTCACCGCAACGTCATCGGTTACTGGTGAGGGGAAGGTGATGAGCTTGGAGTCGTAATATGCGACGTTGCTGAAGGTGATAAGGCTCTCGTGCCGACTTCGGTAATGCCACTGCAGGCTCAGGCGGTTCATGCCAGCGCCCAGGCACTCATCGAGAATGCTCTCCAAGTCCTCGACTTGCTCGTCACCGGTTGGGCCTTCATCCGAGTCGGTCGACTTGTTGAAGAAGTTTGTTGGCGGCAATTGCTTCGGATCGCCAACCACCGCTAGCTGCTTGCCCCGGGCGATTGCACCCACAGCGTCCCAGACGGGAATTTGGGAAGCCTCATCAAACACAACCAGATCAAACTGCGCGTAACCCGCGTCAAGATACTGGGCCACAGAGAGCGGTGACATCAGCAGGCAAGGCTTGAGCTTGGGCAGCAAGGTGGGCAATCCCTGCACCAGTTGCCGAACAGGCATCTGCTTGCGTTGCTTCTGGAGTTCTCTTCGAAGCCGGCCAAGCTCACTGTCCGGACTTATTGCCGCGCCAACTCCAGAGGGGACGCGACCGGACAAAGTCGCAGCGATGTACTTCTCAGTGAGCTTCTGAAACTTGGTGTCGGCTTGCCGAAATTCTCGAATCTTGCGCTCGTGATCGGCGCTTGAGAACCCCCGCAAGACGGGATCGGTATCGATGGTCTTCTTGACCCACCAATGCCGATAACTGAATTCAAAGTGCGCCTCCACCGCCTCCAAAGGCACGGCTCCTGTCTCCAGGCTCGCCACAATGCCCTGCAGCCCTTGCGCCACGGCTTGGTCACGAACATTGCGCCAAAGGCACCACGGCTGCAACAGGCGCTTACCACTTTGCCAACTTGCAAGAACGCCTTGGATACGCTCCAGGGCGCCATCGGCATCCTCTGGACCTTGGAGGCCGCTCAACGGCTTCGCCAACGCCTCAACTGAGGCTAACTTTTGCCGAAGGTCACGCCATGCGTCACGGAACTCAAGCAATGCTCGTCCGCCGTGTGCACCAGGTGCAAGCACTGCGCGGTCCTCAGTGACCAAGGGCTGCAGACGTTGCCTCAGCGCACCAGTCGATCCAGCATCGGGACCAGCCACGAGCGTGACGGCATCGGCAAACTTGTTTACCCAGGCCTCGTGAGCGGCAACATTCACCCAATCTGTGTTCGGTCCAGCGTATGTATCCTGAAGCAGCGCTTGCGCATCCGCGTCCATCGACCGAAGGAACTGGTCTTCCTCGTTGACACCGATCAAAGGTGCCAGCATAGAACTGACAGCAGCGTCGGTCGGCGGTTTCGCATCCTCGCGAAACGCGGTCAGGCGTGCCCTGATAGCTCGCTTGGCGAGGACAGACTTCGGCCACCATGCGGAGGATGCCTGCGTCCACTGCGCCTGCAGCTCGACGCCATTGAGCTTGGCCAGTTGCGCAGTCCAACCCGGGCCGACGCGATTCCAGTGTTCATTGCGGTCGGCACCATGTTTCGCCAGCGAATGAACGCGCGCCCGTGCAGCGGGGTCGTGGGCTTGACGCGCCAATCCTGATGGTACCTTGGGGGCAGCCAACAGGAGATCAGCAAGGGCATCAATTCGGCTGAAGCTCTCCAAACTCAGCCCTACGGTCGGGAGTCCGAGCAAGTTGCCAAGCGGATCTGCCTTGGCTTTAAGGGCGCTGATTGCGGCATCCAGTGCCTGCGTAGCATTCAGCAGATCGTCCTGCCAACTGGGCGACCAGTCCGAACGGCCAATCTGACTGAGCACATGGCCATCGATTCGGCCAAGTGCACCTGCCAGGGCAGACATCTTTCTGGCTGTTTCCCTGAGACGATCAACATCATCTCGGCTGTGAGCCAAGGCATCCGCCCAAGGCATCGGCGAAGACTCCTCGCCAACATGCTGAATGCAGGTGCCAATCGCATCGAAGACGGTCAGCCCACTCGGTTGCATGCGATGCAACGAATCAACCAACCCGTTGAGCTCTTGCCTGAGCTGAGCAAGTCTGTCCGCTTCGCGAGACCATTCGTCAGCAGTGCGCTGACCCGCGACATCTAAGGCTTTGCCGAGTTGCTGCAATACCTCCGACTTCTTGGTCTTGGACGAGTGCAACTCCAGGCAGAACGGCCCCAAACCGATGTCGGTGAGCCTACGATGGACGACCTCCAGCGCAGCCATCTTCTCGGACACAAACAAAACCGTCTTGCCCTTCGCGAGGCTGTGAGCTATGAGGTTCGTGATGGTCTGACTCTTCCCTGTGCCCGGTGGCCCCTCAAGCACCAGATCGCGCCCAGCATCAACCGCGCAGATGGCCTTCAGCTGAGACGAGTCTGAAAGAAGGGGCGCAAGGATGTCGTGAGGCTTGTGAGTTTCATCCAGCCGCTCAAAGTCTCCATCGCCGCCCTCGCGTGCGAAAGGTTGACCGGGGTTCTCGATGAGGTGCTTAACGACCCGGTTGGCCTTCAAAGCCTCGGTCCGGTCTTGCAAGTCTTTCCACATGAGGTACTTTGTGAATGAGAAGATGCCGAGGTGGGCCTGCTCAATCACTTCCCACTTTGGAATCTCGCGCACCGCCAGCCTGAATGCCTGAAGTACCTTGCCAACGTCAATGCCGTGTTCGTCGGTAGGAATAACATCTAGCCCCGCCACCCGCAACTCGAAGTTATTCTTCAAAAGCTGCAGTAGCGTTGGATTGACGATGGCCTCATCATCGTATCGGCTCAACCTGAAACCACTGCGAACCGACTGCCGCTGAAGGTTTACGGGCACCAACAGAATGGGTGCAAGGTGCGTGGTGTCAGCCTTTTCTGCCTCTGTCCACTTGAGCAAGCCAATAGCAAGGTACAGCGTATTGGCGCCGCCCTCCTCCAGGCCAGTACGGGCTGCGCTAAAGATTGCAAGTAAGTTGGCATTCAGCGCCTCTTCCTGCAGTCGGACAAGCAACTCCTTGTTGGCCAGCGCCTCAAGCGCCATGTCATCGATCGGCGAGCGGCCTACGCGATTCGTGTGCACCTCAGCCACGCGGGGATCATTACCCTCCATGATCCCCGGCAACGGGCGAATCCTGAACTCCGTTCCATCAGCCAATTCATCTTCGAGCTTCGCCAAGTCAGGCGCAACGAACTGCAGCGTCGACTTGGTCGGCTTGAAGTTCAACAGCCGATTGCGTAATGTCAGATCCAGGAGCTTCGACTTCCACTTTGACAACCGTCCTTCGGGAGTGTCTTCAGTCGGCAGATCAAGCGGGGTCAGAAATTCCGGGTCGAGCGGTGGCAGATGCGGCGTGGGCTCGATGGCCTCGGGCACTTCAGTTTGTTCGGTTTCAGTCCGCTTGATCGGCGCAGCGCGCGACGGCAGAGGCTTGATCTGCACTTCACGTGCGCGATGTATGTCCACTGCATAGCGGAATGTGCCCTCTTCAAGCAAGTGAGCATGGCCCTGCTCCATCGCGATGCGCAGCGAAGGCCTGTGGCTGTGGTGCTGTGCAACCCCAGTGGTTTCAAAGACCAGGAATTCGCCACTGTCAACGCGCTTGCGAACGGCCTGCACGTCGTCCGTGAGTGGATTCGGAAAACACGCTGAGTGCAACCACACGCCAACCCATGCGTGACCGTCTTTGATGAGGATGACTGGGCGGAGGCCTGCCTGCTCAAGGCAGGAGGCGAACAGCATGGCAAGGTCAAGGCATGTGGCAACTCTGGCCTCCAAGATCCGCTCCGGGGTGCGAATCTTTTGACCATCCGATCCGAATGATGCAGGGGGCTCCGAGTACTGGAGCGCTTCCGCAGAGATGGTGCTGTAGAGCGCCGACACCTGTTTCCAGACAACCTCTCGACTTTTTGACTGGTAGCCGTTCATCGACAGCTCGTTGTGCTGCGAGCGCAGTAACTTGGACGCTTTCCCAATAAGTATGTCGACGGCCGGGTTGTTCGGCATGCAAAATGCTGCGAGCAGTTCAGGCAGTGCTCGCGTTCCTGCCCATTGATCGTAGGCGAGGACTTCCACCGGCTGGTCACTATGTGCCAATTCGTTGGTGCCAGTGAGGACCGTTACCTTTACTACAGCGTGGATGGCCTCCTGAAGGTCAGACAAGTAGCTGTGGTCAGGTTGAAGGTCTACCGGGGACACCCGACGACTCTCGCTAGGCAACAGTCGATCGAACCTCAGCTTGATGCCCTGCGCGAATCGCGGATTGCAGGAAATGAGCACCTGCAGGTTCTCTAGCGTCTCAGGCCCGTGGTTAGTTAGGCGCAAGGAACGGACAACCGGCACAGAGTTCTGGATAGACGCGTACCCAAGCGTCGCGTCAGCCTCGATTTCAATCCCAACTCCCGTAGGCTTGACTTCCTCCACCCTCGAATCTAGGGCAGCGGGATGACTTGTATCGCTTTCTTGGCTATCCATTGCTATGGCCTCCCGAGCCATTCTGGTCAAAGTCAATTTGCCTATCCGGCATCGGACGGGTTCTGATTCTTTATTTCGGCGAACTTGGCCGCCATCGTCGGGTTGCCTCGAGTCAACTTCTTGATCGTTACGTCTTGAGCCTTGTCGTTCGCAAGACGAAGGTTCCGATCAGTGCCCAACAAGGCATCTTTCGTCTTTTGCAAGTGGTCGATGGACTTGTCAATCTCCGCAATCGCTTTTTGGAAATGCCCAGAGGCAAGGTCGTAATTTCTCGCGAACGCTGCCTTAAAAGTATCAAGTTCAGTTTCGAACTTCGTGATGTCGATGTTCTGTGCCTTAACGAGTGCCAGCTCCGACTTGTACTTGAGCGAGTTCATCGCTGCATTCCGCAGCAGGGTAATGATCGGAATGAAAAACTGCGGGCGGACTACATACATTTTTGGAAAACGGTGGAACATGTCAACGATTCCTGTGTTGTAGAGCTCGCTTTCGGGCTCCAGCAAGGACACCAGCACGGCATATTCACACCCTTTCTCGTTGCGATCCTTATCGAGTTCCTTCAGGAAATCCTCGTTCTTATTCTTTGTCGTGGTGCGATCGCTCTCGTTCTTCATCTCAAACATGATGGAGACAATTTCGGTGCCTGATTCATCCGTGTCGCGGAAAATGTAGTCTCCCTTGCTCCCAGTCCGTGCATCGTTGTCCTTCTCGAAATAAGCCCGAGGAAAGGCTGTCGCTCGAATACGGTTGAACTCGGTCTCACAGTGCTGCTCAAGGGTTTCGCCAACCATCTTTGTCGATAGGCGGGCCTTCATGTCACGGAGTCGTTCGATCGCATCGTCTCGATCCTTGATCTGCGTTTCGTACTTATCCTTGAGCGACTTCTCCGCGAGTTGCTTTTCAAGCTCGGTTCGCGCGAGACTGCTCTTCAGTTCGTCGCGCTCCTTTTCGGTCGCGCTAACTGCCTCGGTGATCGCGAGTTTTCGCTCGACCTCTTTGGCCTCAAGCATTGCCTTCAGGGCCTGGATCTCGGCCTCCTTCTCTGCGGCGGCCTTTTGCAATTCATTCACGCGCTTTGCATCAGCCAACTCTGACGCAGCTTGCTTCTCGTTCTTCGCCTGCACCAGTTCGTGCGCCAAAGCATCACGCTCCTTTTCCACTGCACTGATCGCCTCAGCCACAGCGAGCTTGCGTGCGACATCAACGGTATCGAGCTTAGCTTTCAGCTCCTGAATCTCTGTGTCCTTGCTTGCGTTGACCTTCTGCAGCGCACCCTCGACCTTAGCTGTGGCGAGCTCAACAGCAGTGCGCTTGTCCCGCTCTGCCAGTTCGAGGCGTTCGTGCAATTGCTGCTCAAAATCTCTGTCTCGAACCTGCTTCAGGATATCCGCATACCCGGCTTCGTCAATCTTGAACGCCTTCCCGCAATGCGGGCAGATGATTTCGTGCATACCTACATTCCCCCCTCGTCAGAATCCGCTTGTGCATTTCAGGACAGGCCACTAGCTTTGCAAGCCGGCATTTGACCGTCTGAGGCCAATATAAACTAGGCATATGAGTTGCCACCACTGAGTTAAGCCCTGCAAACAGGAACGTCACCGTTTGCTGGGCGGCTTTGGATAGCATGCGCCAAGTGGATACCACCTACGGCAAGGCTAGACCACGACAAGGCCATGCGTCAGCCCCTCACTTCACCCGTCAACGCTTGTCTTTGCGACAACCATTGAACTGCCAATGAGCGCAGCAGGCTCAACAATTCGTCAGCAGTATCGGCTGGAGCAATAAATTCCCTGTAAGCAGCACTTGTGCGATCACAAAATTCCTGAACTGATTGCATCAATCTGGGGCTAGCGACGGGTGCCGAATCATGCGCTTGGGCAGAAGTCTCTCGGCCTACGCACAGGCCCCTTCCGGACCACAAGTTCAAAGCCTCATCCGAAGACCGGACCGCGGCAGCCGTTGCGAGCACCAGGACCCAAAACGTCGAGGGACTATTGAGTGGCAACAGACGCTCGCCGTCCGACTTGAATAGCTGCTCACGAAACGAGAACTTTTCATCCGCAAAGCTGGCTTTCAGCCACTCCAAGGGATAGGAAGCCTGAATGAAGTCGTACAGGTACCTTTTCGCCTTTGCATAGCAGTATTCATTGATGCCCACTCGGATCAAGCTGGGGCGCATGGCTTGATAGACCTCCTCAATTTGCCTGGTGGCGCACATCTGCACCAGGCCGTGTACAAGCTCTTGGACCCGAAGAACTGCAGCACTGTTGATTGCGGCATCAAACAAGACGGAATCAACTTGTTGGCTCGCAGACAAACTCAACGGGGCCTGCACGGCATCAGCCCAATCGGTATAGCAGAGCGGCCTGGCGTGCTTAGAACATGCGTATACGCCGGGGATCTGATGCTCGCGCCGCCAGTAACTCATGCCATGAAACGCCACGTCGGCTTGCGCGCACTCTGGGCAATAGTGCAAGGCTGATCGGCTAGCTCGAATGCCGTATGTCAGCAGACCCTGATGAAAGTCATGCTCGGGATCCCTGACATCCGACAACCCTGTCACCCCTCGCCATACAGCGAGCATGGAGTGCGCTTTGACATATGCCTTCAATGGGATACCAGCCATCATGGCGAGCAACTCCACCTTGGACATCTGCCTTTCGGGCCCGTCCGCAGTTTGGGCCCGGCACATCCTGATTTGACGATAAAGCTCATTGATCGAACCAAGCCCATTAATGCGAGCCAATCGCCCGGCATAACCTTGCGAAAGTTCATCGGGTAGTGTCGCCAGTCTGAGTAACCCGTCATTCATTGCTTCTGACCTCCGCGTCCCCCACTGGCCGTACCCAGTGTCGATAACGAGCGAATCACCAAGGCCAATGCCTTGGCATGTGATGCGGAGCCATCCCAGGTCGTAGACAACGCCGAGATCAACTCGTCGTTCGCCCTCACAGCGTCTCCCGTCACGCCCTTCTCTTGTCTCTCGACGTACAGGCAGATCTCTTCGAGCAATTTGGACGGCCTGGTGAATTTGCCCTGCAAAAGCCTGCTGACCTGAGGCTGGCTGGCGCCGGTCGCCGACGCGACTTCAGCCTGGGTAATGCCACGATCCAAGCAAACCTGGTGTGCCCTCACGACTCTTGCCAGCCACTCTTTGCTATTCATGCGTTATGCATATTTAAATACATATCCGCATATTATGCACGCAACAACAGTCACTGCCGCAGTGATAGCCGGTCAAACCAGTGTTGAAGCTTTTAGCTAGGGGACGAGATCACCCAAACCTGGACGCATAAGCTAGGCCTCTAGCCTACATAAACCAGTTGGTGGACATCAGTGGCGTACCTTGCCACAGCCACCAACGAGGCAACATCAAGACCAAGATCATTGATCTCATCAAGGTAAGACACACGCCCGTCTCGCAACACCTGGTGCAGTTGATCCGACCAGGGAATGCGCAGGTGATTCATCGTTGCTTTGACATTTCTGGCTTCCCAATCGTCGTCATGCAAAGCAAAGAACATGGTCGACAACGTCCACCAACAGATCTGTTCGCTTTCAACGCGAAAGCCGAAGGTCTGGTACCGATCCGTCCAAGCTAAAGCGTGCATCAGCAATGCGGCCGTGGCCAAATCAAAGGCCCATGCATGCTTGCGCTCCGCCTTGAGAAAGTCAAAGTCGCCAGCCATTGCAAGCAAGGCTTTGTGAATGTGCACTTCAGCCAAGTCAGCCTCAATACCAATCTCAGACCAAGCAGGAGCCGGAGCATCGGTCATCCGCGAGTTGAAATACGAGATCGGAAACATGGCTAGGCTGCTGCGCAGTTCTTCACGTCCCTCCGCTGACGCAGCATTCCATTCGAGCCTGAGGTTCGACGCAAATTTCTTGTAAATGAACCCCTCACGAGGCCCCCACAACAGATACAAGAGCGACATCAAACGCTTGGCAGCCATTGCCTTCACGTGTGTCCAAGGCAGGTTACCAAGCCCCTCCGCCAAGCTTGACACCTCCATCGCATCCATATGCAGATGCCATGCTGACAGCGGCATGTACTCAGAGATAGCTTCTCCAAGCGCAGCCTTCACCCTCTTAGAACGACTAGCCTTTGCCATATCCGACACAAGACCACCGTACACGAGCTTGGTAAAAAATCCAGGCGCGAGGCCGTACTCCGCATCACCAGTCGCATACACGAACCGGATGCCTTCCTGGGCGACACGATCTAGCGCTTGAATTGATCTCTTCTTGGGTGTTGGCGATGCCTGCTCAAACCATGACACCCAGGTCCTGCTGTCGATCAGTTCAAAGAGCTGGCTGCCCAGCGCTGTGTCCATCAATTGATCGACCTGAGGCTGATCGGCCAAGTGCGCTGCTCCGAGCACGTAGCGCTTAAACAGGTTGACTGCTAACTTGAGTCGAATTGTCTTGGCGCGCTGACGAATAAGTTCAGGCGCAACGACACTGCCATCAAGCCACGCGTTTCCATCAACCATGTCGAACATCTCACCTCCTGCTGCAATCGTCCTAAGCAAGGAAATGTCATGGGCCTTGCAAGTCACGGCTAATCGCCACGGGTCACTTTAGCCCCAACATCAATCAGTCCAGCAAACCCGCGCTTGGCTTCCTCCTGGCCGATACCACGTCTTCTAAAGCCCGTCGAGTCAACGGCAAGCGGTCCAAGGCAGCAAGCTTTGCCTTTAGATCTGGCAGCTCTTGGTACACCTGCCAAAGCTTGATCAGCTCACGAGGTCGGCACTGGGCCAGACTGAGGTTGCCCTTGATTGCCGGAGTTCTTAACTCATCGATTACGCGGCCTTCTTGTGCTGTGCCGCGTGCCAGCGTTGCTCGTACTGCATCGG
>RXJQ01000033.1 GCA_003963115.1 Burkholderiales bacterium
GGCACCTCGTTTGTCTCGGCCACGGCCGGCGGCATGCTGAGTGGCGGGGTGGTGAGCTGGAACGCCAGTACGCTGGCACCCGGGCAGGCCGACGCGGTTGCACTCACCGTCACCGGCCCCTCCAGCGCCGGGGCGGTGATTGCGGCCACCGCAGAAGTCATCGACACCGCCACCTCGCAGAGCTACAGCCGCTCCAGCGTCAACACCACCGTAGCCAGCACAGACGGCTTGCAGATCGCCGTCAGCGCAACGCCGGACCCGGTGCAGCCGGGGCAGGTCGTGACCTACGACATCACGCTGTCCAACACGGGCAATGTCACCTACGGATCCAACTGCTGCAACAGCCTGAACGTCCGGGCGAGCATCCCCAACAACACCACGGTGGTGTCGGCGGCCCAGGCGGGCGGTGGGGCCTGTTCCAAGTTCAGTGGCAACAACACCGTGTTCCCATGCACGGCGGGTCAGGACATTGTCTGGCTGGGGCTGGGGCTGGCGCCGGGTGCCAGCATCACCTTGCACTACTCGGCCCTGGTGAGCGCCTCGCCGGTGCCCAGCAGCGGCACCTTGCTGACCACTGTGGTGAGTGCTGATTCCGGTGGTGCAGCGGGTGGGGCGGCAAGCGGGCTCGCACTGGTGGGGGCGCCGCAAGCAACCCTGCTGCTGAGCTCGCCCGAGCAGGTGACGGCAGGCGCCAGCTACACCTACACCCTCACGTATGGCAACAGTGGCAGCACCACGACACCCATGTCGGCCTTGTCGATGGCGCTGCCTGCGGGTACGTCGTTTGTCTCGGCAACGGCGGGTGGGGTGCTGACGAACGGCACGGTGAGCTGGAACCTGGGTGTCCTGTCGCCAGGGCAGGCCGATTCGGTTGCGCTCACCGTAACGGCACCATCCAGCACCGGGGCCGTGGTAGCCGCATCAGCCGAGCTGCTGGACGCCAGCAGCCTGCAAAGCTACAGCCGCTCCAGCGTCAATACCACCGTTGCCAGCACGGACGCCCTGAGAATCTCTGTGAGCGCCACGCCGGACCCTGTTCAGGCGGGGCAGTCCGTGACCTACGGCATCACCGTGTACAACGCGGGCAACATCAATTACGGCTCGCTGACGAACAATAGCCTGAACATCCGGGCCAGTATCCCCAACAGCACCTCGGTGAGTTCTGCGGCGCAAGCCGGCGGCGGGGCCTGTTCCAACTTCAATGGCAACAACACTATGTTCCCTTGTGCGGCCGGCCAGGACATCGTCTGGCTGGGCCTGAGTCTGGCGCCCGGTGCCAGCAAGACCCTGCAATTCACGGCGCTGGTCTCGGCCTCGCCGGCGCCCGCCAATGGCACCCTGCTGAGCTCGGTGGTGACCACCACATCCGGCGGAGCCGCCGTGGCCACGGCGCGTGTCGGTACCGCTACGACGGTGGCAGGGACGCCCACGCCCAGCGATGCCGACGCGCCCCTGCCACTGTGGTCCCTGGTCCTGCTGGGGTTGGGCCTGGGGCGCAGGGTGATGAGACGCAAGCCCTGAGCCGTCCTCAGTTGGCAGCCAGGCCGACCGTGCCGGCAGGCAGGCCTGAGGCCATCGGGCCCGCGCTCAGCGAGCCATCGTGGTGGACCTCGAACGAGCTGATGGCCAGGCTGCCGGCGCCCAACACCTACAGATGGTGGCCGTCAGCAGACACGCTGGCGTCGATGGGCTTGGAGCCGGCGCCGGTGTTGGCCGCTGCCGCTTCAAGCAAGGCGATCTTGCCGGTGGACGGCACGATGCTGTGGCTGCTGACCATGCCGCTGCCGGCATTGGTCACATAGGCGTAGCGGCCATGGGGGGGGCACGGCCACCCAACAGGTAGCGGTCTGCGTGGTGGATTGATCGGGAGTAGATCAAGGCACGCAGCATCGTAATGGACGATCTCAAGGCCACCAGGCTCATTCCTCTCATGCGAGAACACATTAGCCCAGAGGCGCGCGTTATGACGGACGACGCGGGCCAGTACAACAGCGTCGGCAAGTACTTTGCTGACCACGGCTTCACCCGCCACGGCCAAGGCGAATACGTGTCGAAGGTTGACGCGCCATCCACACCAACACCATCGAAGGTTTCTTCTCGGTGTTCAAGCGCGGCATGAAGGGCCTGTATCAACACTGCGGCCACCAGCACCTTAATCGCTATTTGACAGAGTTCGATTTCCGCTATAGCAACCGTGCCGCTAACGGGATTGATGACGCAAAGCGCGCGGACATTCTCTTGCTTGGCGTGGTGGGCAAGCGCTTGACCTATCAATCAGTTGCATGCTGAGAACGCGCACCGCCGAAGAAAGGTGACTGCAAATGGCAGCAAAAAAGCTGAAGCCGAGCACCCCCAAGAAGCGGGCCACCAAGACGAGTGGTGCGGAGCAATCCGACCGTTTCGTGAAAATGGCGTAGGAACTGGACGCCGATGAAAGCGGCGAAGCGTTTGAACGCGCTATCGGCGTACTTATCCCGCCGCCAGCGAAGAAGAAGCCTCCATCCAAGTGGGCAATCCAAGAATGCGGCCCTTCTGGACCGCTTGTCATTTTTGCACCTGGGTACGCCAAAGACAATATCGCCCTCTTTTTGCCACTCAGGCAGCCGCTGAGGGGCGACGAACCCTGAACCAGGCCGCGTACATCGCCGGCAAGGCCAAGAGGGTCAGCAAGGTGGCCACGATCAGGCCGCCCATGATGGCCACCGCCATCGGGCCCCAGAATGCGCTGCGGGTCAGCGGGATCATGGCCAGCACGGCGGCGGCGGCCGTCAGCACGATCGGGCGGAAGCGGCGAACCGCTGCACCCACGATGGCGTCCCAGGCGGGAATGCCTCGAGCGCGATCCTGCTCGATTTGGTCGATCAGGATCACCGAGTTGCGCATGATCATGCCCATCAGCGCGATCACGCCCAGCATCGCCACGAAACCAAAGGGACGATCCAGCGCCAGCAGGGCCATGGCCACGCCAGCGATCCCCATCGGGCCGGTCAGGAAGACCAGCATGGCACGTGAGAAGCTCTGCAACTGCAACATCAGCAGCGTGAAGATGATGAAGAGCATGGCCGGCACGTTGGCGAAGATCGAGCCCTGCCCCTTGCTGCTTTCCTCGGCGGTACCGGCCAGTTGCACGTGGTAGCCCGCCGGCATCTTGGCTTCCAACTCCTTCATCCTGGGCCACAGCACCTGGCTGACGGTCGGGCCCTGGATACCCTCGCGCACATCGCCCTGCACGGTGATGGCGAAATGCCGCCCTTCACGCCACAGGACACCAGGCTCCCAGACCAGCTTGGGCTTGGCCACCTGCAGCACGGGCACCATGCGACCGGAGGCTGTGGGCACGTAGGCGTTGTCCAGCGCGCCCAGGGTTTCGCGTTCGGACTGGGGCGAGCGCAGGGCGATGTCGATCAGGCGATCGCCCTCGCGGTACTGGCCCACCGTGGCACCAGAGGTCAGCACGGCACTGGCTTGAGCGATCGACTGTGTCGTCACGCCCATGGCACGGGCCTTGTCCTGGTCCACGCTCAAGCGGATGGCCTTGATGGACTCGTTCCAGTTGTCGTTGATGCCCCGCATGTCGGGATGGGCTCGCATCAGCGTCTTGGCCTCTTCGGCCCAGTGGCGCAGCGTGGCCACGTCTTCACCCACAATGCGGAATTGCACGGGATACGGCACGGGCGGCCCGTTGGGCAGCAGCTTCACACGCGTGCGCACTTCGGGGAACTCGGTGGCCAGGATCTCGGGCAGCTTGTGGCGGATCTTCTCGCGCATGACAGCATCTTCAGGCAGCACGACGACCTGGCTCACGTTGCTCTGCGAGAAGATCTGGTCCATAGGCAGGTAAAAGCGCGGCAAGCCCGAACCGATCCACGAGCTCACGGCCTTCACGCCGGGCTCTTTCATCATGCGAGCCTCGAAGCGACGGGCGATGGCCTCGGTCGTGTCGAAGCTGCTGCCTTCAGGCAGCCACAAGTCCACGATGATTTCGCGGCGACTTGAATCCGGGAAGAACTGCTGCTGAACCTTGCCCATACCGACAAAGCCCAGCAAGAGTGCCGACAAGGTGATGGCGATCGTGACCCAGCGGTGGCCCACGCACCAGTTCACCAGGGCCTTGAAGCGCGTGTAGAACGGCGTGTCGTAGAGGTCGACGTGCACGCTGTTGTCGCCTTCGCTGGCCTTGAACTTGGGCTTGGTGCGCAGCAGCCATTGACCCAGATAGGGCACAAAGTAGACGGACACCACCCAGGAGATCAGCAAGGCGGCCGCCGTCACCGCGAAGATCGCGAAGGTGTACTCGCCCACCGCCGAGTTGGCCATGCCAATCGGCAGAAAGCCTGCGGCGGTGATCAATGTGCCGGTGAGCATGGGCATGGCCGTGATGTCGTAGGCCGCCGTGGCCGCACGCATCTTGTCGTAGCCCTCTTCCAGCTTGTGCACCATCATCTCGACCGCGATGATGGCATCGTCCACCAGTAGGCCCAGCGCGATGATCAAGGCGCCCAGCGAGATCTTGTGCAGGCCCACGCCCCAGAGGTCCATGACCAGGAAGGTGACCGAGAGCACCAGTGGGATCGTGATGGCCACGACCAGGCCGGGCCAGATGTCCAGGCGCAAGGGCTTGGTGTGCAGGCCCAGGCTCAGGAAGCTCACGGCCAGCACAACGACCACGGCCTCCACCAGCGCATGCACGAACTCGCCTACCGACGTGACCACAGCCTGGGGCTGGTTCTGGATCTGGTCAAGCTCGATGCCGATAGGCAGATCGGCCTGGATGCGCTGTGTGGCAGCCGACAGGTTCTTGCCCAGCTCGATGATGTCGCCGCCCTTGGCCATCGAGATGCCCAGCGCGACCACGCTCTTGCCGTGATGGCGCACCTTGGTGACGGGCGGGTCTTCATAGCCACGACGGATGGTGGCGATGTCGCCCAGGCGGAAGGTGCGCGCCTGCCCTGTCTGAGGGTTGGTGATCCGCAAGGGCATCTGGCGGATCTGCTCCACGTTCTGGAAGGCGCCGTTGACCCGCATCTGCACATTGCCGCGGTCGCCCGCGTACACACCCGCGCCCTCGACGCCATTTTGCGCATTGAGCTGCTGGATCACCTGCTGAAGGTCCAGGCCCAGCTGCGCCAGCTTGAACTGCGGAATCTCCAGGAAGATCTTCTCGGCCTGCACACCGAACAGGTCGACCTTGGCCACGCCCGGCACTCGCAGCAGCTCGGAACGCGCACGGTCCGCGAACTGGCGCAGCTCTTCCGGCGAGAAGCCATCGGTCGACAGGGCGTAGATCGAGCCGTAGACGTCACCGAACTCATCGTTGTAGAAGGGCCCGATCACGCCTTGCGGCAAGGTAGAGCGCATGTCGCCCACCTTCTTGCGCACCTGGTACCAAAGGTTGGGGATCTCCTTGGGCGGCGAGGAATCCTTGACCATGAACATGGTGAAGGACTCGCCCGGCTTGGTGTAGGACTGGATCTTGTCCGCGTAAGGCACTTCCTGCAGCGTGCGCTCGATCTTGTCGGTCACCTGCTCGGCCATCTGCTGGGCGGTGGTGCCCGGCCAGTAGGCCCGCACCACCATGACGCGGAAGGCAAAAGGCGGGTCCTCATCCTGACCCAGCTGGAAGTAGGAAGCCATGCCCAGCAGCATCAGCACCACCATGAGGTAGCGCGTCAGTGCGGGGTGCTCCAGCGCCCAGCGGGACACATTGAAGCGATGGCCTTGCGGCCATGCGTGCGGCGCCTCGTGTGAGGCATCTGGCTTGTGATTGCTCAAGACGCGCTCCCTGCCGATCAGAACTGCTTCGCCGGCAACGCGGCAGTGGCGCCGCTGGCCCCGGGCTGTGCGCCCGCAGCCTGATAGCGGTGCACCTTCTGACCCGGATTGAGCGCATGCACACCGGCCGTGACGATCTCCTGGCCGGGAGAGAGGCCACGCGCGATCAGGATGACGTTGCCGGTCACATCAGCCGTGACCACGGCTTGCGGTTTGACGGTCATGGACTTGTCGTCCAGCACCCAGACGATGGACTGGCCATCACGCTCGGCCAGCGCATACAGGGGAATGCGCACGCCGCCTGCCACGCGCACCGGCATATTGAACGCCACGCTGGCCGACTGCCCCAGCTCGAAACCGCTCTTGCCTACATCGGCCTTTGCCAGAAAGGTACGCGTCATGGGGTCGGCGGAAGCAGCCACTTCGCGCACCGTGGCCGGCACCCATTCACTGCTGCCCCAACGACGCACCTTGATTGCATCCTTCTTGCCAACCAGGCCGCGCACGGCCTGCCCGAGGTCTTCTGGTACCGCAAACACGGCGTCGCGCGGGCCGTCATGTGCCAAGGTCAACACAGGCAGACCGGCATTGACCACCTGCCCGGGCTCCATGTCCACCGCGGTGATCACACCAGCGGCATCGGCGACCAGGGCCGCATAGCTGGCCTGGTTGCTCTGCACGCCAGCCTGGGCACGCGCCTGACGCAAGCTGGCCTCAGCCGTCTTGGCGATGGTGACGTGGCGGTCCAGCTCGGCTTCGCTGATGAAACCTTGCGCTTTCAACTCAGTGAAGCGCTTGAGGTCGGCGCTGGCCTGCGCGGCATTGGCCTCTGCGGCCGCCAGACCGGCGCGGGCCGCATCTTGCTCCAGGCGCAGGTCCTGCGGATCGAGCTGGCCCAGCACCTGGCCTGGGCGCACCGCCTGCCCAAGCTCCACCAAGCGGCGAGCCACCTTGCCCGGCACCCGGAAACCCAGTTTGGATTCGGTGCGCGCGCGGATGTCGGCCGAGAATTCACGCTCCAGCACACCGCCGGTCTCCGACACCATCAGGGTGCGCACGGCACGCTCTGGCGTGGGCGGCGGAGCCTCTTTGCTGCAGCCAGCCAGAGTCAACATCAGGATGGACGTGGCCGAGACCATGACCGCCGACAAGCGGCGCGCAGTGAGTTTCATATCGCGATATTGGTGAAATCGAGCGATGTCAGAATAACTGACTCGCGGGTCAGTAATGTAGGCGCCTCATTTGCGGTCTGTCAATTCAGCTATTGAGACAATACCGTCTGCGTCCCGCCCAAAGTCATGAATTCAAGCTCCTTGCCCTCTTCTTCCGACGTTTATCCGCGCCCTGGTAGCAGCCTCTATTACGCGCTGGCCTGTGTACCGGCTCCTGGGCGCCCCACCCTGCTTCTTTGGCTTCAATGGTGGCACGAAACCGCCCAGATCCCCTTCAAGATCCATGACCCTGGCGTGGCGGAAACGAAACTGCGTTGGTGGTTGCAAGAGGTACGCGACACCGCTCAAGGGCAGCCTCACCACCCGGTCGTCAAGGGCTTGCTGGCGACCGATGCCGTTTCATCGCCAGCAACATTGCCAGACTGGCCTTTGTGGACCAGCCAGCTGGAAGGCCTGCTGAACCTGGTCCACCAGACGCGCTGGCTGGACGACGTCAGCTGGCAGCGCCATGCCCAGCAGACCACAGGTGCAGCTTGCGAAGGCGCGGCCTGTCTGCTGGGTGCCAGCAGCGACGGGGCAAGGCAATGCGCTCGCCAGTTGGGATGGGGTCTGCGGCAGGCGCATCAACTGGCGCGCCTGGGGCAGGATGCTCGAGCGGGCTGGGTTCAGGTCGGCATCGACGTGCTTCAGGCTCATGACGTCAAGGCGCATCAATTGAGCAAGCCTGTCGCTGCACAGGTCCCGCCGGGTTGGCCCGCCTTGCTGACACACCTGCATCAACAGGCCGCAGGGAGCCTGCGCAAAGCGCTGGATGGCTGCCAAACTCTCCCTGCACAAGAAGCACGCGCCTTGCTGCCGCTGCGCGTGCTTGCCCACCTGCACCTGCGCCTGATCGACGAAATCGCGCAGCAAAATGACCGTGTGCTGCACGAGCGGATCGTGCTGACGCCCATGCGCAAGTGGTGGGTCGCCAGACAGGTTTGTTGGGGCTTGCTGCGCTGAACAGGCCAGCGCGCCCCTCAGCGACCGTAAGGTGCAGCCAAGGGTTCACCCACGAACAGGCCCTGCTGCGGCCACGCCACGCTCTTCCAGTAGGCCTCCAGTGCGGTTGCGCCCTGAATGTAGTAAAGCAAAAGCACCTGCGGGTTGGGAAACTTCTGGAAGTGGGCGCAGGGCTCGCTGACCGTGCCATAGCTGGCGGTCGCGCCGGCCTCGATCCAGGACAGCACATTCATCTGGCCGAACGAGTCATCCAGCTTGCCTCCAAACGAGGTCAGGTGATCTGCCAGCGCACCAGGCACGAAGCCAACCGTGTCGAGCCCGTCCACCGTGGCCCGGCCAGTCATATAGATCAGCACGCGGTCAACATTGCGCAAGGCCTCGGCCTGGTCCAGGAAGACATTGATCCCCACCCTGGGCTCGGGCCCAGCGGGCGGAAAGAAAATCTGGCGCACGCTGCGCACCTCATCGGACGTCGTGACGTAGTGCACGTCCACGGGCGGCGCACCACGCAGGCCCAGCGTGCCATCAGACCGCACGCCACGGTCGATCATGGCCTTGGCGCCCTCCACGTCCTTGGCGGCCAGCAGCATGCCCAGGCGCATGTGGTGATCTTTATAGGGGCTGGTCGAGATAGAGCCAAAGTAGGACGATAGCCGGCTCTTATGGCCTGGCTTTCGGCAGTCCTCGCTGCACAGTCGCCCGTCATAACCCAAGGCCAGCGCCCCGGTAATCGAGTTGCAGTCCACGCTGAAAGGCTGCCTCCATGCCAGGGCCAGGCCCTGAACCTTGTTGCCGTAGAAAGCATCCACCTTCTTCGAGAAGTCCGCGAACTCCGCAGGCGTCAGGCCGGCCTTCACCGGCAGGCTCACGCGCAAGATCTGCTCTTCCGGTATCCGACGGGCCCGGGCGTAGTATTCACCGACCTGCACCGAATAGGGGTCGTCCGTGTTGATGACAAGGCCCAGATCCTTGACACCCATGCGCCCGAAGACACGCGGGACGGGTGACAACCACTTGCGCACGGGTGCCGAAGCAGCCGATGCGCTTGTTGACGCGGCGGTCGTCGAAGCGGCAGCGGATGACGATGCCGCCTTGTCCGTCGAGCTGGGTTGCGCGCTGGCGATGAAGGCCAGACCGAGTGCCAGGATGCCGATCAAGTGACGGATAGGGATGCGAGCCAAGAAAAAGGGACGGCTGCGCAAAGTGCGCAAAAGTTGCACATCAAGTCTGTAATTGGTCATGGGCGTTATGAAATGCCGAAAACGACGGGGCAGACGGGTGGAAATGTGCTCAAGACACCGATTATTTCGCCGATTGAGGAGGGATCTCACCTTTCAAAATCTCCTCTCACGGAGGAAAATCCCGATGAGCGACGTCAAATCAGCTTCCACTTCGATCCAGGTTCTCAGCAGAATGTTCAGTCTGCTGGACACGCTGGCGCGTGACGGAGATGCGGTTTCTCTGAAATTGATCAGCGAACAAACCGGTCTCCACCCCTCCACCGCCCACCGCATCCTCAATGACCTCGCCGTTGGCGGCATGGTCGAGCGTTCTGGCCCCGGCAGTTACCGCCTCGGCCTGCGCCTGCTTGAGTTGGGCAATCTCGTGCGTGCACGCCTGGACGTGCGCGAGCTGGCTGTGCGTCCCATGCAGGAACTCCACCGCCTGACCGGTCACCCCGTTTCCCTGTTTGTCCGCCAGGAAGACGACGCTTTGTGCATCGAGCGCACGGTGTCCGAGCGCAATGGCGTGCAGGTCACCCGTGTGATGGGTCTGCGTGTGCCGCTGACCAGCAGCGCCGCCGGCAAGATCCTGCTGCTCAACGATTCGGGCTCCAACCTGCAATCGCTGTCCAACGGGCACCCTGGCCTGTCGGCCGAGCTCAGCCAGATCCGTCAAAGCGGTCTGGCCCAAGAAGGTGAAGGCCAAGACCCTTCGCTGCAACTGGCTGCCGCCCCGATCTGGGACGACCAGGGCCGCGTGACCGCCAGCCTGGCGCTCAACGCACCGGTCGCCCGTATCAGCCCCGAATGGGGCGAGGCACTGAAGAACACCGCCCAGCGCATTTCTGGCAGCCTGGGCTGGATCCGGCCCTGAACCGGCCAGGTCCCAAAATAAAAAAGCACCTTTCGAGGTGCTTTTTTCATGGCCGGTGAATGCAGCCGGCAAAGAGGCTCAGTTATGGCTCAGCAGTTCAGGACGTGACCTTGTTGTGCTGGGGCAGGCTGCTGATCGCACCCTTTTGCGTGGCCGACTCGATCCAGCGGCGCACGCGCTCGGCATCCGCCTGGCGAGAGTATTTGCCGGTCGAATCCAGGAACACCATGATGAACTTGCGGCCGGCCATCTTGGCCTGCATCACCAGGCAGCGACCGGCCTCGACGATGTAGCCCGTCTTTTGCAGACCGATGTCCCAGGCCGGGTTGCGCACCAGGCTGTTGGTGTTGTGGAACTGGACCTGACGACGCCCCAGGCGCACCGCATACTCATGCGAGGTAGACAGCTCACGGATCAGCGGCTGCTGGTATGCCGCCTTCACCAGGGCAGCCAGATCCTTGGCACTGGACTGGTTGCCGCTGTTGAGCCCGGTCGGGTCGACATAGTGTGTGTCTGCCATGCCCAGCGAGCGGGCCTTGGCGTTCATCGCCACCACAAAGGTTGGCAGGCCACCCGGGAAAGTGCGGCCCAAGGCATGCGCCGCGCGGTTCTCAGACGACATCAGCGCCAGATGCAGCAACTCGCCGCGGGTCAGCGTGGCGCCGACAGCCAGACGCGAGCTGCTGTTCTTCTCGGTGTCCACATCTTCCGACGTGACCGTGATGGCCTCGTCCATGTCCAGCTTGGCTTCGACCATGACCATGGCGGTCATCAACTTGGTCAGCGAAGCAATGGGCAGGACGGCTTCAGGGTTCTTGGCGAACAGGACTTCATTGGTGTCCTGGTCCACCACCAGGGCCACACTGGACTTCAGATCGAGCGGGTCTTGCGTGTGGTGCAGACCATAGAGCTGGCCGAACGACGAGCCGGAAGCGCTGGAAGCGGCGACCATATTGGTCGACGGCTTGACAACATTGGCGGCATTGATCGAGACGGGCGTCAGCTTGGCGGGTTCGCTGCCATCATCAGAGGCCGTGCGGATGGCGCTGGCGCCGCTGGCGCGCGCATGGGACTTGGCGTGACGGTGCGACTTCTTGCCCTTCTTGCAGGCCTTGGTAGCAGTGGACGTACAGCTCTTGGTGGCGGCTTCAACCGACGTGCCGACCGAAAAGGACAGCACGGAAACAAGTGCAACAACCAGCCAGTTTTTCTTCAATTTCGAGCACGCCACGGTACAGCCCTTTCGTCTTCACGCAAGTGTAATAAAAAAACGCGCAAGATCAAAGACTTACGCGTCCTTTATCAAGTGGTCTGGCCAATCAGACCACCGTTGTGCGGGTCAACCCTGTGCCGCGACCCTCTCCGCCTTGCTGTGAAGCTTGTTCAACGCAGAAAGATAGGCTTTGGCTGACGCCACAACGATGTCCGGGTCGGCTCCGACCCCATTGACAACTCGGCCGCCATGCTGCAGACGAACTGTCACCTCCCCTTGTGATTCTGTGCTTCCGGACGTGATCGCATTCACCGAGTAGAGGACGATTTCCGCGCCACTTTTCACGACAGCCTCGATTGCCTTCAAACTGGCGTCCACCGGGCCATTACCATCGCTCTCCGAGCGGTGTTCCTGCTCCCCGGCAGCAAAGACGATGCTGGCGTGCGGACGCTCGCCCGTCTCGGAACGCTGCGACAGCGCCACCAGCCGGTAATGCTCGTGCTCGTTCGTGACACTTTCATCACCCACCAGCGCGATGATGTCTTCGTCGAAGATCTCGCTCTTGCGGTCAGCCAGCTCCTTGAACTTGGCGAACGCCGCGTTGACTTCGGCTTCCGAATCCAGGTCGATGCCGAGGTCTTGCAGGCGCTGCTTGAATGCGTTGCGGCCAGAGAGCTTACCCAGCACGATCTTGTTGGCAGCCCAGCCCACGTCCTCGGCGCGCATGATCTCGTAGGTGTCGCGGGCCTTGAGCACGCCGTCCTGATGGATGCCCGAAGCGTGCGCGAAGGCATTGGCGCCCACGACGGCCTTGTTGGGCTGCACGACGAAACCGGTGGTCTGCGAGACCAGGCGCGAGGCCGGCATGATCTGCTTGGTGTCGATGTCCACGTCCAGACCGAAGTAGTCGCGGCGTGTCTTGACCGACATCACGACTTCTTCCAGCGCGCAATTGCCAGCGCGCTCGCCCAGGCCGTTGATCGTGCATTCGACTTGGCGCGCACCGCCGATCTTCACGCCGGCCAGCGAGTTGGCAACAGCCATGCCCAGGTCGTTGTGGCAGTGCACCGACCAGATGGCCTTGTCGGAGTTGGGCACCTTCTGGCGCAGTTCACGGATGAAATTGCCATAGAGCTCGGGGATGGCGTAGCCCACGGTGTCGGGGATGTTGATCGTGGTGGCGCCCTCGTTGATCACGGCCTCGCAGACGCGGGCCAGGTAGTCGATGTCGGAGCGGTAGCCGTCTTCGGCCGAGAATTCGACATCACCGGTGAGGTTGCGGGCAAAGCGCACTGAGAGCTTGGCCTGCTCCAGCACCTGCTCGGGCGACATGCGCAGCTTCTTTTCCATGTGCAGCGCACTGGTCGCAATGAAGGTGTGGATGCGCCAGGAGTTGGCCCCCTTGAGCGCTTCGGCGGCGCGGCTGATGTCGCGGTCGTTGGCACGAGCCAGCGAGCACACAGTCGAGTCCTTGATGACGTCGGCTATCGACTTGATGGCCTCGAAATCGCCATTGGAAGAAGCCGCAAAACCGGCCTCGATCACGTCGACCTTCAGGCGCTCCAGCTGGCGGGCGATGCGCAGCTTTTCTTCGCGCGTCATGGAAGCGCCGGGCGACTGTTCGCCGTCGCGCAAGGTGGTGTCGAAGATGATGAGCTTGTCGGTCATGGTGGTCTCCGTGGGACAGAAGTCGGCCAGGTGAGTTTCTCGATGGGGCCGCAGATTTCTTCCATCCAAACAAAACGGCCCGCAAGAAGCGCTTGGCGGGCCGTGATGCAAAGGGTACTTGTGTACAGACGATAGCGATCAACGCGCCCGGGGCACTCCTAGCAGTAGTAGCAGCGATGCGTTGAACATTTTCATGCTGGGCAATATAACATGCCGCCCCAGGCTGCGATGCAGGTATAACGCCAAAGAAGCGCCAAGGACGCCCAGGAAATCGCGATCAGCGATGCAGGCCAGCCTCTTCGGGCTCGTCGGTCGAGGTGGAGATCACGCTCACGCGCTTGCCCTGCATGCGCTTCCACACATACACGCCATAGCCCGACAAACCGTAGAACACGAAGATGCCGAACAGCACGATGGGCGGGTGGATGGTGATCACGGCGATCCCCAGCGCAATGGCCACGATCGAGATGAAGGGCACGGTGCGGCGGAAGTTGACGTCCTTGAAGCTGTAGAACGGGATGTTGGTCACCATGGTCAGCCCGGCATACAGCGTGAAGCCACAAGCGAGCCAGACCATGCCATGCAGCGAGCGAGCGGTTTCACCCAGGTCGGTCACAACCCAGATCAGGCCCATCACCAAGGCGGCGGCGGCTGGGCTGGGCAGGCCCTGGAAGAAGCGCTTGTCCACCACGGCGATGTTGGTGTTGAAGCGCGCCAGGCGCAAGGCAGCGCCCGAGCAGTACACAAAGGCCGCGATCCAGCCGAGCTTGCCCATGTCCTTGAGCGCCCATTCGTAGACGATCAAGGCCGGCGCCGCCCCGAAGGACACCATGTCCGACAGGCTGTCCATCTGCTCGCCAAAGGCGCTCTGGGTGTTGGTCATGCGGGCCACACGGCCGTCCAGGCTATCGAGCACCATGGCGCAGAAGATGCCCACGGCAGCCTGGTCGAAATGCCCATTCATGGCCATGACGATGGCGTAGAAACCGCCAAACAAGGCGGCCAGCGTGAACAGATTGGGCAGGATGTAGATGCCTTTGCGGCGCGGACGCGGCAGATCATCCGCGTCATCCAGGCTCAGATCCCCGTTCGGATCGGCCTCGTTCTGGGAAACAGGTTGCACAGTCAAGCCTTGTTCAGGGTTGCCAGGATGGTGGTGGTGGCCGACACCTTGTCGCCAGGCGCCACCTTGGGCACCGCGTTGGGCGGCAGGTAGACGTCGACACGAGCGCCAAAGCGGATCAGGCCATAGCGCTGGCCGCGCGTGAGCGTGTCGCCCGGCTTCACCCAGCACAGGATGCGGTGGGCGATCAGGCCTGCCACCTGCACCAGCGTCACCAACTGGCCGTTGGACTCGATCACCACGGCATTGCGCTCGTGGCGACGCGAGGTGGTGTCCAGATCAGTGCTCACCAGTTGCCCCGGGATGTACTCGACCCGGCGGATCACGCCGTCGACACTCGCCCGGTTGGCGTGCAGGTTGAACAGGCTCATGAACACGCTGATGCGCAGGGCATCGCGGTCGGCATACGGGTCACGGGCCTTTTCGATGCGCACGACACGGCCATCCGCAGGCGAAAGCACCACCCCCGCCTGCGCCGGCACGGCACGCGGAGGATCACGGAAATAGAGCATATGGGCGATCAGGCCCGAGAGGGCCAGCAAGGCCGCCGTCGTGGGTCCTTGCCAGGCGAACGCTGCGCCACAGACCAGCAGGAGCACGCCCAGGAAGGGCCAATTGTCCCGGCCGGGTAGAGGAAAGGGATAACTCATCGTGCGGCGGAGGATACCTCAAGCGGCGTTCACATGGTGCATGACCCGCTGCGGATACGGAATGTCGACGCCCAGGCGGTTGAGCGCCTCGAGGATGGCCAGGTTGACGGCCGAGCGCGCGCCCATCTGGCCGTTTTCCGGGTCGCCGATCCAGAAGGCGATGGTCAGCTCCAGGCCGTCGGCGGCGAAATTGCTGAGGTAGACGGACGCACTCGGGTCCTGCACCACCCGGGGCACGGCGGCGACCGCATCCCGCAGCAACGGCATCACCTGGGCCAGATCGGTGTCATAACCCACCTGCACCACGGTGGTCAGCATGAGTTTGTTGTCAGCCAGGGAGGCGTTCTCGACGCGCTGGGTGATCAGCAGTTCATTGGGCACGATGGACTCGCGCCCGGAGGCCGAGCGCAGCACGGTGTAGCGGGTGTTGATGTCGGTGATGCGGCCTTCGAAGTTGTCGACCTTGACCAGATCACCAATGCGCAGGCTGCGTTCGGCCAGGATCACGAAGCCGCTGACATAGTTGGCCGCCAGCTTCTGCAGACCAAAGCCCAGGCCCACGCCCACGGCACCACCCAGCACAGACAGTGCTGTCAGGTCGATGCCGGCCGCCGACAAGGCCATGATCAGGCCGACCGACAGCAAGATGGCGCGGATGGCATTGGCGGCGATCTTGCGCAGCGACAGATTGTCGGTCGCGCCCTTGAGCAGGCGTGCCTCGATGGCCGAAGACAGGCTCAGGCTGAGGATCAGCACCAGCACGGCTGTCAGCGAGCCTTCGATCAGGTTGCGCAGGCTCACCTCGGTGGCGCCGATCTTCCAGGTGATGTCCTCCAGTTCGCCCAGCAGCATGGGCATGATGCCCGTCACCCACAGGACCGTGACGATCCAGGCCAGCCAGGAGACGGTCCGCTCCACCACCCTCACCGTCTGCGACTTCGGAAAGGCGACCTTCAAGACCTTGACCGTCAGGCGGATGACGGCCAGCGAGGCCAGCACCGGAATGACCAGCCGGAACACCGTCAGCGGCAACACGCCCATGAACATCCGCCGTGCGGCCAGCGCCAGCATCAGTGCCAGCACCGGGAACAGCACGCCGTCCACAATGACACGGCCAAACCACACGGAGTGCGGATCGCTCTGCGCCCCACGCCACAGGCGCAGGAGCAACCATGACAAGGCCAGACAGCCCAGCAGGATGCCAGCTTCGGCCAGGGCTGAGCGCTGCTGCAAGCCGTTGAGCAGTTCAATCAGTTCTTGAGAGGTGATGGGATGGGTGACCGCAGCGGTACTCACTGACATGTATGTAAAGGAGACGTTCTCAGTTTTCGATCAGGGTGCGCACATGGGCCGCCACACTGCGGGCCAGCGCGCTCAGGTTGTAGCCGCCTTCCAGGCAGGACACGATGCGTCCTTTCGAATATTGGCGCGCCACATCCATGATTTTCGCCGTGATCCAGGCGTAATCGGCCTCGACCAGGCCCAGGCCGCCGAGGTCGTCCTCGCGATGGGCGTCGAAACCCGCCGAGATGAAGATCATCTCCGGCTTGAAATCCTCCAGGCGATAGAGCCAGTAGCTCTCGACCACATCGCGGATGACCTTGCCGTCGGCACGGGCCGGCACGGGCACGTTGACCATGTTGCCGGCATGCGCCTCGGCACCGCTGTACGGGTAGAAGGGATGCTGGAAGAAGCTGACCATGAGCACGCGGTCGTCGCCGGCCAGGATGTCTTCTGTGCCATTGCCATGGTGCACGTCGAAATCCACCACCGCCACGCGCTTGAGCCCTCGCACATCGAGCGCATGGCGGGCAGCCACAGCCACGTTGTTGAAGAAGCAAAAACCCATGGTCTGGTTGTGGGTGGCATGGTGGCCGGGCGGGCGAACGGCGCAGAAGGCGTTGTCCAGCTGGCCATCGATCACGGCATCGGTCGCGGCAATGGCCGCACCAGCCGCCCGCCAGGTCGCCGCCCGCGTGGCCGGACAGGCCCAGGTGTCCGGATCAAGCGCACGGGTTTCGCCCGTGGTTTCCAGGTGCTGGAGGAAGTCATCGAGCGTCAACACATAGTTGAGATCGTGTGCCAGCGCCAGGTCGGTGTTGCTGGCCAGCGGCACGTCGGGCGACAGCATCAGCACGTCCAGGCCGACCGCGCGCAGGTGGTCTTCAATGGCCTTGATGCGCTGCGGACACTCGGGGTGACCGGCCCCCATATCGTGAGCCAGACAATCGGAGTGTGAAAAATAGCCGGTAGCCATGGGTCAGCTTTGGTCCGCAGGGGGGGCGGGTTTGAGGTAATGTCGCGTCATGCTGCGAAACGACCCGATTCATGTCATGCCCACTGGCACTGCCACGTCTGCCGCCATGTCCGTCAAGGGCTCGCACATCACTCAGCTCATTGATCAGGTTAGCACGATCATCGTGGGCAAGCGCGAGCAGGTCACCCTCAGCGTGATCTGCCTGCTGGCATCTGGCCATTTGTTGATCGAAGACGTGCCTGGTGTGGGTAAAACCACCCTCTCGCACGCCCTCTCGCGCAGCCTGGGCCTGAGCTTTTCGCGCATCCAGTTCACCTCCGACCTGCTGCCGTCCGACTTGATCGGCGTGAGCGTGTACGAGCGCCAGAAAGAGGCTTTCGTCTTCCACCCCGGCCCCGTGTTTGCGCAGGTGCTGCTGGCCGACGAAATCAACCGCGCCGGCCCCCGCACCCAAAGCGCCTTGCTGGAAGCCATGGAAGAGCGCCAGGTGTCGGTGGAAGGCGAGACGCGCCCTCTGCCCTCGCCTTTCTTCGTGATCGCCACGCAAAACCCCTCCGAGCAGTTGGGCACCCACCCCCTGCCCGAATCACAGCTGGACCGCTTTGCGATGAGGCTGTCGCTGGGCTATCCGGATCCGACGGCCGAACGCTCGCTCTTGACCGGCGTGGACCGCCGCAGCGCCATGATCAGCCTGCAGCCGGTGATGACGCCAGGGCAATGGCAGCAATGGCAAACACGCGTGGACGAGATCCACGTGGCGGACAGTCTGATCGACTATTTGCAGGCCCTCATCACCGCCACGCGCGATGGGCGTTGGTTCGCGCTGGGCCTGAGCCCGCGCGCGGGGCTCTCGCTGCTGAAGCTGGCGCGTGCCCGGGCCCTGGTGCTGGGCCGCCAGCATGTATCGCCAGAAGACATCCAGGCGCTGTGGATTCCCGCTGTGGCGCACCGCTTGATGCCGCTGCCGCAGTCCGGACGCAGCGCCGCCGCGCAAGCACGTGCCCTCCTGGAGGCCACGTCCGTTCCATGATGATGCGCGCGTGGTTGTCGCCGATGGCGGCGATACAGCAGCGCTGGTCTGCCTGGTGGGCAGCCAGACTGCCTCGGCGCGATCAGCTCACGCTCAACCAGCGCAATCTCTACATCCTGCCAACCAAAGCGGGCTGGAGCTTCGCGGTGGTCTTTCTGGTGCTGCTGCTGGCGTCCATCAATGAACAGATCAACCTGGGTTATGCCCTGAGCTTCTTGCTGGGCGGCGCCTCCATGGCCGCGCTTTATCAGACGCATGGCAACCTGCATGGCGTGAACCTGCGCCTGCTGTCGCTGCGCAGTGTGCATGCCGGCCAGGTGCTGCGCATCGGCATCACGCTGAGCAACAAGCACAAGCAGCTGGGCCGTTTTGGCTTGCAGATCACGGCAGGGCCTAAGGCACCGGAAGGCACGACCGAGGGCCCTGGCACGCCGCAGCATGTGGAGCTCGACCCGGGCAGCGACTGCACGGTGGAAGTGGATGTGGCCACCCATCAGCGAGGCTGGCTGACCCTGCCGCGCATCACCATCGACACGCGCTTCCCGTTGGGCCTGTTTCGTGCCTGGGCCTACTGGCTCCCGCAGACCGAAGTGCTGATCTGGCCGGCCTTGGAAGCCAATGCACCTGCCTTGCCATATGAGCACCGTGTCGTGGCCGCGGAACACGCCAGCCGGACCACCTCGGTGAGCTCAGAAATGCCTGAAGGCTTGCGTGACTACCGCCGGGGCGACCCGCTGCGCTGGATCGCCTGGAAGAAGTCCAGTCAGGCGCTGGCCTCGGGCACAGGCCTGGTCAGCCGCGAACCGGCTCAAGGGCACAGCCCCGATCTGTGGCTGGACTTCGAGCACAGCCCGGGCATGAGCAGCCTGGATGCGGAAACGCGCCTGTCAAGGCTGGCCAGCTGGCTGATCCAGGCCGAGCTACAAGCTTCAGCACAAGGCCCCATCTATGGCTTGCGGTTGCCTGGCGCCTCGGTGGCCTGCAGCGCCGGCCCTCATCATCTGCGCCATTGCCTGGACACGCTCGCCACCTGGTCTGCGCCTGGCTCGGCCTCCCAACACCACTCGGCACTGGCATGATGAAACGGCTCAACGCCCTGTCCATCAGCCGGGAAGGCCGAGACAATCTGTTTCTGCTGGCCGTGCTCACGCTCAGCATCCTGCCGCACCTGCCCAGGCTGCCGCTGTGGTCGTCCCTGAGCACCGTCCTGGCCATCATCGTGAGGGCCCGGCTGGCCTGGCGTGACGCGCCCCTGCCACCACGCTGGATCCTGCTGGTCTGCCTGGCCATCGGCATGGGCATGACGGTGTGGACCTTCCATACCTTGTTCGGCCGTGAAGCCGGCATCACGCTGGTCTGCCTGCTGGCGGGCTTGAAGACGATGGAGTTGCGCGCACGGCGAGATGCCTTCGTCGTCACGTCTCTCGGCTTTTTCCTGATCCTCACGCAGTTCCTGTACTCGCAAAGCCTGGCCATTGCCGTGCTGATGGTGTTCGTGCTGATGGGCATGCTGACCTCGCTCGTGCTGGCACAAAGACCACTGGGCCGCCCCAGCATCTGGTCGGCCGCCAAGATCGCCTGGCGCAGCGTGCTCATGGGCATCCCGGTGATGTTGGCGCTCTACATCCTGTTCCCGCGCCTGGGGCCTTTGTGGAGCGTGCCGGCTGATGCGGGCCCCAGAACAGGCCTGTCTGACCGGATCAAGCTGGGCCATGTGGCTGAGCTGGCACAAGACGATTCCGTGGCCATGCGCGTCAAATTCATCGATGTGCCACCCATCAACAGCAAGCTGTATTTCCGCGGCCCGGTGCTGGATTTCTTCGATGGGCGCAACTGGATGGTCCGTCCACAAGCCCCCGGCGCGTTGAGCGCGGACGAGATCTACCAGCCCCGCCCCATCGGTCCCGTCACCCGCTACCAGGTCACCCTGGAGCCCAGCAAGGTGGCGACCGTGCCCTTGCTGGACGGCACACTGCTGGCCACGCCCACCGCGCCGCAAACCGAGCCTCAGCTAGAAAGAGACGGTCTAAGCTGGACCACGCCGCAACCTCTGATCGACCGAGTTCAAATCGACGCCCAGGCCTGGCTGAAGGTCGAGCACGGCCCCAAGCTGGGCGTGCCTCTGCTGCAAGCCTGGCTGCAACTGCCCATGGGCTTCAACCCGCGCACCATTGCGTGGGCCATGGACCTGCGCAACCGGCCGGACATGACCAATGCCGACCCACGGGCCTTGTCGGACGCCGTGCTGCAATACATCCGCCAGGGCGATTACCACTACACCATGGCTCCCGGCGTGGACCCGCCCGACGAGCAGGGCAATCCGCCTCGGCATCTGATCGACCGCTTCTGGCTGGATAACCGAGCAGGCTTTTGCGAACACTATGCGACCGCCTACGTCGTGATCATGCGGGCCATGGGGATTCCCAGCCGCGTGATCACGGGCTTTCTGGGCGCCGAGATCAACCCGGTGGATGGCCTTTTCGTGGTGCGCAACAGCGACGCGCATGCCTGGGCCGAGTTTTGGCAGCCCGGCGAAGGCTGGGTGCGCGTGGACCCGACCGGTGCCGTAGCGCCTGAGCGGATTGAGCGCCCCAGACAGGCTTTTGCGCGCCGTGAAGGCCTGCCGGGTGCGCTCTCCAGCATCGACCCGGCCACGTGGTGGCGCGTGCGAGACTATATGGACGCCACCAACCACCGCTGGAACCTTTGGGTGCTCCAGTATTCGCGCCATCGCCAGATGCAGTTGCTCAAGGACTGGGGCATGAAGTCGCCGGACTGGATGGACCTGGTCAGGCTGTGCGGCATTGTGATCGTGTGCACCAGCCTGCTGGGCGTGGCCTGGCTCTGGTGGACGCGACCTCGCCAGCCCCGCACGCCCTGGCGGCGTCCGCTGATGCGCGTTCACCGGGCCTTGCAGGCGGCGGGCCTGCCTGCACCCGGCAACAGCCCGGCACCCGCACCTGCCCTGTCCTGGGCCACTCTGCTCGATAGCACGCCGGTGCCCGACAAGCTGCGCCCCTTGCAGCAGGCCCTGATCACCTCGTTGCAAAGACTGGACGCTCTGCGCTATGCGCCTCAAGAAAGCCATGTGCGCAAGGCACGCCAGGAACGATCCGCCTTGATTCAGACAATTCAGCAACAGGCCCAGCAGTGGCGCGCGATCAAACGCCGGGATCGGGCAAACTAGGCATATGCCTTCGGTAACCCCAGTGCTCCAACGTCATTGGCCGTCTTCCTGGCCTGCCCGGCCCCTTCTGCTTTTGTCGATGGCCGTGGCCTGCGCGGCACTGACGGCCTGTGGAACCAGCAAGCCTGCGCTGCCCGCGCCCGGCACACTGCCGTCGCTGAGCCTGTCTGCATCGGTCCAGCCATCGCAGGAGGAAGCGCCTGATGAGCGCTTGTCAGGCGCTGTGCAGACTCAGGCCGTGCCCGACAAACAGGCTCTTGCCATCCAGCCACTGGCGGGCAACCCCAACCCGGACGGCTATGCCGCCCGCGAAGACGCCCAGCAGTTGGCGGCCGAACTCGCCCGATCTCTGGAGCTCGACCCGCAATGGGTCTGGAATGCCATCGCCAAGGCTCGTTACAAGGAAAGCGCCGCCAAGCTCATGATGCCCGCAGGGCCTGGCACAGCCAAGAACTGGGGCGTCTACCGCAGCCGCTTCGTCGAGCCCATCCGCATCCGCGCAGGTGTCAACTTCTGGCGCCGTTACGAGGCCGACCTCAAGCGCGCCGAAAGCATCTACGGCGTGCCGGCCAGCATCATTGCCGGCGTGCTGGGTGTGGAAACCATCTATGGCCGCCAGACAGGCAATTTCCGCGTGCTGGATGTGCTGACCACCCTGACCCTGGACTTCCCCAAGGGCCGCAGCGACCGCAGCGCCTTCTTCAAAACGGAGCTGGGTGAATTCCTGAAGTTCTGCCAGGAGCAGCAACTGGAACCCGATACGGTTTTGGGCTCCTATGCCGGGGCGATCGGCCTGCCACAGTTCATGCCCAGCTCGATCAGGCGCTATGCCGTCGACTTCGATGGCGACGGCCATATTGACCTGCTGCGCAGCCCGGTCGATGCGATTGGCAGCGTGGCCCACTATCTGGCCGAGCAAGGCTGGCAACCCGATTGGCCCACCTATTTCGATATCAAGCCACCGCAGGATGAGCAGGCCCTGGCCAAACTGCTGGCGCCCGATATCGTGCCCAGTTTCTCTGCGACCGACATGCAGGAGATGGGGGCCTCACTGTCGCCTACTGGACAAAATCACCCGGGTCAGTTGGCATTGGTGCTGCTCCAAAACGGCAACGATGCCCCCACGCTGATCGCCGGCACCTCCAATTTCTACGCGATCACCCGCTACAACCAATCCAGCTATTACGCGCTGGCCGTAATTCAGCTCGGTGAAGTCGTATCCCGCGAAGCCGCGCGTCAAAACACGCAAACCCCTTGAATCTGGAAAATGGGCGATTGAAACGGGTGCCTGATGCCACCCGCGTGTCGATTGGCGCCCGCCACATGACCTTTTACGACGATATACAGTGCATTCGGACAAGGTTTTCTCACTTGCACCATATTCAGATTGCAATCGAATTTATTTTGTGTTTAGAATCTGCTCCACGCTGACGACAGCTTTCGGAGAAACATCGAAATCGCGCGTTGGCTGACAGCCCAAAACGGCACTATCCAATAAGTATTCCTCGCCCTTGACACTCGGGCCGCCACAAAGGACACACCTCATGAGCAACTACCAAGAGCTTCTCGCACAAAAGGCCGCTCTCGAAAAGCAGGCTGCAGATCTGGAAAAACAACTGCATGATGCACGTCGCACAGAGCGTGCTGGCGTGATCGCTCAAATCAAGTCGCTGCTGGCCGAACATGGCCTGACTGTGGCCGACCTGGGCCTCAAGCCCGGCAAGGCAGCATCCTCGGGTGGCAGCGCATCGGCTGGTCGCAAGGTGGCGCCCAAGTACCGCAATGCCCAGACCGGCGAGACCTGGACGGGCCGTGGCCTGCAACCCAAGTGGGTTCAGGCCGCCATTGCTTCGGGCAAGAAACTGGAAGATTTCGCGATCTGAAGAATTTCGGATTGAAACAAAAAAAGCCGGTTTTGCAACCGGCTTTTTTGATGCTCAAGGCTTGGCAGGTTTGAAATCACCTGCAAGACCCAATACAAACTGTTCGGGCTTGAGATACTTCTTCAGGGCCTGATTGACCTCGTCAAGCGTCAAGGATTCAAGGCGCCCATCCACCTGCGCAGCCAAGGCAAATGTGCGATCCAGGTAGAGATTGCTCACCCAACCGGCGGCCAATCGGGCATCTTGCGCCCGGCTCAGCCTGCGGAAATTGAGCAAACCGCGCTTGCCTGATTCAAACTCGGCTTGCGTGAAGCCTTGCGTCAAAGCCCGGTTGACTTCTTCCTTGAATGCCGCTTCGACCTTGTCCCGATTCTGAGGCGCAAAGATGGCCGAGGCCGTCCATTCAGAATGCTGCTCGATGGGGTTCCAGTTCACGGAGCTGTAGACGCTGTAGGACAAACCTTCTTTCTCGCGGATGCGATTCCATAAGCGCGAATCACCGCCTGCCCCCAATAAATGATTGGCCAGCATGAATGCGGCGTAATCCGGGTCACGGTCACTCAAAGGCAAAGGCAGCACCACCGACATCGCCGCATTCTGTTTATCAGGCGTGTCCAATATCAGCCGGGCCGCAGGCAGTTTGATCAGCGGATCGGGCACATGGGCAAATGCCTGCTCATTGCGCCAATCTCCAAAACCCGTTTGCAATGCCTGCTTGACGGCGTTGGCATCGAGATCGCCGACCGCCGCGAACTGCGCATGCCCCGCAGCGAAGAAGGTGCTGTGGAAGGCTTTGACACGGTCGATTTGCAGCGACTTCCAATCGGCCTCGGTTTCGGCAAAGGTTCGGGCATAACGGACGTCGCCCTTCGGGTAAGGATTGCCGTGGCGCGACAGCGCCTCACTGAGCACGGCCTCGGGCTCTTTGCTCTGCTCCTCCAGCGAGGCCAGGGCCTGATGGCGCACTTCTTCCAGGGCATCGGCTGGCAGGGCCGGGTGGCGCAACACGTCCGACACCAGCGCGATCAACGCAGGCAGGTACTCACGCTTCGTGGCCATGTTCACCGTCAACTGGCCCGGCGCCGACGCGAAGTTCACTTCGGCCTGCATGGCATCGAGCTTGTCCTGCAATTGCTGGCGGCTCAGGCTGGTGGTGCCCTTGTCCAGCAAGGCAGCCAGGGCACCGGGCACCTCGCCCCAGTTGGCCAGCGACTTTTCATCGCCATAGCGCAAGGACAGCGTGGCCTTCACGGCCTGCCCCCGCGTGGACTTGGGCAGCAGGGCCACCTTCATGCCGGAAGGCAGCACCGAGCGCTGCGTGCGGGCATCGATGTTCGCGGGGCTGGCGTCGAAGGCTTCGGCCTTGGCCTGCGCGGCCTGGGCCTTGAAGTTCTTGAACATGTCCGCCACGTTCACGCGCTCGAGCTTGGGCGAGCGCTCGGGTGCTGGCGTGGGCACGTACTGACCCAGTGTGCGGTTGGACGCCACGAACACCTGCTGTGCCACACGCTGGACATCCGCCAGCGTTGCGGCCTTGACCCGGTCGCGCGTCAAGAAGAACAGACGCCAATCCCCTTGCGCCACGGACTCAGACAGGGCCACACCGACGCGCTGTGGATCAGAGAAACCCATGTCCCAGCCTTTCAGCCACTTGGCCTTGGCACGGTCCAGCTCCTCCTGGCTGATGGGCGTCTGCTTGAGCGAGGCCTCGATCACATCCAACAGGGCCTTGCTCGACACCGCCGGATCCTGCTGCGGCGACAGCTGTGCCCCCAGCAGGATGAAGCCGGGGTCGGACAAGCCTTCAGAGAAAGCGAACACGCCGGCGGCCAGTTGCTTTTCGGTCAAGGCCTTGTGCAGGCGGCCCGAGGGCGTGTCACCCAGGATCAGGGAGAGCAGCTCCACGTCGGCATAGTCAGGGTGCGCGCCCGGCACCACGTGGTAGCCGGCATACAGCAGCGGCACGCCACCCACACGGCGCAAAGTCACGGCCCGCTCGCCATCTTGAACCGGGTCCAGCGTGTAGAGCTCGGGCAATGTGCGCGTGGGTTTGGGGATGACACCAAAGGCCTGCTGGACCCAGGGCAGCACCTTGGCTGGGTCGAACTTGCCCGAGACGATCAGCGTGGCGTTGTCAGGCTGGTAGTAGCGACGGTAGAAAGCCTGCAGGTGGCCGATGTCCACGCCTTCGACGTCGGCGCGCGCCCCGATGGTGGACTTGCCGTAGTTGTGCCATTGATACATGGCCGCCACGGTCTTTTCCATGAGGATGCGCCCAGCGTCGTTCTCACCCATTTCCATCTCGTTGCGGACCACGGTCATCTCGCTGTCGAGGTCCTTGCGGGCGATGAAGCTGTGCACCATGGCATCGGCCTGCCAATTGAGGTACCAGCGCAGGTTGTCATCGTTGGCGGCAAAGCTGGCGAAGTAGTTGGTGCGGTCGTACCAGGTGCTGCCGTTGGCGTTGAAGCCGCGCTTGTTGAATTCAGACCAGACCTGTGGGTACCTGGGCGAACCCTTGAACATCAGGTGTTCGAGCAGGTGGGCCATGCCGGTTTCGCCGTAGTTCTCGAAGCGCGAGCCCACGCGGTAGGTCACGTTGACGGTGGTCGTCGGCTTGGAGTCATCGGGGATCAGCAGCACCTGCAGGCCATTGGCCAGACGGTATTCGGTGATGCCTTCAACCGAGGTGACGAGTTTGGGCGCAGCAGCTGACACCGCTCCTGGCACAGACTTGGCCACTGCCTCAGCAGCATGGACATGCCCGGGTGCACACAGCGTCGAGGCGACCAGCAAGGTCAAGGCACTCAGAACCAGGTGCGGTGACTGACGATGAAAACGAGAAACACGCTTGGATGAATTCATGGGTTTGTTCGTTCAGCAAATGGCCAGGAACGGGCCTGGGACACAACTTAGCTTCACTGAGTGTAGGCGGCTTGTGTAAAGGTTCCGTCAGCTGCGCGCATCGACCTGTTGCTCGGGCTTTGTGCCAAGTCATCGTCTTCAGGATTGATGCATGGTAAAAAAACAGTGTTTCCCACGACCGTCACGTACGCCTCATGGACGCTGATACCCACTCCTCGCCACGCCGCTTGCCGCGCCCGGTTCTGGTCTGGTCAGGCATCGCAGGTGCGGCCCTGCTTGCGTTCCTGGCCTGGAACCAACTCAAGCCCCAGGGCCTGCCGCCGGGTATCGCCAGCGGGAACGGGCGGATCGAGGCCACGGACATCGATGTGGCAACGCGCTCGGCTGGGCGACTCAAGGAGGTGCGCGTCAAGGAGGGGGATGATGTCCAGGCCGGGCAGGTGCTGGCCCTCATGGATACCGCCACGCTGCAGGCCGATCTGCAACGTGCGCAAGCCCAACTCAGACAAGCCCAGGACGCCAAGACAACGGCTGCGGCCGTGCTGGCCCAGCGCGAGCAGGCTGTTCAGACTGCACTGGCGATGGTGACGCAACGCCAGGCCGAGGTGAACCTGGCCGGCAAGCAACTGCAGCGCACGCAGGATCTGGTCGACAAGGGGTTCGTGTCGCCCCAAAAACTCGACGAGGCACAAGCCCAAGTGGCCACGGCCAAGGCCGGGCTGAGTGCCGCGCAATCACAGGTGGCCGAGGCCCGAACAGGCGTGACGGCCACCCGGTCGCAACTGGTGGAGACCGACTCGGTGATCGCCACCGCACAGGCGGCACTGGCGCGCGTTCAAGCCGACATCGACGACAGCGCGCTGCGCGCGCCGCGTGCTGGCCGGGTTCAGGTGCTCGCAGCGCAGGCCGGCGAGGTACTGGCCAGCGGTGGCCGCGTGGTCTCGCTGGTGGATGTGGGGGACGTCTACATGACCTTCTTCTTGCCTGAAACAGCGGCTGGGCGCATTGCGCTGGGCACCGAGGCCAGGCTGGTGCTGGACGCCGCACCGCAGTATGTGATCCCGGCGCGGGTGAGCTTTGTGGCCAGCGTCGCGCAGTTCACGCCCAAAACGGTCGAAACCACGGCCGAACGGCAAAAGCTTGTCTTCAAAGTGCGGGCGCAGATTGACCGCAGCTTGCTGGAGCGCTATCGCCAGCAGGTCAAGACCGGCATGCCCGGCATGGCCTATGTCCGCATCCAGCCGGACGCACCCTGGCCTGACAAACTGGCCATCGCCCTGCCCACCCAGGCCTATGACAAGCCCGCGGCATCGGGCCCCGCGCCGTGACCTGCCCAGCGCTGGCCGTGGTCGCCGACATCCAATCGCTGACCCACGCGTACAAGCGGGTCAAGGCTCTGGATGACATCACCCTGAGCATCCCTTCGGGCTGCATGGTCGGCCTGATCGGGCCCGATGGTGTGGGCAAGTCCACGCTGCTGGCCTTGCTGGCCGGCGCGCGCCAGATCCAGCAAGGGCTCATCCAGGTGCTGGGCAAAGACATGGCCCGCGCCGGCCATCGCCGCGCGATCTGCCCACGCATCGCCTACATGCCGCAGGGTCTGGGCAAGAACCTGTATGCCACCTTGTCCGTGCGCGAGAACGTGGACTTCTTTGGTCGCCTTTTCGGGCACGCCCCGCATGAACGTGCCAAACGCATTCAGGACCTGCTCGCCAGCACCGGTCTGGCGCCATTCGCGGATCGCCCTGCAGGCAAGCTCTCGGGCGGCATGAAGCAAAAGCTCGGCCTGTGCTGCGCCCTGATCCACGACCCGGACTTGCTGATCCTGGACGAGCCCACCACCGGCGTGGACCCGCTCTCGCGCCGCCAGTTCTGGGAGCTGATCGACCGCATCCGGCACCGGCGTCCCGGCATGAGCGTGTTGATCGCCACGGCCTACATGGAAGAGGCTCAGCGCTTTGATCACCTGGTGGCCATGGATGCCGGCCGCGTGTTGGCCACGGGCAGCCCCGCGCAATTGCTGGTACGGACGGGCTGCACGCAGCTTGAGGATGCCTTCATCGCACTGCTGCCGCCGCAACGCCGGGCAGGCCACCACGCCCTGGTGGTCCCGCCCAGACAGGGGCAGGATGGCGACATCGCCATCGAAGCACAGGGCCTGACCTGCCGCTTCGGTGACTTCATGGCCGTGGACCACGTCGACCTGTCCATCCACAAGGGCGAGATCTTCGGCTTCCTCGGCTCCAATGGCTGCGGCAAGACCACCACCATGAAGATGCTCACGGGCCTGTTGCCGGCCACTGAGGGCACCGCTTCGCTCTTTGGCCATCCGGTTGATGCCCGCGATATCGCCATCCGCCAGCGGGTGGGCTACATGTCGCAGGGTTTTTCGCTCTACAACGAGCTGACCGTGACGCAGAACCTGGCACTGCATGCCAGGCTCTTTCACGTACCCGCTGAGCAACGAGCGCAACGCGTGCAGACCATGCTGCAGCGCTTCGATCTGCAAGCCGTGGCCGATGAGCTACCCGACAAGCTGCCGCTGGGCGTGCGCCAGCGCCTGTCCCTGGCTGTGGCCGTGGTTCACCAGCCCGATATGCTGATACTGGACGAGCCCACCTCGGGCGTCGACCCGATCGCGCGCGACCGTTTCTGGGATCTGATGATCCAGCTGTCGCGAGAAGACGGTGTCACGCTCTTCATTTCGACGCACTTCATGAACGAGGCACAGCGCTGCGACCGCATCTCGCTGATGCATGCAGGACGTGTGCTGGCGAGCGGCACACCCACGGCATTGATGGCGCAACGCGGCCATCACAGTCTGGAAGAGACCTTCATCTCCTTGCTCGAAGAGGCGCAGTCCACAGACCGGGCTAGCCTCGATGCGGATCAGGCGCCAGATCATGGTATCCAAGTACAAGCCGCAGTTGCTCGCCCACAGTCCAGCCACTTCAGCCTGGCCCGTCTGCTGAGCTATGCCCATCGCGAATCGCTGGAACTGCGCCGCGACCCCATCCGCTTGACCCTGGCCTTGCTGGGCACAGCCCTGCTGATGATCATCATGGGATACGGCATCAGCATGGACGTGCAGGACCTGCGTTTTGCCGTGCTGGACCGTGACCAGACCTCGGTCAGCCGCAACTATGTGCTGAACATCGCAGGTTCCCCCTACTTCCTCGAACAGCCCGCCATCCAAAGTGATGCAGACCTCGACCGGCGCATGCGCAACGGCGAGCTGAGCCTGGCACTGGAGATCCCACCGGGCTTTGCCGCTGATCTCAAGCGGGGCGGGCCCGCCACCATCGGCATGTGGGTGGATGGCGCCATGCCCCAACGTGCAGAGACCATTGCGGGCTATGCGCAGGGCCTGTACGCCGGCTATCTGAGCGAGCAACTGGCCTTGCATGGCCGGGCTGCGCCGCAACCGGCACAAATCGAGATTCGCTACCGCTACAACCCGGACGTCAAGAGCCTGTACGCCATGGTGCCGGCCGTGATCCCCATCCTGTTGATCTTCATCCCGGCCATGCTGACGGCCCTGGGCGTGGTGCGCGAAAAAGAGCTGGGCTCCATCGTCAACCTGTACGTCACGCCGGTCACCAAGCTGGAGTTTCTGCTGGGCAAGCAACTGCCCTACATCGGCACGGCCATGGTCAGCTTCTGCCTGATGACGGCGATGGCCGTCTGGGGTTTCGGCGTGCCGCTTAAAGGCAGCCTGCTGGCGCTGACGGCTGGCGCGCTGCTGTATGTGACGGCCTCGACAGGGCTGGGGCTGTTCATGTCCACCTTCACGGGCAGCCAGATCGCCGCCATCTTCGGCACCTCGCTGGCCACCATGCTGCCCGCCATCCAGTTCTCCGGCATCATCAACCCCGTCTCCTCGCTGGAGGGCTTCGCCGCCATCCTGGGCCGCATCTACCCCACAGGCCCCTTCCTGATCATCAGCCGGGGAACCTTCTCCAAGGCATTGGGCTTCGCCGACCTGTGGCCCTGCTTCCTGCCCCTTGCAGCGGCCATTCCCGTGCTGATCCTCGTCAGCGTGACCCTGCTCAAGAAGCAGGACAAGTGAGCCTGCCATGTCGCCCCTGCAACGCTCTCTGGCCAACATCCTCAACCTGGGCATCAAGGAATTGCGCAGCCTGTGGCGCGACCGGCTCATGCTCCTGTTCGTGATCTGGGCCTTCTCGGGCGCGCTCTACACCGCTGCCAAGGGCGCACCAGACCGGCTGCATCGCGCGCCCATGGCCGTGGTCGATGAGGACCAGTCCACCTTGTCGCAGCGCATCGTCAACGCGTTCTACCCGCCCACCTTCATGCGGCCCACACCCATCGGCCTGCCCGACATGGACCCGGGCATGGACGCCGGCCGCTACACCTTCGTGATGGACATCCCGCCGGACTTCCAGCGCGACGTGCTGGCCGGCAAGTCCCCCGCCATCCAGCTCAATGTCGATGCCACCCAGATGAGTCAGGCCTTCCTGGGCTCGGGCTACATCCAGAGCATCGCCCTGGGCGAGGTGGCCGAGTTCATGCAGCGCGAACGCACGGCCGACACCCCACTCGTCGACCTGGCGCTGCGCATGCGCTTCAACCCGTCGCTGGACAACAGCTGGTTCATGGGCGCAATGGAACTCATCAACAACGTGACCATGCTGTCCATCATCCTGACGGGCGCCGCCCTCATTCGTGAACGCGAACACGGCACCATCGAGCACCTGCTGGTGCTGCCGCTCAAGCCGGTGGAGATCATGCTGGCCAAGGTGTGGGCCATGGGCGCGGTCGTGCTGCTGGCCACGGCGCTGGCCGTGCACTTCGTGCTCAGAGGCGCGCTGGCCATGCCCGTCACCGGCTCGATCGGGCTGTTCATGGTGGGCTGCGCCCTGCACCTCTTTGCCACGACCTCCATGGGCATCTACCTGGGCACCGTCGCCCGCTCGATGCCGCAACTGGGCCTGCTGATGATCCTGGTGCTGCTGCCGCTGGAGATGCTCTCCGGTGGCATGACACCGCCTGAGAACATGCCCGAGCCCGTGCGCCTTGTCATGCTGGGTGCCCCCACCACGCACTTCGTGAGCTTCGCGCAGGCTATCCTGTACCGTGGGGCGGACTTGAGCATCGTGTGGCCGCAGTTTGCCGCGATCGCGCTCATCGGCACCGTGTTCTTCATCGGGTCGCTGCGGCGCTTCCGGAATGCCGTCAGCCGCATGCAAAGCTAGGAACACCGCCGTGTACACACCACCCAATGCGCCGCCCAGTCCACCGTCCAACGGGCACGGCCCCAACAAGCCCTGGCCCGTTAGCCCTTGGGGCCTGGCACTGATCCTGCTGACCGTGTTGTGGGTGCGCGACCTGTGGCTCACCAACGCCCAGGTCCAGCCCATGCCCTACAGCGAGTTCGTGCAGCACCTGCAAAGCGGCGACGTGGCCTCCATCCGCATCGGCAGCAACGTCATCGAGGGGGAACTCAAGAAGCCTTTGCCGGACGGCCATCAGCGCTTCGTCACCACGCGCGTCGAGCCTGAACTGGCAAGGGACCTGGCCTCCCACAACGTGCGCTTCGAAGGCGTGGTCGAGAACACCGTCGTCCACGATGTGCTGTCCTGGGTGCTGCCGGTGCTGCTGATGTTCGGGCTGTGGAACCTGCTGGCGCGCAAGATGATGAAGGATGGTAGCTTCGGCGGGCTGGGCGGCATGATGACCGTGGGCAAGAGCCGCGCCCGGGTCTATGCGGAGACCGAGGTCGGTGTGCGTTTTACCGATGTCGCCGGCGTGGACGAGGCCAAGGATGAACTGCGCGAATCGGTCGACTTTCTGAAGAACCCGCAAGCCTATGGCCGACTCGGTGCCCGCATGCCCAAAGGCATCTTGCTGATCGGGCCGCCGGGTACCGGCAAGACGCTGCTGGCCCGTGCCATGGCCGGCGAAGCGGGCGTGCCCTTCTTCTCGATCAGCGGCTCCGAGTTCGTCGAGATGTTCGTGGGCGTAGGCGCGGCCCGTGTGCGCGATTTGTTCGAGCAGGCGCGCAAGGCGGCCCCCGCCATCATCTTCATCGACGAGCTCGATGCCCTGGGCCGCGCGCGTGGCGCCGGTCCCTTGAGCGGCGGGCATGACGAGAAAGAGCAGACGCTGGACCAGTTGCTCTCCGAGATGGACGGCTTCGACGCCAGCGTGGGCGTGGTCATCCTGGCGGCCACCAACCGCCCCGAGGTACTGGACCCTGCGCTGCTGCGCGCTGGCCGTTTCGATCGCCAGGTCCTGGTGGACCGTCCTGACCGCAAGGGCCGCATCGACATCCTGCATGTGCACCTGCGCAAGATCACGACTGCGACCGATGTGAACCCGGATGCCATCGCCGCCCTCACCCCGGGCTTCGCCGGCGCCGATCTGGCCAACCTGGTCAACGAGGCGGCTCTGCTGGCCACGCGCCGCCATGCGGATGCGGTCGAGGCGTGCGACTTCAATGAGGCCGTCGAGCGCATCGTGGCGGGCATCGAAAAGCGCAACCGCGTGCTGAGCCCTCGCGAGCGCGAGACCGTGGCCTACCACGAGATGGGCCACGCCCTGCTGGCCATGGCCTTGCCGGGGGCTGATCCGGTGCACAAGATCTCCATCATCCCGCGCGGCATCGGGGCCTTGGGCTACACCATCCAGCGCCCCACGGAAGACCGCTTCCTGAGCACCCGGACTGAACTCGAAAACCGCATGACTGTGTTGCTGGGCGGGCGGGCCGCCGAACAGCTCCTGCTGGGCGAGGTCTCCAGCGGTGCGGCCGACGATCTGGCCAAGGCCACCGACATCGCGCTGGACATGGTCACGCGCCTGGGCATGTCCAGCGAACTCGGCCAAGTGGCCTATGAGCGCCAGCGCACGCCCTTTCTGGCCCAGATGCCGCAGTTCGGCTCCGAGCGCAACTACAGTGAAGACACGGCCCGCCACATCGACGAAGCGGTGCGCGGGCTGGTCGACATGGCCTTCAGCCGTGCCACGCAGGCGCTGCAAGCCCGCCGCGACCTGCTGGAACAAGGTGCCCGCCTGCTGCTGGAACGCGAGACCCTCACAGAGGCCGAGCTGGCTCCGATGGCGGCATCAGCCCGGGCACTGCCCATCTGAATTCGTCCAGATCAAGCAATGGTTGGCTAGTTGGGTGAGAGCCTGGCCGTCACGCACTTCCTGCGCATGGTCAGGGGCGCGATGCTCCAGGGCTCCACGCTGGCCTATGTGGGCCACGAGATGTGGCCCATGACCTTGTTCATTGTCCTGGTAGGTGGTCTGGCGATGCTGCGCTACCGCCAGACCCTGGACTGAGTTGACGAACTTACCTCGATATTTACTTCGAGGTGCTGGGTCCAGGCGCGGCTTGCGGCGCCGTCACCTTGGGCGCCAGCATCACGCGGGTCTTGCCACCGGTGGTCACCAGGATGACGGCATCACCAGCATTGAAGGTTTCACTGCCCTTGGCCTGCACGACCGAGCGTCGTTGGCCATTGGCCATCTGCAGCAGGATTTCAACAGCGTCTTCACGCGTGCCGAAACGCTCCACGGCATTGCCCACAATCGCACCCGCCACGGCACCAGCCACGCCAATCATGGCCGAGCTGCGGTTGTTGCTGGATGCGCCCACACCGGCCGCACCACCCAGCACGCCGCCTGTCACGGCACCGGCGCCGCTCTGGCTGCCTTCGATCACCACCGGCCGCACGTTCAACACGACCGCATCCTCAACCTGAGACATGCGTTGCGCATTCTCGGGCTTGATCACGTCAGGACTGGTCGTCGAACAGGCGGCCAGCACACAGATGGACACAGCGGCAACCGACTTCAGGGTCGCTTGCATGACTTGCTTCATAAGAGCCTCACTTCATGACACGAAACGGATGCCGCCCTCGGGCAGCATCCTCACTTTGTCACTGTAGCGCAGTCGTGTGAGGCGTGTGTAAAGCAGCGTCAACTCAGTCGTCGATGCCCAACTCCTGGATCTTGCGTGTGATGGTATTGCGCCCAATACCCAGCTTCTGCGCCGCTTCGATCCGACGGCCACGCGTCAAATCCAGCGCGGTATGGATCAAGCTGGCCTCGAACTGACGCGTGAGTACATCCCAGACATCGGGCTCGCCCGACTCCAGGCGCGCACGCGCATCGCGCTCCAGATCCTTGATCCAGTTCGGCCCCAGTGTCGCGGGCGATGCCGCAACCGGCCCAGGAAAATCAGGAACCGATGGGCTACCAAACGGCGAAGCCATCGGCGGCATCACGCCAGCGGGTGAGGCTGTCGACGTGGCCGGGTGACTGGCCGCAGACAGGTCGACCGCAGCAACGGCCCAACTGTCTGTCACCGGGCGAGTGAGTTCTGCAGGCGCCTTGTAGGCCGGCGCGTCCGCACTGGGCAGCGCAGAAGAAGCCGTCGCCGAAGCCGAGTCTGAAGACGCCGCCGGCTGGACATAGGCCTTCGTGTCCAGCAACTCGGGGGGCAGGTCCTTGGTTTCGATGACCTGCGCCGGCGCCATCACGGTCAACCAATGGCAGATGTTTTCCAGCTGGCGGACGTTGCCGGGGAAATCGAAGTTTTGCAGCCGCCCCAAGGCCGCCTCCGAGATGCGCTTGGCCTCCACGCCCAGGTCCTTGGCGCTCTTTTGGAGGAAGAAGCGGGCCAGCGTCGGGATGTCCTCGCGGCGCTCGCGCAGGGCCGGCAAACGCAGGCGGATCACATTGAGGCGGTGGAACAAGTCCTCGCGGAACACGCCCTGCTTGACGCGGTCCTCCAGGTTCTGGTGGGTCGCCGCGATCACACGCACATTGCTCTTGAGCGGGTGGTGGCCGCCCACGCGGTAGAACTGGCCATCGCTGAGCACACGCAGCAAGCGCGTCTGCAGGTCAAAGGGCATGTCCCCGATTTCATCGAGGAAGAGCGTGCCGCCATCGGCCTGCTCGAAACGGCCGCGCCGCATCGTCTGTGCGCCGGTGAAGGCACCTCGCTCATGGCCGAACAGCTCAGATTCGAGCAGATCCTTGGGAATCGCCGCCGTGTTGATCGCCACGAAAGGCCCGTTGCCTCGCGGGCTGTGCTTGTGCAGCGCCCGCGCCACCAGCTCCTTGCCCGCGCCGGACTCCCCGGTGATCAACACTGTCACATTGCTCTGGCTCAGGCGGCCAATCGCACGGAACACGTCCTGCATGGCCGGGGCCTGGCCCAGCATCTCGGGCATCTGCGTCACGCGCTCGTCGATCACCTCTTCGCGCACGCTCTCATCCACCGCACGGCGGATCAGCTCGACCGCCTTGGGCAGGTCAAACGGTTTGGGCAGGTATTCGAAAGCGCCCCCCTGGAAGGCCGACACGGCGCTGTCCAGGTCCGAGAACGCCGTCATGATGATGACGGGCAGGCCCGGCAGACGCGCCTTGACCTTGGAGAGCAAGTCGATGCCCGAACCACCGGGCATGCGGATGTCCGAGACCAGCACCTGCGGCTCGTCATCATCGAGCGCGGTCAGTACGTCACGGGGGTTGGTGAACACGCGGACTGGGAGGTTCTCCCGGGTCAGTGCCTTTTCAAGCACAAAGCGAATGGATTGGTCGTCGTCAACGATCCAGATGGGTTTCATGCTGGCCTAAGATGGTGGGCATCCCGAACCGGATACGTTGGCCAGCCGGCGTCACGGTAGAGGTATCAGAATTTTGAATACCGTACGTCCCGGCTCGCTTTCGCATTCGATGGTGCCTTGATGCTGTTGAACGAAGGTCTGCGCCAAAGTCAGGCCCAGGCCGGAACCACCCTCACGCCCCGACACCAGCGGGTAAAAAATGCGATCTCGGATGGCCTCCGGTATGCCGGGGCCGTTGTCCTCAATATGCAAGAGCAATGCCAGCCGGTGCAAATGGCGATTGATCGTCACCCTTCGCATCACCCGGGTACGCAGTGTGAGCACCGCATCGCCTGCCGCGACCCGATCGGACAGCGCCTGCGCCGCGTTGTGCGCAATGTTCAACACCGCCTGAATCAGCTGCTCGCGGTCTCCCCGGAATTCGGGCAGGGAGGTGTCGTAGTCTCGCCAGACTTTGAGGCCCTTGGGGAACTCCGCCAGGATCAGTGAACGCACACGCTCGCAGACCTCGTGGATGTTGACGTCGCCCACCAGATGCGGACGGCGATGCGGGGCCAGCAGTCGGTCCACCAGCAACTGAAGCCGGTCGGCCTCATGGATGATGACCTGGGTGTACTCGGTCAGCGACTTGGACTCCAGCTCCATCTGCAGCAACTGTGCCGCCCCCCGGATGCCACCCAGCGGGTTCTTGATCTCGTGCGCCAGGTTGCGGATGAGTTCCTTGTTGGCCTGCGCTTGATCCAGGGCACGCTCCTCGCGCTCCTGCTTGGCCTGCTGCTCGATTTCCACCAGTTCGATCAGCACATGGGCCGTCAAGTCCATCCGTGTCACGATGACCTGCACCGGCAGCGGATCGCCTGTCAGCACATGCAGATTGCGCTTGAGCTCGGCCTGCAGACGGCTGGTTGCGAATTCGTTGTTGGCCACCGCCGTGACGATGTCCTTGAGCAAGGTCGGGTCGACGAACCAGTCGTAGATCGACTCGCGCATCACGCTGCGGCGCGACAGCCCCAGCACCTCTTCGAACACCGCATTGGCAAACACGCAGACCCCATCGGTCTCGACGACCGCCACCATCGTGGCCAGGTGATCGAAGGCATCGTAGAGCGTCAAGGCGCTTTGGGCGCCCATGGTCACCGCCCCACCCCTTCGGGCACCCTTGGCCGCCATCTTGACCGCCGCCGTCTTGCTGCTGCCCATACCGCCTTACTTGCCCGTTGAAGCACTGCTACCCGCGTTACCCAGATTGGCCAGCTCGCGCTTGAGCGCCGCCACATTGGCCTCGCGACGTGTGACCTCAGCCTTCATCTCGTTGACCCGGTCCTGGTATTTTTGATAATTGCGCTCATCGCCTTTGCGGTCGGGCTGGCCGTTGTTGTATTCCTTTTGCAGGGTCGCCAGCGCTTCTTCTTCCTTGCGCAATTCGGCTTCCAGGATCTTGCGGCGGTCGGTGTCGCGGGCCTTCTGGTCGTCGGACGATACCTTTTCGCCTGAGCCGCTTCCCGTTGTGCGAGCGCCCGTTCCTTTCGGGATGACCGACTGGATCACGGTGATGGGGGCGCCATCCAGCGTCTTGCAGCCCTTTTCCTGCGCCTCCTTGGCTGTCAGCGCATCGGTGTAGAGATTGCCTGGACAGCGGTAGACAGGCTTGTCATCGGCATGCACGACGCCCTGGGCCGTCAAGAGCAGAGCCACAGCCGCCAATCCCCGGCACCAGCCGGCACGCTTGAAGGTGTCCCGGGGCAATGCAAGCTCAGCTAGGTGGTAGGCCATATCCGTCGTGGTGGTCAGTTGTGGCGCCAGTATGCCCTCAAGCCCGGGGCCGCGGTCAAGCGCACCAAACTGCGGCCTGCAAAGCCGCCAGCAGGCGTTGCGGAAAAGAAAAAGGGCGACTCGCGCCGCCCTTTTGCAGATGGGCTCTTGCGAGCCCGGCTGTGTCCGCAAGGATCACAGCGCGTAGTACATGTCGTACTCGACAGGATGAGTGGCCATGCGAAAGCGCGTGACTTCCTGCATCTTCAGCTCGATGTAGGCATCGAGGTAGGCATCGGTGAACACGCCGCCCTTGGTCAGGAACGCGCGGTCCTTGTCCAGGTATTCCAGAGCCTGATCCAGGCTGTGGCAGACGGTCGGCACCAGTGCGTCCTCTTCGGGCGGCAGGTGGTAAAGGTCCTTCGTGGCGGCTTCGCCAGGATGGATCTTGTTTTCCACGCCGTCCAGACCTGCCATCATCAGTGCGGTGAAGGCCAGGTAGGGGTTGGCGGAAGGATCGGGGAAGCGCGCCTCGATACGACGGCCCTTGGGGTTGGCCACGTAAGGAATACGGATCGATGCCGAGCGGTTCTTGGCCGAATAAGCCAGCTTCACCGGGGCTTCAAAGCCGGGCACCAGACGCTTGTACGAATTCGTACCGGGGTTGGTGATGGCGTTGAGGGCACGGGCGTGCTTGATGATGCCACCGATGTAGTACAGCGCGAATTCGCTCAGACCAGCGTAGCCTTCGCCAGCGAACAGGTTCTTGCCATCCTTCCAGATGGACTGGTGAACGTGCATGCCGGAACCGTTGTCGCCCACGAGGGGCTTGGGCATGAAGGTGGCGGTCTTGCCGTAAGCATGGGCCACGTTCGTGATCACATACTTTTGCAGTTGCAGCCAGTCGGCGCGCTGGGTCAGCGTGGCGAACTTGGTGCCGATTTCCATCTGGCCGGCGTTGGCCACTTCGTGGTGGTGCACTTCAACGGGAATGCCCAGCGATTCGAGGATCAGGCACATTTCCGAACGCATGTCCTGGCCTGAGTCGACCGGGGGCACGGGGAAGTAGCCACCCTTCACGGAAGGACGGTAGCCGCTGTTGCCGTGCTCGTATTCCTTGGACGAGTTCCAGGCGCCTTCTTCGGATTCGATCTTGAAGAAGCTGCCGGACATCTCGTTGCCCCAGCGCACGCTGTCGAACACGAAGAACTCGGGCTCAGGACCGAAGTAGGCAGCGTCGCCCAGGCCGGAGGCCTTCAGGTAGGCTTCAGCGCGCTTGGCCAGCGAGCGGGGATCGCGCTCGTAGGGCTTGCCGTCGGTGGGGTCGATCACGTCGCAAGACAGGATCAGGGTCGGCTCTTCGAAGAAGGGGTCGATGTTGGCGGTATTGGGGTCCGGCATCAGCAGCATGTCGGATGCTTCGATACCCTTCCAGCCGGCGATGGACGAACCGTCGAAGGCATGGCCCGAGGTGAACTTGTCTTCGTCGAAGTGGGAAACGGGCACGGAAACGTGCTGTTCTTTGCCACGGGTGTCAGTGAAGCGGAAGTCAACGAACTTGACTTCGTTGTCCTTCACCAGCTTCATCACGTCGGCGACGGTCTTGTTGGCCATCAGATGCTCCTAGCAAGAGGCTTTGTGTGATTGCAGAATTTGAAATGGGTCTGTTTCAAGATCAGAAACAGCGCGCAGTGTAATAGCAGAAAGCATGCCTCCCGTCTGAGGCAACGCAGGCTTTGCCTTGCGCGCAAGGGGAAACCCTCAATTAATTTGCACCGAAGCGGACCATGGCGACCGATTCAACATGCACTCGAAGATGACAACTTCTGGATGGCGAAAGCATCCAGATGGGGCTTGCCAAGGGTAAGTGGCTCACCGCGGCCTCAATTTGCACATATATGGTGCATATTTCAGGCAAACATGTTCACTGCACCAATGTTGGACCAATTTTCGCACCAACATTGGACAACCCTTGCAACAAGTAGGCAAAGGCCGCCTCGACCTCTTGCGCACCACCTTTGACACCCAGTTCGATGTGGCGGCCATGCACGGGATGGTCCACGCTGGGCAGGCTGAACACTTTCACGGGCGCATAACGCGCCTCGATATCGACCATCAAGGGCGTGAGCACCGACTCGATGGCACCGTAAACGATCACCGCCTTGCTCGCCTGCACCGCCCGGCCATGGAGATCGGCGTGCAGGTGGTCGAGCGCCCAGGCCATCATCGGCCAGGCCATCACCGGAAAACCCGGCAGGAAATGCACGCGGCCCAGCAGGCTGAAGCCCGGAATCTGGTTGTAGGGGTTGGGGATGATGGTGGCGCCCACAGGAAAAAAGCCCATCTGCAGGCGGCGCTGCGTGTCGGCCGAATCCGGCTCGAAGGGCTTGCCCTCCTGCTCGGCCAGCGCCCGACAGCGCGCCAGGATCAGTTCCCGCGCCTCGGGGTGCAGCCCCAGTTCTGCGCCCCATGCACGGCCGGCACAGGCGCGCGTGTGGTCATCCGGCGTGGCGCCGATCCCGCCAAAGGAAAAGACGACATCCCCGCTGTCCAGCGCATGCCGGATGTCCGCCGTGATGCGGTCGGGCTCATCGCCCACGTAACGCGCCCAGGAAACGGCCAGGCCACGTGCCGACAGCAATTCGATGGACTTGGCCAGGTGCTTGTCTTCGCGCCGACCGCTAAGGATCTCGTCGCCGATGATGATCAGGCCAGTCATGTGGAAGGCTCCATGTCGATGATCTGGGCACCGCCTTGTGTGCCCAGACGTTGCGCCCGCAAGGCCTGCAGCAGGAAATGCGCGAACCAGAGGCTGGAATAGGCAAACACCAGCGTGTAGAGCCACACCGAGAGCACCAGCATGAAGGGTGCAAGCACCACCGTCAGGGCGCCCATCGCCCACAGTGCAGCCGGCGCGGCGCCAAGGTAGCCACACAGGATGCCCATGCACAGCAGGCTGCGGCGATGTTGCCTGAGCAAGGCGTCGCGCTCGGCGGGTGAGGCCAGATCGGCCAGGGTGTCGAACGCCATCACGCGGTAGGTCAGCCAACCCCAGATGATGGGTGGCACCACCACCGCGAAAAGCGGTATCAGCCACAGAGGCAGGCTCAACAATAGCCACAGCATTGAAGTCAGCGATGCCCCCAGCGACCACAGCAGGGACCGCCACCAAGGCGTCGCCTGGCCAAGCGGGATGTCAGGGAAGCGCCGCTGCCGCACCAACTGGACCAGGGCTGGCGTCATCAAACCCGCCACCAGCAGCAGGCACAGCACGATGACCAGCGGCACCGCGATCAGCACGAGCAGAAACGGCGCCACGGCAGCCCGAAGGAAGCTCAGGCCCACGCCGTCCATCCAGCTCATCACGGTGTGGCTGATGCCCCAGGCATCGAGCGCATGCCGCACCGCCACCACGCCGGGCTCCCACCCGAACCAGGTCAACAAACCCAGGCTCACCGCCGCCAGGAACAGCGGCAGCAAGGAGAGGTAGATCACGCGGGGATGAAAGCAGTAGGCCAGCGCGCGCCAGGCCGAATCGATCACGGCTTGCACGTTCACTCGTTGTCACCCAGCACCGAACCCAGCAAACCGCCCGCACCCAGGCTGCCCAGCAGGCTGCTTTCCTCGCGGCCACCTCCGCCAGTTTGCGGCGCCGCAGCAAAGATGCGCGAGGCCAGACGCGAGAAAGGCAGGCTTTGCAGCCACACATGGCCAGGCCCGGTCATCTTGGCCAGGAACACGCCCTCGCCGCCGAACAACGCCGTCTTGATCTTGCCCACGTACTGGATATCGAAGTCCACGCCCGTCGTGTAGGCCACCACGCAGCCGGTGTCGACGAACACGGTTTCACCGGGCTTCAGCTCACGACGCACCACGGTGCCGCCTGCATGCACGAAGGCCAGGCCGTCACCATCGAGTCTTTGCATGATGAAACCTTCGCCGCCGAAGAATCCGGCTCCCAGCCGCTTCTGGAAGGCGATGCCCAGCGTCACGCCACGCGCCGCGCACAGGAAGGCGTCCTTCTGGCAAATGAGCGTACCGCCCAGTTGCTTGAGGTCCATCGGCAGGATCTTGCCCGGGTAAGGTGCGGCGAAGGCCACGCGCTTCTTGCCACTGCCCTGGTTGGTGTAGATCGTCGTGAACAGGCTTTCGCCCGTGATCAGGCGCTTGCCCGCGCCCAGCAGCTTGCCGAACAAACCGCTTTGTTGCTGCGAGCCATCACCGAACACCGTGTCCATCTCGATGTCGGCATCCATGAACATCATGCTGCCCGCCTCACCAATGGCCGCCTCCCCTGGGTCAAGCTCCACCTCGACGAACTGCATCTCGGCGCCCTTGATCTCGTAGTCCACCACATCCATGGCCATAGAAGTCTTCTCCTGGCTGTCAAGACCCCGACAGTGCGGGATTCACGGACAGCGTTGCATACGCGAGAATCCCCGGCACATAAGAGAACTGTGCAGGGGTACCATGAGGGAGGATTCTGTCCGACTTCCGGACGTCATGTTGCGACCACGCCGTTCCACGCCGCAATGACCTTTTTCTTTCCCCTCCATCTGCCTACCCTGACCCTGGTCACGGGGGTGGTGCTCTTCATGGCTGCCGGCATCATGACGCTGGTGGGCGTGACCCAGCGGACCTACCGGGGCTTCTGGTTCTGGACCGCCGCGCAGTGGGCCAATATGCTCAGCGCCCTGTGCCTGCTCTTCATTGCCCACTTTCCCTGGCTGATCCCGATCACGGTGCTGCTGTCGCTGCAATGGCCGCTCACCATGCTGGCCGGCATGCGCCAGTTCTACATCCGCAGCAATTTCCGCACACCACCCTTGACCGACCTGGCTGTGCTGCTGGGTGGCTTTGCCGTCTACATGCTGATCTGGCGAGAGAACCCCAATGACGTTGGGGCCCGCGTGGCCACCTTCAGCCTGATCAATATCGGCTTCTACCTGTATGCCGCCTGGCAGGTGCACTCGATCCGCGACTGGCGCCAAAGCCCCTATCTCAAGGCCATCCTTTTCTTCCTGGTGGTCGCTGCGGGTTTTCAGGTGCCCCGCATGCTGGCGGCTTTCTCGGCCTGGGGCGTGCCCGTGGCCAACCCGGATCTCATCCAGCAGCCCATCGTGCTGATCGGGCTGGTGGCCGCGGTGATGTTCTCGGTCTACATGTGCCTGTTGCTGACCTATGAGCGCACGGAACAAGACCTGCGCGAATCGCACCGCCAGCTGCGCATCATGGCCGACTTCGACATGCTTACACAGGTGCCCAACCGCCGCCACTTCAACGAGATGGCCGCACAGACGATTCGTCTGTGCCCGCCGGGCTCGTCGGCCCTGATGGTCTTCAACGTGGACCACTTCAAGCAGATCAACGACGAGGCCGGCCATGCCGGTGGCGACGAAGCGCTGAAGCTGGTGGCCAGCAGCGCCCGCAAGATCCTGCGCAGCCGCGACCTCGTGGGGCGGCTTGGTGGCGACGAGTTCGTGGCCATGCTGCCCAACACCACCATCAACGATGCCCTGCATGTGGCCGACCGCATGGTGCGCCAGGTCGATCAAGGGCGTTCATCCCTGCAGCAAAAGCCGCTGAGCCTGAGCTTTGGCGTGGTGCAGATCCTGGCCGGCGAAAGCCTCCCCGACGCCACACACCGGGCTGACCAGGCCTTGCAGGAAGCCAAGCGACAAGGCCGTGGCCGTGCCGTGGCCGCCGAGCAAGCAGGCGCGGAAGGCGTGTTCACCACCGTGCGCACGCTGGGCATCAGCGAGGCCTGAGTCTCACCAGGCCTGACGTCCCCCTTCTCCCTGCCCGCTCAGGCGACAATTCGCCCCATGTCCCAATTCGATGTCGTTGTGATCGGTGCAGGTGCGGCCGGTCTGTTTTGCGCCGGTGTGGTGGGCCAGCGTGGCCTGAAGGTGCTGCTGCTGGACCACGCCAGCAAGGTGGCCGAGAAGATCCGCATCTCGGGCGGCGGGCGCTGCAACTTCACCAACCGTGATGCCGGCCCCGCCAACTTCCTGGGCGAGAACCCGCACTTCTGCCGCTCGGCCCTGGCGGGCTTTACACCCCAAGATTTTTTGCGTCTCGTCGAGCGGCATGGCATCGCCTGGCACGAAAAACACAAGGGCCAGCTCTTTTGCGACCATCGCGCCGACGACATCATCCAGATGCTGCTCAAGGAATGCGATGCCGGCGGCGTGGTCCGCAAGCAGCCCTGCGCCGTGCATGCCGTTCGCCCCGTGTCGTCAAGCGTGCCGGCATCGTCCGAACCCACGCGCTTCGAGCTGGACACCGACATGGGCCTGGTCAAGGCGCACCAGGTCGTGATCGCCACGGGCGGCCTGTCGATTCCCAAGATCGGTGCGACGGACTTTGGCCAAAGGCTGGCGGCCCAACTGGGGCATCGCATCGTACCGCTGCGCCCCGCCCTGGTCCCCTTGACCTTTTCGGCTGGCGAGTGGGCGCCTTTCGCCGAGCTGTCCGGCCTGTCGCTGGAAGTCGAGATCAGCACGCCCGTCACCACGCTGCCCGAAGGTGGCAAACGCAAGAAGGCCGCCCCCATTGTCTTTCTGGAAGACCTGCTGTTCACGCACCGGGGTTTGAGTGGCCCGGCCGTGCTGCAGATATCGAGCTACTGGCAGCTCGGCCAGCCCCTGCACATCAACCTCGCCCCGCAGCGCAACCTGGCGGGCAGCCTCAAGCAGGCCAAGTCCGGCTCGCGCAAGCAGTTGTCCACGCAATGGGGCCTCAGCCTGGGCGAAACCGTGCCGCAACGCCTGGCCCAGACCTGGCTGGCCCAGATGGCGCATCAGCACCCCACGCTGCGTGCCGATGCCCCGCTGGCCGAGCTCAAGGACAAAGACCTTGACCTGCTCGGCCAGTCCGCCAATGCCTGGGCCATCACGCCCAATGGCTCGGAAGGCTATGCCAAGGCCGAAGTCACCGCAGGCGGCGTCGACACACGCGACCTCAGCTCGCAGACCATGGAGAGCAAACTCGTGCCCGGCCTCTACTTCATCGGCGAGGTCGTCGACGTGACCGGCTGGCTGGGGGGCTACAACTTCCAGTGGGCCTGGGCCAGCGCGATGGCCTGTGCGCGGGCACTGGAATCGCGTATGGCATTGCAACAGGATTGAGGCAATGCTGAACAAGCCCCCGCCATGCGCATTCGCCCCAAATCGGGATGAGTGGCTTGCCAACATCGTGCGGCATGTGCTGATGGCACATGCAAGCGATTTGGTGAGCCAATCGCCCGATTTGGGTCGAACCCCTCCGGGGGCGGGCCTTTGCGGGCGATCCGCTGCGTTCCAAAACAGGGTGCGGGCCACCACAGCCCGCACCCTGTTTTGCGCCTGGCGGCTCATCCCGCAAAGATCCCGCCGCGCACGGCGCGGACTTGTTCAGCATTGCCTTAAGATGCCGCTCCATGAGCAACACGCACTTCGGTTTTCAGCAGGTTGACGAGTCCAAGAAGGCGCAGCGCGTTCGCGGCGTGTTCGACTCGGTCGCCAGCAAGTACGACATCATGAACGACCTGATGTCGATGGGTCTGCATCGCCTGTGGAAGGCCTACACGATCGCTGCCAGCGGCGTGCGCGAAGGCCACAAGGTGCTGGACATCGCCGGTGGCACGGGCGACCTGTCCGAAGCGTTTGCCAAGCGCGTGGGCAGCACCGGCATGGTGGTCCACACCGACATCAACGAGGCCATGCTCAGCACCGGCCGCGACCGCCTGCTCAACACCGGCATGGCCCTGCCCACCACCCTGTGCGACGCCGAGAAGCTGCCCTTCCCCACCGGCACCTTCGACATCGTCACGGTGGCCTTCGGCCTGCGCAACATGACGCACAAGGACCTGGCGCTGGCCGAAATGTGCCGCGTGCTCAAGCCTGGCGGGCGCCTGCTGGTGCTGGAGTTCTCGAAGGTCGCCAAGCCACTGGAAAAGGCCTACGACTGGTACTCGTTCAAGATCCTGCCCAAGCTGGGGCAATTCGTGGCGGGCGACTCGGCCAGTTACCAGTACCTGGCCGAATCCATCCGCATGCACCCCGATCAGGCCACGCTCAAGGCCATGATGAAGCAGGCAGGCTTCGGCCACGTCGATGTGCACAACATGACCGGTGGCGTCGTGGCCCTGCACATGGGCATCAAGTGCTGATGCCCTGAAACTGCTCGATCAGGACTGGCCGAGCAGGTCGCCTTTGAGGCTGCGGTCCGAGGGCTTCTCGCCCAGCCAGATCTTCAGCAGCGCCCGATAGAAGTCCTCGCCGGCAATGTCCTTGCCCAGCTGCTTGCCCGCCATGGTGATGTGCGTGCCTACGCCCGGCAGGTAGTCAAGTTGAATCTGCGCGCCCTTGGTGGCTTCACCAGCACCGCGCATGGCCGACTCCAGCTCGTCCAGACGAGGCTGCAGCACACGGCGGTCCGCCGCGCTCACGTTGTCGTTGATACCCTGGATCAAGGCATCCGTGAGCCTTTCCGCCGACACGTCACGCAGCATCACGATGCGGATGCTCTTGGGGCCCGGCTGGTTGATGAGCGCCGCGGGTGTGGTGTCTTTGTGAGGCACATACAGCCCCACGGCATACACCTTGATGATCATCTTGACGCGCACCCCTGCGCCGTTGAGCACCAGAGGCTGGTTGCCCAGACTGGCCTGGTCATCGAAATGCACGCCCGCCACCTCGCGTGCGGCGCTGCAAGGCGTGGACAAGGCACCGGCAATCAGGAAAGTCAGGGAAGCAAGGGTCGACTTGAATCGCTTGTTCATCACGGCGTACTGCAAAAGAAAACGGCATCGGGTCGAACATCAAATGACTGAGGCCGGCCGCCCTGACCGTTCGACACATCGTCAAGAGCAGCTTGTGTGGCGCAATGCCGCATCAATACAACATACACAATGTTACATTAACTCTGCAATATCCGCTCGGTATCATGGCGGGCAATACCGTTATCCGACTATCGATGCCCGCCGTTCCCGCCAACAATTCACGCCCCCGTCCTGCCCGCGCGCCGACTGACGGCAGCGAAATGACCGTTGAAGAACTGTCGGCGCGAACTGGCGTCAGCGTCCGCAACATCCGGGCATACCAGACGGCTGGCCTCATGCCGCCGCCGCGACTCAAGGGTCGCCTGGGCCTGTACGACGCCGAGCACCAAGGCAAGCTGGAACTGATCCGCGACTTGCGTCAGCAGGGGTTCCGGCTGGAAGCCATCAAGGGCATGCTAGAGAAGACACCCGAAGGTGCCTGGAGCGAATACTCGCTGATCAGCGAACTCTTCTCAACGACGTTTTTCACGGTCGAGGCACCCAAGCGCAAAGCCATCAAGGAAATGGCGGCACATTGGCACACCACGGCCACGCCGGAGCAAAAGGAGCGGCTAGCCCGCAACGGGCTCTACCGGCCAGTAGGAGAAGAGGAGTTCGAGATGCTCAGCCCCGCGCTGGAGCGCATCGGCATCCAGCTGGCAGATCTGAGCGTGCCGCTGGACACCGTGCTGGACCTGCAGGACGTGCTGATCAAGCACACGCGGGCCATTGCCAAGGCCTACGTGGAGCAGCTGTTCATCACCATGGTGGAGGCGATCACCACCACGTCGCAGCGTGGCAATGCGGGTGGCGCGGCATCCGCGACGTTGGATCCCGCCATTGCGGCAGCGGTCAAAGGCTTGTTCGAGCGGCTGCGTCCCCTGGCGATCGGGTCGGTCAGCGCCGCATTTCCTGTTGTGTTGCAGCAGGAGTTCGATCGAAGCATTCAGAAGCAGCTGTCGAAGAAGCGCGGCTGATCGCGCGCCTGGCCCTTCACAGACCCCAGAAACACGAAAGGGTCAGTAGTTTCCTACTGACCCTCGTGAACTTCTATGGTCGGGGTGGCGGGATTCGAACTCGCGACCCCTTGCACCCCATGCAAGTGCGCTACCAGGCTGCGCTACACCCCGACGAAGACTTAGACTTTAGCATGGATTTTTCTCATTCCTGGAGCCCGCCGCATCTTTTTTGCCATCAAGACAACAGATCGCGGATCGAGAGCAAAGCCTCGCGCAAGGCCATCACGGAGTCCGGGCTCAGTTTGTTCAGATCAGGCAGATCCGGCCCCATCCAGGCCGCATCAGCCATGGCAGGCGCACTGGCCTGCAAGGCGCGCACTGCGCGGCCCTCCAGGCCGTTCGATGTCGCAGCGGCAGCCAAAATGGCCTTGGTGGTACGCGCCGCCTGTAAAGGGGTCTCGCCACCGACATCTGCCGCATCGTGCTCATCGTGCAAAGGCGCTACCGCCACCACGTCGGCCAACTGGTTTCGGGCGCCACTGATGGTGAAGCCCTGTTCGTACAGCAACTCACGGATGCGGCGAATCAGCAGCACCTCATGGTGTTGGTAGTAGCGCCGGTTGCCGCGACGCTTCATGGGCTTGAGCTGGACGAACTCCTGCTCCCAGTAGCGAAGCACATAAGGCTTGACCAGGCACAACTCGCTCACCTCACCAATGGTGAAGTAGCGCTTGGCTGGAATTGGCGGCAAGGCGCTTTCGACGCGGTCCATGGATCCCATCGCAGACTGCAGTTTCCCGATGTTCCCGAAAAATCCCGAGCTAGATCAACAAGATCGGGAAAAGGTTTCAGACTTTACTCCAAGTCTTCGCCGCTGGGAATGTCACCTTGCACCATGCCCTTGAGCTTCTGGCTGGCGTGGAAGGTCACGACATGGCGTGCCTTGATGGGAATCGCCTCGCCGGTGCGCGGATTGCGTCCTGGCCGAGGTGCCTTGCGCCGGATCTGGAAGTTGCCAAAGCCCGACAGCTTGACGTCGGTGCCTCTCACCAGGGTGTCGTTGACCAGCTCGAAAAAGGCCTCGACCATGTCCTTGGACTCGCGCTTGTTCAAGCCCAGGCGCTCAAAGAGCATGTCGGCCAGCTCCGCCTTGGTCAAGGTGGGCGTTTCGATGGTGGGCAACAGGACCGTCAGGTCGCTGATCTTGTCATTCATCTCCGTGGGCCCTCCCTGGCCTCAGGCGCGAACGCGCGCGCCAACGTCAGCAGCCAACGCAGCGATCACCGCCTTCATGGCAGTGTCGATGCGCTCGTCGGTCAAAGTCTGCTCATCATCGCGCAATTCCACGCGCACGGCCAGAGAGCGTTCGTTGTCGGCGATGCCGGCCACGGGCGACTTGGGCTTGTAGATGTCAAACAGGCGGGCGCCACGCACCAGCCCCTCGCTCGGCGCCTGGGTGATGGCCGCGATCAAGGCGTCGTGCGGCGTGCTGTCTTGCACCACCAGCGCCAGGTCACGGTAGACCGACTGCATCTTGGGCACGCTGGCGAAGGACGGCACCACGCGCTGGGCCAGCACCTCCGCATCCAACTCGAACAGCACCGGGGCTTGCGGCAGGTCATAGGACTGGCGCCACTTCGGGTGCAGCTCGCCCACGATGCCCACAGCCTTGCCATCGACCAGCACCTGGGCACAACGGCCCGGATGGAAGGCAGGATGCTCGGCCTTCACGAACTGGGGCAGGCGGGGCGCCAGCAAGGACTCGACATCGCCCTTCACATCGAAGAAATCGACCTGACGCGAGGCCACGCCCCACTGCAAGGTTTCAGACGAGCCATAGGCCAGGCCTGCCACACGCACGGGCTGATCGAAGCCACCCACGGTCTGGTCGCCATCCTGCACGGTGGCATCGCGCTTGAAGACGCGGCCCACCTCGAAGAGACGCACCCGGTCGGCCTTGCGAGACAGATTGGTCTTGAGCGCCTCGATCAGGCTGCCGATCAGGCTGGAGCGCATCACGGCCAGCGGGCTGGCGATCGGGTTGAGCACGCGGATGGGGTTGGAGTTGCCGGCAAAATCGGCTTCCCAACGCTCTTCCACGAAGCTGAAGGTGATGGCCTCCTGGTAGCCACGCGCAGCCACGGCACGGCGCACGGCATACAGACCGCGCTGTGCCTCGGGGCGCACCTGGGAGCTCACCGGGGCCTTGGGGGCACGCTTGGGCAGCTTGTCGAAGCCGATCACACGCACCACTTCCTCGATCAGGTCCTCCTCGATCTGAAGGTCGAAGCGCCAGCTCGGAGGCACGACGATCAAATGGGTGTCATGGCCTGCGGCCTGCGTCGTGAAGGGCAGGTCCAGGCGCGTGAACACCTGCTGGCATTCGGCCAAGCTCACTGGCATGCCGATCACACGCTGGGCGCGCGACAAGCGCAGCGTCACGGGCTTGCGCTCGGGCTGCTGCAGGATCTGATCGTCCAAGGGGCCGGCATGGCCGCCGCAGATGTCGAGAATCAAGCGGGTGATGCGTTCGATGTACCGCGCAGTCGGTGCCGGGTCCACGCCACGCTCGAAGCGGTGGGAAGCATCGGTCGAGAAGTTGTAGCGGCGCGCGCGGCCGGCAATCGCCTTGGGCCACCAGAAAGCGCCTTCCAGGTAAACACGGCGGGTCTCGTCGCCCACGGCCGTGGCGTCACCGCCCATGATGCCGGCCAAGGACTCAACCTGGCCGCTGCCATCGGCGATCACGCCCACCTGCTCGTCGAGCTTGATGGTCTGGCCATTGAGCAGCTTGAGCTCTTCGCCAGCCTTGCCCCAGCGCACCACCAGTTCACCCTTGATCTTGTCCAGGTCGAACACGTGCGAGGGCTGGCCCAACTCGAACATCACGTAGTTGGAGATGTCGACCAGCGCCGACACCGAACGCTGACCACAACGCGCCAGACGCTCGACCATCCAGTCCGGCGTCTTGGCTTGCGGGTTCACGCCCTGGATCACACGGCCACCAAAGCGGCCGCACAGGTCCACGGCCTGCACCGACACCTTGAGGCGCGCGTCGGCTGTGGGCTTGACGAGCTCGATCACCGGGTCGATCAAGGGCGCGCCGGTCAGTGCGGAAACTTCACGGGCGATACCCAATACGCTCAGGCAGTGCGCCAGATTCGGCGTGAGCTTGAGCGTGAAGAGGGTGTCGTCCAGCTTGAGATGCTCACGGATGCTTTGACCCAAAGGCGCGTCTTCAGCCAGGATGTGCAGGCCGTTCGACTCCTCGGACACACCCAGCTCGCGCGCCGAGCACAACATGCCCTGGCTCTCCACACCACGCAGCTTGCCCAGCTTGATCTTGAAAGGCTTGCCATCGGTACCTGGCGGCAGCTCGGCACCCACCGTGGCGCAAGGCACCTTGATGCCAGGGCGCACATTGGGCGCACCACAAACGATCTGCAGCACCTCACCCGTGCCCGCATCCACCTTGCAGACGTTGAGGCGATCGGCATCGGGGTGCTTGGCCACTTCCAGCACCTGCGCCACGACCACCCCGGTGAAAGGCGGCGCCACAGGCTTGAGCTCTTCCACTTCCAGGCCAGCCATGGTCAACAGGTCGGCCAGTTGCTGCGTGTTCAGGTCTGGGTTGCAGAAGCTGCGCAGCCAGGACTCGGGAAATTGCATGTCGGTGATCCTCGGGAATCGATCGGTATCTGTGCTTGTCTGATCTGGATGAGGCCGTGTCAGGCGCTGGTTGCCGCGGCCGGGAAATCCGCATCCAGCACCACGCGGTAGCGTGCCTTGCCGGCGCGCAGGTGTTCCAGCGCATCGTTGATGCGGCTCATCGGGAAGTGTTCGGTTTGCGGCTCGATGCCGTGGCGCGCGGCGAATTCGAGCATGGTGTCGATGTCCTGGCGCGAACCTGTGGGCGAACCCGACACGCTGCGCTGACCGCCGATCAGCCTGCCGGCATCCACCTCCATGGGTTGGGGCAGTACGCCCACCACGTGCAGGCGGCCGTTCGGTGCCAGCGTGCTCATCAGGGCCTTCCAGTTGAGCATCACGTTGACGGTGACCAGCACCATGTCCAGACGACCAGCAAGCTGCTTCATGGACTTTGGGTCGACACTGGAGACCACGTTGTGCGCGCCCAGCTGCAGGGCCTCATCGCGCTTGGACTCACTGGACGTGAAGGCCGTGACCTCGCACCCCCAGGCCCGCGCGAACTTCAAAGCCAGGTGCCCTAGGCCCCCAATGCCGACCACACCCACGCGGTGCGTCGGCTTGATGCCGAAATTCAGGAAGGGCGAGAACACGGTGATGCCACCACACAGGAGCGGGCCCGCCTTCGAGGCATTGAGCTGCTCGGGGATCGGGCAGGCCCACAGCCAGTGCGCACGCACGCGTTCGGCAAAGCCGCCGTGATGCCCCACGATGGTCGGCACGCCGGCACGGCACAGTTGCGGCTCGCCACCCAGGCAGCTCTTGCAGGACATGCAGCTGCCCGACATCCAGCCAATGCCCACGCGCTGACCCAGCTTGAGCCCCTTCGTGTTCGAGCCCAGCGCCACCACCGTGCCCACCACCTCGTGCCCACCCACGATGGGATAGGCCGAGAAGCCCCACTCGTTGTCGATCAGGGAGAGATCGGAGTGGCACAGGCCGCTGTGCTCGACGCGAACCTCCACCTCTTCCGAACCCAGCGGGCCGGCATCGTAGTCAAAGCGTTGCAGGGGCTTGGCGGCCTCATGGGCAGCCCAGGCTCGGACGGTGGTCGGTGTGCTCATGTCAGTCACTCACTGGAATTGCTGCAGGAAGCGCAGGTCGCCTTCGTAGAAGAGGCGCAGGTCGTTCACGCCGTATCTCAGCATGGTCAGGCGATCCGGGCCCAGGCCGAAGGCAAAGCCGATGTACTGCTCCGGATCCAGGCCGAAGTTGCGCACGACGTTGGGGTGCACCTGCCCTGCCCCGCCCACTTCCAGCCAGCGCCCCTTGAGCGGGCCGGACGCAAAAGCGATGTCCACTTCGGCTGAAGGTTCGGTGAAGGGGAAGAAGGAGGGACGGAAGCGGATGTCGAGCTCGTCCGTCTCGAAGAAGGTGCTGAAGAAGTCACCCAGCACAGCCTTGAGGTCGGTGAAGCTGACGCTCTCGCCGATCCACAGGCCTTCGCACTGGTGAAACATGGGCGAGTGCGTGGCGTCGCTGTCCACGCGGTAGGTGCGGCCCGGCGCGATCACGCGGATCTCGGGCATGCGTTCACCTTTGGCCAGCAACTCGGCATGACGCTTGACATGCTGCACGGCATAGCGCACCTGCATCGGGCTGGTGTGCGTGCGCAGCAGGTGACCACCTTCAACATAGAAGGTGTCGTGCATCGACCGCGCGGGATGGTCCTCAGGTGTGTTCAGCGCGGTGAAGTTGAACCAGTCGGCTTCGATTTCCGGGCCATCGGCCACGGCAAAACCCATCGAGCCGAAAATGCCCTCGATGCGCTCGATGCTCAAGGACACCGGGTGCAGGCCACCCTCACCGCGACGGCGTCCAGGCAGGGTCACATCCAGGCTTTCCGCCTCCAACTGGGCCGACAGCTCGGCATCTGCCAGTGCCTGACGACGCGCATTGAGCAAGGCCTCGACCTGCTGCTTGGCCTGGTTGATGGCCGCCCCACGGGTCTTCTTTTCCTCGGGGCTCAGCGCACCCATGCCCTTGAGCAGTTCGGTCACACTGCCAGATTTGCCCAAGAAGCGGGCCTTGGCGTTTTCGAGGTCGGCGGGCGTGGCCGTGGCGGCAAAGGCCTCCTGGGCGGATTGCACCAGCGCCTGCAGATCGCTGTGGGTGTCGGTCATGATCTTGTGTCGAAAAAAAAGGCCAACGCGATGTTGGCCTTTAGTTCACCGGCCTGTTGGGACCGGCGCAGCATCTAGCTGGCTGTCTGCTTTCTTTGAACGATCAATCAAGCAGCCAGTTGAGCCTTGGCCTTTTCAACGATGCTGGCAAAAGCAGCGGGGTCGTTGACAGCCATGTCAGCCAGCACCTTGCGATCGATTTCGATCGAAGCCTTCTTGATGCCAGCAATGAACTTGCTGTAGGTCAGGCCCAGCGCACGGCTGCCAGCGTTGATACGTGCAATCCACAGACGGCGGAACTCACGCTTCTTGGCACGGCGGTCACGGTAGGCATATTGACCTGCCTTCATGACAGCCTGTTTGGCGATGCGGTAGACGTTCTTGCGACGGCCACGGAAACCCTTGGCCAGGGCGAGAATTTTCTTATGACGAGCGCGGGCGGTTACACCACGTTTGACGCGAGGCATGGATTACTCCTTCGGCGTAGATATCAAAACCAGATTGAGACTTGCTTGCTTTTCAACTGGCCATTACAGGCCAGCGAAGGGCAGCATCTGAGCCATGTGGCCCATATTGGTCTCGTGCACGTTCACAGCGCCGCGGAGCTGACGCTTGTTCTTCGTGGTCTTCTTGGTCAGGATGTGACGCTTGAAGGCTTGACCGCGCTTGACGGTGCCACCGGGACGAACGCGAAAACGCTTCTTCGCACTGCTCTTGGTCTTCATCTTGGGCATGTTGCAGCTCCTTCTAAATTGTTCCTGTCAGGCGCCGCGAACACCAGCTCCGCGTCTTGATAGCCTGCAGGCACTTTGATTCGGAAGGCGGCGACCAAACCACCAACCGATGCGAAACCCGCTGCTTAGCCTAGATACCTGGCAACGGGACCGCTTCTCCCACCCCCAACCAGAATGTCTCTGGCGGCTCAAAATGAGCACGGAAAGCTCAGCCAGGGGCGAAACCCAGCATTGTAAGAGAAATTTCCCGGTTTGGGATTTATTTCTTCTTCTTGGGCGCCAGCACCATGATCATCTGGCGGCCTTCCAGCTTGGGCATGTTCTCGACCAGCGAGCAATCGACCAAGTCATCGCGAACACGCTCCAGCAGGCGCATGCCCAACTCTTGGTGGGTGATTTCACGGCCACGGAAACGCAGGGTCACCTTGCCCTTGTCGCCATCTTCCAGGAAGCGGCGCAGGTTGCGCAGCTTGATCTGGTAGTCGCCTTCGTCGGTACCCGGACGGAATTTGACTTCCTTGACTTCGATGACCTTTTGCTTTTGCTTGGCATCGTGAGCCTTCTTTTGCTCCTGGTACTTGAACTTGCCGTAGTCCATCAGGCGGCAGACAGGAGGATCAGCTGTCGCTGCGACCTCTACCAGGTCCACATCAGCCTCTCCGGCGAGGCGCAAGGCGTCCTGGATGCTGACAATACCAAGGGGCTCGTTCTCCACGCCATTGAGGCGGACTTCGGGAGCCATGATTTCACGATTCAGCCGGTGCTTGCGCTCGTCATTGCGCGTACGGCGGTCAAAGAAGTTAGCGATGTCAAATTCCTTTTGGCAACGGGTTTCTCCTGCGAACCCGCACCGGTTAACCAAAGTTCACGCCCAAAGAACCTGGCAAAAAGCGCCCTCCCTCAACGGCAGGGAAAAGCGCACTTCCGCCTCAGGCCTTGCTGGCGATGTCTTGAGCGATCTTCTGGGAGAAGTCTGCGAGTGACATCACACCGAGGTTTTGGTTGCCTCGGGCGCGCACGGCGATGGTGCCATCAGCCTTCTCCTTGTCACCGACAACGACGAAGTAAGGCACCTTCTGCAAAGAATGCTCTCGGATTTTATACGTGATTTTTTCGTTCCGCAAATCCAAGTGGGCTCTAACTCCCTGCTTCTGAAGCGATTGGGCGATCTCCTGGGCATAGTCAGCCTGCGCGTCGGTGATATTGAGCACCACCGCCTGAACCGGCGACAACCACAGCGGCAGCGAACCTGCATGCTGCTCGATCAGGATGCCGATGAAGCGCTCCAGCGAGCCCAAAATGGCCCGGTGCAGCATCACCGGGTGCTTGCGCTCGCTGGTATCGGCCACGTACTCGGCATTCAGGCGCACGGGCATGGAGAAGTCCACCTGGATCGTGCCGCACTGCCAGTGGCGACCCAGCGCGTCCTTGAGCGTGTACTCGATCTTGGGGCCATAGAAGGCGCCCTCGCCCGGCGCGATCATGAACTCGCTGTTGGTGGCACGCAGGCTTTCCATCAAGGCGCTCTCGGCCTTGTCCCAGACCTCATCGGCGCCGATGCGCTGCTCGGGCCGCGTGGCCACCTTGTAGATGATGTCGGTGAAGCCAAAGTCCTTGTAGACCGCCTGCAGCAGGGCGGTAAAGTCCACACACTCCTTGAGAATCTGGTCTTCGGTACAGAAGATGTGGCCATCGTCCTGCGTGAAGCCGCGCACACGCATGATGCCGTGCAGGCCGCCTGTGGGCTCATTGCGATGGCACTGGCCGAATTCGCCGTATCGAACGGGCAGGTCGCGGTAGCTCTTGATGCCCTGGTTAAAGATCAGGATGTGGCCAGGGCAGTTCATCGGCTTGAGCGCGTAGTCACGCTTTTCCGACTCGGTGGTGAACATGTTCTCGCGGTACTTGTCCCAGTGGCCGGTCTTCTCCCACAGCGTCTTGTCGATGATCTGCGGGCCCTTGACCTCCTGGTAGCCATTGTCGCGGTAGATCTGTCGCATGTACTGCTCCACGGCCTGCCACACCGTCCAGCCCTTGGGGTGCCAGAAGACCACGCCGGGCGCGTGCTCGTCGATGTGGAACAGGTCCAGCTCGCGGCCCAGCTTGCGGTGGTCGCGCTTTTCGGCTTCTTCCAGGCGGGTCAGGTAAAGCTGCAGGTCTTCCTTGCTCGTCCAGGCCGTGCCGTAGACGCGCTGCAACTGCTCGTTGCGGTGGTCGCCACGCCAGTAGGCGCCGGCCACCTTCATCAGCTTGAAGTGCTTGAGCTTGCCGGTGCTGGGCACGTGCGGGCCGCGGCACAGGTCGGTGAAGGTGCCTTCACTGTAGAGCGACACATCCTGATCGGCCGGGATGCTCTCGATGATTTCGGCTTTGTAGAGCTCGCCCAGCCCCTTGAAGTAAGACACGGCCTCGTCGCGCGGCAACACCTTGCGTTCGACCTTTTCGTCCTTCTTGGCCAGTTCAGCCATCTTCTTTTCGATCGCTTCGAGGTCCTCGGGCGTGAACGGGCGCTTGTAGGCGAAGTCGTAGTAGAAGCCGTCTTCGATCGTCGGGCCGATGGTGACCTGCGCCTCGGGGAACAGCTCCTTGACCGCATACGCCAGCAAGTGGGCCGTGGAGTGGCGGATGATGTCCAGGCCATCGGCATCCTTCTCGGTCACGATGGCGAGGTTCGTGTCAGCTTCCATGCGGTAGCTGGTGTCGACCAGCCGGGCAGCATCGCCCTGCCCCACCCGGCCCGCCAAGGCCGCCTTGGCCAGGCCCGCGCCGATGGACGTTGCCACCTCGGCCACCGTGACCGGACCAGGGAACTCACGCTTGGAACCGTCAGGCAATTGAATCGAAATCATGATGCTCTCTCAGCTTGTTTATGTGCAGGAGCCCGGGCCAGCCATCGGCGCAGGCAACAAAAAAGCGCGGTGGTCGCCGCGCTTTCTGGTGTGATGGGGTCAGGAATGCGAAAGCAGCGGCCAGCCGACTAGACCTCGGTCGAGGTGAAAGTAGTGGTCGAAGTTCGCGGTGTCATAACCGTTGATGCCTTTCCCGATTCTTACCAAAGTCTGCGATGGATAACGCTCGTTGCTCAACAAGCGTGGTGCCAGCATTGTAGCCAGCAATCATGAGAACACCATGACATCAGCAGCCAGCAGCCCTTTTGCGCGACTGGACATCCCGAACCCTTGCCGCCAGCACATCCATCTGTGCCGCGTCGCCGCCGGTGCGCTGCGCCTGGTTCAACGCAGACAGATCGGTAGCCAGATCAGAACAAGTCGCCGCCTTCTGGGCGGCAGCCCGCCTGGCCACGTCATCGGTGGAGGATGACGCCACGGCTGCACCTGCCCCTGCGACAGACACCGGCGTTTGCGTGGCACCAGGCACAGCACCCGCTGGCTGGGCTTTGCTCGCGGCCCTCAACAGCGCCGCAGCATCATTGGCACGCTCCATTTCCTTGACGCAATCTGCCTCAATGGCTTTGCGCACATCCAGCGAGGAGCCTCGCCGGCCATACACATTGCGCGCAAGATCCGCATCCACCCCCGGCTTGCCCAATTGCTCATCCAAGGTACGCCCCGACTCCCTTTCCCACATCATCTTCTGGGCCGCAGAGCCTCGCATCTGGCAGGCTGGATCGAGCGACGCGGCAGCCGCAGCCCCCTGCCCCGCGCCCTGCACATTGCGGCCCACGACCTTGCCGTCCACGCCATTGCAAGGATGGTCCTGGTAAGTTGAACCACATCGATACAGGTTCTGCGCGCGTGCTGCCGTCAACACGCCACATAGCGACAAGACCGCTGCCAGCCCCCACACAGACAGAATTGGCTTTGCCATACAAGACCTCCCGAGATGAATATCGCTTGATTCTATGAAGACAATCCGGGAAGCCAAAACGAAAAAGCGGCACCCGAAGGTGCCGCTTTTGAGCGCTGATTCAGCACACGAGCTCACACAGAACGCGTGAGCCGCGCAGATCAGTGGAATTGCTCTTCTTCGGTCGAGCCGGTCAGGGCCTTCACGGAAGACGAACCGCCTTGGATCACGGTGGTCACGTCGTCGAAGTAGCCAGCACCCACTTCTTGTTGGTGAGACACGAAGGTGTAACCCTTGTCGCGGGCGGCGAATTCGGGCTCTTGCACCATGTTGGTGTAGTGCTTCATGCCTTCGCCGCGTGCGTAAGCGTGGGCGAACTGGAAGGTGTTGAACCAGTTGATGTGGATACCAGCCAGCGTGATGAACTGGTACTTGTAGCCCAGTGCCGACAGGTCTTCCTGGAAGGAAGCGATCTGCTTGTCGTCCAGGTTCTTCTTCCAGTTGAAGGAAGGCGAGCAGTTGTACGACAGCAGCTTGCCGGGGCACTTGGCGTGCACGGCTTGAGCGAATTCACGGGCGAAGCCGATATCGGGCACGCCGGTTTCGCACCACACCAGGTCGGCGTAGGGAGCGTAAGCCACGCCACGGCTGATGGATTGCTCCAGGCCGTTCTTGACGCGGTAGAAACCTTCTTGCGTGCGCTCGCCGGTCAGGAAGGGCTTGTCGTTGGCGTCATGATCGCTGGTCAGCAGGTTGGCTGCTTCAGCATCGGTACGGGCCAGAACGATGGTGGGCACGCCCATCACGTCAGCAGCGAAACGAGCAGCGATCAGCTTCTCGATGGCTTCTTGCGTGGGAACCAGCACCTTGCCGCCCATGTGACCGCACTTCTTCACGGCAGCCAGCTGGTCTTCGAAGTGAACGCCAGCAGCACCGGCGGCGATCATGTTCTTCATCAGTTCGAAGGCGTTCAGCACGCCGCCGAAACCGGCCTCAGCATCAGCGACGATGGGCAGGAAGTAGTCCACGAAGCCTTCGTCGCCGGGGTTGATGCCACGCGACCATTGGATTTCGTCAGCGCGCTTGAAGGTGTTGTTGATACGACGGACCATCGTGGGGACGGAGTCGTAGGCGTACAGCGACTGGTCGGGGTACATGGTTTCCGACGTGTTGCCGTCAGCGGCGACTTGCCAGCCCGACAGGTACACGGCTTCCAGACCAGCCTTGGCCTGTTGCATGGCTTGACCGGCGGTGATGGCGCCGAAAGCGTTCACGTAGCCCTTCTTGGCCTCGCCGTTGACCTTGGCCCACAGCTTCTCGGCACCGTTCTTGGCCAAGGTGTACTCGGGCTGCAGGCTGCCGCGCAGACGCACGACGTCAGCAGCGGAGTAGCCGCGCTTGACAAGCTTCCAACGGGGGTTTTCGGCCCAGTCTTTTTCCAGGGCGGCGATTTGCTGTTCGCGGGTGAGTTTCGTCATGACGAGATCTCCGGGGGTTGGTAGGGAGTACTTGAAAACCCGTAAGTCTAGCTTGCTTCGGGCACTTTGGCAAAGACTTATGTCTTATATAAGACCACACCCTTCATACGCGGGGGCAGATAGTGTGAACAACTTTGATGTGAAAAGACAACAAGTTCACAAGCCACCTCTTCGTCACCATTTGGGACGACTTGCCGCGAGGGCTAGCCCCGAGTCGATTTGTCACTTTTTGCGCGCAAAGTTGGTGCCACATCGTTGGTGCGATACCGTTTTGCGGCGTACAAACACAAACAAGGCCCCTGCCTGCGCGACAAGGAGAGAACAACATGGATCTGAATCTCGACGCCTTCTGGATGCCCTTCACGGCCAACCGGGATTACAAGCAAAACCCCCGCTTGCTATCCAAGGCCAAGGACATGCATTACTGGACACCCGAGGGCCGCCAGATCCTGGATGGCACGGCTGGCCTGTGGTGCGTCAATGCGGGCCATGCGCGTCGTCGTATCGTCGAGGCCATCGCCAAGCAGGCCGCCGAAATGGATTACGCCCCGCCCTTCCAGATGGGCCACCCGCTGGCCTTCCAGTTGGCAGACCGCCTGCTGAAGTATCTGCCTGCCGGGCTCAATCGCGTGTTCTTCACCAACTCGGGCTCGGAGTCGGTCGATAGTGCCCTGAAGATCGCCCTGGCCTATCACCGTGTGCGTGGTGAAGCTCAGCGCACCCGCCTGATCGGGCGCGAGCGCGGCTACCACGGCGTCAACTTCGCTGGCACGGCCGTGGGCGGCATGGGGCCCAATCGCAAGATGTTCGGCAGCAGCGTCTCCGGCGTGGACCACCTGCGCCACACGCATGACCTCGCCCGCAACGCTTTCAGCAAGGGCCAGCCTGAGCATGGCTTTGAGCTGGCCGACGACTTGGAGCGCCTGGTCACCCTGCACGATGCCTCGACCATCGCGGCCGTGATCGTCGAGCCCATGGCCGGCTCCACCGGCGTGCTGCTGCCACCCAAGGGCTATTTGCAGCGCCTGCGCGACATCTGCGACAAGCACGGCATCTTGCTGATCTTCGACGAAGTCATCACGGGCTTTGGCCGGCTGGGCTCACCCTTTGCCGCCCAGCACTATGGCGTCACGCCCGACATGATCACGGCCGCCAAGGGCATCACCAACGGCACCATCCCCATGGGCACGGTGTTCGTCAAGCAAAGCATCCATGACGCCTTCATGCAAGGCGGGCCCGGCATCGAGCTGCCGCACGGCTACACCTACTCGGGCCACCCGATGGCCTGTGCCGCCGCCCTCGCCACGCTGGACACCTACGATGAAGAAGGCCTGCTGACCCGCGCCAGCGACATGCACGCCAAGATGGAATCCGCCATGCACAGCCTCAAGGGCCTGCCCAACGTGGTGGATATCCGCAACACGGGTCTGGTGGGGGCGATCGAGTTCGCACCTCGCCCTGGCGCCGCACCGGGCCGACGCGCCTTTGAGGTCTTCCTGGGCTGCTGGGATGAAGGCGTGCTGGTGCGCGCCGCCGGCGACAACATCGCCATCTCGCCGCCGCTGATCGTCAACGACAGCCAGATCGACCAGATCGCCACAACCTTGGCCAAGGTCATCCAGCGCGTGGCCTGAGTTCGTCGCGCTCAAAAAGAAAAGCCGCCGAGGCACATGGCCCGGCGGCTTTTTCACTGCATCAGTCCAGGATCAGTGCTGCTTGGCAAACGCTTCCAGACCGCCCTTGACCTCGGCCTTGGCGGCATCGATGCCATCCCAGCCCACAACCTTCACCCACTTGCCGGGCTCCAGGTCCTTGTAGTGCTCGAAGAAGTGCTTGATCTGCTGCACCAACAGCTCGGGCAGGTCTTCCAGCTTCTGGATGCCCTTGTACATGGCGCAGATCTTCTCTGTCGGCACGGCCACCAGCTTGGAGTCGCCGCCGGCCTCGTCTTCCATCTTCAGGATACCCAGCGGGCGGCAGGGAATGACCACGCCAGGCAGCAGGGGGAACGGCGTCACGACCAGCACGTCGACCGGGTCGCCATCGGGCGCAATGGTCTGGGGCACGTAGCCGTAGTTGCAGGGATAGTGCATGGACGTGCCCATGAACCGGTCCACGAAGACGGCGCCGGTCTCGTGATCGATCTCGTACTTGATCGGATCGGCGTTGGCGGGGATTTCGATGATGACGTTGAAGACGTCGGGCGCCTTGGCGCCAGCGGGAACATTGAGCAGGCTCATGATGGTTTGATCACAAGGGATTGGTAATTCGGGCGAGCGCAAGTGTAGGCGATGCCAGCCCTCCAGCGAAAACCCAGACCCTGTGCCGCCTTATTGTCAATTTTTTGACACTCAAACCACACTTTTGCTGCACCGCACAAAAACCACTTGCAAAGTCTTCACGGATGCCTATACTAAGCATCATGTTGCAGCGCAACAAAGGTTCAAGGAACCAGCAAACGCGGCAACGTCATCCATCAACATCTACGGAGATCCTGTCATGCTGACCGCTGAACAACTGCTGGCCACCCAGAAAGCCAACATCGCCACCCTGTTCGACCTGGGCCAGAAGGCCTTCGAAGGTGTCGAGAAGGTTCTGGAACTGAACCTGCAAGTTGCCAAGACCACGCTGGACGAGGCTGCTGAGCACACCAAGGCTGTGTTGGCCGTGAAGGACGCTCAAGAACTGCTGGCTCTGCAAGCAAGCTTGCTGCAACCCTCCGCCGAAAAGGCTGCAGCCTACAGCCGCCATCTGTACGACATCGCCTCGACCACCAGCTCCGAAGTGAGCAAGCTGGCCGAAGCCCAGATCGCCGAAGCCCAGAAGAAGTTCGTGTCCGTGGTGGACAACGCCGTGAAGAACGCACCTGCCGGCACTGAAAACGCCGTGGTGCTGGTCAAGTCGGCCGTCGCCGCTGCCAACAACGCTTTCGACACCGTTCAAAAGGCTGCCAAGCAGGCCGCTGACGTCGCTGAAGCCAACTTCCAGGCCATCACCAACACGGCTGTGAAGGCCACCCAGGCTGCCGCTTCGACCAAGTCCCGCAAGGCTGCTTGAGAACAGGTTACTGGGGGGGCCGTTCAAGACGGATTACAAAACTTTGCAGGTTTGTGAGCCCGGTCAGCTTGAACTTTGGCCCCTCAAACAAATCTGAGAGATGCCGCTCTGGACAAGCGGCACTCCCTGAAAGGTTGTCTCCTCGGTACCTCCTGAACCTTTTCTAAGGTACCTTCAAGCCCGGTGGTTCGCCATCGGGCTTTTTTTCTGTCCAAGTTGCCCCATCTCGGGTTGGTGCATCCTGCGTGTTCTTATGATGGCAGCATGATCCCCTGGCTGGAACCCGACACCCCCTTCCCGGACACAAGGTCCGCATTGGGCCCGGACACCGACGCGCCAGGCCTGCTGGCTGCGGGGGGCGATCTCTCTGCGCAGCGTTTGGAAGCCGCATACAGGCACGGCATCTTCCCGTGGTTCAGCCAAGGCCAGCCCGTGCTGTGGTGGAGTACTGACCCGCGCATGGTCCTGCCCGTGGCCGAGTTCAAGGTCCACCGCTCCTTTCGCAAAAGCCTGGCCAGATTCAGGCGCACACCGGGCTGTGAAGTCCGCGTTGACACCGCGTTCGATCAGGTGATGAAGGCCTGCGCCACCACACCTCGCGATGGCCAGAACGGCACCTGGATCGTGCCCGACATGCGGCAGGTCTATGGGCAATGGCACAAGCTGGGCCGCGTGCATTCGTTCGAAACCTGGATCGATGATCAATTGGTGGGCGGCCTCTATGGCGTCAACATCGGGCGCATGTTCTACGGAGAGTCGATGTTCGCCTGGCGCACCGATGCATCCAAGATCGCCCTGGCCGCGCTGGTGTGCTTCAGCAAGGCCAATGGCATCGCGCTGATCGACTGCCAGCAGCAGACCAGCCACCTCGCCTCGCTGGGTGCGCGTCCGATTTCACGGGCTGATTTCGAGGCCCACCTGCAAGGGGTGGTCGATCAAAGTCCGCCGTCCGTTTGGGCCTATGATGAGGCCCTCTGGTCTCAAATCGAGCACAGCGCCTGACACTCACGTGACGCACCTCAAAGATCTTCCGCTGGCGTCCTTGCAGTTCTATGCAACGGCCCCCTACCCGTGCAGCTACCTTGACAACAAGGCCGCTCGCTCGCAGGTGGCCACGCCCAGCCACATGATCAATGCGGATGTGTACTCGGGCCTGGTCAGCAATGGCTTTCGCCGCAGCGGCATGTTCACCTACCGGCCTTATTGCGATGGCTGCCGCGCCTGCGTGCCACTGCGCATCCCGGTCGAGCGCTATCACCCCAACCGCAGTCAGAAACGCGCCTGGAAGGCGCACCAGGGCCTCGAAGCCCGCGTGCTGAGGCTGTGCTTCACGCCCGAGCACTACCAGCTTTATCTGCGCTACCAGGCTGGCCGGCACAAAGGTGGCGGCATGGACCATGACTCGGTCGACCAGTACACGCAGTTCCTGTTGCAAAGCCGCGTGAACTCACGGCTGGTGGAGTTCCGTGAACCAGCTCTGCCAGGCCAGGCCCAGGGTAGCTTGAAGATGGTATCGATCCTGGACATCCTCAACGATGGGCTGTCGGCGGTCTACACCTTCTATGAGCCCGAAGAGCAGGCCAGCTACGGCACCTACAACGTCATGTGGCAGATCCAGCAGGCCCACGATCTGGGGCTGTCCTACCTGTACCTGGGTTACTGGATCGCCGAGAGCCAGAAGATGGCCTACAAGGCGCAGTTCCTGCCTCATCAGGTGCTGATGAACGGGCAGTGGCGCGAGCGCGCCAGCTACCCCGAAACCTGAAACGCCCGGCCTGCTGATCCTGGGCTCGCTGATCAGGGCATCAGGTTCACCTGTCCATTGATCGTCACCGAGAGCACGCCCTTGCCCGGCTCAACCGGCAGAGGTGCGTCCGCAGCTTCGGCGCGCATGGCCATGGCCTTGGCGAGATAAGGGCGAGGCTCGAAGCCAGGGTCGGTCGATGACACCGAGATGTCGCCCAGGGTGTAGCCCTTCATGCCGAAGTCGGCCGCGATCTGCGAGGCACGTGTCTTGAAGCGTGCGATGGCATCGCTGGTCAAGGCGGACTCATAGCGCTCACGCGTGGCACGCGACAGGCCGTAGTTCACGCTGATGACGTTGAGCTGGTTGAGCCGTCCCGTGGTCTGCGTGATCCGCGCCACATCGGTGCCCTCCAGGATCAGCTGTGCAAAGCCCTGCCAGCCATTGATGCGGCCCGTGCTGTTGTAGCGCGGCTGCACCGAAAACGAGCCTGTTCGCACCTCCATGCCTTGCGCTTGGGCCGACTTGCGCGCCTCGGACAGGGCTGCTTCAATGGCCTGCTTGAGGCCAGCTTGCACCTCGGAGGCCTGGCTGCCCTCCTTTGTGGCCTGCAAGGTGATGGACAGCAGGTCCTGGGTCACCTCCTGCGTGGCGCTGCTGGAGAGATGCACCACATTCTGGACAAGGTTCTGAACCGTGGTCTGAACCACCTTGGGCTCTGTGCCAGGATCAGCAAGCGCAACGGTTGAAGCCAGCACCAGCGTGGTGGCCAGCGAGGTGCCTGCCCAAACGTAGGTGTTGCGGGCGTTGGTCATCATGCGGGAGGAAAAAACAGGTCTCATCGTCTACCCTCGGATAGGTGTGCAAGCCTGCACCATAACGCAGCACCCCTCCCCGCAGACGACATGTCCGAATGGACTTGACGGCATGTTCATCCGGCCGCAATATTTGTAACATCTGGTCAGCGCCACGATTTTCACGCGCTTAACCTGCGCACAATCCGCCTCTGTTACAAATGCCGAGGAATGCAGATGACCTCTCAGACTCCCAATCAGCGTCCGGACCGCGTGCTCGTGGTGGATGACGACGCGCGCATCCGCGACTTGCTTCGCCGCTACCTGAGTCAGGAGGGTTTCGAAGTCCTGTTGGCCGAAGACGCCAAGGCGCTCAACCGCCTGCTGACGCGCGAGACTGTTGACCTGATCGTGCTGGACCTGATGCTGCCCGGCGAGGACGGCCTGTCCATCTGCCGCCGCCTGCGCGCTGCCAATGACGCCACCCCCATCATCATGCTGACGGCCAAGGTCGAAGACGTCGACCGCATCGTTGGCCTCGAAGTCGGCGCCGATGATTACCTGCCCAAGCCTTTCAACCCGCGCGAACTGCTGGCCCGCATCCATGCCGTGCTGCGCCGTCGCCCGGCCCAGGAAGCGCCTGGTGCGCCAGCCAAGGAAGCCCAGACCGTGCAGTTCGGGCCTTTCGAATTCGACCTGGCCCTGCGTCGCCTGAGCAAGGAAGGCGAGCCCATCTCGCTGACCACCGGCGAGTTCTCCATGCTCAAGGCGCTGGTGCGCCACCCGCGTCAGCCCTTGTCGCGCGACAAGCTGGCCCAACTGGCGCGCGGCCGCGAGTTCGAGCCCTTCGACCGCAGCCTTGATGTGCAGATCTCGCGTCTGCGCAAGATGATCGAGCCCGATCCGGCACAACCCCGCTACATCCAGACAGTCTGGGGCGTGGGCTATGTGTTTGTGCCGGATGGCGGGGCTTGATGCATGCCTAGAAAGCGTTTCGCGCTCAGCCTCTTTTGGCGAACCTTCATCCTGCTGGGCCTGCTGCTGACGGCGGGCATCGTGGCGTGGGTGCAGACCTTCAAGGCCCTGGAATTCGAGCCCCGCTCGGTCCAGGCCGCGCAGCAGATCGCCAGCTTGGTGAACCTGTCGCGCGCGGCGCTGCGCTATGCCGACAGCATCAACCGCGTCACGCTGATCAAGACCTTGTTCGACCAGGAGTCGATCGCACTCAAGCCGCATGAGCCTTCGGACCGCTTCGAGCCTTTCGAGGTGAGCCGCTTCACGCAGGCCATTGGCAAGGAGCTGCGCTCGCGCCTGGGCCCGACCACGGTGGTGGCCAGCAGCGTGAACGGCGTGCAGGGCCTGTGGGTGGGCTTCCAGATCGAGAAGGACAACTACTGGCTGCAGGCCGACAGCAGCCGCGTCGAACCCTTGACGGGGCGAACGTGGTTCATCTGGGTGGGCATTGCGTTGATTGCGACCATGCTGGGCTCGGCTGTGATCGCTCGGCTCATCAACCAGCCGCTCAAGGAGCTTTCCTTCGCCGCCAGCCGCATCCGTGAAGGCGAGTACGACTCGGTGCTCGATGAATCCATGATCACCCGCGAGATCCGCGAAGTGAACCAGGGCTTCAACCGCATGGCACGCGAGCTGGCCAAGGTCGAGGAGGACCGCGCGGTGATGCTGGCCGGCATCTCGCATGACCTGCGCACGCCGCTGGCACGCCTGCGCCTGGAAGCCGAGATGAGCGTGGTGGACGAGGAGGCCAAGCGCAATATCGCGGCCGACATCGACCAGCTCGATGCCATCATCGACAAGTTCATGGACTACGCTCGGCCAGGCGAGGTCGAGCTGGTGCCGGTGCATGTGTCCTCGGTGGTGGACAAGGCGATCAGCCAGTTCCGCGACACCAAGCGCATCCGTATCACGGCCAAGCTGCCGATCGATACGCGGGTCATGGCCGACGAGACCGAACTGGGCCGCGTGCTGACCAACCTCTTCGAGAACGCGCGGCGCTATGGGCGCAATACCTACACGGGCGTGACCAATGTGGACGTGAGCTACACGCGCTCAGGCTCGTGGGTGATCCTGAGCGTGCGCGACCATGGACCTGGTGTGGCACCCGAGAAGCTCTCGCAGTTGACCACGCCATTCTTCCGGGGCGATGCGGCCCGCACGGCGGCCACCGGGGCCGGCCTGGGCCTGGCCATTGTGGAGAAAGCCTTGCAGCGCATGGGTGGCGGCTTCGAGATCGCCAACGCGCCGGGTGGCGGCCTGGTGGCCCACATCAAGCTCAAGCGAGCGCCTTGAGCGCTCCGCGTTCAGTTCAACAGGCCTTGGCGTTCATCACGGCTTGAGCAAGAGGCAGACGGCCCGCGCCTCGATGGCCCGGCCCTCGCCCACCGGCCCCATTTTCTCGGCCGTCTTGGCCTTGACGTTGGCCTCATCAGGCGCCAACCCCAAAGCCTCGGCAATGCGTTCGCGCATCAACGGGATATGAGGCGCCATCTTGGGGGCCTGTGCCATGATGGTGCAGTCCACATTGCCGATCTGCCAGCCTTCGGCCTGCACGCGCCTGGCCGCCTCCTTCAGCAGCACCATGGAGTCAGCACCCTTGAACTGCGGGTCGGTGTCGGGGAAGTGCCGGCCGATGTCGCCCATCCCGGCCGCGCCCAGCAAGGCATCGGTGATGGCATGCAGCAGTGCATCGGCATCGGAATGGCCCAGCAGGCCATGCGTATGGGGAATGGTGACGCCGCCCAGGATCAGCGGCCGACCGGTGACCAGGGCATGGGTGTCCCACCCCTCTCCGACGCGAATGACTGGCATGGACATGTTGATGTCGAACCCTTGATGGCAAAGGCTGCATTGTCAGGCTGAATGGCACGTCAACGCGGTGAGCAACGATCGACCACACTGGCCAGGGCCTGCTGCCTGCACCTTATTGATGCACCATATTGGGTTTGCCGTTGATGCGCACTGTGCGCTTGCACACAAAAAGTGCACCAAAACAGCCTCATTGCGCACCACACAATGCAAATTCGCCCCATTTTCAGGCATGTAATTTGCTTATTTATGGTGCATATTGAACCAAGACGCGGCACACGATCCATTTCGGTGCGGCGTCGTGTTGTTTTTGAAAGCCGAAGAATGGATCAACTCAAACAAGGCGCGGACGCGCTTTTTATTCTGCTGGGCGCCGTCATGGTCCTGGCCATGCACGCAGGTTTTGCGTTTCTGGAACTGGGCACGGTACGGGGCAAGAACCAGGTCAATGCCCTTGTCAAGATCCTCGTGGACTTCTGCGTCTCAACCATCGTCTATTTCTTCGTGGGCTACACCATCGCCTACGGCGTGGACTTCCTGGCCGGTGCCGGCACCCTGGCGCAACACAATGGCTACGCCCTGGTCAAGTTCTTCTTTCTGCTGACTTTCGCAGCGGCCATTCCGGCCATCGTCTCAGGTGGCATTGCCGAGCGGGCCAAGTTCGGGCCGCAGTTGATCGCCACGGCGGTCATCGTCGGGCTGTTCTATCCGCTGTGCGAAGGCGCGGTGTGGAACAACAAGTTCGGCTTCGAAGACTGGCTGCAAAAGCTCACAGGTGGCCAGTTGCATGATTTCGCCGGCTCGGTGGTCGTGCACGCCTTTGGCGGCTGGATCGCGTTGCCTGCGGTGCTGATCCTGGGTGCGCGCCGCAACCGCTACCGAAAGGATGGCGTCATGTCGGCTCACCCACCTTCGAGCATCCCTTTCCTGGCGCTGGGCTCGTGGATCCTGGCCGTGGGCTGGTTCGGCTTCAATGTGATGAGTGCGCAGACCATCGACAAGATCTCCGGCCTGGTGGCCGTGAACTCGCTGATGGCGCTGGTAGGCGGCACCCTGGTTGCCGTGATCATGGGCAAGAACGACCCCGGCTTTGCCTACAACGGCCCTCTGGCAGGCCTGGTGGCCGTGTGCGCGGGCTCGGACATCATGCACCCGGCAGGCGCATTGGCCGTGGGCGCGATAGCCGGTGCGATCTTCGTGATCATGTTCACCTTGGTCCAGAACAAATGGAAGATCGACGACGTACTGGGCGTCTGGCCCCTGCATGGCCTGTGTGGTGCCTGGGGTGGCATCGCTGCGGGCATCTTCGGGCAGACCAGTCTGGGTGGCGTCGGCGGCGTGAACCTGGGCACACAGGTGCTGGGCACGGTGTGCGTGCTGGGGCTGGCCCTGGTGACAGGCGTGATCGTCTACGGTGTGCTCAACAAGCTGGTGGGGCTGCGTCTGTCGCATGAAGAGGAGTTCGAGGGCGCGGACCTGTCCATTCACCGCATCAAGGCGACGCCAGAGCAGGAAGTGTCCTGGTAAAACGCTCTTCCATGTTGTGGGCGTGAGCTTCGATCAGCCCGGTCTCGCACCGGGCTTTTTACTGGATGGAAAGCTGGAAGTCGACTGGACAAATTAGCCGAAATAGCTAAAATGACTCGACGCTTTGATAAAGGCAGCGATCATGACCGCACTCACCTTGCGCAACGCCCGTGGCGAAAACATCCAGGTCACCGAATTTTCGGCGACCGAGGCCAAGAATTCATTTGGCCGCGTGCTGGATACGGCTTTCAGCCAGGGCGTGGTGGCCATCACCAAGCGTGATCGCCCCACTGCCGTGGTGCTGTCCTTCGATGCTTATCAGGCGCTGCTGGGCTCCCAGGCCAAACCACTGGACAGCCTGAGTCACGAGTTCGACGCGCTGCTGGCGCACATGCAGGCACCCGCCGCGCGCGACGCCATGATGGACGCCTTTGACGCCAGCCCTGAAGAACTGGGGCAAGCCGCTGTGGCAGCAGCTTCATCCCGCCGCGCCTCATCGCGTCACAGCTGAAAACCCCCAGCTGCCTTGCCAGAATCCGGCCTCATGATGACGGCCGCGCGGGCCATCCATATCGGCCCTGTAGGTCTTATTCCCAATCAATTCAGAGAGAGACACCGTGGCACCCCATGCCCACGTTCCCCGACTGTTTGTCCTCGCCGGCACCAATGGCGCGGGCAAAAGCAGCATTGGCGGCGCCACCATCCGCGCGCGGGGCGCCGAGTACTTCAATCCCGATGAGGCGGCGGCACGCATCCGGCAGGCCCAACCCCACCTGAGCGCCACGCAAGCCAACAGCGCGGCATGGCACGAAGGCAAACGCTTGCTGCAGCATGCGATTGCCAACGGCCTGGACTACAACTTCGAGACCACCTTGGGTGGCAAAAGCTTTGCCACGCTGCTCAAGGCAGCCGCCGACCAGGGCTATGAGGTACGCATCTGGTACGTGGGTCTCGCCAGCCCTGAGCATCACCTGGCCCGCGTGAAGGCGCGCGTCAAAAAGGGTGGGCACGACATCCCCGAGGCCGACATCCGCCGGCGCTTTGATCAAAGCCGCCTGCAGCTCATCGAGCTCTTGCCGCATCTGGCCGAGCTGCGCGTGTATGACAACAGCGAAGAGGCCGACCCGCACCGTGGGCAGGCCCCCAAGCCCCGCCTGGTGCTGCACTGGCAGCAACGCAACCGGGGCGCCAAGGCGGAACACCAGGCCGTAGTGCTGGTACCCGCCACGGCGTCTGATCTGATGAACACGCCGGATTGGGTCAAACCGGTGGTGATGGCCGCGCTCAAGCAACAGACTGAGCTTCAGCCTGCCAAGCCAGTCGCGACGACCACAACAGCCATCAAGGCCGTGACGCCAGCAGGCGCTCGGCCAAAGCGAAATCGCCCGGCCAAGTGAGCTTGAAATTGTCGTAGGCGCCCGGTACCAGCCTTGGTTGATGGCCCAGAGCCTCGATGGCGCTGGCCTCGTCGGTGATGGCAGCCGCTGTGTGCGGATCAGACAAGGCTGACAGCAAGGCAGGATGCAGCAACCCCAGGCGGAACATCTGCGGTGTCTGCGCGGCCCATTTGCCGGCGCGGTCCACAGTCCCGGTGACACGCGCCTCTCCTTGCGGCCCTGTCACGGCGGCCTTGAGGGTGTCGGCCAGTGGCAAGGCCAGCAGGCCACCGACCTCGTCGTCTTCGCAAGCCTCGATCAGGCGCGCGATCCAGTCGGGCTGGATGAGGCAGCGGGCGGCATCGTGCACCAGCACCCAGTCATGCATCTGTGCGCCGCGTGCGAGCAGTTCGTCCAGGCCGTTGGCCACACTCTCGGCGCGTGAGGCGCCGCCCACACGGGCCGCCCAGGCGTGATCGCCCTCAAAGCCAGGCACGTGCTGCTCGAACTGCGTGTCGGTGGGCGACAGTACCACCAGCGTGGCCTCGATGCGCGGCACAGCCTGCAAGGCCGCCAAAGTGTGCGCCACCACAGCCTGGCCAGCCACCGGGTGGTACTGCTTGGGGCCACCCAGGCCGGCTCGCTCGCCCACACCGGCGCACGGAACGAGCGCAAAGCAGCGCGGCTTGAAATCGTGAGAAGCAATCGGCATCGACATGGGGGGATTGTCGCCCACCTACAATGTTGCCCAGGTCTCAAGCTGCCCACAGCGGCTGCCAGGCCATGCATGCCCGGCCACGGTGGTGACCGGGCCTTTGTCGTTTGTAGCCGCCCTTTTCGAGCCCCATGCTGCCTGCCCTGCCCCTGCCGTCGATCGCGCCTGGTAAACGCTTCACCGTGCCCCGCCCTGCCGGCTCGGGCGACGCGCTGCTGCTGGCCCGCTTCGCCCAGGCACGCAAGGCCCAAGGCCAGATCACGGCCGTGATGACCGCCGACCCGGCCGATGCACAGCGCCTGCTCGACGAGATCGCGTTCTTCGTACCGGACCTGCGCTGCGCCATCTTCCCGGATTGGGAAACGCTGCCTTACGACACCTTCTCGCCACACCAGGACTTGATCTCGGATCGCCTGGCAACCTTGTGGCGCGTACAGCAGGGCGTGGGCTCCAGCACCGGCGTCGATGTCGTGCTGCTACCCGCCACAACGGCCTTGACGCGCCTGGCGCCGCCGTCCTTCCTGGCGGCCTACACCTTCCACTTCAAGCAAAAGCAAAAGCTCGACGAGGCGGCCTTGAAGTCGCAGCTGACCCTGGCCGGCTACACGCACGTCAGCCAGGTGGTTTCGCCCGGTGAATACGCGGTGCGCGGCGGCCTGATCGACCTCTACCCCATGGGCTCGCCCACGCCCTACCGCGTGGACTTGTTCGGCGACGAGATCGACTCTATCCGCGTGTTCGACCCCGACACGCAACGCAGCTTGTATCCCGTGCCTGAGGTGCGCCTGCTGCCTGGCCGCGAGTTCCCGATGGACGATGCCGCGCGCGGCGCTTTCCGCAACCGCTGGCGCGAGCGCATCGAAGGCGACCCGACCAAGTCCCGCATCTACAAGGACATTGGCAATGGCGTGGCCACGGCCGGCATCGAGTACTACCTGCCCTTGTTCTTCGATGAAACCTCGACCTTGTTCCAGCACCTGGGCGAGCAGGCTGTGGTCGTGCTGCACGGCGAAGTCGACGAAGCCCTGAAGCGCTTCTGGATCGAGACCAAGGAGCGCCACCGCTTCCTGCAGCATGACCCCGAGCGGCCTTTGCTGCCCCCCGAAGACATCTTCCTCAAGACCGAAGACTTCTTCACGCTGGCCAACGCGCATGCCCAATTGGTGGTGCGCGGTGTCGAGCCGACGGACTGGGCCCGCCCGCTGCCCGATCTCGCGGTGGAGCGCGGCGGCCAGGACCCGCTGCGCAAGCTCGAACAGCATGTGGCCAAGACCCATGCACGTGTGCTGGTCGTGGCCGAAAGCGCAGGCCGCCGCGAGAGCCTGATGGAGCTGCTGCGCGACCACCGCATCAACCTGCCGGCCATCGACTCGCTGCAAGCCTTCGAGGGCAGCGACCATCGCCACGCCATCACCGCCGCACCTCTGGCTGCCGGCTTCATCTGGCACGATGGCGCACAACCCGAGCTCGGTATCCAGTTCGTCACCGAGACCGAACTGTTCGACGCCACGCCCACCACGCGCCGGCGCCGCAAGTCCGAGCAGACCACCGATGTGGACTCGCTCATCAAGGATCTGAGCGAGCTGAATGTGGGCGACCCGGTCGTGCACAGCAACCATGGCATCGGCCGCTACCACGGCCTGATCAACCTGGACCTGGGCGATGGCCCATCCGAGTTTCTGCACCTGGAATACGCCGACAAGGCCGTGCTCTATGTGCCCGTGTCTCAACTGCATCTGATCAGCCGCTACACGGGCGTCAGCGCGGAAGAAGCGCCCCTGCACAAGCTGGGCTCGCCACAGTGGGACAAGGCCAAGCGCAAGGCCGCCGAGCAGGTGCGCGACACCGCCGCCGAGCTGCTCAACTTGTACGCGCGCCGCGCCGCACGAGAGGGCTTCGCCTTCCGCTTCAGTGCACAGGATTACGAGGCCTTTGCCGCCAGCTTCGGCTTCGAGGAAACCGCCGATCAGCGTGCCGCCATCCACGCCGTGATCCAGGACATGATCAGCCCGCGCCCCATGGACCGCCTGGTCTGCGGCGACGTGGGCTTCGGCAAGACAGAAGTCGCTTTGCGTGCCGCGTTTGTCGCGGTTACGGGCGGCAAGCAAGTGGCCTTGCTGGCACCGACCACACTGCTGGCCGAGCAGCACTACCAGAACATCTCCGACCGCTTCTCGCAATGGCCGGTGAAGGTGGCCGAGATGTCGCGCTTCCGTTCCGCCAAGGAAATCAAGCAGGCCATGCAAGGCCTCGAGGACGGCAGCATCGACATCGTCATCGGCACGCACAAGCTGCTGAGCGATTCGGTCAAGTTCAAGCGACTGGGCCTGCTCATCATCGATGAGGAACACCGCTTCGGTGTGCGCCACAAGGAAGCCATCAAGGCCATGCGCGCCGACATCGACGTGCTCACGCTGACTGCCACGCCCATCCCACGCACGCTGGGCATGGCCATGGAAGGCTTGCGTGACCTGTCCGTGATCGCCACCGCGCCGCAGCGCCGTCTTGCCATCAAGACCTTCGTCAGATCCGAGAGCAGCAACACCATCCGCGAGGCCGTGCTGCGTGAACTCAAGCGCGGTGGCCAGATCTACTTTCTGCACAACGAAGTGGAGACCATCGAGAACCGGCGCGACAAGCTGGCCGAGCTGATCCCCGAGGCGCGCATTGCCATTGCACACGGCCAGATGCCCGAGCGCGAGCTGGAACGCGTGATGCGCGACTTCGTGGCCCAGCGCCACAACGTGCTGCTGTGCTCGACCATCATCGAGACCGGCATTGACGTGCCCTCGGCCAACACCATCATCATCACACGCGCCGACAAGTTCGGCCTGGCACAGCTTCACCAGCTACGTGGCCGCGTGGGCCGCTCGCACCATCAGGCCTATGCTTACCTGCTCGTGCCCGATGTCGAAGGCCTCACCAAGCAGGCCGCCCAACGCTTGGACGCCATCCAGAACATGGAAGAGCTGGGCAGCGGTTTCTACCTGGCCATGCACGACCTGGAGATCCGCGGTGCCGGCGAGGTGCTGGGCGACAACCAGAGCGGCAACATGATGGAGGTGGGCTTCCAGCTCTACAACGAGATGCTGGCCGAGGCCGTGCGCTCACTGAAGGCCGGCAAGGAGCCCGATTTGCTCTCGCCGCTGGGCATGTTCGGCAGCAACACCGACATCAACCTGCATGCCCCGGCCCTGCTGCCTGACGCCTACTGTGGCGACGTGCACGTGCGCCTGAGCCTCTACAAGCGCCTGGCCACCACCGATTCGCTCGACAAGATCGAGACCATGCTCGAAGAGATCGTCGACCGCTTCGGCAAGCTGCCCGCACAGGCCCAGGCCCTGTTCGACACGCACAAGCTGCGCGTGCTGGCCAAGCCTTTCGGCGTGATCAAGATCGACGCGGCACCGGGCATCATCAACGTGACCTTCCGGCCCAACCCGCCTGTGGAGCCTATGCGCATCATCGAGCTGGTGCAGAAGAACAAGCACATCAAGCTCGCTGGCAACGACAAGCTGCGTATCGAGAAGGCCTTGTCAGACCCCAAGGACCGCGCCCAGTATGTGCGCGACCTCTTGCGCCAACTCGGTCAGCCCATCAAGGCCTGACCCGGCTTGGCACCGTTCTTGGACAGCGGCGCCTCGACACCCAGGATCGAGGCGCCCACAGCCTCGGCCACTTCGATGCCATCTACCCCAGCCGACATGATGCCGCCGGCATAACCCGCGCCTTCACCTGCCGGGTACAGGCCTTTGACATTCAGGCTTTGGTAGTCCAGGCCACGCGTGATGCGCAAAGGCGACGAGGTACGCGTCTCCACCCCAGTCAGCATGGCGTCCGGCATCGAGAAGCCCTTGATCTGCTTTTCGAACGCAGGCAAGGCTTCGCGGATGGCATCCAGCGCATAGTCGGGCAGGCTGCCGAAGCCAGGCTGGGCCATGTCCGTCAAGGTCACGCCCGGCTTGTAGGACGGCATCACATTGCCCAGCACCTTGCTGCGCTGCTTCTTGATGAAGTCGCCCACCAGTTGGCCCGGCGCCATGTAGTGGCCCTCGCCCAGCTCGTAGGCGCGCGATTCCCAGTAACGCTGGAAGGCGATGCCGTCGAGCGGGTTCACTGGCCCTTCGTGCAAGCCATCTTGGCGATAGTCCTGCGGCGAGATGCCCACCACGATGCCTGCGTTGGCGTTGCGCTCGTTGCGCGAGTACTGGCTCATGCCATTGGTGACCACGCGGTTCGGCTCGGAGGTTGCTGCCACCACCGTGCCGCCCGGGCACATGCAAAAGCTGTAGACCGAGCGGCCATTGCTGGCGTGGTGGACCAGCTTGTAATCGGCCGCCCCCAGGATCTCGTTGCCCGCATGGGGGCCGAAGCGGGCCTGGTCGATGATGCTTTGCGGATGCTCCACGCGGTAGCCGATCGAAAAGGGCTTGGCCTCGATGTAGACGCCACGCTCGTGCAACATCTTGAAGGTGTCGCGGGCGCTGTGCCCCAAGGCCATGATCACGTGGTCGGCGTCGATCTGTGTGCCGTCGGCCAGGCTCACGCCACGCACGCAGCCCTCGTCGATGTGGATGTCGGTGACATGCTGCTGGAAGCGGATCTCGCCACCCAGCGCCTCGATGTCGGCACGCATCTTCTCGATCATGCTGACGAGGCGGAAGGTGCCAATGTGCGGCTTGCTCACGTAGATGATCTCTTCGGGCGCACCGGCCTTGACGAACTCGGTGAGCACCTTGCGCGTGAGATGACGCGGGTCGCTGATCTGGCTGTAGAGCTTACCGTCCGAGAAGGTGCCCGCGCCGCCTTCGCCGAACTGCACATTCGATTCAGGGTTGAGCACACTCTGGCGCCACAGGCCCCAGGTGTCCTTCGTGCGCTCGCGCACCTGTTTGCCGCGCTCCAGCACGATGGGCCGCAAACCCATCTGCGCCAGGATCAAGGCCGCGAAGAGGCCGCAGGGTCCGAAGCCGATCACGATGGGGCGCCGCTCCTGCTGGAAGTCCGCCGGGGCATGACCCACGAATTTGTAGCTCGTGTCAGGCGTGGGACGAATGTGGTTGTCCTGGGCCAGACGCTTGGCCACGCGCTGCTCAACCTCCTTGCTCGCGAACGCGCAGTCGATCGTGTAGATCAGGACAATGGCCGACCGCTTGCGCGCGTCATAGGCCCGCCTGAACACCGTGAAGTCCTGGAGCTCCTTGTCCTTGATGCCCAGTCGGGCGACAACGGCGGGGCGCAACTCGCCCTCGGCATGGTTCAAGGGCAAGCGCAGTTCTGTGATTCGCAACATAGGCGCCGATTATCTCAAAGGCCCTGCAAGACTCAGCAAGGACCCGAGGCCAGCCTTTGCACGTCCTCCAGGGCCATCAAGAGGCTGGCTCGATCGGTTTCGGCCACGCTTTTCCAGTCGCGCCCACTCAAGGCGCCTTCCAGCGCCCACAGCAGGTTCAAACTCGCACGCGGGTCCTTGGCCTTGACCCGCGCATAAGCCTGCACCGCCCCCAGCTTGCGCAGCTGGGCCACGGTCTTGATGCCCGCCTTGGCCAGCACGGCTTGGCTCTTGGGCCCCAGGTTGCGCATGGCAGACAGGTCTGTTGCGTCGGAAGACGAGGCCACGTCGGTGGCCGATGACGATGCTGCTGCAGGCAGGACCGCAGACGACGCCGTCTTGCGCGAAGCCTCGCCCTTCTTGCCACCCTTTCCAGCCCGCTGCCGCTTGGCCTCCTGTGCCCGCAGGGCACATTCGTAACCCAAGCGCGCCCACTGCGCCATGTGCTCGCGCTCGTCATAGACCTCGGGCGGCGCCTCGTAATAGCTCAGGGAAGACTGGACACCATGGCGTGTCTCGTAGCTGAAGGGCAGCAGGCCACGCGCCTGAAATGGCGCCAAACTCTGCTCATCGGTCTTGAGGTACAGGCACTCCTCGATGATGAGGGCAAACATCAGCCCATGCAGGTAGATGCCGTGCCCGCCGAACATGCGCTTGGCTTCCACGGCCCCCATGCCCGACATCAACTCGACAACGTGGTCCGCAAACGCCTGCTTGCGCAGGGCGGCAGAAGATGGCGGGGCGGCTGGACTCATGGCGAATCTCTCCGAGGTGGTGGCGCCCGGGAGCATACCGCCAGGCGTCATCCCTGGGATAATCGCTGTTTTGCCCTTGTTCAGCGTCGCCCCTGCGCGCCAGCCCGTTCAAACCGCTCCGCCATGTCGCCCCAAGAATTCGCCCCCGGTCTCGTCATCCAGCGCTTCACGCCGCCATTGAGCCTGTCGGCCTTCAAAGCCATCGCCTTCGACATGGACTCCACGCTCATCAGCATCGAGTGCATTGATGAGATCGCCGACGCCGTGGGCAAGAAGGCCGAGGTCGCCGCCATCACCGAAGCGGCCATGCGTGGCGAGATCACCGACTTCAAGGACAGCCTGCGCCGCCGCGTGGCCCTGCTCAAGGGCGTGCCGGCCGAGTCGCTTCAAGAGGTCTATGAACAGCGGCTCAAGATCAACCCCGGCGCGCCCGAGCTGATCAACGCCGCCAAGGCCGCCGGTCTGCAGACACTGCTGGTTTCCGGTGGCTTTACTTTCTTTGCCGACCGCGTTCGCGAGCGCCTGGGCATGCACGAGGCCCACTCCAACACGCTGGAAATCGAGGGTGGCCTGTTGACCGGCCATGTGCTGGGCGACATCGTCGACGGCGAAGCCAAGAAACAGCACCTGCTGGCCCTGTGCGCACGCATCGGCTGCGACCCGCGGCAATCCATTGCCGTGGGAGACGGCGCCAACGACCTGTTGATGATGGGCGCATCGGGCCTGAGCGTAGCCTACCACGCCAAGCCCAAGGTCCGCGAGCAAGCCATGGTGGCCATCAACGAAGGCGGGCTGGATCGGGTGCTGGAGCTGCTCAATTAAGGTAGCCCTGCCAACGAGCCAGCTCAAGTCGATCGAGTGGATCAGATCAGTTGCGAACTGGGATCGCGCTTGACGTTGATTTCGCGCAGCATCTCGTCGGCCTGCCCGACGGCCATGCCCAGCGCCGCCGCACAGGCGCGCAGATGCGCCGGCTCGTGTGAGGCCATCAGTTGCAGACGCAGGCGACTGGTGTTGCGGGCCACGGCTGGGTGCTCCACCAGATTGACCAGCACGCCCTCTTCGACCATGAAGCGCGCCGTGAGCCGGGAGCGCGCCACGCCCCCCATCAGAACGGGCACGATGGCACTGGGCTGCCCCAGCACATGCAGGCCCATGTCCGTCAGCGTCTGCCGCAGCGACATGGCCATGTCCTGAATACGCTGACGGCTGGCAAAGCCCTCGCTGGACTGCACGATCTCCAGCCCCTTGAGCGCCACGGACGCCTGGATGGGCGACGGTGCCGTCGAGAAGGTATTGGGCCCGGAGCCAAAACGCATGGCCAGCTTCAAGCCTGGGTGGTTGCTGGCGACGAAGCCGCAGTTGGCGGCAAAGGCCTTGGAAAAGCTGCCCACAATCAGGTCGATCTGCCCGAGGACGCCCTGCACCTCGAGCGCACCCTGGCCGCGGTCACGCCCCAGCACACCCAGGTCATGCGCCACATCCACCAGCAGGTTGGCGCCATAGCGATGCGCCAGTTCCTGATGCGCCAAGAGATCAGGCACATCGGAGTCCATCGAGTACAAGGACTCGGTCACCACCAGGATGCCACCGCTCGGGTCGGCCGCGCGCACGCGCTTGAGGCGTCGCTCCAGGCTTTCCAGCGACAGGTGCCGAAACACATGCACATTGCCCGTGGCCGCCCGCGCACCTTCCTGCAAGCTGGCATGCGCCAACTCATCAAGCACGACGTGGTCGGAGCGGCGCACCAAGGCCTTGACGACACCAAAGCAGGCGCCCCACCCCGTCGGGAACAGCACGCACTCCTGCATGCCCAGCCATTGCGACATGGCCCGCTCCAGCCTGACCGTCGGCACCGAGTTGCCCACCAGCGCGGGGCTGCCAGCGGCGTGCACGCCATAGGCCTCCACCGCCTCGATGGCAGCCTGCTTGATCGCCGGGTGGTAGGACAAGGCCAGATAGTCTTGCGTGGCGAAGTTCAGGCAACGCCCGAGCGAGCGGCCACGCCGGTCACTGGCCGACACCTGTGTCAGCAAAGGGCCCTGGATCTGCTTGGAGAAGGTATCGACCTTGAAGAGGTCGAGCATCTGGTCCCAGAGCACGGGCAGCTGCCTGAAGCGCTCGACCAGGGAGACCGGGGCGAGCTGGCCAGTTGGGTGGTCGGCGTTCAGCGAAGCAACGAAGTCCGCCAGCGTTCCCTGAAGCACCAGTTTGCTTTCATCCATGGGTTCAGTATAAACCCACAGGATGAAAATTTCACATTACAAAACCACACAAGAGGCTTACGGCTTGCTCATGATGACGATGCCATCTTCGTCCGCATACAGCCAGTCGCCGGGGCGCACCCACACGCCCTGGATCTGCACGGCGATGTCCTTCTGACCTTCGTTGCGCTTCTCGGTGGGCAGCGGCATCAGGCCCAACGCGCGGATGCCGACATCGCATTCCGCCAGTTCGGCCGAGTCACGCACACAGCCATCGACGATGACGCCAGCCCAGCCATTGCGAGCCGCTGCCTTGCCCAGATTGCCACCCACCAGTGCACGGCGCAAGGATGCACCGCCATCGACCACCAGCACGCGGCCATGGCCCGGGGAATCCACGGCGGCCTTCACCAGGGTGTTGTCCTCGAAGCACTTCACCGTGGCCACCTGGCCCGAAAACTTGAGGTGCTTGCCATAGTCCTTGAACACAGGGGGCAACACGCGGAAGTCACCGTCGGTGTCGTTTTTGTGCTCATCGCACAAATCACAGGTGGCAAAGTTGGTGCTCATGCACAATTCTCCAAAGGAAAAACCATAGACGTCGCGCATTGTCGCTCAGCACAGATCAGCACGGATCGTGCCCGTCACCACAACCGTCTTCACATGACCCGCATCGCGCTCGTCACCCCCATGCTGCCGGTCCCGCACGATCAGACACGCGGCCGCTACATCCATGAAACAGCCCGCTCGCTGTCCCGGCTGGCCACGGTCAAGGTCTTCTTCCAGCAGGCCCGCTATCCGAAGCTGCCCTTCGTGGCACCGCGCAGCTTCATCGATGGCAACGTCGGCCCCGACTACCGTATCGATGGCATCGACGTCGAGACCTTCACCTACCCCGTCTTCCCTCTGATCTCACGCGCCATCAATGGCCATGTGAGCAGCCATCTGCTGACCCCACGTGTGGCCGCCTTCAAGCCCGATGTGGTGCTGGCCTACTGGGTCTACCCCGACGGCTATGCCGCGCTGCGCACGGCCCGCAAGCTCCACGTGCCCTGTATCGTGGGCGCGCTGGGCTCGGACATCCACGTGCGCTCAGGCATCAACGACCGCATGACGCGCCAGACCGTTGCCGGCGTCAACGCCCTGCTCACCGTCAGCGAGGCCATGCGCCAGACGGCCATCCGCGAATTCGGTGCCGCGCCCGATCACGTGCACACCATCGTCAACGGCTTCAACACCAGCGTGTTCCATCCGCGCGATCAGGCCGCCATCCGTCAACGACTGGGCATCCCTCAGGATGAGCAGATGATCATCTACGTGGGCCGTTTCGTCGAAGCCAAGGGCATGCGTGAGCTGATCCAGGCCTTCCAGGCCATGGCACAAAAGAACAGCAAGCTCAGCCTCGCCTTGATCGGCGATGGCGTGATGAAAGACGAGTTGACCGCCCTGGTCGAACAAGCCGGCTTGAAGAGTCGCGTACGCATGCCGGGTGGACAACCACCTGACCAGGTGGCTGAGTGGATCTGCGCCTCAGATGTGCTGACCCTGCCAAGCTGGTCGGAGGGCTATCCCAACGTCGTGGTCGAAGGCCTGGCTTGCGGCAGGCCCGTGGTGGCCACCGATGTGGGCGGCACCCGCGAGATCCTCAACGAACGCAACGGTATCCTGATCCAGCCGCGTCAAGCCGATGTCTTGCAGCAGGCTCTGGAAAGAGCGCTGAGCGCCAAATGGGACAGAGCAGCCATTGCCCAGGCCATGCAACGCACCTGGGACGATGTGGCGCAAGAGACGCTGGACGTCTGCCGCCAGGTCATCGCCCCAAAGTGAAGCCAAACCGTGAAGCCAAGCCTCACTTCTTGAGCAACTGCTCCTTGAAGTATTGGAAGGACAGCTTGATGCCATTCTCGGTGCTCACACGCTGCGTCCAGCCGATGGCCTTGAGCGCCGCGTTGCTGTAGCGCAAGGGGCGGTACATCGAGTCCACCACATAGGGCGTGAAGACCGCGGGCAACTGCCCCTTGGAACGCTTGTGATACCAGACCAGCACGCGCGCACCCAGCCTGAACGCCCAGAACGGCACCGGCACACAGCGCATGGGCTCGACCTCGCGGCAGTAGCGCTTGAGGTAGGCCTTGCATGAGGGCAGATCGTCATCCACCACGCTGAAGGCACTGCCGGCCGGTGCACTCAAGGCGGCCTTGGCCACGGCATCGGCGCAGTTCTCGACATAGGTCAGCGGCAGCAAGGCACCGCCGCCCAGCGCGAAGAAGAAGCCCAGCGCCCGTATGCCCACGCGCGAGGACAAGGCACCACCACCCGGACCATAGATCACACCCGGCCGCAGGATCACCGACTCGAAGCCGTGCTGCCGCTGGAACTCATTGAACATGTGCTCCTGACGCGTCTTGGCATAGCCGTAGGCGCCACGGTCGACACCCACCGGCTCGATCGGCGTCGTCGACTCTGACAGCACATCGCCCTCCTTCAGCTTGGCCGCCTCGTACACCGAGAAAGAACTGATGAGCACAATGCGGCGCACCCTCTGCGCACAGGCTGCTTCCAGCAGATTGCGCGAGGTCAGCACGGTGTTGGCGAACATGTCCGCCGCCGCGCCCTTCATGCCGGCCGCCGCATGCACCACGCAGTCCACACCTTCCACCAGCGGCTCCAGTGCACCGCGCGACAGCAGATTGGCCTGCGCCACCTCGATGGTCGCTTGCGGATAGCGCGATTGCAGGTCTTCGATCATGCCCTTGGGCGGGGCCTGGCGCACATGCACGCGCACATGCGTCACCCCCTGCCGCAGCAGGCTGTCCACGATACGACGGCCCAGAAAACCGCCCGCTCCTGTCACCAGAACCCTCATCATGCCTTGGCCTCCATGCCGACCACCAACTGATCGATGACGCGACAGACGCGCAGGATGTGCTCGGGCGGGATGGGGTCTGCCGTATTGCGCTCGACCGCGTCATAGAAGCGGCTCAACAAGACGCGCATGCACTGGAAGTAGTGGTACTCGTACCGACGGAACAGCCCGACGTTGCGCCAGCCATTGCGCCAGAACGCCTTGGCCTGCACAAAAGCGGGGAACAAGCGCCCCAGCGAACTGGGCTGCGACCAATTGACTGACTTCACCAGTGTGCGCGCCGTGTAGTCGAGCTCCACCGTGTCCTTGGTGCCCACCACGCGCAAGGCGTGCGCCACCGGACGGCCATGTGCACTGATCAGGCCTGTCACCGTGGTGCCGCCGCTGCGCAACATGAAACGCAGTTCATCACACAGGTCATCAAGAACAGGGTTACCTGAGGCGGGGCGGCGACGGAAAGCCAGAACTTGGGCCTCGACGTCATCGCCGATATGAGCCACGACCTTGGCCAGCACATGGTCCAGCACATTGTGGAAAAGCTTGCCCGGCAGACGGTGCACCCAGTGCCCCGGGTCGGACATCACCGCCAGACCGTAGTCGCCGTTGAGGTTGTAGCCATACAGCGTGTCGAGGTGAACGATGTCGCCCAGCGCGCGCTTGGCCAGCAGAACTTCCAGCTCCAGCCCAGGTGGCTCGAAGTTGTAGAGGTAGTTGACGCTGACCTTCTTGCCCAGGCGCTTGGCCAGATCCAGGATGACCTGGGCATCGGCGGCCGTCAGGGCAAAAGGCTTCTCGACAAACACGTGGCAGCCCGCATTCAGCGCCAGGCTGGCCAGGAACACATGGGACTCGGGCGGCGTGGCGATGTGGACCACGTCCGGCTTGCACGTTCGCAGCATCTCCTCGGCATCGGTGAAGCGGCCAGGAATCCCCATGCGGACCGCAAGCTGCTCGACCATCAAGGGTTCGCGGTCACAGACTGCCACCACCTCGCCACGACCAATCGCCCTGATCTGCTCGACATGGCCATCCGCGATCTTGCCGCAGCCAATAATTGCAATCTTCAGCACATGCCCCCCGGCAAATACAACGGATACAAAGGGTCTTGATTCTAGCGGTGTGCTGCAGTGCAGCGAGCCCCCAACTGCCTGGAAGCAGGCACCGGTTTCTAAAAAATGAAACACGGCCACCACCAACTTGACCGCCCGCCAGGCCAGCCGTGGCATCAAAAAATCCCACCCACCCGAACCGCCACATACTCCTGGGAATATCCCCAAGTACCAACCAAGCCCCCGAACCTAATTCACATATTCGAAGTCTCCTTTTTGGGGCTTGAATACTGAAATCGGACAGACCGCGCATCAGCGCCCCTCGGTTTAGGGGGTGGCCTCCGGCATGTTTCAGCTCATCATGTGTGCAAAATTCCACAATCTTGGGCAACCGTGCCGAAGTGCGCCAAACAACCCTGGAAACGACGACCTGCGCCGAATCGTGCACAAAGTCGCAAGACAGCAGCGCCGGGGCAGACAGAGTTTGCATCAAGTTGCATCAAACCCTTCAGAACCAGATCAACCGAACACATCCCGCATCGCGAGAAAAAATCAAGCCCTTATGCGCGGGTTTGTGACTATTTTTGCATTCAGCCGAATCCCGATACCACCAAAAAGTTTTAGTAAACCCATCTTCCCGGCCAGATCCCGCGAATGCGGATGCCCCTTTGAAACGTCTTCATACAAATACGTCGTTGTCGTGATCGATTTATTGAATACGCTTCACACCATCCGCACCCAGATGCGCACAGAACACTGAGGTTCACCTTGACATTGAGCTCCACCCCGATCGCCTCCAAGCTCGCCGCCCACACCGAGCGCCTGAGCTTTCTCAACAGCTGCATCGCCATTGTCAGCGTAAGCGCTGCGATCACCGGCTGCGGTGGCGGCGGTGGTGGTGGTGGAGCCGCTGCCACACCAACGGATGCCAGCGCTGCTGGGGCGCCATCGACCGCGCCGGCACCTGAGCCTGCTCCTGCTCCAGCGCCCACCCCGGCCCCAAGCCCAGCGCCGGCCCCTGCACCGACCCCCACACCTGCCCCAGCACCGACACCCGCTCCTGTGCCTGCTCCAGCACCGACGCCAGCACCAGCACCAGCCCCCGCTCCGACGCCCGCTCCTGCACCGCCCCCCGCGCCTGCTCCAGCACCGGCTCCTGCTCCTGCTCCGTCGGCAAGTGCCGTGACTGTGGTCGACGCCTGCCTGCCCTCGGGCAAGGGCAAGGACTACCAGGTCGGCCCTGATGCCGCATCCGGCCAACTGGCCACACTGGACCTGGTCCCCTGGGACAAGCTGGCTGCTGGCGACACAGTCCGCATCTTCTACAGCGCCACGCCTTATCGCGGCAAATTCATGCTGTCTGGCAATGGCACCGCCACCGCCCCCATCCGCGTCTGCGGCGTCAAGGGCCCCAATGGCGAGCGACCGATCCTTGACGCCCAGAACGCCATCTCTCGCAGGGGTCTGGCTTACGGCAACATCCTGCACGAGACCCGCTCGATCATCGTGGTCAAGCCCCTCTCAACTGCAGGCTGGACGGCCTACCCGACATACATCCAGATCGACGGTCTGGAGCTGCGTGGCGCCAACCCCTCCAACACCTTCACCGATTCCACCGGCACCGTTCGCCCCTACGAAACCTTCGGCGCCTGCATCTGGGTTGACCGTGGCCAGAACATCACGATCGCCGACAACATCATCCACGACTGCACCAACGGTCTCTACAGCAAGTCGACCAACGATGGCGACTTCGCCGTGACCAAGAACCTGCGCATTGCCGGCAACTACATCTATGGCAATGGTGTGGTGGGGGATGAGCACGAGCACAACGTCTACATGGAAAGCGTGAACATCACCTATGAGTTCAACCGCTTCGAAGCGCTGCGCTCGGGTGCCATGGGCAACGCCATCAAGGACCGCTCGGCCGGTACCGTGATCCGCTACAACTACATCAG
>RXJQ01000049.1 GCA_003963115.1 Burkholderiales bacterium
CCACTTCGTGGGCGTGTTCACCGACATCACCCAGCTCAAGCAGACCGAAGAGCGCCTGGCCCGCATGGCCCACTTCGACCCGCTCACCGAGCTGCCCAACCGCGTGATGATCCACCAACGCCTGGCGCATGCCGTGAACCTGGCGCAGCGCCATCACACCCTGGTTGGCGTGGTCTTCATCGACCTGGACAACTTCAAGACCGTCAACGACGGCCTGGGCCACGCCGCCGGTGACAGCCTGCTCAAGCAGGTCGCGCAGCGCCTTCGCCAGCGCGTGCGCCAGGAAGACACGCTCGGGCGGCTCGGCGGTGACGAGTTCATCCTCGTGCTGGAACACTTGCGCCATCCGCAGCAGGCTGCGCACGTCTCCACTGCCATCCTGGAGACCCTGAACCAGCCCTTCACGCTCGATGGCGGTCAGCAGGTCTATGTGCGCGCCAGCATCGGCATCAGCCTCTTCCCGGCCGATGGGCAGACCGCTGGCGACCTGGTGCGCAACGCGGACGCGGCCATGTACGAATCCAAGCGTCGTGGTCGCAACAGCTTCAGCTTCTACACCGAGTCTTTCACGAGCGACGCGACCTCGCGCCTGCAACTCGAAACCCGCCTGCGCCGCGCGGTGGAGCATGGCGAGTTCGTGCTGCACTACCAGCCCATGATCCGTCTGTCAGACCGCAAGGTCACCGCCGTGGAAGCCCTGGTGCGCCTGAACGCGCCAGTCGAATCAGATGCCTGCCTGCCCTCGGTCAGTCCCAACCAGTTCATCCCGGTCATGGAAGAGACGGGCATGATCGTGGCGCTCAGCGAGTGGGTGCTGCAGGAGGCCTGCCGCCAGGGCAAGGCCTGGCTCGATGCCGGCCTCGACTTCGGCCGCATCGCCGTCAACCTCTCGCCCAGCGAGATCCGCCGCGGCGGTGTGGTCGAACGCCTCTCGCGCATCCTCAACCGCACCGGCCTGCCGCCCCACCGCCTGGAGATCGAGATCACCGAAAGCGGCCTGATGGAATCCGGCATGGGCGCCGAGCAGTTCCTGCAGATGCTGCATGCCTTGGGCGTGTTCCTGTCGATCGACGACTTCGGCACGGGCTACTCCTCGCTGGCTTATCTGAAGCGCTTCCCCGTGCACCAGCTCAAGATCGACCGCAGCTTCGTGCAGGACCTGCCCGGCAACGACAGCGACGCCCAGCTCGTGGGCACCATGATCTCCATGGCGCACGGTCTGCGCATGAACGTGGTGGCCGAGGGCGTCGAGATGCCGGACCAGGAAGCCTTCCTGGCCAGCCGGGGCTGCGACGTGGTTCAGGGCTACCTCTACAGCCGGCCGGTGCCGGCCGTTCAGATCGAACATTTACTCGGAAATTCGGACTCCAGCAAAAAAAGCACGATCGTTCGATAATGGGGCTCTGTTCAATTCAGCAGGTCTTCCCATGAGCGACACCGCCGCGTCCTTCACCACCCTCGGCCAGATCCTGGCCAGCCGCCAGCACGAGGACCACCGCGTCGATTTCCGGGTCACGCCAGATTGGGGTCAGGGCCGCACCACCTTTGGTGGCCTGCTGTCGGCACTGGTCGTGCAGGCCATGCGCGATGTGTGCGGTGCCGACTGGCCGCTGCGCGCCCTGCAGACCAATTTCGTGGGCCCCGTCACACCAGGCGTCATGCACGTGGACGTGATCCTGCTGCGCCAGGGCAAGAATGTGCGACAGGTTCAAGCCCGCGTCACCCAGAGCGACGAGCAAGGCCAGGAACAGGTCGGCGGCGTGTTGCTGGGTGTGTTCGGCACGGGTCGAGAGTCTTCCCTGCCCGATCTGCGCCCTGAGAAGGCCGAATCCAAGGCACCGCACGAAGCCATGAAGTGGCCCTATGTGCCCAATCTGACGCCCGCCTTCACCCAGCACGTGGACATGCGCCACGCCGAAGGCGCCATGCCCTTCACAGGTGGCCAGGCGTGGCACAGCCGCACCCATGTGAAGCTGCACGAGACACAAGGCGTGGACGCCGAACTGCAGGCCGTGCTGCTGGCCGATGCCGGCCCGACACCAGCGCTGGGCCAGCTCAAGGGCTTTGCGCCTGCGTCTTCCGTCTCATGGGCACTGGAATTGCGCCCGGTCGAGGTGACCGAGCCCGATGGCTTCTGGCGCATGGACAAGGACGCCCTGGCCACCGGCGAAGGCTACGTCAACGAAAAGACCACCCTGTGGTCGCCCCAGGGCCAGTTGGCCGCGCTCGGCTACCAGGTCGTGGCGGTCTATGCCTGAAGCGTCAGCCGCGCCAGGGGGCGCAGCGCAAGCACTTGAGCGGCCACAGTCCCTGTGGCACCTGTTCACGGCCTTTTCCATCCTGGCCTTGCAGGGCTTTGGTGGCGTGATCGCCGTGGCCCAGCGCGAGCTGTGTGAGCGCCGCCGCTGGCTGACGCCGCAAGACTTCGTCGAGCTGCTCGGCGGTGCGCAGGTGCTGCCCGGCCCCAATGTCTGCAACCTGTCGCTGATGATCGGCGACCGCTTCTTCGGCTGGCGTGGGGCGCTCGTGGCCCTCATGGGCATGATCGCCGCCCCCATGGCCTTGATGCTCGCGCTGGCCTGGCTGCTCGGCGAGGCATCCCATGTCCACCAGATGCAGGGCTTGATCAAAGGCGCCTTGAGCGGGATCGCCGCCGTGGCCGCTGGCCAGATCGTGGGCACTGTGCTCAAGCTGGCTGCACCCATCAAGGACCATGTACTGGGTTGGCCAGCTTGTGCCGCGCTGGCCGCCCTGGCCTTTGCCATGATGGCTTTTGCGCACTGGCCATTGGTCTGGGTGCTGCTGGGATTGGGATCGCTGACCTGCGTCGGCACCTACGTGCTGCTGCGTCGGCGGGCCATGCAGGAAGGCGCTTCATCATGACGCCGCTGATGTGGGCGCCTGATGTCTGGTGGTCGCTCTTCGGTCATTTCCTGGCGCTGTCGCTGATGTCGATCGGTGGGGCAATCACGTTGGTGCCCGACATGCACCGCCGCCTGGTCACCGACAGCGGCCTGCTCAATGATGGGGACTTCACCTCGTCCATCGCCCTGGCCCAGGCCGCGCCCGGCCCCAATGTGCTGTTCGTGGCCTTGATGGGCTGGTACAGCGGCGGGCTGGGCGGCGCCCTGATCAGCATGCTGGGCATCATGCTGCCCTCCACCACCCTGGCCCTCGCCGTATCGCGCTGGGTGGCCACACGTCGGCACTGGCTGAGCGTGCAGGCCTTTCAGGCGGGCATGGTGCCGGTGACCATGGGGCTGCTGCTGGCGACGGGCTGGCATCTGGCACCGCCTCTGCAGACGCAGCCCAAGGCCTTGATGCTCAGCGTGGTCATCGCCTTGCTCGTCTGGCGAACCAAGGTATCCCTGATCTGGTTGGTGGTGGCCGGCACCGTGCTGGGCGGGCTGGGGCTGGTGTAAGCCACAATCGAGCTCATGAGCCAAGCATCCGCCTCACTGGACATCGTCCACAAGCCCGAAATCGGGCGCTTCGAAACCACCATCAATGGCCTGCGCAGCGAAGCCGACTACCAGCTCGATGGCCAGGTCGTGCACATGACCCACACCGGTGTCCCACCCCAGCTCGAAGGCCGGGGCATTGCTGCCGCATTGGTGAAAGCCGCGCTGACCTGGGCACGCCAGCAGGGCTACAAGGTCAACCCGCTGTGCAGCTATGTGCGCCTCTATATCCGGCGCCATCCAGAGTGGCAGGACCTGGTGGTCTGAGGCACCCGCCTGCGCGCACTCACCAGCTCAAGATCACCAACCGAGTACACGTGCCCGCTGCGTGGGCGTGAAGGCCTGGCTCATGGCCTGCGCAAAGTCAGCCTGCAATTTGTAGGCGCGCGGCAGATCGTCGTCCAGGCTGGAGATGCGCACCAGCAGGCCATCTGGTATCCCGCCTGGAGCAGCACCGGGCAGCAGCTGACGCAGCTTGAAATGCGCCTCGTCGGCAATCAGCTCCCGGCCCAGCAAACGCCAGTAGGTGATGGGTTCGGGGCGGCCTTCCATGCTCGCGAACAGGCGCGTCACCGGTACCTCACGCCCCAACAGGGTCAAGCGGCCGGGCTCGACATCGCTCACCTTGAAGCCACCAGCCCGGTAGCAGACCTCAGGCCTGTGCATCTGCAAGCCCACCGATTGCTGGCGGCCATAGGCCACCGACAGCATGATGCGCCGGCCCACACCATCCACATAGGTGCGCTCCAGCACCTGGTCATACATCTTGAACTGACGAGCCCGCTCGAAAGCAGGACGCACGAGCGCGGCTGCAGCCGGGTCAAGCCGCCAGGGCCCAAAGGCAGTGGGGAACAACTGCTCCAGCGGCATCGAGGCCCGCATCTGTGCCTCGACCTGCTGCTTGGGGCTCAGGACATGGCTGAGGCCTGCCGTGAGGGCCATGCCGATGGCCATGATCCAGGCTGTGCGCATGCGGCTGTACATCGCGGGCTCACCCATTCTTGGGCTCATCAGGCAGCACGAAGCCCAGCAGGGCATCGATGCCACCGATCAAGGCCAGCGCCACGGCAAACAGCACGATGCCAGCGAAGTGGTGGATGAAGCCCTGCCCCACCGCGTCACCGAAATGGTAGGTCACCAGCACCAGGATCATCACCCGCACCACATTGGCCGTGAAGGACACGGGTATCGCCAGTGCCGCCAGCAGGCCGTTGCGCAGCCAGGAAGGGTGGCCCACCAGGTAGCTGTAGAGCAGGCACATGGCCTCCAGGATGAACATGGATTGCAGGCCCGCGCAGGCCTCGGCCACCAGCAGTTGATACTGCCCCGCGGTGATCACGACACCGCTTCGCCCGACCGGGTAGCCCACGCCGCCCAGGACATGCGTGGCCACGGCCGACACGGCTTCTTTCAACGGCGCCGTCAGCATCAGCACCACCGAAAACGGGATCGGAATCATGAACAAGGCAAACAGCCAGATGAACCATGTGCGCCGCAAGCCCGCCCAGCCCTTGCAGGCCAGCAGCACGCTCAGGCTGATCCACCACAATGACAGCATCTCGATGCGGATGAACTCCTGCGTGCGCCCCAGCGCATAGGCCAGGCAGCCCACCACCAAAGCACCCCAAGCCCACCAAGGCGGCATGCGATCGGGCAAGGCATCCAGTGCAGGCCATTGCCGCCACATCAGCCAGGCCACCACGGCCAGCAGCAGCAACTCATGCCCCTGGCTGTAGGCAGACCACTGCCCGAACATGAAATCCCAGAAGCTGGGTGCCGCCAGACTTAGCCAGCCCAGGGCGATCACAGCCCAGAAAGCTCTGGGCGAAGACGAGGCCAGAGCCAGGGGCGGGTTCATGGTGTGGACGAGGCCGGGGTAGATGAAGCCGCCGCCACACCTGATGCGAACGAACCCATGCGCTGGATCTTGGCCTTCTGGCGCAAAGCCTCCATGCCCTTTTGAACAAGCTCGCGGCGAGAGCTGGCCATCATGGCAGCCTGGATGGCGCCGCCGGCCTGGCTGCGGGTCAGCGGCGCCTCTATCGCGTTGAGCAGCGTGAGGATCAGCAGGCCCTCCGATTTGTCGATGACCACCGACTGCCCAACCTTCAAATACGCCAGTTGCGGCAGCAGGTCCATGGGCAGGCCTTCGGCCCACTGCATGCTGTTGCGGCTGCTGTGCGGCAGACCGCTTTCATTGACCAGCGCGTTGATGGCCTCGGCGCTGTCTTGCTTCTCCACCTTGCCCTTGAGCTCGGCCAGCACGGCGCGCTTGTCGGCTGGGGCCCTGACCAGCGTCTCCTGCAAGGTGTACTGGCGGCGCTTGGCGAACAGCTCGGGGTGAGCCTCGTAGTAGCGGTCCACGGCCTCGGAATCAGGCATGACGACCTTTTCGGCCAATTGGTCTTGATAGGCCCGGGCCAGCACCTCACGCTTGGCCAGCTCCATCGACTGCAACACGTGAGGCGTAGTGTCCAGCCCATTGCGCTTGGCCTCCTGGGCCGCCAGCTCCTGGTCGATCAGGCTGTCGAGCACGCGCTTGGGCCCGGCTTCACCCAGGCGCTCGGCCAGGCCTGGCTGAGACTCCAGCGCCGCACTGACCTGGTGAACGGATATCTCGCTGTCATTGACCTGCGCGGCGATCTGCGATGTGTCCGTCGGCTTTTCCTTGCCAGGACAGCCCGCCAGCAGCAGGCCTAAGCCCACGGCGATGCCCCCGCTCAAGCAGAGCCTCACCAGGCGTTTGGATCCATGACTTGGGCGATACATCTTCAGGCGTCTCCACACACGGTCCCGCGCGAACAAGGCGGGCGTGCACCATTATGTTCACAGGATGAAATGCGAAATCCCAAAAACAAACGGACCCGAAGGTCCGTTTTGAGAGATCGGTCACGCAGGGCTATTGATCGGCAACCAATCGGCAAGCGATCAGCGTGCAGCGCGACGGCGCACCATGTAACCCACACCCGCCAGGCCCACCACCGTCAAGGCGATGTCTGCAGGTTCGGGCGCGGGAGACGACACGGCCTTGATGCTGCCGCTATAGCTGCCGGAAAGGGCCAGGGCACCCGACACGGAACCGTTCACAGCCAGGGTGTAAGTGCCTGCGGACAGACCGGAGAAAGTGAAGGCGTCTGGCGAGGTGTCCTGGGCCAGAACGGTCGACGAACCGGCGTTGGTCAGCGTCAGGGAGTTGAGCTTCACATCCTTGGAGAAGAATAGGACGTAAGACGTGTCCACCGTCGAACCCGACACCGTACCCGGATTGGCGAGCGTGAAGGTGTAGTAGTCCGTGAAGTTGGCGACGTCCGAATAAAAGGTGTTGCCGAAAGTGGTACCCGCGGACGTCACGGGACCCAGGTCTTGCGACTTGGCTTGCACTTGTGCAGAGAAGGCCGTCAGGGCCAGGGCTGCAATGGCGATGCGATGGGCGAACTGCATGAAAAACCTCACTCTTTGAGCGAATGCACCTATTGTGCGCGCCTTTGTTTCTAAACGTTACCCCTAAGGTAGGGGTGGGAGAACCCCCATATCAGGGTGGCCATGGCGTGCGCGGCCCCCTGGTGTTGGCGGGCAAACAATCGGGATTTTTCAGCCATGGAAAATCGCGCGTCAGAAGTGCAAAGCTGGACGCATTTAGTAACACCTTGAGTGATATCTTGCACCCGACATGCTGCGCCTGCCTCTTCGCTCATATCGGCCGCATCGGCGAAATTGAAGGTGTGAGGGCCCATGACGATGGGGCAGCCGCAGGCCGCGGCCTCGATCAGGTTCTGTCCGCCCAGGGGCGCGAAACTGCCGCCCAGCAGGGCTACCTGGGCCGAGGCGTAATAGGCCGGCATCTCCCCGATCGAGTCACCCAACCAGACCTCCGCCGCCAGCGCCGACTGGTCGGGTCGGTCCTCGGGCCAGGTGCTTCGGCGAGACAGGGTCATGCCTTTATCGGCCACCATGGCCGCCACCTCGTCAAAGCGCTGCGGGTGGCGCGGCACGATCATCAACCTGGGTGCCAGATCGGCGCCGGGGGTTGCGTGCTGCTGACGCCGGGCCAACCACGCATCCAGCAAGCCAGGCTCCTCGCCCTCGCGCGAACTGGCGGCCAGCACGATGGGACGGGCGGACATGCGGGCCCACTCCTGTCCCTGCGCCAGCAGCGTGGGCGACGGTACGATGTCGAACTTGACGTTGCCGCAGACTCGAACGTCTGACACGCCCATGAGGCGCAACCTCTGCGCGTCTTTCTCCGTCTGGGCCAGCGCGACCTGGAGCGCCCGCGCGGCCGGCCGCATCAAGGCAGCCAGCCGCTGCCCTTGACGCAGGCTCTTGTCGCTCAAGCGCGCATTGGCCAGCACCATCGACACGCCCATGGCATGGGCCACGTGCTGGACATTGGGCCAGACCTCGGTCTCCATCAACACACCAATATGAGGCCGGTGCAGCCGCAGGAAACGCCGCACGGCGCCGGGCGTGTCGAAAGGGAACCAAGTCTGCACATCGCCTGCTTGCAGCAAGGCGCGCCCTGCCTCCCGGCCCGTGGCGGTGCCATGGGTCAGCAGCAGGCGCATGCCGGGGTGTTGCTGGCGCAAGGCCTGGATCAGCGGCGTGGCGGCCTTGGTTTCGCCCAGCGAGACGGCATGGAGCCACACCACGGGGCGCGCGGGCTGCCCCACGCCTGACTGCCAGGCATCACGGTAGGCCTGGTCGTACCAGGCCAGGCGCTGTGGCCAGGCCTCCCGGTAAGCGGGCTCGACCTTGCCGCGCGACCACAGGCGCCAGAGATAGGCCGGCGTGCCCAGTCGCAGCAGGAGGCTGTAGGCCTGCCTGGCCAACCAGGGTGTGAGGGCCGTGTCCGTCAAAACTTGGCGACAGCGCTCAGTGGGCCGATGCACCCACGTGGGCATCGGGCTTGACCGCCAGGATCTGCGCCATGAAGTGCTTCTGGATGCGCTCCAGCGCCTCGGGCGTGTGGCCTTCGAAACGCAGCACCAGCACCGGCGTGGTGTTCGAGGCGCGCACCAGGCCGAAGCCATCGGGGTAATCGGCGCGCAGGCCGTCGATGGTGGTCAGCTCGGCGCCTTCAAAGGTGGCCGTCTGGCGCAGCTTCTCGATCACGGCATGGTGCTCGCCTTCGGCACAGGCCACATTCAGCTCGGGCGTGCTGAAGCTCGTGGGCAAGGCATTGAGCACGGCGCTCGGGTCCGCCTCCTTGCTGAGGATTTCGAGCAGTCGGCCGGCCGTGTAGGTGGCGTCGTCAAAGCCATACCAGCGCTCGCCAAAGAAGATGTGGCCGCTCATTTCACCAGCGAAGGGTGAGTTCAACTCCTTGAGCTTGGCCTTGACCAGGCTGTGGCCGGTCTTGTACATGGTGGGCACGCCACCGGCTTCGCGGATAGCCACGGCCAGGCGCTGGCTGCACTTGACGTCGAAGATGATGGGCGCACCGGGCACGCGCGACAGCACGTCCTGGGCGAACAGCATGATCTGGCGGTCCGGGAAGATATTGTGGCCTTCCCTGGTGATCACACCCAGGCGATCACCATCGCCATCGAAAGCCAGGCCCAGTTCGGCGCCATGCTCTTTGACGGCCTTGATCAGGTCGACCAGGTTCTCGGGCTTGGAAGGATCGGGATGGTGGTTGGGGAAGTCGCCATCGACCTCGGAATACAGCTCGATCACCTCGCAGCCCAGCGCACGCAGGATGCCGGGCGCCGATGCGCCGGGAATGCCGTTGCCCGAATCCACCACGATCTTCATCGGGCGGGCCAGCTTGCAATCACCGGCGATGCGCTTGGTGTATTCGTCCAGCACGTTCACCTCAGCCAGGCTGCCCGCGCCGGTGGCGTAGTCTTCCTTCTCGATGCGCTGGCGCAAGCCCTGGATGTCGTCGCCATAGATGGCACGGCCGGCCAGCACCATCTTGAAGCCGTTGTAGTCCTTGGGGTTGTGGCTGCCCGTGACCTGGATGCCGCTGTGGCAGCCTTGATCACCTCGCGTGGCGGCCACGTAGTACAGCATGGGCGTGGTCACGGCGCCCAGATCGATCACATTGATGCCGGTCGAGCGCAGGCCACGGATGAGCGCACCACTCAGCGAAGGGCCCGACAGACGGCCGTCACGACCGATGGCCACGGCCTTTTCGCCCAGCTTGAGCGCCTCGGTACCGAAGGCACGCCCCAGATGCTCGGCCACGGCCTCGTTCAAGGTTTGCCCGACGACGCCACGGATGTCATAGGCCTTGAAGATGGAAGCGGCAACTTGCATGGTGGTCTTTCAATGAGAGGTGGACGTCGAGAAGCACGGATTTTAGGGATGCTGACATGACAGTTGGGCATTTCACGCTACTTCGGGGCGCATTAACCCCATGAATCAAGGTGCACGGTGGGTTTTTTGCAATCCCGCTAGGATGGCCGGATGAAACCCAGGGACTTGCTCGAACTTTTGTTGCTGGCCGCCATCTGGGGCAGCTCCTTCCTCTTTTTGCGTGTGGCTTCTCCTGCGCTGGGGCCACTGGGCGTGGCGGCCATCCGTGTCACGGGCGGTACGCTGATGTTGCTGCCCCTGGTCTTGCTGCATCGAGAAGGCTCGGCTTTGCTGCGACACTGGCCCCAACTGGCAGGGGCCGCCCTGCTGTCCTGCATCCTGCCTTTCCTGGGTCTTGGGCAGGCTGCCCGCCATCTGCCTGCCGGCTTGCTGTCCATCCTCAATGCCACCACGCCGATGTGGGGCGCCATCGTCGGTTGGCTGTGGGCGAATGAGAAGCTTTCGGTGTGGCGTGCAGCCGGGCTGGCACTGGGCTTCATCGGTGTCGCCGTGCTGGCCAGCGACGGTCACCAGTTCGAAGGCACCGGCGCGCACTGGGCTGCGGCCCTGGCGCTGGGCTCGACCTTGATGTATGCCTTCGCGGTGCACTACAACAAGCGCTATCTGGGCACGCTCAGCCCCTTGAGCAACTGTGCCGGCACCTTGGCCATGGCCAGCCTGGTCCTGACGGGGCCGGCCTTGTGGATGGGCCCACCCGCAGCCACCGGCCATGCCGCCGGTCTTTCCATGTCTGCTTGGGGTGCCGTGTCCCATGAAGCCTGGGGTGCTGTCGCCATGCTGGCGCTGTTATGCACCGGCGTGGCCTACCTGATCTTCTATCGTCTGATCGACCGCATCGGTGCCAGCCGTGCTTTGACTGTGACCTTTCTGATCCCGCCGTTCGGCATGGTGTGGGGCGCTCTGTTCCTGGGGGAGCACGTCAGCATCATGATGGTGGGCAGCACGGCCCTGATCCTGGCAGGGACTTGGTTGTCGAATCAAGGTGCTGCCCTGCCCGCACCCAAGCTCGGCCGCACGTCAGGCGAGCCCGTGCCCCATGCCAAGCTGAGCGCCAGCCCACAGCGCTAAAAGGCCATTGAACGCCGCACAAGGACCATCACGCCATGACGACCAAGACACCTCGCTGGTACTGGGAGGATTTCACCGAGGGCCTGACCATGGAGTTCGGCCCCAAGAAGGTGGAACGTGATGAGGTCATTGCCTTTGCCAGCCAGTTCGACCCGCAACCTTTTCACCTCAGCGAGGAAGCAGGCAAGGCCTCATTGTTCAAGGGCCTCGCGGCCAGCGGCTGGCACACGGCCAGCATGGTGATGCGCCTGATGTGCGACGGCTTCATCCTCGATTCGAGCAGCCTGGGTTCGCCTGGTCTGGACAGCCTCAAGTGGCTCAAGCCCGTGATGGTGGGCGATGAGATCCGTGCTCGCATGCGGGTGCTGGGTACGCGCCCGATGAAAAGCAAGCCACATGTCGGCCTGGTGCAGACCGTGTGGGAAGCCCTCAACCAGCGCGACGAGATCGTGATGGTGATCGAGAGCTGGGCCATGTTCGGCAGGCGTGAGCCCGCGCCGCCTTCCATGGGGAATTGAGCCTCCTCGACGCTGGATCTAGCGCACATCAAGAACCATGCACGGTGCCCCCTAGGCCTAGGGGAAGACGTCTCGTGCGCGCCTCAACAGAATGAGGCGGGGCTCGGCCCCCATGATCAAAAGCAGTTCAACACCATCGACGCTGGGTTCACCAAACCTGTCGTCGCCCTTTGCCCATTGAACTTCGGGGAGTTACCAAATGATCCACTTGGAGCATGGCCTGCGCACGCCTTCACAACAGCGTCCGCGGGCCCGAACACTGTGCGTCTTCCTGGGCCTGAGCGCGGCCCTCTCTTGTGCACATGCAGACACCATTTATCTGCCACCGTGCTTCTCGTGCACCTTGAACAGCACGCCTCCTGCGGGCGACACCTGGGTCATCCAGGGCAATTTCGTGACCATCGGTATGGATGGGCTCGTCAGTGAAGGTAGCCTCATCAACAACGCCGACTACCTCACCAACACGTTCAACTTCCAGGCAAAAGCGGCGCTGAGCAACAACGCCTGGCTGAACAACTTTGGCATGCTGACAGTGGCTGGTTCGCCCCTGGCTGCACTGAACAACAGCGGCACCTTGTGGAATCAAGGCACCCTGAAGGTCTTCACGGGCTTCGAAAGCCTTTCGGGCCGTGTGATCAACCAAGGGCAGATCGTGATCGGCGGCAGCCTTCACAACCATGCGAGCGCCACCTTCATCAATAACGCCACCGTGCAATTTCAAGGCGCCAGCACGCGCAACGATGCGGGGGCGCTCATCGAAAACGCCGGTGACTGGACCGCGCTAGCAGGCAGCTCCATCACCAACCTGGGCGCCGTGAACAACCGCGGCAAGATGGCGGGCATCAGCATCATCAACTCGGGCACTTTCACCAACTTTGCCGGAGCCACGCTGGACCCTGGCACAGGCATCGTGCGCACAGAAAGCAGCGGCACCTTGGTCAACCACGGCACCATTAGCATCGCCGACAGCAACTTTGAACTCGCAGCCGGCAGCCGGTTCGATTTCACGGGCGGCACGCTGAACAACGAGGCGCTGGGTCACATCACCCTGCGCCGTGACTTCGTGCTGGGCGATGCCAAATCCGGCGTGGTGAACCTCAGCGTCCTTGGCTCATTGAGGAACTACGCCACCTTGAGCGTGGCCCAGGGCTACACGCAAAATGCGGGCGGTAGCGTCATCAACTTCAGCGGCGGCATTTTCAAGGTGAACGGCACGCTCAACAGCCAAGACCTGTTTAACAACCAGGGCGCGCAACTGAACAACAACGGCCACATCGATGTGGCTGACGTGCTGATCAATGCAGGTCATTTCACCAACAAGGGCACGGTTCTCATCCATGGAGGCCAGCTCATCAATCAGGCTGGGGCCACCCTGGACAACCTTGGCGGCATATCGTTTGCGCTGGGCTTGGGCAAGTTGCTCAATCAGGGCACCTTGAACAACGGCGGTGTCGACGGCGTTGACGCACAGATCGCGCTGGAACGCAACCAAACTTATGACTTCACGGGCGGCATACTGAACAACCGCGCCAATGGCACCTTGATGTTGTACAGCGGCACACACTTCGCGCTGGGCGACGCTCAAAGCGGCGTGGTGAATCTCGGCGCGGGCGGCCGAGTCAGGATCGACGACGGCGCCTCCCTGGTGAATCAGTCCGGCCATACGCAAGTCAACCAGGGCCAGATCATCGCCAGCACAGGCGGACTGCTACAAAACGATGGCATCTTGGTCAACCACGGCAAGATATTGGGTGGCCAGATCAACAACAACGGCACCATCCTGGGCAGTGGCTCGATCGAGGTTGGCGATGGGGGTGCCATCATCGCGGGCAGCGTCACGCAATCGAACGTGACCCTCACCCGAGGCACCATGCGCCTGCAAGCGGGAGGCAGCCTCCAGGTCAACACATTCACAGTGTCTGCCTTCGAGGGGACGGTCCTGCATGACCACAATGTCGTGGTGACAGCCCAGGGCGGCGTAAACAACGAGGGCCACTACTTCTTCCAAGGCGCAGGCGGCACCATCAACGGTAAGGTCCACAACCTGGAAGGCGGCACCATCCAGGTCAACAGCAGCCGGGCCGTCATCAATGGCACGCTCACCAACGACGGTCGATACCTGAGCAGCAATGCATTCAACAGCTTTGCTGATCTGATTGTGACGACGGGAGGCTGGGTCTCCGCCAGTCATGCAGACTTTCTCATAACAGGCGACTTCCTCAACCACAGCACGCAGGCCAAGCTGTGGGACACCACGAAGGCTGATCTGCTGCTCTTTGGCAATGGCCTACATCAGATCGGCGTGGCTGGGGCAGACTTGGGCGCATCACGCGCAGGCTACGTCAGCAACTTCGCCTGGTCGGCCCTGTCGCTGGGAACGGGCAGCCGCTATGACGTGGTCGATGGCAACGCCAGTGTTGGCGGCGCCCTCTATGTCGGGCTGATCGACCTGCAAGATGGATTGACGCAGTTGCAGCGCATCAGCAGTGACTACAACATCTATTACGACGCGCTGCTGGCCGGCAATGCCTACCTGGGAGGGCGAACCTATGCGTTCGGCGGTGGGAGCGGCCACCTGATCGGCATCACCAGCGCGGCTGCAGTCCCGGAGCCACGGGAGGGCGCGCTGGTAGTGGGTGGCTTGAGCGTGCTGGCGGTGTGGTTCAGGCGGCGGCGGGCGATCTAAAGAGCCCATCTGGCACACACCTGGCTCCAAAGCAAAAAGCCCTGACGCTTTCGCATCAGGGCGTTGCATATTTGGCGGAGTGGACGGGACTCGAACCCGCGACCCCCGGCGTGACAGGCCGGTATTCTAACCGACTGAACTACCACTCCGCGTCGGTGACGACTTCGATTGATTGCTCAATCCAAGCGCCGTCAAAACTTGGCGTCCCCTAGGGGATTCGAACCCCTGTAGTCACCGTGAAAGGGTGGTGTCCTAGGCCTCTAGACGAAGGGGACTTGCGTCTTATTTCAATTGTCGCTGACGGAACTGAGCCTCGCTACCGGTTCGCCCACCTTGTGAATGGTGGAGGTAAGCGGGATCGAACCGCTGACCTCTTGCATGCCATGCAAGCGCTCTCCCAGCTGAGCTATACCCCCATCGTGCTCACTTGCGTTTTTGGCACGGCAGGGCGCCAAACTGGCACCGAGACTGATTCCATCAACAGCACTGCTGTGTCACCAGCAATGCCTCATAAAGAGCTTGGCGGAGTGGACGGGACTCGAACCCGCGACCCCCGGCGTGACAGGCCGGTATTCTAACCGACTGAACTACCACTCCGCGTCGGTGACGACTTCGATTGATTGCTCAATCCAAGCGCCGTCAAAACTTGGCGTCCCCTAGGGGATTCGAACCCCTGTAGTCACCGTGAAAGGGTGGTGTCCTAGGCCTCTAGACGAAGGGGACTTGAATCCTTCATGCAACCTGATCGACGCTTCACCGGCAACACTGCAACCTGACCCACCCGCCAATTTCGAGTTCAACCTCGATGATTGTTGGTGGAGGTAAGCGGGATCGAACCGCTGACCTCTTGCATGCCATGCAAGCGCTCTCCCAGCTGAGCTATACCCCCAATTCGCTGACGCTACTGAGGCTGCCCGGCTGCTTTGTTTTGTCGAACAAAGCGTCGTTCAAGCGAGACTGAGAGTATATACCGATATTTTCAGCTATGGCAAGCTTCAGTCATTTTTCTGCAAACGTTGCAACACCACTTCGCGGTCGAACAAGGCCAGCACGGCGTCAACAGAAGGCGTCTGCGCACGGCCGCAAACCAGCAGGCGAACGGGAATGGCCACCTGCGGCATCTTCAAGCCAAACTCGGCCATGGTGTCCTTGATGGCCTGGTTGATGGCGCCCTTCTCCCACTCGGCCGTTTGCAGCCGCTTGGCCAACGCAGCGATCGCGGGCTTGTTCGCGTCGGTCAGTTGGGCGGCCAGTTCTTCGCTTGGCGCGGCCACGGGTGCCACGTACATGCCCAGCCAATCGGCCAGTTCCACGGTGGTGGCGCAGCGGTCCTTGAACAGCGCGCACATGGCCTGGAGCTTGTCGCCAGTCTTCAAGGCAGCAGGCACTTCGATGCCACTGCGAGCCCATTGCTCGGTCACCAAAGTTGCCAGCAAGGTGTCGTCGGCGGTCTTCATGTGCTGCTGGGCCACCCAGCGCAGCTTGGCTTCGTCGAACTGGCCGGCGCTCTTGCCCAGGTGGTCGAGGTTGAACCACTCGATCAGCTGCTGGCGCGAGAAGATCTCGTCGTCGCCGTGGCTCCAGCCCAGGCGGGCCAGGTAATTCACGATGGCATCGGCCAGATAGCCTTCGTCGCGGTACTGCGTGACGGCCTTGGCGCCATGGCGCTTGCTCATCTTCTCGCCCTGCTCGTTGAGCACCGTGGGCAAGTGGGCGTAGACGGGCGGCTCCTGGCCCAGTGCCCGCAAGATGTTGATCTGGCGCGGTGTGTTGTTGACGTGGTCGTCGCCACGGATCACGTGGGTGATGCCCATGTCCATGTCGTCCACCACGACGCAGAAGTTGTAGGTGGGTGTGCCGTCGGGTCTGGCGATCACCAGGTCATCCAACTCGTCGTTGCTGATCTCGATGCGGCCCTTGACCTTGTCCTCCCACACGACCGAGCCGCCTTGAGGGTTCTTGAAGCGCAACACGGGCTTGACGCCTTCGGGCACGGGCGGCAAGGTCTTGCCGGCATCAGGGCGCCAGGTGCCGTCGTAACGCGGCTTTTCCTTGTTGGCCATCTGGCGCTCGCGAAGGGCATCCAGCTCTTCGGTGCTCATGTAGCAGGGGTAGACCAGGCCCTTGTTCAGCATCTGCTGCAGCACTTCCTTGTAGCGGTCCATGCGCTGCATCTGGTAGTAGGGGCCTTCGTCGTGGTCAAGGCCCAGCCACTTCAGGCCCTCGATGATGACGTCCACGGCCTCTTGCGAGGAGCGCTCCACGTCGGTGTCTTCGATGCGCAGGATGAACACGCCCTGGTTGGCGCGTGCAAAGGCCCATGGATACAGGGCCGAGCGGATGTTGCCCAGGTGGATGAAGCCGGTCGGCGACGGGGCAAAACGGGTGCGTACTTGTTTGGTCATGCGTTCAAGTTGTCAAGGCCACGGGCCAGGTCGGCCATGAGGTCGTCAATGTGTTCCAGGCCCACGGCCACGCGGATCATGCCCTGCGTGATGCCGGCAGCCAGGCGCTGGTCTTCCGTCAGGCGGCCATGCGAGGTGCTCGACGGGTGGGTAATGAGGGTCTTGGTGTCGCCCAGGTTGGACGTGATCGAGCACAGGCGCGTGCTGTCGATGACGTGGAAGGCGGCCTGACGCAGGCGCAGGGCCTCGTCGTTCAGGTTCTTGCCCTGCACGGTGATCGCGCCCGCTGCGGGTTTGACGGTGAAGGACACCACCGCGCCACCGCTGCCGTTTTGCTGCTTCATGGCCAGCTCGTGCTGTGGGTGACTGGGCAGGCCGGGGTAGTAGACCTTGTCCACGCCGGGCTGCAGCTCCAGCCACTGCGCCAGCTTCAGGGCATTGGCGCTTTGCGCGGCCATGCGGATGGACAGGGTCTCCAGCCCCTTGAGCACGACCCAGGCATTGAAAGGCGACAAGGTCATACCCGCGCCACGCAGCGTGCTCATCAAGGGGCCATTGATGATGGCATCCGGCCCGCAGACGGCACCGGCCAGCACGCGGCCCTGCCCATCCAGGTACTTGGTGCCGGAATGGATGATGAGGTCGGCACCCATCTCGACGGGCTTTTGCAAGGCGGGTGTGCAAAAGCAGTTGTCGACGGCCAGCAAGGCACCAGCGGCGTGCGCGATGCCGGCCAGGGCCTGGATGTCGCAGACCTCGGTCAGCGGGTTGCTGGGCGTCTCCGCCAGCAGGAGCTTGGTGTTGGGCTTGATGGCCTCGCGCCATTGCTGCACATCAGTCTGCGAGACGAAGGTCGTCTCCACACCGAACTTGCCGAACTGGGTCTGCAGCAGGGTGATGGTCGAGCCGAACACGCTTTGCGAGCACACGATGTGGTCACCCGCCTTGAGCAAGGCCATCACGGTCAGCAAAATGGCGCTCATGCCGCTGGCCGTGGCGATGCAGGCCTCGGTGCCTTCGAGCGCGGCCAGGCGGCGCTCGAACATCATCGTCGTCGGGTTGGTGAAGCGCGTGTAAACGAAGGCTTCTTCTTCGTTGGCGAAGCGCGCGGCCGCCGTGGCGGCATCGGGGTGGTTGAAGCTGCTGCTCAGGAACAGCGCTTCCGAGTTCTCACCCCATTGCGTGGGCGGCAGGCCCTCGCGCACGGCCAGGGTCTCGATGCGGGCATCCAGCGGCAGGTCCTTGCGGGGCAGGCGCTTCTTGTCGTTTTTCTTGTTGTCAGACTCGGCCATGTTTGGGCCTCCTGTCAGGCCCGACCTCATCCGGCGCGGGCCTTTTGTGAAAAGATCAATCCGGTGTGTTCTGCAAGGCCAGACGCGAGTTCACGGCGTCATCCTCGTCCTTTTGCGTGAGACGCTGCGACTCGATCGCCGCGAAGTCTGCGATGCTGACATCGCCGGTGATGTAGACACCGTCGAAGCACGAGGCCTCGAAGCCTGCGATCTTCGGGTTGAGCTTGCCCACCACGCGCTTCATGGCATCCACGTCCTGGTAGATCAAGGCATCGCAGCCGATGATCTGACGGATGTCTTCCAGCGAACGGCCATGGGCCACGAGTTCGGCCTTGGTCGGCATGTCGATGCCATAGACGTTGGGGAACTTCACGGGCGGTGCGGCCGAGGCCAGGTAGACCTTGTTGGCACCAGCCTCGCGGGCCATCTGCACGATCTCCTTGGAGGTGGTGCCGCGCACGATGGAGTCATCTACCAGCAGCACGTTGCGACCCTTGAACTCCAGGCCGATGGCATTGAGCTTCTGGCGCACGGACTTCTTGCGAACGCCCTGCCCCGGCATGATGAAAGTGCGGCCCACATAGCGGTTCTTGACGAAGCCTTCGCGGTAGGGCTTGCCCAGCTTCTGTGCCAGCTGCATGGCCGAGGGGCGGCTGGACTCGGGGATGGGGATGACCACATCGATCTCGGAAGGCGGCATGGTCGAGACCACGCGCTGCGCCAGCGTCTCGCCCATTTCCAGGCGTGCCTGGTAGACCGAAACGCCGTCGATGACCGAGTCAGGCCGCGCCAGGTAGACGTACTCGAACATACAAGGGTTGAGGACGGTTTTCTCGGCACACTGCTCGGCATGCACGACACCATCGAGGTCGATGAACAGGGCTTCGCCAGGCTGCACATCGCGCACGAAGCGGTGACCGGTGCCCTCCAGCGCCACGGACTCGCTGGCCACCATCACCTCGCGGCCTTCGGGCAGATCGGCCTCGCCATAGCACATGGGGCGAATGCCAAAGGGATCGCGGAAAGCCACCAGGCCATAACCGGCGATCAGGCAGACCACCGCGTACGAACCCTTGATGCGCTTGTGCACGGCACGCACGGCCTTGAAGACCGCAGCCGGTGTCAACGGCAGTTCACGACCGGCCAGTTCCAGCTCATGAGCGAACACATTGAGCAGCACCTCGGTGTCGCTGTCAGTGTTGAGATGGCGGCGGTCGATGTCGAACAGCTCCTTGCGCAGGGCGTGGGCATTGGTCAGGTTGCCGTTGTGAACCAGCACCAGGCCGAAGGGCGCGTTCACGTAGAAGGGCTGGGCCTCTTCCTCGTTGAAGGCATTGCCTGCCGTGGGGTAGCGGACCTGACCCAGGCCCACCGTGCCCGACAGCGCGCGCATGTTGCGGGTGCGGAAGACGTCCTTGACCATGCCACGGGCCTTGTGCATGAAGAACTTGCGACCGTGCGCATCGGGGCCGGCCGTGACGATACCGGCCGCATCCTGACCACGGTGCTGCAAGAGCAGCAGCGCGTCATAGATCAGCTGGTTGACGGGCGTCTTGGAAATCACACCAACGATGCCGCACATGGTTCACCTCTTGAAAAACAACAATCTCGAATCAGCTCAGGGCTGCTCAGGCAGGAATTTGACCACCTGCTCGGGCAACACGGGGCGAAGCCCCTTCAATACCACTTGCATCAACGCGATACCGCGTGACGTCTGCCAGCTTGGCCAGTGAGACATCGGCGTCATGCCCGCGAGGGTCACCACCGCCAGGGCCACGACCAGGCCGCGCATCAATCCAAACACCGCACCCAGCAACCGGTCAGGTGCGCTGAGTGGCGAGGCCCTCACCACTTGCGTGAGCGCCCACGATAGCAGCGCCCACACCAGCCAGGCGAGGACAAAAACCACGATCATCCCGGCCAGCACGTTCAAGCGCTGCCCGGGCTCTCCTACCGGCAGGTTCGCACCCACGCCAGCACCAAACCACTGCGCCGAGAAATACGACACGCCCCAGCCCGCCAGCGACAGCACTTCGGTGACCAGGCCACGCCAGGCACCCACGATCACGGACAGCGCGAGGCCCAATAGCAACAGGAGGTCAGGCAAGGTCCAGGCGTAGCCACCCGACGCGGTCACACCATCCATCACAGGGTCAGCACGGCGCCGCTCAGGCCGGACTTGCGCAGGGTCGCCAAGGTCTTCTCGGCTTCAGCCTTGTCGGCATACGGCCCCATGCGTACACGGATGCGTTTGCCCGCCGGTGTATCCACCTGCTGGGCATAGGTCTTGATGCCCAGACGCTCGACCTTCATGCGGGCCTCATGCGCGGTGTTGACGTCTGCAAAGGCGCCAAACTGCACCACGTAGCGGGTGGGAGCCTTGTCCTTGTCGCTTGATTTATCGGCGGGTTTGTCAGCGGACTTGTCAGATTTCGCCTGGGCTTTGGGCTGATCCTTGGCCTTGTCTTTTGCGTTGTCCTTGGCTGCGGGCTTGTCCGCCTGTTTCATGGCAGGCTTCTCAACCGGCTTGCTGGCGGGCTTGGCCATGGCTTTGGGCTCGGGCTCACGCGTGGTGGGCTCGACAGGCTCGTCCACGACCTTGGCAGGCTCCTCGTGCACGGCAGGCGCCTTGGGCTCGACGATCTCGGAGACCGCCACGCGCCCAGCCACGCTGCGTGGCGAGCGCGCAGCCGGTGCACTGCTGCCCGCAATCTGCACCTCACCCGCATCGCCGCCGGCCTGAACGATCTGCACATCGGCCGACATGGAGCGCGGCTGCGTCTCGAACAGCCAGGGAAAGCCGATCACACCGGCCCCAACCAACACGACCATGCCCACCAGGCGGCGGCGAGCACGGGCCCGGGCCAGCTCGACATCGGCGGACGTCAGCGGGGCGGCGTCGGACACGGCCTGGCCCGAGAAGGACTTTTGGCGAAGGCGCTGGAGAAACGAAGGCAGCGGCATGCTCGGTGGTGGGCTGAGAGTGGCTTCAAGCCAATGTTTAGGCCGCTGGCATGTGAGGCGCGTTCAGCTTGGGCAAGCCGTCGTGCATGACACCGCCTACGGTATAGAAAGACCCAAAGACCACGATTCTATCCGTGGGGTCCGCCGCCGCCAGCGCGGCCTTGAGCGCGGCCATCGGATCGGCATGCGCGCTCACGGTCGCCTTGGGGGCGGTGGCACCGGGATGCGCCGCGATATCGGCCTCGATGGCCTGCTGCAGCTGCGCCGCCGAAGCGGCCCGGGGCGTGGGCAGATCGCAGCAGTACCAGGCGTCCACCAATGGGCGCAACTTGGTGATCATGCCGGCGGCATCCTTGTCGGCCATCGCGCCCCAAACCGCGTGGGTGCGTGGGTAAAAGCCCATCTGGTCCAGGTTGACAGCCAGGGTCGCAGCGGCATGGGGGTTATGGGCCACATCCAGAATCAGCGTGGGCTGCCCCGGGATGATCTGGAAGCGCCCTGGCAACTCGACCGTGGCCAGCCCCGTGCGCACGGCCTGCGCCGACACCGGCAGGCGCTGACGCATGGCCTCCAGCGCCGCCAGCACGCCCGAGGCATTGAGCAACTGGTTGGCCCCGCGCAGGGCCGGGTAGGCCATGCCATTGAAGCGCTTGGCTCGCCCGCCCCAGGACCATTGCTGCCGGTCACCCGCGTAATTGTGGTCGCGCCCGAACAGCCAGAGGTCGGCACCAAGCTGCCGGGCGTGGTCCACCACGCTTTGCGGGGCTTGAGGATCCGACACCACGGCTGGGCGGCCAGCCCGCATGATGCCGGCCTTCTCGCGGCCGATCGACTCGCGGTCAGGCCCGAGATAGTCCATGTGGTCCAGGTCGATGCTGGTGATCACGGCGCAATCGGTGTCGACCACGTTGACGGCATCCAGCCGACCACCCAGCCCCACCTCCAGGATGACCGCATCCAGCCCCGAGGAGGCCAGCAGGCTCATGATGGCCAGTGTGGTGAACTCGAAGTAGGTCAAGGGCGTGTCGCCACGCGCGACCTCAATGCGCTCGAAATGCGGCACCAGCGCCTCGGCCTTGACCGGCTCACCCATGATGCGACAGCGCTCTTCGAAGTGCACCAGGTGAGGCGACCCGTACACGCCGGTGCGAAAGCCCGAGGCCATGAGGATGCCTTCCAGCATGGCACAGGTCGAGCCCTTGCCATTGGTGCCTGCCACCGTGAACACCACAGGCACATCCAGGCCCTCGTCTTCACGACCCAGTGGCGTGCCCAGGGTGATGCCGGTGCGCTGCCACACCTGCCCCACGCGCTCCAGGCCCATGTCGATGGCGACAGGGTGCAGGCGCTCGCAATGCGACAGCCACTCGCCCAGGGTGCGAGGCGAGGTTGGGGAGGTATCGGTGGACGAACTCATGGTGGCTTGGGGAAGCTGGGGGCGCATGCGGAGAAATCAATCGGAAGAAAACAAAACGGGCCGCACCCCAGCGCAGCCCGCTTCTTGCAACCAGCGTGTAGGCTGGCCCAGGCAGATCAGTTCACGCTCGACCAGCGCAGAACATCAAGCCGACACGGCATCAGCCGGCTGGCGCGTGAGGATGGCCAGCTGGCGGGCGATCGCCAGACGCAACTCGCGCCGGTCCATGATCATGTCGACCGCGCCCTTTTGCAGCAGGAACTCGGCACGCTGGAAGCCCTCGGGCAGCACTTCGCGCACGGTGTTCTCGATCACGCGAGGGCCAGCAAAGCCGATCAGAGCCTTGGGCTCGGCAATCACCACATCGCCCATGAAGGCAAACGAGGCCGACACGCCACCCATGGTCGGATCGGTCAGCACGCTGATGTAGGGCAGCCTGGCCTTGGCCAGACGAGTGAGCGCCGCGTTGGTCTTGGCCATCTGCATCAGGCTCAGCAAGCCTTCCTGCATGCGGGCACCACCCGTGGCAGTGAAGGAGATGAAGGGCGTCTTCTGGTCGACGGCAGCCTCCACACCACGTACGAAGCGTTCGCCCACCACGGAGCCCATGGAGCCGCCCATGAAGTCGAACTCGAAGCAAGCCGCAACCACCGGAATGCTGTGCACCGAGCCGCCCATGACGATCAGGGCATCGGTCTCGCCCGTGGCTTCCATGCCCTGCTTGAGGCGATCGGGGTACTTTTTGTTGTCCTTGAACTTCAGGGCGTCGACCGGCAACACCTCCTGGCCCAACTCATAGCGGCCTTCGGCATCCAGGAAGGCATCCAGACGGGCGCGCGCGCCAATGCGGTGATGGTGGCCGCATTTTGGGCACACGTTCACATTGGCTTCCAGGTCGTTCTTGTAGAGGACTGTTTCGCAAGAAGGGCACTTAACCCACAGGCCTTCCGGCACCGAACGACGCTCGGACGGGTCAGTCGGATGGATCTTGGGAGGCAGCAGTTTTTCAAGCCAACTCATTGTCAGTTTCCTTTCAAGGAATCGAGTGCCTGGCGGATCTCGGCGATGAAATCGCGGCCAGCAGCCACCACCGTGTCGGGCGTCTGCGCTTCCAGCAACTGGACGATGCGCGAACCGATCACGACGGCGTCAGACACAGCAGCCACGGCCTTCGCGGTTGCTGCATCACGGATACCAAAACCCACGCCCACGGGCACGCTCACATGCGCGCGGATGCGGGGCACCATGTCGGCCACGGCGGCGGTGTCCAGGTGGCCTGCACCGGTCACGCCCTTGAGCGACACGTAATACACATAACCGGCCGCCACACGGCCGACATCGGCCATGCGCTGCTCAGTCGACGTTGGCGCCAGCAGGAAGATGGGCGCCAGATCCGCAGCCTTCAAGCGGGCAGCGAATTCTTCGCATTCCTCGGGTGGGTAGTCCACCACCAGCACGCCATCGACACCCACAGCCTTGGCATCGCGCACGAAGCTGCCGGCCCCATGGCGCTGGTCATAGCATTCGATGGGGTTGGCATAGCCCATCAGCACCACGGGCGTGGTCGCGTTCCGGGTGCGGAAGGCCTTGACGTCGTCCAGCACGTGGTTGAGCGAGATGCCCTTGGTCAAGGCGCGCTCGGCTGCACGCTGGATCACGGGACCATCGGCCATCGGGTCAGAAAAGGGCACGCCCAGCTCGATCACGTCGGCACCGGCATCGGCCATGGCCCACATCAGCTCGACGGTCTTTTCGGGGAAAGGGTCGCCGCAGGTGATGTAGGGGATCAGCGCTTTGCGGCCTTGCTCCTTGAGCGTGGCGAAGGTCTTGTCGAGGCGGGTGATCACTTTGGAGTGGGCGCTCATGCCACGCCCCCATTGACCTGACCTTTGACCGATTGACCGCGGCAGGAAGGACGGCAGTAGAACTCGGCGCCAGTCAGGTCGGCCACGGTGCCGATATCCTTGTCACCACGACCAGAGAGGTTGACCAGCACGTGCTGATCGGGGCGCATGGTGGCGGCCAGCTTCATGCCATAGGCCACGGCATGGCTGGACTCCAGCGCGGGGATGATGCCTTCGGTACGGCACAGGCGCGAGAAGGCATCCAGCGCTTCCTTGTCGGTGATGCCCACGTACTCGGCGCGACCGATGTCTTTCAGGTATGCGTGCTCGGGGCCCACACCGGGGTAGTCCAGGCCGGCCGAGATCGAATGCGTTTCGGTGATCTGGCCGTTGGCGTCTTGCAGCAGGTAGGTGCGGTTGCCATGCAACACGCCGGGCACGCCTTTTTGCAGCGACATCGAATGCTTGCCGCTGTCGGCACCCTCACCTGCGGCCTCCACGCCGATCAATCGCACGCCTTCATGTGGAATGTAGGGATAGAAGATGCCCATGGCATTGGAGCCGCCGCCCACACAGGCGATCACGACGTCGGGCTGGCGACCGATCAGGCCGGGCATCTGCTGCAGGCACTCCTCGCCGATCACGGTCTGAAAGTCGCGCACCATCGCCGGATAAGGCGAAGGGCCGGCCACCGTACCGATGATGTAGAAGGTGTTCTCAACGTTGGTGACCCAGTCGCGCATGGCTTCGTTGAGCGCGTCCTTCAGCGTCTTGCTACCAGACTCCACCGGCACCACCTTGGCGCCCAGCAGGTGCATGCGGTAGACATTGGGCGACTGGCGCTTGACATCCTCGGCACCCATGTAGACCACGCACTCCATGCCGTAGCGCGCACAGATGGTGGCCGTGGCCACGCCGTGCTGACCTGCACCAGTCTCGGCGATCACGCGGGGCTTGCCCATGCGCTTGGCCAACAGAGCCTGGCCGATCACGTTGTTGATCTTGTGCGCGCCGGTGTGGTTGAGGTCTTCGCGCTTGAAGTGGATCTGCGCGCCACCCAGCTCGCGGCTGAGGCGGTCCGCGTGGTAGATGGGGCTGGGGCGCCCGACGAAGTTGGCCAGCTCGCGACGGAACTCGGCCTTGAACGCGTCGTCATGACGGTAGTGTTCGTAGGCATCCTTGAGTTGATTCAGCGCGTGGATCAGGGTCTCGGAGACGAAGGTCCCGCCGTACGGGCCGAAGTGGCCCTTGGCGTCGGGCTGGTTGTAATTCAGCATGTCACTCTCAATGAACTCACCACGCGGGGCAACACCTGTCAAGGTGAAGGCTCCGCCCTCATGCGGCTTCGGCGCATTGCCGATCGGCCGCCCGCACGGCCTGACAGAACTGGCGCATCAGCACGGCATCCTTGATGCCCTTGGCCGACTCCACGCCCGAACTCACATCCACAGCCCAGGGCCGCACGCCGATCACCCCATCCCTCACATTGCCCGGGTGCAATCCACCCGACAGGATCATGGGACGAGGCAGCTGCTTTGGCAACAGGGACCAGTCAAATACCTGCCCTCCTCCACCGTAGCCCTCAACGTGAGCATCCACTAACATAGCCTGGGCGGTGGAAAACGACAGGGCGAAGTCTAACAAATCGAAACCGGGCGCCATCCGCGCCGCACGGATATAGGGCCGCTCCAGGGCTTCGCACTGGCTGGGCGTCTCGTCGCCATGGAACTGCAGCAGCGCGTTGGGCACGGCGTCCAGCGCCCGGCTCAGCAGTTCGGTCGAGGCATTGACCAGCAGCAGCACCGGCGTCACGAAGGGCGGTAAGCGCTTGGCCAACGCGGCGGCACGATCGCTGTCCACGTAGCGGGGGCTTTTTTCATAAAGCACAAAACCGATGGCATCGGCACCGGCCTCGACGGCGGCGTCCACATCGGCTTCGCGGGTCAGACCGCAGATCTTGATGCGCGTGCGGTGCTCAGGGGAAAGAGGCATCCTGAAAAGAAAGGCTGGCTGGCAGCCCGTGGGAATCGAGTCTGTCATTTTCTCAAAAAGATCCGCGTCCGGCGAGCACCAGGCTGAATGGCTTTGCCCCACAGCCACCAGCACAATATCTATTACCCCTGATTCAAAGTCGGCTAATATGAAGATTCGGACGGATCACCCCCAAGACCAGTCCCTATCGGGAGGCCTCCTGCATGCTCCAAGACCGCGCGCACGCCAAGAAGGACCTCCCCGCCTGGGTACTGCCCAGCGAAGGGCACGGAGCCTTGGCTCAAAAGCTTCTGGCGGGAGCCCTGATCTACTACCTGCTGGCCCTGGCTTGCATTGACCTCTCGCGGCAACCGCAGGAAATCGCCACGATGTGGCTACCTGACGCGTTTGCCAGCATCTACCTGCTGTTGCTGCCGTCCCGCCAGCGCCCCTGGCTGGTCGCCGCGCTTGCGCTGGTGATCCCCCTGGCCAATCTGAGCTATGGCGACCCTTGGCGCATCGCCATCTCCTTCGTGCCGGCCAACCTCACCCAGATCGTGCTGGCCACCTGGCTGTTGACGCATCACGCGCACCCACGCCAGGCCGTCACGGACCCTTGGCAGTTGCTGCTCTCTCTGGCGCTGGGAGGCATGTTGCCCTCCATGGTGGGTGCCTCGGTGGCCGCCATCACGGTGCCCTATCTCGCGGGCGCGCCGCTGGGCTCATCTGTGACGCAGCTGTGGCTGTCCTGGTTGATCAGTTCCTTCTTCGGCGTGGCCACCCTGCTGCCATTGGGTCTGTGGATCATGGCCAAGGGCCTTGACTTCACCTCTCTGCGACGCCCTGGCGTGCCACTGGCCCTCGGCCTGGTCGCCTTCACCTGCTGGGGTGCCTTGCGCTGGCTGCCCTTCCCCTTCGCCTACGTGATCACTGCCCTGGTCTTCACGGCGCTCTTCGGGGGCTTTGTCGTCGCGGCGCTGGCGGCCTTGTTGGCGTCGGTGGTGCTCAACACCAGCTTCGCGCTGGGCGCCTACCAGGCTGTGCTGCCCACCGATGCCAGGGCCATCCTTGTTGTGTTGCCCATGCTGATTGCGGTCATTCCCACGGTGTTGATCGGTGCCATACGCGAGGGTCTGCAAATGCAGTTCGACCGTGCACAGCGGGGGGAAGCCTTGCAGCGCTCCATGCTCGACGCCTCGCCCAATTTGCTTTGCCTGGTGGATGAGAAGGGCCGCGTGGTCCGCATGAATGCTGCAGGGGCCCGCATGCTCGGCGCCACCGACTCCCATGCGCTGCAGGGGCGGCGCTTCGATGAGCTTGTCCACATCGACGCCGACGCAGGCCCGACACGTGCCGAGGTCCACACGCTGGATGGCAGAACGCTTTTGGCCGAATGGCATCGAGAACCACTGCATCTGCAGTCCCTGGAAAGTGCAGCCGTCTACGCGCTGCGCGACATCACCGCCGAACTGGAGGCCCAGGGCATGCGCGAACAGGCCACGCGCAGCGAGGCCGACAGCAAGGCCAAGAGCGAGTTCCTCTCCCGCATGGGCCACGAGTTGCGCACGCCACTCAATGCCGTGCTGGGCTACGCCCAGGTGATGGACGCCACCTTGCAGGACGCCCCACGCGACAAACAGCGCGAATACCTCGGCCAGATCACGCAAGCGGGCTGGCATCTGCTGGCCATGATCGATGACGTGCTGGAGCTCTCACGCCTGGAAGCGGGCGCAGGCACGCCCAAGATCCAGCCTGTTTCTTTGGGCACCGTGGCGGAGCAGGCCTGCGCCATGGTGCAGACCGAGGCTACCCGCAAGGGTGTGCACGTCACGCTGGCACCCGCCGATCACGCCATGGTCCTGGCCGACCCCTTGCGATTGCGGCAGGTGCTCATCAACCTTCTGAGCAATGCCGTGAAGTACAACCGGGCGGGCGGCGATGTCAGGATCGCCTGCCAACAAGCGGGCACGCGATGGACCTTGAGCGTGACCGACAATGGACTGGGCATCAGCGAGGTGCAGCAAGCCCATGTGTTCGAGCCCTTCAATCGCCTGGATCAGAGTGGATCCGAGATAGCGGGCACGGGGATAGGCTTGAGCATCACGCGCAAGCTGCTTGAAGCGATGAATGGCCAGATCGGCTTCAGCAGCCAGTTGGGACAAGGCTCCAGCTTCTGGATCAGCCTGCCGGCAGCCAGCCTAGCGCAGGCGTGACGTTGGGCAAGCCCCAGGCGGGGTCATAGGCGGGCCCAAGAAAATACAGGCCATCCGGCGCAAAGGTGGGTGCGGCCACTTCACGGCGGCGCGCAGCCAGCACTTCTTGCACCCACGATGCCGGCCTGGTTCCCGTCCCTACGGCCAGCAAGCAGCCCATGATGTTGCGGATCATGTGGTGCAGAAAAGCCTGGCCCTCGAAATCGAAGCGCCAATAAGCACCACGCCCATCCAGAGCCGACATCGGGCCTTGCCCCGCCTCCGGGTAGACATCAGGCGTGGCGCCATCGAACGACGCAGCCTGGACAGGCCGGCTTGGCAATGGACTGCGTGTGATGCGGATCTCGCGCAGCAGTTTGACAGGCGTCGGGGACTGGCACATCGAGGAGCGGAAGGACGAGAAGTCGTGCTCGCCGATCAGATGCGAGGCGGCCTCCTGCATGGCCTCCAGATTCAACGGCCTGAACACCCAGCCCACGCGCCCGGACTCCAGCGCGGGACGCACGGGGGCTTGCAGCAGGATGTAGGCATAGCGACGCCCGATGGCGCTGTTGCGCGCATGAAACCGCAAGGGCACCTCGGCGGCCCACTGCACAGCGATGTCCTTGGGCAAGAAGGTGTTGGTGCCACGCACCCAGGAAAAAGGCGCCCGTGCCATATCGGTGTCGAGGTGCACGACCTGGTTGATGCCATGCACGCCCGCATCGGTACGCCCCGCGCACAAGACCTTGATGGGCTTGGTGGCGAATTCGGTGAGTGCTGCCTCCAAGGTGTCTTGCACCGTGCCGCCATCGGGCTGGCTCTGCCACCCTTTGTACGCACAACCCAGGTAAGAAACACCAAGGGCGACCCGCCGGATCGCCCCTGTCTTCGCGGACCCAGGCCCGCTTGCTTCGCCCGCCGGGGCCGAGGCGGCAGGCGCCTTCAACCCCGGAGATTCACCTTGCATGGATCATCAGCCCAGACTGTCCAGCATGGTTTGGGCCTTGGACTTGAGCGCCGCGTCATGCGAGTTCTCCAGCACTTCCTGCAGGAGTTCGCGGGCACCGTCCACGTCACCAATCTGACGGAACTCCTCGGCCAGCTCGAACTTGCGGTGCATCGGATCAGCCGCAGCCACCGCCGGAGCCGGCGTGGGAGCGGGCGCAGAACCTGGTGCAGGAGCCAGCCAGTCGTCCTCAGGCGCGGGCGCCGGGGTCGGGGTCGGGGCCTGTGTGGGCTCGTTCAGATCCAGGCTCAGGCCGCCCATGTCGAACGCGGCAGGTGCCGTGGCCTGAGCAGGTGCCGGTGCACCCACATTCAGATCGAAGTCCACCGGCCCTTCTTCAGCCTTGGTGAAGGGCATGGTGATCGTGGGCAGGTCCATGCCACCGGCATCTTCAGCGTGCACCTTGGGCTGGGTCACGGTGGTTTCGACCTCGGGCAGCTCCAGCGGCGGCAGGTCACCTGCTTCCGTGGTGGGCGGCGAGACCGAATCGTTCACCTCGTCCAGCGGAGCGGGCGCGGAGATGTCCAGATCCAGATCAACCAGATGGTCAGGCGTGGGCGGCGGCTCGTAAGACGGCGCGACAGGCGCGACCGAAGCCTGCGTCGGCTCCAGCATGCTGGGTGCGGGCATCACCGAATGCGGAATCGTGCTGGCGCCCAGCATGTCGTTCGGCGTCTCGATGCTCAACGGCGTGGCAGAAGGCTGGCCACCCGGCTGGTACAGCGGGTTCTCGGGGTCGATGCCCAAGCCCATTTCCTGCGCCTTGGCCCAGTCTTCGCCCTGGCCATTGGTCAGGTTGTAGAGCTGCACAGCCAGTTGCTCGTAGCCCTTGGTGTCACGGCGCTTGGCATAGACCTCCAGCAGCTTGGTGCGCACGGCCAGACGATCCGGCGTGCTGCGCAGGGCCTCCTTGAGGATTTCCTCGGCTTGCAAGTCACGGCCATAAGCCAGGTACACGTCGGCTTCGGCCACAGGGTCCACATCGCCGATGGCATCGAGCTGGCTCAGCGAGTAGCTCATCGAGGACGGACCGCCCGTGGCATCACGCGTATCGACGCGCTGGCCACCGCTGGCACCGAAGAAGGAGTCGGGCTGCAGGCGGCTTTCCAGGAAGGAGGTTTCACCTGTGTCGCCACGGCGGCGCGAGCGGAAGTACATCGCGGCACCGGCCAACAGGGCCACGGCCGCACCACCGGCTGCCAGCAGCATCGGGTTGAGCGACTCCAGGAAGCCAGGCGATTCTGGCTCCTGAACAGGCGGCGTGGGCAGGCTCGGGCGAACCGACGAAGCCACAGGCGCCGGCGCGGAGGCTTGCTCCACGGCGGCCGTGGCAGCGGCGGACGCTTGCTCGGACGCGGCGCTGGCGACAGCCTCGGCCACCGAGACCGAAGACGCTGGCGCAGAGGCAGGCTCTGCCGCAACCGGCTTGGAAGGCGCGGGGGCCGGAGCAGGCACGGGCGCAGGCGCCGGGGCAACGGGAGCCGGCTTGCTGGCCGCCACAGGCGCGGGAGCCGGGGCTGGCGCAGGCTTGCTCGGCGCCACGGGAGCAGGAGGCGGCACCACCTTCGCGGGTGCCGGTGCAGGTGCGGGAGCGGGCGGCACCACGACCTTGGCTGGCGCAGAAGCGGCAGCGGTCTTTTCCTTGAGCTTGCGCAGGTCGTCGAGGTTCTTGGACAGCTCGGCCACGCGCGTGGCTTCTTCCTGCTTGGCGCGCTTGGCAGCCAGCTTGTCTTCAGCCGCAGGCTTGCTGGACGAGGACATGCCGCCCTTGCTCAGGGTGAGCTTGTCGGGTGCGGGCGCTTCAGCCTGCTTCTTGTCCTGGACTTCGGCTTCCACCTTGCCCTTGGCCTGACGCTGTGGCTGCTCCGGCGTGGTCGCGGTCACGGCACCAGCCAGATGCTGGCGGTAGGCAGCGAAGTCCGCACTTTGCGCCACGATGACCTGATGCGCCTCTTCGGCAGAGACGCTCTTGGCCTGCTCGGTCGTGGGCACATTGAGCACCACGCCCGACTTCAGGCGGTTCATGTTATTGCCCTGGAAGGCCTGCGGATTGTTGCGGTAAAGGCCAACGAGCATCTGGTCCAGCGAAACGCCAGGCTGGGCCACGCGCCCGGCAATGCGGGACAGCGAGTCGCCCTGCTTGACGCGAACGGTGTCGGCCTTGCCAGCCGGCGTCGAAGGTGCCGCCACTTCAGCGGACGGGGCCTTGGCAGTTGCCGGTGCTTCGGCTTCAGCAGGAGCCGGTGCCGGGGCGGGTGCAGGTGCACTCGCCGCAGCTTCAGACGCGGCGGGCGCGGCCTTCTTGCCCTTGCGGACCTTCAGCGGCTCAGAAGACGGTGCAGCCGCCACCGGCTTGGAAGGCTTGGCCACGGGCTCGGCCACCACGGCAGGCTCAGGTGCCGGAGCCGGTGTCGGCGGGGCGGGCGGCGCCTCGATCACGGGTGAGGTGGTCTGAGCGGTGGGGCGGGTGGTGGGAGGATCGAACAGCAACGTGTATTCGCGCACCAGTCGGCCGGAAGACCAGGACAGGTCCAGGATCACATCGACGAAGGGCTCCTGCACCGTGCGGTCGCTGGTGAGGCGCAGGTAAGGACGGCCATCGGTGCGACGCTGCAGCACGATGTTCGTGGCGGTCAGCACCTGGTTGTAGTCGACGCCAGCGGCGCGGTAAGTTTCCGGCGTGGCCACACGCACTTGCAGTGAACCCCCTTCTTCCGGCGTCATGCTCGTGACGTCGATTTCAGCGCGAAGAGGTTCGCCCAATGCCGATTGCACATTCAATTTGCCCAGGCCCAACGCCCACGTCGAAACAGGCAGTGCGGCCAAAGCAGAAAAGGCTGCGGCAACCGCAACCTTATTCAGGGCAAATGAATTTTGGCCTTGCGGCCCGGACAACAAATGATCTTTCAAGGCGTCTCCCAAGTCGTCATGAGGTCGGCTTTTCGACCAGCGGCCAGCCCGGATCGGGAAACGATCCACGGACATGCCAGCACCTGCAGACGGTACGCAGCAGAAAACACAATAGCATCAAGCAGATACGGTGACAAGCTCATGCAATTACTGATCTAGAGCCCCATCATGCAAATCTGGCTGAAAACAACTTCCCAGCATGAAACTAGGGGGATAGATTGTCGCCCTGGGGCAACAAAGAACGACATTGATTTTGTGTCCAGACGTTGCAGGCGCCCTGCGAATATGCGCCCGCTAGCCCGTCCAATTCAGATCACGTGTCCAGCAGAATGCGCAGCATGCGACGCAGAGGTTCGGCCGCGCCCCACAGCAACTGATCGCCAATGGTGAAGGCACCCACGTATTCGGGGCCCATGGCCAGCTTGCGGATGCGCCCCACGGGGATGGTCAGTGTGCCGGTCACGGCCACGGGCGTGAGGTCCTTGATCGTGGCTTCACGGGTGTTGGTCACAACCTTGGCCCAGGGGTTGTCGGCGGCGATCATGGCTTCGATCTCCTGCACCGACACGTCCTTCTTGAGCTTGAAGGTCAGCGCTTGGCTGTGGCAGCGCATGGCGCCGATGCGCACGCAGAAACCATCCACAGGCACAGCTGGCGAGTCGAAGCCTTCGCCTTGCCCCAGGATCTTGTTGGTCTCGGCCATGCCCTTCCACTCTTCCTTGGACTGGCCATTGCCCAGGTCCTTGTCGATCCAGGGGATGAGCGAACCACCCAGGGGCACACCGAAGTTGGCCGTCTCGGCCTCGGTCAGCGAACGCTGCTTGGCGATGACCTTGCGGTCGATTTCGAGGATGGCGCTCTTGGGGTCGTCCAGCAGCGAACGCACTTCAGCGTTGAGCGTGCCGAACTGGGTCAGCAGCTCGCGCATGTGCTGGGCACCGCCGCCCGAAGCCGCCTGGTAGGTCTGGGTGGACATCCACTCGACCAGGCCCGCCTTGTACAGCGCACCCACGCCGATCAGCATGCAGCTCACCGTGCAATTGCCGCCAATCCAGTTCTTGCCACCCTTGGCCAGCGCGTTCTTGATCACCGGCATGTTGACCGGGTCCAGCACGATGATGGCATCGTCCTTCATGCGCAGCGTGGAAGCAGCATCGATCCAGTGGCCATTCCAGCCGGCCGCGCGCAGCTTGGGATAGACCTCGGTCGTGTAGTCGCCGCCTTGCGCGGTCAGGATGATGTCGCAGCGCTTGAGGTCCTCGATGCTGTAGGCATCCTTGAGCGTGGTTTCGTTCTTGGCCATCGACGGGGCCTTGCCGCCCGCGTTCGAGGTCGAGAAGAACAGGGGCTCGATGAGACCGAAGTCGCCCTCAGCCTGCATGCGGTCCATCAAGACCGAGCCGACCATGCCGCGCCAGCCCACCAAACCAACCAGAGTCGTCGCCATTTTTCTATCCTTCAAATTGAATCTTGTGTGCCTGAGGCGATCAGCCTTGAGACTTCAGCGCGGCCACGACGGCTTCGCCCATCTCGGTCGTGCCGACCTTCTTGCTGCCTTCGCTGTAGATATCTGGCGTACGCAGGCCCTGCTCCAGCACGGCCTGCACGGCGCGCTCGATGCGGCTTGCTGCCTCTTCCTGATTCAGGCTGAAGCGCAGCATCATGGCCGCGCTCAGGATGGTGGCCAGCGGGTTGGCCACGCCCTTGCCGGCGATATCGGGCGCCGAGCCGTGGCTGGGCTCATACAGACCCTGCCCCTTGGCATTGAGCGAGGCCGAGGGCAGCATGCCGATGGAGCCGGTCAGCATCGAGGCCTCGTCAGAGAGGATGTCGCCGAACATATTGCCCGTCACCACCACGTCGAAGCGCTTGGGCGCCTTGACCAGCTGCATCGCCGCGTTGTCCACGTACATGTGGTCCAGCTCCACGTCGGGGTACTGGGCATGCACCTCGGTGACCACGTCCTTCCAGAACTGGAAGGTCTCCAGCACATTGGCCTTGTCGACGCTGGTCACGCGTTTGTTGCGCTTGCGTGCAGCCTGGAAGGCCACATGGGCGATGCGCTCGATCTCAGGCTTGCTGTAGCGCATGGTGTCGAAGGCTTCGGGCGAACCCTTGAACTCACCGTCCGGCGATTCACGGCGACCACGGGGCTGGCCAAAGTAGATGTCGCCCGTCAGCTCACGGATGATGAGGATGTCCAGACCTGCCACCAGCTCGGGCTTGAGGCTCGACGCATGCGTGAGCTGCTCGTAGCAGATCGCAGGGCGGAAGTTGGCGAACAGGCCCATGTTCTTGCGCAAGCCGAGGATGGCCTGCTCTGGACGCAGCGGACGATCGAGCTTGTCGTACTTCCAATCGCCCACCGAGCCGAACAGCACGGCGTCGGACGCCATCGCCAATTGCAGCGTGCTCTCAGGCAGCGGGTGGCCGTGGGCATCGTAGGCCGCACCACCGACCTTGGCCTCTTTCATCTCGAAGGCCAGATCAAGCGCCTTGAGCACCTTGACCGCTTCCGAGACGATTTCGGGACCAATGCCGTCACCCGGCAAAACTGCAATCTTCATGACCATGATGGAATCTCAGCGAGGAATGTCTTTGTTGTTAGACGATGCGGTTGTTCAACCAGGGCTTTTGCGCCAGGCGCTCGGCCTCGTAGGCCTTGATCTTGTCGGCGTGGCGCAGGGTCAGGCCGATGTCGTCGAAGCCATTGAGCAGGCAGTACTTGCGGAAGGGCTGCACATCGAAGGGCAGCTCCACCCCATCGGGCTTGATCACGACCTGGCGCTCCAGATCAACAGTCAGCTCGTAGCCCGGGAAGGCGAACACCTCGTTGAACAACTGATCAACCTGGGCCTCGCTCAGCACAATGGGCAGCAAGCCGTTCTTGAAGCTGTTGTTGAAGAAGATGTCGGCGAAGCTCGGCGCGATCATGGCGCGAAAGCCATATTGCTCCAGGGCCCAGGGTGCGTGCTCACGGCTGGAGCCGCAGCCGAAGTTCTGGCGCGCGATCAGGATGGATGCGCCCTGGTAGCGCGACTGGTTGAGCACGAAATCCGGATTGGGCTTGCGCGTGGCAGGATCCTGGCCGGGCTCGCCCGCGTCCAGATAGCGCCATTCGTCGAACAGATTGGGACCGAAGCCGGTGCGCTTGATGGACTTGAGGTATTGCTTGGGGATGATGGCGTCGGTATCGACGTTCTCCCGGTCCATCGGGGCCACCAGGCCCTTGTGAATACGGAATGCTTGCATGGTGGTTTATTTCTTCCCGGCGTTGGAGATGGCCTCACCGGCCTTCTCGATGTCCTTGCCCATCCCCTGCACGGTGTTGCACGCAGACAGGGTCAGCACAGACAGGCTCACGAGCAGGAATACAGCCAGACGTTTCATGATGAGAACTTGCTCCAACGACAAAACAGATGAGGTGATCGATCAGACCCGCCAAGCCCGTCAGGCGATGCGGCGCACGTCCACGAAATGGCCTTCCATCGCGGCGGCGGCGGCCATGGCCGGGCTCACGAGGTGGGTGCGACCACCTGCACCTTGACGGCCTTCGAAGTTGCGGTTGCTGGTCGAGGCACAGCGCTCGCCGGGCTCCAGGCGGTCGGCATTCATGGCCAGGCACATGGAGCAGCCAGGCTCGCGCCACTCGAAACCAGCGGCCTTGAAGATCTGGTCCAGGCCTTCACGCTCGGCCTGCTCTTTCACCAGGCCGGAGCCCGGCACCACCAGCGCCAGCTTGATGTTGGACGCCACGCGGCCACCGATCTTCTTGACCACGGCTGCGGCTTCGCGCATGTCTTCGATGCGACTGTTGGTGCACGAACCGATGAAGACCTTGTCGACGCGGATGTCGTCGATGGCCTTGTTGGGATCCAGCGCCATGTACTGCAGCGCGCGCTCCATGGCCGAACGCTTGACGGCGTCTTTTTCCTTATCGGGATCGGGCACGCGGTCATCGATGGACAGCACCATCTCGGGCGAGGTACCCCAGGTCACTTGCGGCTTGATCTGGGTGGCATCGAGCTCGAAGACGGTGTCGAACTTGGCGTCCGGGTCGGAGTGCAGCGTGCGCCAGTAGGCCACGGCCTGATCCCATTCGACACCTGACGGCGTGAAGGGGCGGCCCTTGACGTAGTTGATCGTGGTGTCGTCCACCGCCACAAGGCCCGCACGTGCGCCGGCCTCGATGGCCATGTTGCAGACCGTCATGCGGCCCTCCATGCTCAGGTCACGGATGGCGCTGCCAGCGAATTCGATGGTGTAGCCCGTGCCGCCGGCCGTGCCGATCTTGCCGATGATGGCCAGCACGATGTCCTTGGCGCCGCAGCCCTTGGCCAGCGTGCCCTCGACCTTGACGAGCATGTTCTTGGCCTTCTTGGCCAGCAAGGTCTGGGTGGCCAGCACGTGCTCGACTTCGGAGGTGCCGATGCCATGGGCCAGCGCGCCGAAGGCACCGTGTGTGGAGGTGTGGCTGTCACCGCAGACGACGGTCATGCCGGGCAGCGTGGCGCCCTGCTCCGGGCCGATCACGTGGACGATGCCCTGGCGCTTGTCGCTCATCTTGAACTGCGTGAGCCCGAAGCGGTCGCAATTCTTGTCCAGGGTGTCGACCTGCAGCTTGGAGATCGGGTCGGCAATGCCTTGCGAGCGGTCGGTCGTGGGCACATTGTGGTCGCTCACGGCCAGGTTGGCCGACAGGCGCCAGACCTTGCGGCCCGAGATGTCCAGGCCTTCAAACGCCTGAGGGCTGGTGACCTCATGCACCAGATGACGGTCGATGTACAGCACGGCCGTGCCGTCTTCTTCGGTGTGGACGATGTGCTCGTCCCAGATCTTGTCGTAGAGGGTGCGTCCCATGATGCTCAGTCACCAACGCCCTTGACGGGCAATGCAAAGGGCAAACCTGCCCCACGGAGGGAAAGATGACGATTTTAAGGCAAGGGGAGAAGGATTGCCTTGTGCAGGGAGCGGGTTTACTGGTGGAATGCCCCCACGCGCACGGCGCAGGAAAAAAAACCCCGGCAAGCCGGGGTTTTTTTGGGAGCCGATGCCGCGTTCAGCGGCGAGCCGGTCAGCGTTGGCCGATGGGCTTGACGTCGCGCTTGGGCGAGCCGACGAACAGCTGACGGGGACGGCCGATTTTGTACTCGGGGTCGCCGATCATTTCGTTGAGCTGAGCGATCCAGCCCACGGTACGAGCCAGGGCGAAGATGGCGGTGAACAGCTGCACGGGGATACCGATGGCGCGCTGGACGATGCCGGAATAGAAGTCGACGTTCGGGTACAGCTTGCGCGACACGAAGTAGTCGTCTTCCAGGGCGATCTTTTCCAGGGCCATGGCCAGCTTGAACAGCGGGTCGTTCTGCAGACCCAGCTCGGTCAGCACTTCATGGCAGGTTTCGCGCATCAGCTTGGCGCGCGGGTCGTAGTTCTTGTATACGCGGTGACCGAAGCCCATCAGCTTGGTCGCGGAGTTCTTATCCTTGACCTCGGTGATGAAGGTGCCGATCTTCTCGACGCCGCCATTGCGCTGGATTTCTTCCAGCATGTTCAGGGCAGCTTCGTTGGCACCGCCGTGAGCAGGGCCCCACAGGCAGGCCACGCCAGCGGCAATCGCGGCGAAGGGGTTGGTGCCCGAGGAACCGCACAGACGCACCGTGGAGGTCGAAGCGTTCTGCTCGTGGTCGGCGTGCAGGATGAAGATGCGGTCCATGGCGCGCACGAGCACGTCGTTGACCTTGTAGTCTTCGCACGGCGTGGCGAACATCATGCGCATGAAGTTCTCGGTGTACGACAGGTCGTTCTTCGGGTAAATGAAGGGCTGACCGATGGCGTACTTGTAGGCCATGGCCACGAGCGTGGGCATCTTGGCGATCAGACGGATCGCGGCGATTTCACGGTGCTCGGGGTTGTTGATGTCGGTGCTGTCGTGGTAGAAGGCCGACAGGGCACCCACCAGACCAGTCATGACGGCCATGGGGTGAGCGTCGCGACGGAAGCCACGCAGGAAGAACTGCATCTGCTCGTTGACCATGGTGTGGTTGGTCACGCGGGCGACGAAGTCGGTCTTTTGCGTCGCGTTGGGCAACTCGCCGTTCAGCAGCAGATAGCAGGTTTCCAGGAAGTCGCAGTTGGTGGCCAGCTGCTCGATGGGGTAGCCGCGGTACAGCAGCTCGCCCTTGTCGCCATCGATGTAGGTGATGGTCGAGTTGCAGGACGCGGTGGACAGGAAGCCGGGGTCGTAGGTGAACTTGCCGGTCTGGCCGTACAGCTTGCGGATGTCAATCACATCCGGGCCGACAGAGCCCTTGTAGATGGGCAGTTCCATGCTGGGGCTGCCGTCGGAGAACGACAGGGTGGCTTTCACGTCGGACGGTGTCATGAGCACTCCTAGGGATCGGTCTTGTGAGAGAGAAATTATCGTTGACTAGGGAAAAACCCAAGCCGGCATTATGGGTCTTAGTCCAGGCTTACCCAGGCATTTAACTGGGGGGAACAAACAGAACTTCAGAGGACTTCAGGCCTTGGCCACCCGCATCATCGACAGCACCTGCATGACTTCTGCGTTTACCAGATCGCCGTCGGGCTCCTTGCGGGCCAAAAACAAATCCAGCAGATCATTGTCAGACAGGTCCATCAACTGAAGCAAGCCCTGGACCAGGCCAGTTGTCAGGCTTTCTCCGTGCCGCTCGAAAAACTTGTCGATGAACAAGTCGTTTTCGAGTAGGCCACGGCGGCAGCGCCAGCGCAGGCGCCTCAGAACGTCCGGATCAGGGGTCTGATCAGCGATCTGCGGCCCTGCGCCCGCCCCCTCAAGCGGACGCCGCGGATCCGGCTCTGCCGGTCCGCTGGCGTCGCCCCCTTGAGGGGGAGCGCCAAAGGCGCTTCGGGGGTGGGTCATACCGCGCGACGCACCATCAGTTCCTTGATCTTGCCGATGGCCTTCGTGGGGTTCAGGCCCTTGGGGCAGACATCCACGCAGTTCATGATGGTGTGACAACGGAACAGACGATAGGGGTCTTCAAGGTTGTCCAGACGCGCGGACGTGTCCTGGTCGCGGCTGTCGGCGATGAAGCGGTAGGCTTGAAGCAGGCCGGCCGGGCCCACGAACTTGTCGGGGTTCCACCAAAAGCTGGGGCAGCTGGTCGAGCAGCTGGCGCACAGGATGCACTCGTACAGACCGTCGAGCTCTTCGCGCTCCTCGGGCGACTGCAGACGCTCCTTCTCGGGCGGCGGCTCGTCGTTGACCAGGTAGGGCTTGATCGAGTTGTACTGCTTGAAGAACTGGGTCATGTCCACGATCAGGTCGCGGACGACGGGCAGGCCGGGCAGCGGCTTGAGCACGATCGTGCCAGGCAGCGTGCGCATATTGGTCAGACAGGCCAGACCATTCTTGCCGTTGATGTTCATGGCGTCCGAACCGCACACGCCTTCGCGGCAGGAGCGGCGGAACGACAAGGTGGGATCGACGGCCTTGAGCTTGACCAGGGCGTCCAGCAGCATGCGCTCGTGACCGTCGAGTTCGATCTCGATGGTCTGCATGTAGGGCTTGGCGTCCTTGTCCGGATCGTAGCGGTAGATTTGGAAAGTGCGCTTTTGAGTGCTCATATTCGATTCCTGGTGGGGGCGCTACGAAATCAGAAGGTACGGACCTTGGGCGGCACGGACTCAACGGTCAGCGGCGTGAGGTTCACCGGCTTGTAGTCCAGGCGGTTGCCTTCGGCATACCACAGCGAGTGCTTCATCCAGTTGGCGTCGTCGCGATTCGGGAAGTCGTTGTGCGCATGGGCACCACGGCTCTCCGGGCGGGCCGCAGCCGAGGTCATCGTGGCCTGGGCGGCTTCGATGAGGTTTTCGACTTCCAGAGCCTCAATGCGGGCGGTGTTGAAGACCTTGGAGTTGTCTTTCAGGCCGATGCTCTTGACGCGCTCGCGCACGGCAGCGATCTTCTGGACGCCCTCTTCCATCGAGGCCTGTGTACGGAACACGCCAGCATGCTTTTGCATGGTCGCGCGGATGTCGCCGGCGACGTCCTGACAGTACTCGCCGTTCTTCTGGTTGTCCAGACGGGCCAGGCGCGACAGGGTGTAGTCGGCGGCGTCCTTGGGCAGCGGCTTGTGCGTCTTGTTCTTGAGGTTGAAGTCGACGATGTGGTTGCCGGCAGCACGACCGAACACCACGAGGTCGAGCAACGAGTTGGTACCCAGGCGGTTGGCGCCATGCACCGACACGCAGGAGCACTCACCCACGGCGTACAGGCCGTTGATGATCTCGTTGGGCTTGCCGTTCTGGGGCACGACCACCTGGCCATGCACATTCGTGGGGATGCCACCCATCTGATAGTGGATGGTCGGCACCACGGGGATCGGTTCCTTGGTGATGTCGACGTTGGCGAAGTTGTGGCCGATCTCGAGCACCGAAGGCAAGCGCTTCATGATGGTCTCGGCACCTAGGTGGGTCATGTCCAACAGGACGTAGTCCTTGTTGGGACCGCAGCCACGGCCTTCCTTGATTTCCTGGTCCATCGAGCGGGACACGAAGTCACGCGGGGCCAGATCCTTCAGGGTAGGCGCGTAGCGCTCCATGAAGCGCTCGCCATTGCTGTTGCGCAGGATCGCGCCTTCGCCACGGCAGCCTTCGGTCAGCAGCACACCGGCACCGGCCACGCCGGTCGGGTGGAACTGCCAGAACTCCATGTCTTCCAGCGGGATGCCGGCACGGGCCGCCATGCCCAGGCCATCACCGGTGTTGATGAAGGCGTTGGTGGAAGCCTGATAGATGCGACCGGCACCACCGGTGGCGAACAGCACGGTCTTGGCTTGCAGGATGTAGACCTCACCAGTCTCCATTTCGAGGGCCGTCACACCGACCACGTCGCCGTCGGCGTCGCGGATGATGTCCAGCGCCATCCACTCCACGAAGAACTGGGTGCGGGCCTTGACGTTCTGCTGGTACAGCGTGTGCAGCAGGGCGTGGCCAGTACGGTCAGCCGCGGCGCAGGCGCGCTGCACGGGCTTTTCACCGTAGTTGGCGGTGTGGCCACCAAAGGGACGCTGGTAGATGGTGCCATCGGCATTGCGGTCAAACGGCATGCCGAAGTGTTCGAGCTCGTACACGACCTTCGGCGCTTCACGGCACATGAACTCGATGGCGTCCTGGTCGCCGAGCCAGTCGGAACCCTTGACGGTGTCGAAGAAGTGATAGTGCCAGTTGTCTTCCGACATGTTGCCCAGCGAGGCGCCGATACCGCCTTGGGCCGCCACGGTGTGCGAGCGGGTCGGGAAGACCTTGGACAGCACGGCCACGTTCAGGCCAGCCAGAGACAGTTGCAGCGAGGCGCGCATGCCGGAGCCACCGGCACCGACGATGACGACGTCAAACTTACGGATAGGAAGGAAAGTAGCGCTCATTTTTTACAGTCTCCACAGCACTTGGATGGCCCAGCCGGCGCAGCCCACGAGCCACACCAGGGTGAACACCTGAAGGGCCAGACGCGCGCCAACGGGCTTGACGTAGTCCATCCAGATGTCGCGCACGCCAACCCAGGCGTGGTACAGCAAGGCGACGATGACCACGAAGGTCAAGGTCTTCATCCATTGGTGAGAGAAGATGCCGGCCCACTTGTAGTAGCTCAGGGGCTCGCCGAAGATGACCTGGGCCAGCAGCACGATCGTGAACAGCGCCATCAACGCGGCGGTGATGCGCTGCGCGAGCCAGTCACGCAGACCATAGTGCGCGCCGGTGACGATGCGCTTGGTTCCGTAGTTTTGAGACATGGTTGTTTTGTTCCTGCGGTCAGGGAAAAACGGGAAGGTCAGAACAAGCCGAACAGCTTGGCGCCCAGGATCACGGTCAGGCCGATGCTCAGCACCAGCGTGACGATGGCCGAGGAGTGACCCTGCTCTTTCGAGACGCTGTGGGTGGCGTCCATGATCAGGTGGCGCACGCCAGCGATGAAGTGGTGCAGGTAAGCCCAGATCAGGCCCAGCGCAATCAGCTTGAAGAACCAGCCGGGCATCAGGCCGCCCGCGCAACCGGCCGTGAAGATGGCCGTGAACTGGTCATACGAGATCTCGGTGGAGACGCTGGTGTCGAACATCCAGATGATGAAGGGCATCAGCAGGAACAACACTGCGCCGCTGATGCGGTGGAGGATCGAGACGATCCCCGCCGGAGGCAGGCGGTAGCTGACGATGTCAGTCACGTGGATGTTCCGGTAGACGGGGCGTGGGGTTTTCGCGTTGTCAGCCATGTTGTTGAAGGCTCCTGCCGAGCGTCAAAAATCTGTCAAGTGAGTCAAGGATTTTAGGGCAATCCCCAGCCCGACGAACCCGCTCGGCTTGTGGTCATCCACATGACAACCGTTTGCTTTGCGTGAACACGTGTCAATGAATGGTCGTCAGCTCAGTTCATTGCGGTAGTAATGGTGATCGGTACGATAAAGGCCCCGGCGCAGTTCGACGGGCTGGTCGCCATAGGTGAAGGCCAGGCGCTCCACGCTGAGCAGCGGCGTGCCGGACGCGACTTCGAGCAAGCGGGCGTCCTGCTCGTCGGCGGCGACGGCACGCAGCTTTTCTTCAGCGCGGATCATGCGCACACCGAACTCGGATTCAAAGAGCCCGTACATCGGACCCCGGTATTCGCTGAGGCGGTCGGCTGTCAGGCCCTTGAAGAGATGGCCGGGCAGCCAGATGTCATCAAGCACCACGGGCTGGCCGGAGAAATGCAGCACGCGGCGCACCTCGACGACCATGTCGCCGGCCTTCATCTGCAAGGCGCGGGCCACATCGACGGGCGCACGCAGACGGCGGCAATCGAGGAACTCGCGGCGGGCGGTACCAGGCAAGGCGGAGGGCTGATCAGGGGCCAGACGCAGGAAGCGGTACTGCACCTGCTCTTCGGCATGGGTGGCCACGAAGGTGCCCTTGCCCTGGCGGCGCATGAGGAGGTTTTCGGAGGCCAGCTCGTCAATGGCCTTGCGGACCGTGCCCTGACTGACCTTGAAACGCGCGGCCAGTTCGATCTCGCTGGGAATGGCCTCGCCTGGTCGCCACTCGCCCGACTGCAGGCTGCGCAGGATCAGCGTCTTGATCTGCTGATAAAGCGGACTGAAGGAGGGACCTTGAACCGCGCCGCCGGCAGACCCGGGGGCAGCTGTGCCTTCGGCGGACGCCGCGGCGTCGGGGGCAGCAGTTGACGGCAAGGAAGGCACCACGGCGTGTCGTCTGGGTTGTAAGGGCGATCAGGGTGGGATCGGTGGTGGCGGCTCGTGCCCGCCAGGCTGGAAACGGATAGCTCCCAAGCCGGGCGCCATTGCACCACAACTGCAAACCAAAGTCCAGAAGTAGGATGAAAGATGTCTTATATAAGACATAAGATCATTGACGGCATGGGATGTTCGCTCTAGACTAGCGCGCGACGCTACACTTGAGGGTTGTTGCTAACCAGCTTCCCCCTCTTCTTCACTTACTTCCTACCCGGAGTTGCAAATGAGCAAAGCACCCGTTCGCGTCGCCGTCACCGGCGCCGCTGGCCAAATTGGTTACGCCCTGTTGTTCCGCATCGCCTCTGGCGAAATGCTGGGCAAGGACCAACCCGTCATCCTGCAACTGCTGGAGATCCCTGACGAGAAGGCCCAGAACGCACTCAAGGGTGTGATCATGGAGCTCGAAGACTGCGCCTTCCCCCTGCTGGCAGGCATCGAAGCCCACTCCGACCCGATGACCGCCTTCAAGGGCACCGACTACGCCCTGCTGGTTGGCGCACGCCCCCGTGGCCCCGGCATGGAGCGCGCCGACCTTCTGGCCGCCAACGCCCAGATCTTCACCGCCCAAGGCAAGGCCCTGAACGCCGTGGCTTCGCGCAACGTCAAGGTGCTGGTCGTCGGCAACCCCGCCAACACCAACGCCTACATCGCCATGAAGTCGGCTCCGGACCTGCCCCGCGAGAACTTCACCGCCATGCTGCGCCTGGACCACAACCGCGCTGCTTCGCAAATCGCCAGCAAGATCGGCTGTGCCGTGGGCGACATCGAGAAGTTGGCCGTGTGGGGCAACCACTCGCCCACCATGTACGCTGACTACCGCTTCGCCACCGTGAACGGCAAGTCGGTCAAGGACACCATCAACGACCACGACTGGAACGCCAACACCTTCCTGCCCACCGTGGGCAAGCGTGGCGCGGCCATCATCGCCGCTCGCGGCCTGTCGTCGGCAGCCTCGGCCGCTAACGCCGCCATCGACCACATGCACGACTGGGCCCTGGGCACCAACGGCAAGTGGGTCACAATGGGCATCCCCTCCAATGGCGAATACGGCATCCCCCAGGACGTGATGTTCGGCTACCCCGTCACCTGCGAAGGTGGCAAGTACAAGATCGTCGAAGGCCTGCCCATCGATGCCTTCTCGCAAGAGTGCATCAACAAGACCCTGGCCGAGCTGGAAGGCGAAAAGGACGGCGTCAAGCACCTGCTGTGATGCTGTCATGACCGCCGAGCGAGAGCCTGCGGTTTGAAAGCCAAGCAAAACCGGCTTCCTGTGGCGACATAGGAGCCGGTTTTTTTCTTCGCCTCAACCTGATCCCGCCATGTCCACCCTCACCGCCATCCACCCCAGGCAAGCCCTGTTCGGCTCCGAGCCCCGCTCACAGCCGCTGCCCGTATGCGATCACTACGCTGGCGTGGAAGCACGCATGCGCAAGAGCCTGGCCATGCAGGCCGAGATGGCGGAAGAAGCAGGCCGAGCCGTGTTCGACGTGACCCTGGACCTGGAAGACGGCGCACCCGTTGGCGGTGAACATGAACAGGCCGAACTGGTGGCTGAACTGCTCAACAGCCCCACCAATGCCTGGGGCCGCGTCGGGGCGCGCGTGCATGCGCCCAGCCATCGGCGCTTCGAGGACGATGTCGATGCGCTGATCAAGCGTGCCGGCCACCGGCTGGCCTACCTCATGGTGCCCAAGGTGGCCGATGTGGACGAAGCCAGACGCGCCGTCGAGGCCATCAAGGAGGCCCGTGTGCAGCATGGCGTGGGCCAGATCATCCCCGTGCACATCCTGATCGAAACGCACCGGGCCTTGCAGAATGTGGTCGATATCGCCCGCCTGCCGGGCGTCCAATCCCTGTCATTCGGGTTGATGGACTTCGTCTCCGACCACCGTGGCGCCATTCCCGCTTCGGCCATGTCGGCCACCGGCCAGTTCGAGCACCCACTGATCATCAAAGCCAAGCTGGAGATCTCGGCGGCCTGCCATGCGGCCGGCATCACGCCATCGCACTGCGTGGTCACCGAGTTCAAGGACAAGCGCGCCTTGGGCCTGGCCGCAGAGCAGGCCGCGCGCAAGCTGGGCTACACGCGCATGTGGAGCATCCACCCTGACCAGATCGACGTGATCCTGGATGCCTTCGCGCCCGTGGCCGCCGAGGTCGACGATGCCATCGAGATCCTGCAGGATGCGCAGGCCGCGCACTGGGCGCCGATCTCGCACCGCGGCGTACTGCACGACCGCGCCAGCTACCGGCACTACTGGTATGTGCTGGAGCGTGCCTGGCTCACTGGCCAGCCACTGCCCACCGACATCGAGGACGCGTTCTTTGCCTGACCGCCTGATGGGGCAGGGGCGGGGTTAAGGCAATGCTGAACAAGTCCGCGCCGTGCGCGGCGGGATCTTTGCGGGATGAGCCGCCAGGCGCAAAACAGGGTTCGGGCTGGTGGCCCGCACCCTGTTTTGAAACGCAGCGGATCGCCCGCAAAGGCCCGCCCCCTTCGGGGTTCGGCCCAAATCGGGCGATTGGCTCATCAAATCGCTTGCATGTGCCACCAGCACATGCCGCACGATGTTGGCAAGCCACTCATCCCGATTTGGGACGAACGCGCATGGCGGGGACTTGTTCAGCATTGCCTTATGCCAGCTTGAACACCGAGACCACCGACGACAGCTTCGAGGCCTGATCCTTCAGGCTTTCAGCAGCAGCGGCCGATTGCTCGACCAGGGCCGCGTTCTGCTGCGTCATGCCGTCGAGATGGGTCACAGCCGTGTTGATCTGGCTAATGCCGTCCGACTGCTCGGATGAGGCCGAGGTGATCTCGCCGATGATGTCGGCCACACGCTGCACCGAGTCAACGATGGCCGCCATCGAGGCACCCGCATCGTTGACCAGGTGGGCACCCGCATCCACGCGCTCGCTGGAGGCGTTGATCAGCACCTTGATCTCCTTGGCGGCATTGGCGGCACGCTGGGCCAGCGCGCGCACCTCGCCTGCCACGACGGCAAAGCCCCTGCCCTGCTCGCCTGCTCGGGCAGCTTCGACCGCCGCATTCAAGGCCAGGATATTGGTCTGGAAGGCGATGCCATCGATCACGCCGATGATGTCGACGATGCGCTTGGAGCTCTGCGTGATCTCGTCCATGGTGGCCACCACTTGCGAGACCACGCTGCCGCCCTGGCTGGCCGCTTCGGCCGCACCGCTTGCCAGTTGATTGGCCATGCGCGCGGCATCGGCGGTGTTGCGGATGGTGCCGGAGATCTGCTCCGTCGTGGAGGCGGTTTCCTGCAGGCTGGAGGCCGCCTGCTCCGTGCGACTGGACAAGTCCTGGCTGCCGATGGCCACCTCGTCGCTGGCGATCTTGATGGAGTCGGTGGACTGGCGCACATTGCCCACGATGCTGCGCAGCGAACCTTGCATCTCTTCCAGGCTCGCGCACAGATCGCACAGCTCGTCGCGACCATCCATCTCGACGCGGTGAGAGAGGTCGCCGCTTGCGATCACCTGCGTCGCGACCAGAACCCTGCGCAGCGGCACCGTCACCGAACGCGCCATGATCCAGGCACAAGCCATGCCCAGACCCAGGCAGACCACAGCCAACACGCACATGATCACCTTGGCCTGCGTCACGTGGGCATGGGTCTGCACCGAGGCGTCATCGGCGATCTTGCGCTGCGCGCGCTGGTAGTCGTTGATGGCGGTGATGTAGGTGGTGGCAGCCGGCAGCAGGTGGCTCTTGAGCGCCTCCTTGGCGCCGGGGTCGTCCATGTCCAGCAAGACGAAGATGGCATCGCGTGCGGTGATGTAGACCTTGCGCTTGGCTGCGATGTCGGCGAAGCGGGCTCTTTCGTCTTCAGAAGCCACGCTGGATTCCAGCTCCTTCTGGATCTGGCTGATCTGCGCCGAGGTCTCTTTGATCATGGGCGAGAAGTGGTCTTTCAGGTCCTTCACGCCACCCGACTCGGCAATCGCCAGACTGCGGTTGACGTTGAGCAGCGTGAGGCCTTCCCACTTGAGTGCCGCCGTGGCACGGTCTTGCACAGCCGCATTTGCGTCAACGTCGTTGATCGTGCTGGACAGGCGCGTCCAACCAACCACCGCGATGAGCGCGGTCAAAAACAGCACGGAACCAAAACCCAACCAGAGACGCTGTCCCAATTTGAGTTGATGGAGATTCAGCATGATCTCGCCATCCTCGGGGGGCACTCGCAATGTGGCCGGGAGCGCTTGCGGCTTTCATCACCTTGACGTCTGTCATATCGGAGCGCGGGAAGGCGGGCTTGAGCAAACCCGCGCCACGAATAGGCCCTTGAAAAGGTCAGGTCGTAACAAAACGAAAGCACTTCCAGACGCTTTACGCCGATTGCGCCAAGCCAATCTGCCCCCTGGTCAAGCGAGGTTCTCAGGTCGGCAGGCCGTGGTGCTGGCGTGCCTTGAGGCATTTCTCATCGCCCGGCATGAGCTCGCGGCAGGCGCTGGAGCGCCGCTCATAAATGCCGCACGCCACATGCTGGCCGACGTCACCTTCAAGCTTGATACAGCGCGGCTGCTTGCTGTTGGTGCCACGCATGCAGCGAATCAGCGGGTTGATCGCCTCGGTGAGTTGGGCGGGCACGGTGCCGCCGGGCGCGTCGTCGGCTTCCGCCCAATAGAAAGACACCCTGAAGTAGGCGCAGCACGCGCCACATTGCTGACAATCGAACTCGGCCTTCATGGGGCGACTTTTTGCACATCACGCGTGTGAGGAGGGCTGCTATCGTAATGCCTCATGAGCGACATCTTCTTCTGGCCCAACTCCGAGTTGCTGTGCATCACGCAGGCGCACGAGGCTGGCCGGGCAGTGCGACTGGTCTTGTCGGCTGCGGCCGTCGAGCGCCATGGTCATGCAGCAGGCCCTGCGTCCGTGGCGCAAGGCTTTCTCAAGCCATTGGCCTGGGTCTTTCATCAAGCCAAACTGGAAGGCGTGCTCGCAGATTGCGTGGGCGCCATCGCGCAAAGGGAATGGCACAGCCACCCGCACCTCAACAGGCAGGTGTCGCTGCCATACCATTGCAAAGAGCGCGTGCAACTGACGCTGCACTTTCGCAATGGCAGCAGCCTGGTCATCAAGGCCGATTCGGCCTTGTGCGAGCCTGAGCGCAGCGCGCAGTTCGTCGAGTCCTACGCCTGCTGACCAACTTATTCAGCACGGCCCTTGAGTTTGCGCCACAGCGTGGTGCGGCTGATGCCCAGACGCTGGCTGGCCAGCGCACGGTCACCATCGCATTCGGTCAGCACACGCTGGATTTCCGCGCGCTCGGCCTTCGCCTGCTGGCGCTTGAGAAGCGCCCCCGGCTGCGCTGGCGTGGGTGAGGTGGCCGCATCAGCCGACCCATGCGGGCTTCGCAGCAACTCAGGCACGGCTGCGGCCAGGAAGCCGGCCCACTCATCTGGCCTGGCCTGATGGCTTGAGGGCATCGCCCGATGCGACCCGGCATAGGCGATCACACGCTCGATCAGGTTTTCGAGTTCACGCACATTGCCCGGCCAGTCATAGGTCTTGGCTTGCGCCACCATCGTGTCGATCAGACCTTGCGTGAGGCGCGCATCGAGCGACAGGCGTTGACACAGCTTGTAGTGCAAGGCCCGCGCGATGGGGGCGATGTCCCCTGGCCGTTCGCGCAGGGGCGGCACGTCCAGACGCAGGATGTTGAGGCGATAGTACAGGTCCAGCCGGAATTGCCCTTGATCCACCTGCTGGCGCAGATCACGGTGCGTGGCCGCGATCACGCGCACATTGACGGGCGTGGGTTCGGTCGCGCCCACACGCAGCACCTCGCGCTCCTGCAGCATGCGCAACAGCCGTGTCTGCAAGGACACGGGCATCTCGCCGACCTCGTCCAGAAACAGCGTGCCGTTGTGGGCGGCCTCGAAAAGGCCAATCTTGCCGCCACGCCGCGCGCCCGTGAAAGCCCCCTCTTCGTAGCCGAACAGCTCGCTTTCAAGCAGGGTTTCAGACACCGCCGCACAGTTGACGGCCACAAACGGCATCTCGCGGCGCTCACTGGCCATGTGGATGCCCTGCGCGATCAGCTCCTTGCCCGTGCCACTCTCGCCAATGAGCAAGACCGTGGCCTGGCTTTGCGCGCAGCTGAGCGCCATCTGGCGAATGTGCTGCACAGCCGGGCTCTCGCCAAGGAACTGGTCCAGTTCATAGCGCGGGCCAGGTGCATGTGGCTTGATGCGCGTTCGGATATGGCGGTCCACACGCTGGATGCTGATCGGATCCTGGCAACTGATCACCGCGCCGGTCAGCACGCCCTGCTCAACGATGGGCATGCGGTTGACGATCAGGACCTTGCCCTTGACGCGCTCGATCTTCTCCAGCTCCTGCACGCCCAGTCGCAGGGTGGCCTGCAGGCTCAGTTCGGGGCAGACCTCGCTGAGCTTGCGACCCAGCCAGGCCATGGACGCGATGCCCAGCCATTGCGCCATCGTGGGGTTCAGCGTCTGGATGCGCTCGGCCTGGTCGACCGCGATCACGCCATCGCTCAACTGCGCCAGGATGGTGCCCAGGCGCTCGCGCTTGGCCAACTCAATGCGCGAGGCCCGCGCCACCTCGACGGCATCCTCCAACGCGTCCCGCACTGCGCCAGTCGAATACAAAAAGACGCCGGCCTGCCCTGCCTGATCAGCCAGATCGGCCACCAGCCCCGGCCCGATCACGGCCTTCACACCCATGTTCCTGAGCTCTATCACGCAGGCCTGTGCATCGTCCTCGGTACGGTAGGTACGCTGTACCAGGGCCAGATCCAGCGACTCGGCAAAGGGCGTGAGATCGGGCGCCATGCCCTCGTAGGTGACCAGACCGATGTGCGTGGAAACGCGCCGTGCCATCGCCAGCGCCTGCATCACATCGAAGCCTCCGACCTTGACGAGCACCACCGGCAGATCCAGGTGCTGGCGCAGATAAGCACCGTTGGAACCGGCCGATACCACCACGTCGATAGGGCGCTGCCTCTGCATAAGTCGGATGCGGCTGACGGCCTGCTCGAAACCCGTGTCCAGCACATCGACCGAGGCGCGATCGGCAAAGTCGGGGGCCAGCTCCTGCAGCATCTTGTTGATACGCTTGAAGCCTACTGCCACCACATGTGGCAAGGGCGAAGCGGGAACGCGAGGCGTGAGCGTGGAGGTCATGGGTACGCGGCCGGTGGGCCGCTGTTTCAGCGTGTTCCACCGATTGTTCCACATATCAGCAACATTGTTTCAAAAAAGAAACATCACCAAGTGAAAAGTCATACCCCATCTGGACGTGCCACCACGTCCACAAACTGAAATCTTCAGCAAAATCAAACAGTTGCCATGGCCAGACGCACGAATCCTGTGCATCATGGGCGCTCGCTGATGCGCTGGCACAGGCGTTGCGTTTACCTGGTCAACCCGTTCAAGTTGGAGATCCGACATGTCCACCCTGACCCCTGGCGGCCGTTTCCGCCAAGCCCTGGCAGAGGAATCCCCTCTGCAGATCATCGGCGCCATCAACGCCAACCACGCCTTGCTGGCCAAGCGTGCAGGCTACAAGGCGATCTACCTCTCGGGCGGCGGCGTGGCCGCAGGCTCGCTGGGCCTGCCTGACCTGGGCATCAACACGCTGGACGACGTCCTGATCGACACCCGCCGCATCACCGATGTCTGCGACCTGCCCCTGCTGGTCGACATCGACACGGGCTTCGGTCCCTCGGCCTTCAACATCGAGCGCACCGTCAAGAGCCTGATCAAGGCTGGCGCCGCTGCCTGCCACATCGAAGACCAGGTGGGCGCCAAGCGCTGCGGCCACCGCCCCGGCAAGGAAATCGTCTCCACCGATGAAATGGTGGACCGCGTCAAGGCCGCCGCCGACGCCAAGACCGATGCGAGCTTCTTCCTGATCGCCCGCACCGACGCCATCCAGGTGCATGGCGTGGATGCAGCGATTGAGCGTGCGATCAAGTGCGTTGAAGCCGGCGCCGACGGCATCTTCGCCGAAGCCGCCTACGACCTGCCCACCTATGAAAAATTCGTCAGCGCCGTGAAGGTACCGGTGCTGGCCAACATCACCGAATTCGGCAAGACCCCGCTGTTCTCGGTGGACGATCTGCGCCCCACCGGCGTGGGCATGGTGCTCTACCCCTTGAGCGCCTTCCGCGCCATGAACAAGGCCGCCGAGGCCGTCTACACTGCCATTCGCCGAGATGGCCATCAGCGCAATGTCGTCGACATCATGCAGACTCGCGAAGAGCTGTACGACCGCATCGGCTACCACGCCTTCGAAGGCAAGCTCGACGCGCTGTTCGCCGCCAAAAAGTAAATCCGTTTCAAACCGCCTGCTTCAACCTTCTTCTCCAGGAGACGCATCCCATGAGCGCCACGCCCGAAACCACTGCAACACCCGGTTTCAAGCCCAAGAAGTCCGTCGCCCTGTCGGGCACCGCAGCCGGCAACACGGCGCTGTGTACCGTGGGTCGCACGGGCAATGACCTGGCCTACCGCGGCTACGACATCCTGGACGTCGCCACCACCTGCGAGTTCGAAGAGATCGCCTACCTGCTGGTGCACGGCAAGCTGCCCACCGTGGCCGAGCTGGCCAGCTACAAGACCAAGCTGAAGTCGCTGCGCGGCATTCCTGCCGCCGTGAAGGCCGCGCTGGAGCAACTGCCGCCCTCGTCTCACCCGATGGACGTGATGCGCACCGGCGTGTCCGTGCTGGGCTGTGTCAAGCCCGAGAAGGACGACCACAACCACCCCGGCGCCCGCGACATCGCCGACAAGCTGATGGCATCGCTGGGTTCGATGCTGCTGTACTGGTACCACTTCGCCTACAACGGCAAGCGCATCGAGGTCGAGACCGACGACGACTCCATTGGTGGCCACTTCCTGCACCTGTTGCACGGCGAGAAGCCCCGTGACAGCTGGGTCCGCGCGATGCACACCTCGCTGATCCTGTATGCCGAGCACGAGTTCAACGCCTCGACCTTCACGGGTCGCGTGGTCGCCGGTACGGGCTCGGACATCTACTCCGCCATCTGCGGCGCCATCGGCGCCCTGCGCGGTCCCAAGCACGGGGGCGCCAATGAAGTCGCCTTCGAGATCCAGAAGCGCTACGACAACCCCAACGAGGCAGAGGCCGACATCCGTGCCCGCGTCGATAAGAAGGAAGTCGTGATCGGCTTCGGCCACCCCGTCTACACGGTGAGCGACCCCCGCAACGTGGTCATCAAGAAGGTCGCCGAAGACCTGTCCAAGGAACAGGCCAACACCAAGATGTACGACATCGCCGAGCGCCTGGAATCGGTGATGTGGGAAATCAAGAAGATGTTCCCCAACCTGGACTGGTTCAGCGCTGTCAGCTACCACATGATGGGCGTGCCCACCGACATGTTCACGCCGCTGTTCGTGATCGCCCGCACCTCGGGCTGGTCGGCCCACATCATCGAGCAACGCATCGACGGCAAGATCATCCGTCCTTCGGCCAACTACACCGGCCCCGAAGACCAGAAGTTCGTGCCACTGAAGGACCGCAAGTAATTCAGCACAGCAAGGGGCGCCTCAGGCGCCCTTTTACCTTGAGCCCCACGGCCATGAGCAACATCAACACCCTATTCCGCAAGCCCCTGCCCGGCACCTCGCTCGACTACTTCGACACCCAAGCCGCCGTTGAAGCGATCAAGCCGGGCGCCTGGGCCACGCTGCCCTACACCGCCCGCGTGCATGCCGAGAACATCGTGCGCAAGGCCGATCCCAGCATCGTCACCGAGTGCCTGACCCAGATCATCGAGCGCAAGCGCGATCGCGACTTCCCCTGGTTCCCGGCCCGCGTGGCCTGCCACGACATCCTCGGGCAAACCGCGTTGGTGGACTTGGCCGGCCTGCGTGATGCCATTGCCAAGGAAGGCGGCGACCCCGCCAAGGTGAACCCCGTGGTGCCCGTGCAGCTGATCGTGGACCACTCGCTGGCCGTGGAGTGCGGTGGCTTTGACCCGCAAGCCTTCCAGAAGAACCGCGACATCGAAGAGCGCCGCAACGAAGACCGCTTCCACTTCATCGAGTGGACGAAGAAGGCCTTCGCCAATGTGGACGTGATCCCAGCGGGCAACGGCATCATGCACCAGATCAATCTGGAGAAGATGTCGCCCGTGATCCACGCACAAATGGACGGTGAAAGGGGCGTGGCCTACCCCGACACCTGCGTGGGCACGGACTCGCACACCCCGCACGTCGATGCATTGGGCGTGATCGCCATCGGCGTGGGCGGCTTGGAGGCCGAGAACGTGATGCTGGGCCGCGCATCCTGGATGCGCCTGCCCGAGATCGTCGGCGTGAAGCTCACGGGCAAGCGTCAACCTGGCATCACGGCCACGGACGTGGTGCTGGCGCTCACCGAGTTCCTGCGTAGAGCCAAGGTTGTGGGCGCCTACCTCGAGTTCTACGGCGAAGGCGCATCGAGCCTGACGATTGGCGACCGCGCCACCATCTCGAACATGGCCCCCGAGTACGGCGCCACCGCCGCCATGTTCAGCATCGACGAACAGACGCTGGACTACCTGACACTGACCGGCCGCACGGCTGAACAAGTCAAGCTGGTCGAGACCTATGCCAAGACCGCTGGCCTGTGGTCTGACTCGCTCAAGGACGCCGTGTACGAACGTGACCTGAGCTTTGACCTCTCCAGCGTCGTGCGCAACATGGCGGGCCCGTCGAACCCGCATGCACGCGTGGCCACGGCCGATCTGGCCACCAAGGGCATCGCCGGCAAGTGGGCCATGCCTGCTGCCAGCGAAGGCACGATGCCTGATGGCGCCGTGATCATCGCCGCCATCACCAGCTGCACCAACACCTCCAACCCACGCAATGTGATCGCCGCAGCGCTGCTGGCCCGCAATGCCAACAAGCTGGGCCTCACGCGCAAGCCCTGGGTGAAGTCGTCCCTCGCCCCCGGCTCGAAGGCGGTGGAGCTGTACCTGAAGGAAGCCGGCCTGCTTGAAGATCTGGAGAAGTTGGGCTTTGGCATCGTGGCTTTTGCCTGCACGACCTGCAATGGCATGTCTGGCGCGCTCGATCCGGTCATCCAAAAAGAGATCATCGACCGCGACCTCTACGCCACCGCCGTGCTTTCGGGCAACCGCAACTTCGACGGTCGCATCCACCCCTATGCCAAGCAGGCCTTCCTGGCCTCACCGCCGCTGGTCGTGGCTTATGCCATCGCGGGCACCGTGCGCTTTGACATCGAGAACGATGTGCTGACGGTCGTCGATGGCAAGGAGATCCGCCTCAAGGACATCTGGCCGACCGATGAAGAGATCGATGCCGTGGTCAAGGTGGCGGTGAAACCCGAGCAATACCGTGCCGTCTACGACCCGATGTTCGCCATCAAGGCCGACAAGGGCGAGACGGTGGCGCCGCAGTACGACTGGCGTCCACAGTCCACCTACATCCGCCGCCCGCCTTACTGGGACACCGAAGGCGTCGGTGCGCTGGCCGCCAACCCACGCACCTTGAAGGGCATGCGCCCGCTGGCCATCCTGCCGGACAACATCACGACCGACCACCTCTCGCCTTCCAACGCCATCTTGATGAACAGCGCGGCCGGCGAGTATCTGCACAAGATGGGCCTGCCGGAAGAGGACTTCAACTCCTACGCCACCCACCGCGGCGACCACCTCACCGCCATGCGCGCCACATTTGCCAACCCCTCGCTCAAGAACGAGATGGTGCGTGATGCCGAAGGCAAGGTGAAGCCCGGCTCGCTGGCCCGCGTGGAGCCCGAGGGCAAGGTGATGCGCATGTGGGAGGCCATGGAGACCTACCTCAACCGCAAGCAGCCGCTGATCATCATCGCCGGCGCCGATTACGGCCAAGGCTCTTCGCGTGACTGGGCAGCCAAGGGCGTACGTTTGGCCGGCGTGGAAACCGTGGTGGCCGAAGGCTTCGAGCGCATCCACCGCACCAACCTGATCGGCATGGGCGTGCTGCCGCTGGAGTTCAAGGCTGGCACCAACCGCCTGACCTTGAAGCTCGATGGCACCGAGACCTACGACGTGGAAGGCGAACTCAAACCCCGCGCGGATCTGACGCTGGTCATCCATCGCAAGGATGGCGAAGTGGTCAAAGTCCCGATGACCTGCCGACTGGATACGGCCGAAGAGGTGTCGGTGTACGAAGCAGGTGGCGTGCTGCAACGCTTCGCCCAGGACTTCCTGGCAGCGAACAAGTGACCACCCCCGAGGTGCCTCTAGCACCTCCCCCTCAAGGGGGCGACGCCTACGGACTGGCCAAGCCAGATCCGTGGCGTCCGCTGGATCAGGCTGGAGCCACGCATGGATTTGCGCGCTTTGGCATCATGTGAATTGAAGGAGCGCTGAATGGCTCACCCCGCACAAATCAAGATACCCGCCACCTACATCCGTGGCGGCACCAGCAAGGGCGTGTTCTTCCGCCTGCAGGACCTGCCCACCTCTTGCCAAGTACCCGGCGAAGCACGTGACAAGCTCTTCATGCGCGTGATCGGCAGCCCTGACCCGTATGCGGCGCACATCGACGGCATGGGCGGCGCCACGTCCAGCACCAGCAAGTGCGTGATCCTGTCCAAGGCCAGTGTGCCCGATCACGATGTGGACTACCTCTACGGCCAGGTCGCCATCGACAAGGCTTTCGTGGACTGGTCGGGCAACTGCGGCAACCTGTCCACGGCGGCTGGCGCTTTCGCCATCCACGCCGGCCTGATCGATCCTGCGCGCGTTCCCGACAACGGCGTGTGCGTGGTCCGCATCTGGCAGGCCAACATCAAAAAGACCATCATCGCGCACGTGCCCGTCACGAACGGCCAGGTGCAGGAGACCGGCGACTTCGAACTCGATGGCGTGACCTTCCCGGCCGCCGAGATCGTGCTCGAGTTCATGGACCCATCCGACGATGGCGATGAAGGCGGCTCGATGTTTCCCACGGGCAACCTGGTCGACGAACTGGAAGTCCCTGAGTTCGTTGTCAAAGGGGGCACCCTCAAAGCCACGATGATCACGGCCGGCATCCCCACCGTGTTCGTCAATGCCAAGGACATCGGCTACACCGGCACCGAGCTGCGCGAGCAGATCAACAACGACCCTGCCGCGCTCAAGCGCTTCGAAGCCATTCGGGTGGCCGGTGCCCTGCGCATGGGCCTGATCAAGACGCCCGAAGAAGCCGCCACCCGCCAGCACACGCCCAAGATCGCCTTCGTGGCGCCGCCGACCACCTACAAGGCATCGAGCGGCAAGACCATTGAAGCGGCCGACGTCGACCTGCTCGTGCGTGCCCTCTCGATGGGCAAGCTGCACCACGCCATGATGGGCACGGCTGCCGTGGCCATCGGCACGGCATCGGCCATTCCTGGCACCCTGGTCAACCAGGCAGCGGGTGGTGGCGAGCGCGAGGCCGTGCGCTTTGGTCACCCCTCCGGCACGCTGCGTGTCGGTGCTCAGGCCAAGCAGGTGAACGGCCAATGGACCGTCACCAAGGCCATCATGAGCCGCAGTGCCCGCATCCTCATGGAAGGCTGGGTGCGCGTGCCGGGCGATACGTTCTGAAGCCCTTGCCCTCCGGCGAGGGCTTTTCACATTGCATCTGCCGAAAACGAATATCGGTACAAGTGAGCGTTCTTCTCACGATTTCGGCCCTCAGATCAATGGCAAGATCGGCGCCTGTCAGCACGATCGACCGCCACCCGGCCCGTCGCTCGGGTTCCCCGCAGGCCAACGCCCGTGTTTGTTTGAGCAAGACGCAGCCATGACGAAGCCCACATCCCGCCACCAACGCTACCAACGCATCCGCACCCTGGCCCTATCGGTCGGCATGGTGCTGGGCATGGTGGCCGCCACTTTCGGCCCGCAACTGGCGCACGCCGCGCGCGCCTCGAAAAAGATCCTGTCCGAGAAGTTCGTGGCCCTGCCCGATGCCACGCCAGAGCAACTGCAGGCCGCCGACCGCGTGATGGTCGGCAGCTATGAGTGCGAATTCGGCAAGCGTGTCTCGGTGGGTGCCAACACCAAGAACAAGGGCTACTTCGACCTGACCCTGGGCAAGCAGTCCTGGATCATGAAGCCGGTTCTTTCCAGCACCGGCGCCATCCGTCTGGAAGACGTCAAAGGCGGCACCCTGCTGATCCAGATCCTGACCAAGTCCATGCTGATGGACGTCAAGGCCGGCCGTCGCCTGGTCGATGGCTGCGCCAACGACACCCAGCGTGCTGCCGAGGCCGAATTGGCCAAGCAACCGCCGCGCGAATCGATCTTTGGCACGCCCCAACCCGCCGGCAATCAGTAAGCCAGACGGCGCTCAGGCGCCCTTTGCGCCACCCACTGCAAAGCACCCACGCAAATGGGTGCTTTCTTTCTTTTTGGCCCGGCTTGACGCACTTTTCCCTGGGGTATCTACCGGAAGGGACCCCTGGTAAGCGATAATCGCAGGCTGCACGGAAATTGCATTTCCCTGACACCGAGACGCGTCGCTTTGCCTGCACTGCCCCAAAAAGGCCCCCAAAAATGGCCCCACAAAGGTGAATTCGGCCGGCGCGCGTCAAGAAGCGTATTGCCCTCTTCCAACCAGGTGAACCACATGTTGCAAGCCTATCGCCAACACGTTGCCGAGCGCGCCGCGCTGGGTATCCCCCCTCTGGCCCTGTCTGCCCAGCAAGTCGCTGAACTGATCGAACTGATCAAGAACCCGCCCGCTGGTGAAGACGCCTTCCTGCTGGACCTGCTGACGCACCGCGTGCCACCTGGTGTGGACGACGCAGCCAAGGTCAAGGCCTCCTTCCTGTCGGCCGTGGCCCATGGCGACGTCAAGGTCGGCCTGATCTCCAAGGCCAAGGCCACCGAGCTGCTGGGCACCATGGTGGGCGGCTACAACGTCAAGCCCCTGATCGACCTGCTGTCCGACGCTGAAGTCGGTGTCGTCGCGGCTGACGCCCTGAAGAAGACCCTGCTGATGTTCGACGCCTTCCACGACGTCGCCGAGCTGGTCAAGTCGGGCAATGCCAACGCCAAGGCCGTGATGCAATCGTGGGCTGACGCCGAATGGTTCACCAGCCGCCCCGAAGTCGCCAAAAAGATCACCGTGACCGTGTTCAAGGTGCCTGGCGAAACCAACACCGACGACCTGTCGCCCGCACCGGACGCCTGGAGCCGCCCCGACATCCCGATGCACTATCTGGCGATGCTCAAGAACACCCGTCCTGACGCGGCCTTCAAGCCCGAGGAAGACGGCAAGCGCGGCCCGATGCAGTTCATCGACGACCTGAAGAAAAAGGGCAACCTCGTGGCCTACGTGGGTGACGTGGTCGGTACAGGCTCCTCGCGCAAGTCGGCCACCAACAGCGTGATCTGGGCCACTGGCGAAGACATCCCCTTCGTGCCCAACAAGCGCTTCGGCGGCGTGACCCTGGGCGGCAAGATCGCCCCCATCTTCTTCAACACGCAGGAAGACTCCGGCTCGCTGCCCATCGAAGTGGACGTGTCCAGCTTCGAAATGGGTGACGTCATCGACATCTACCCCTATGAGGGCAAGATCGAAAAGGGCGGCAAGGTCGTCACCGAGTTCGCCCTGAAGTCGCAAGTGCTGCTCGACGAAGTTCGTGCTGGTGGCCGTATCAACCTGATCATCGGCCGCTCGCTGACCGGCAAGGCCCGTGAGTTCCTGGGCCTCCCCGCCTCGACCCTGTTCCGTCTGCCCCAGGCTCCGAAGGACAGCGGCAAGGGCTTCACCCTGGCCCAGAAGATGGTCGGCCGTGCATGTGGCCTGCCCGAAGGCCAAGGCGTGCGTCCCGGTACCTACTGCGAACCCAAGATGACCACCGTGGGTTCGCAAGACACCACTGGCCCGATGACGCGTGATGAGCTGAAGGACCTGGCCTGCCTGGGCTTCAGCGCCGATCTGGTCATGCAATCGTTCTGCCACACGGCCGCTTACCCCAAGCCCGTGGACGTGAAGATGCACCGAGAACTGCCCGCCTTCATCAGCAACCGCGGCGGCGTGGCCCTGCGTCCTGGCGACGGCGTGATCCACTCGTGGCTGAACCGCCTGCTGCTGCCCGACACCGTCGGCACCGGTGGCGACTCGCACACCCGCTTCCCCATCGGCATCTCCTTCCCAGCGGGCTCGGGCCTGGTCGCCTTCGGGGCCGCCACCGGCGTGATGCCCCTGGACATGCCCGAGTCCGTGCTGGTGCGCTTCAAGGGCCAGATGCAGCCTGGCATCACCCTGCGTGACCTGGTGCATGCCATCCCCCTGTACGCCATCAAGGCCGGTCTACTGACTGTGGCCAAGGCCGGCAAGAAGAACATCTTCTCGGGCCGCGTGCTGGAAATCGAAGGCCTGCCTGACCTGAAGGTCGAGCAAGCGTTCGAACTGTCCGACGCTTCGGCTGAACGTTCCGCTGCTGGTTGCACCATCAAGCTGAACAAGGAGCCCATCGCCGAGTACCTGAAGTCGAACATCGTTCTGATGAAGAACATGATCGCCGACGGTTACGCCGATGCCCGCACCCTGCAGCGCCGTATCGACGCGCAAGAAGCCTGGCTGGCCAACCCCAACCTGCTGGAAGCCGACAAGGACGCCGAGTACGCCGCCGTGATCGAGATCGATCTGGCCGACATCAAGGAACCCATTGTCTGCTGCCCGAACGACCCGGACGACGCCAAGTTCCTGTCCGAAGTGGCTGGCACCAAGATCGACGAGGCCTTCATCGGTTCGTGCATGACCAACATCGGTCACTTCCGTGCTGCCGGCAAGCTGCTGGAAGGCAAGAAGGACATCCCGGTGCGTCTGTGGGTGGCTCCGCCCACCAAGATGGACGCCGCCGAGCTGACCAAGGAAGGCTTCTACAACACCTTCGGCACCGCTGGCGCCCGCACCGAAATGCCCGGCTGCTCGCTGTGCATGGGCAACCAGGCTCAGATCAAGGAAGGCTCGACCTGTATCTCCACGTCGACGCGTAACTT
>RXJQ01000068.1:0-449 GCA_003963115.1 Burkholderiales bacterium
GCACGCAGGCTGGGGTTGGCGACTGTCGAGGCGAAGTTGAACACGTTGTTCCAGACCTGGGCGTTTTCCAGTGTGGTGGACAGCTGGAACAGCTGGCCGCTGGCGCCAGTGACGGACACGGTGTTGTTGTAGAAGTAGAGCGTGCCCTGGCGGTAAAGCGGTTCACCCCATGAGGCGCCGGGTGCGGAGCCGTAGTGGTCGCCACCGTAGTGGATGAAGGAGCCCGTGCTGCCGCTCTTCACGATCACGTTGCCGTAGACGTAGGCCGAGCGATAGGCCGTGAGGTAGGCGGGCACGCTGGACAGGTAGGTGTAGAAGTCTTCGGCTTCCACCAGGTCCATGGAGTGGGCGCCACCGCTGATGTAGTTGTAGCGGATCACGGTACCGGCCGAGCGGTCCTTGATGGCGTTGCCCATGGCACCCGAGCGCAGCGCTTCGAAGCGGTTGAA
>RXJQ01000068.1:499-45383 GCA_003963115.1 Burkholderiales bacterium
CTACGACGCCGTTGCCATAGATGTAGTTGCCGCTGATCAGCAGGTTCTTGGTGACGGCAAAGTCGCCATCGTTGGTCGACTTGCTGTAGAGACCGTTGGTGCAGTCGTGGATGATGTTGTCGGCGATCGTGATGTTCTGGCCGCGGTCAACCCAGATGCAGGCGCCGAAGGTCTCGTAGGGGCGAACGGTGCCGGTGGAATCGGTGAAGGTGTTGGAGGGGTTGGCGCCACGCAGTTCCAGTCCATCAATCTGAACGTAGGTCGGGTAGGCCGTCCAGCCTGCGGTCGAAAGGGGCTTGACCACAATGATCGAGCGGGTCTCGTGCAGGATGTTGCCGTAAGCCAGACCCTTGCGAGAGATGGCGCCCTTGGCATCAATGATGGGGCGTTGGCCGGTGGCGCTCTTGACGCCGCAAACGCGAATAGGGGCAGCGGCGGTGCCGTTGCCCGAAATCATGAACTTGCCGTAGTAGGGCGTGTCTTTGTAGAAGATACGAACGGTGTCACCGGCCTTGAGCTTGTCCCAGGGGACCAGGTCCAGCGTGGCGAGCTGCCCGGTGCCGGTGCCGACCTGATAGTCGGTGCCGGAACCCGGTACGCAAGCCGCCGATTGTGCGTGAACCGCGAAAGGCGCGCACATGGCCAACATGACCATGCAACCTTTGACAATATGGGTGAGGGAAATATCGCTGGATTTGGCGTTGGAGCGTGAAGTTTGTTGCATGTTCAAGTCGCTGAATTTGAGGGCAATTTGGTGCGCATTTCCCGGGATGGGTTGAAAACAAGAGCTGCTTCCCGCTTCACCATGATTTGAATTCTAGGGATGAACGTTTTTCAAAGGGGTTCGGACTGGTGACATGACGTGGCGAGATGTAAATCAGTGCGGGCGCGGAAATCAGACGAAACCCATTTCAAATGGTGAAATTGGTGTATTGATTCACAATTTATGCGCCAAGCTGGTGCAAGTTGGAAGATCCGTCCGTGATATTTGTCGCATATGGATGCCATACCAATTCAAATCAGGTTTGCCCGCGAATGTTCTTTTTGTTGCAATTGCCTGATTGCTAGGCCAGCCCACAAGAAGAAACCCAGCCGGAGCGGCTGGGTTGCTTGCTAAAGAGTACCACCACAAGGTGATGGTCCCGTAACAGGAGGTTCAGTTGCTCATTCTCTCGACGGCGCCGATGTCCTTGCTTGAACCAAAAGTCGTGCGGGCCTGGCCGGAGAATGTCACGGTATTCATCTGGAATTGAGCTGGGTAGGCCGCCGCCGCGCCGAGGTCGGCCTGGGCCGCGTCCACGATGGCCGATCCACTCAGGGGCACGAAGCTGCTGTCCACGGGCAAGGCGGCTGCCCTTGATCAGGTTGGCCCAGCCCGTCACCGTGCTGGGTACCGTGTGGGAGGGGGCGGAGTCGGCAATGGCGCTGGCGGCCCAGTTCTTACCCAGATCCACGATGCCGCCTGCTGTGCAGTAAGAGGTGTTGACTTCGCTGGTAGCACGCGGGCTGGGGCTGGCCACCGTCGAGGCAAAGCAGAGCACGCTGTTCCAGATTTCGGCCGCCTCGTTGGTGGTCGAGATCAGGAAGAGTTGCCCGCCGGTGCCGCCGTCCTTCACGATGATGTTGCTGTAGACGAAGGCCGGGCGGTAGGCGCTCAGGCAGGCACGGTGGAGAGGAAGGCATAGAAGTCTTCCGCCTCGACCAGGTCCATCGAGTGGGCGCCGCCGCGCAATTCCTCGAAGCGGTTGAACTCATAGGTGATGTTCACGCTCTCGGTGTAGCTGTTGTGCTCGTGCACATTGCCCACCACGCCATTGCCGTAGATGCGGTTGCCGCTGATGGCGAAGTCCCCATCGTTGGTGGACTTGCCGAAGATGTCGTTGGTGCAGTCGTGGATGACGTTGTCGGCCACGGTGATGTTCTGGCGGAGGTCCAGCCAGATGCAGGCGCCAAAGTTGTCAACGGCACCGGTGCTGGCGTCATAGGTGTAGTTGCGCACCGTGCTTGTTGAATCGGTGAAGGTATTGGCCGGATTGGCGCCACGGATCTCCGGGCCGCCGTCGACAGTGGCTTGACGACGATGATGGAGCGGGTTTCGTGCAGCAAGTTGCCATAAGCCAGGCCGGCACGCTTGTGAACGGGGCTTACAACGGGGCTATCGGCTTGATTGGACATACTCAACCTTTAAGCGGGGGCGCCTATTTTCAAAAGGCATGCCTGGCGCCAACACATTTTTCCGGACGGGAAAAGCGTTTCAAATGAACGAAATCAGACTTTTTGAATTTGATCGGTGAAAAAGCAGGGAAAAAATAGCCCTGATATTTCCGGATTTCCTGATGTCGATAGGCAGGAAACAGCCGATCGTTGGCCTGTCAAAGGCGCGTAGGATGATAGGAGAGGTGTTGCATGGATTTTCGACCAGAAGGCGCGATGCAAATCAGAAAATTGCGACACCTGGCGTATGAACAGTTTATCGGCCGTGCGTTGACGAAATATTGCCGCGGACGTGTCCATCCGTCGCATTTCGTAACCAGATGTAAGGACGGGGCGAATAATGATGATCAGGTGGCCTTTTGATTTGGCGAGAAGTGCCTAGAAAATTGGCGCTGACGCACGACGTTTTCAACGGCTACCTTGAGCTGTTTCACGGTGATTCTGCATGGCGCACCGATGATATGCAGTGTGCAAAAGTGCGGTTCATGCCCTTATCGTCTTTTGTTGTAAACAAGTCGTGGTACTGGCGCTTGCCAGCCCGGCCGTCGTCAGGTTTCGGTGGCCGAGGTGGGCTGGCCTCCGGCCGTCAGGCTATCCACATGGAAGCCCGCACAACGCGCGCAGATGCAGGCCAGACCTCTTTGCTCGGCTGGTACCCGTTCCAGTAAAGCCTGACTGAACGTGGCCTGGCGGCACCAGCAAGGCGTGTCGAGCGAGCCGCTGATGGCTGGCGCGCAAGCATTCGGGCCGCCGCACAGGGGGCATATGTGGTTGGGGCGTGCGCAACTCATGGGGAAGCTAGCGCCGTGAAGGCGGGTTGGTACGGGTGTGTGGGGCGTGGCGTCAAGCTAGCATCCTGCCATGAACACGAATGCCTTGCGCTGGCTTGCTGGTGCGCTGATGCTGGGAGGAGGCTGGCTACCCGCTGCCATGGCGCAGGTACCTGTGCCCAAGCCCGATCTGGATCCCGGTGCCGTGGCCTTGCGCTGCGAGCTGCACATGGCCCGTGCACCAGAGACCGTGCAGGTGCTGTATTTCTACTTGAGCGATGCGCGTCGTGCGGTGTACGAGACCGACGGCAACCCTTTGGGCAATGTCGTCCAGTTCAGCAGGCAGCGCATCGTGGTCACGCGCAGCAGCACGGACGGAGGCGTGCGCAACTACGTCTTCGATCGGATGATCGGTTCGCTGACGATGTCCTCACCCGGTCAGATGGGAGGCAAGGAGGGCTGGACCTTGTCTGGAGAATGCCTGCGGGTCGATGCCAGCCGCCAGAAGTTCTGAACTTATCCCCGTAAGTTGTGGATAAGTTTGTTGGCAAGCGCTTGGTAATTGTCACGCCCCCTGGGAAGCACCCTGGGTTGCCTCGAAATGAGGCAGTTTCGTGACATTGTTCCGCGGATCGGCTCAGGCGCGTCGACGCGCCGCAGCGATCACCCCGCACAGGCCCAGTCCCATCAAGGCCCAGGTGCCGGGTTCGGGCACGGCGGTGGTCTGGACAGAGATGCCGTCGATCGACATATAGGCCTTCTGAGTGGGAGAGGCCAGGATGAAGGACAGTTGCTGGCTGGACGCCGAGGCGACGAAGGTCAGCGACTGGTTGTACCAGCTCGACCCCAGCGAGATCTGGTCGCCCGAGCCGATGGACAGGCCGTCGAGCTGCACGCTGATGGCGTTGCTGCCCAGGTAGCTGACGGCGCCATAGGTGTAGCCGAAATTACCCGCTTCCCAGGACACGGTGTATTGCTGGCCCACTTGCAGCCCTGTCAGGGTCTGGCCGAAGCGTTCCATATAAGAGCCGTAGGCGCCCAGACCGACCCAGGTGCCGCCATCGGTCGAGGCCGTGGGGGTGGCGCCAAAGCGAAGCTGACCTGTCACGCCGACGTTGTTGTGGGCGTCCATCGTGTCGGGCGTGCCTTCGAAGATGGTCCAGCCAGTGGGGACGCCGTTGTTGATGATGGCGCCAGTCAGCGAGCCATTGACGACGAGGTTCTCGGCGAAAGCGGATGTGGAAACCAGCAGGGCAGCGGCCAGGGCAATGGGACGGATGGCGTTCATGGGGGCAACTCGTTCGACTTCGTGCGCGCCGCCATCTGATGGACAGTGTCAGGGCGCTGTGATTGACATGTAACGAATCGTAGCCTTTGCCTGATGCACCTTGCCATCCCCCGAGTGCTGGGCTGTTCGGTCCCAGGCCTGAAATGCGTGAATTCTTCACGCGTCATGAGGCGATGCCGCAGGGGTAACTCCCACTAACATGGGGCATCCTAGATTTCGGCCCACAAAAAATGGGTCACGCATGACGTGAGCACAGGTCTTTTCACCTCTTTGCCCGGTCTGGCCGTTGCGCCTGCCAAGACCGACCCCAACCCGCTGGTCGTCTACCACGGCAAGTGCCCGGACGGCTTTGGTGCCGCATTGGCGGCGTGGCTGTACTTCGAAGGGCAGGGCGAATACCTGGGCGTGACACACGGCAAGATCAACGATGTGGCCGAGTTGCCGCCTTTGGCGGGGCGTGCGGTCTATATCCTCGATTTCTCGTTCGATGAGCCCATCATGCAGGGCATCGACGAGCGCGCGGCCAAGCTGGTCTTGCTCGATCATCACAAGAGTGCGGCCGACAAGCTGGGGCGCTTCCAGTGTCGCTGCGGCGCTGTGCATTTCGACATGACGCAGTCCGGCGCGATGCTGGCCTGGAAGTTCTTTCACCCTGAGCAGCCCGTGCCTGAGCTGATCCGCTACATCCAGGACCGGGACCTGTGGACCTGGGCCTACCCGGAAAGCGCAGCCTTCCTGTCCGCCCTGGACATGGAGGAGCCCGACAATTTCACCCGATGGGCCGAGATCGCGGCATTCAAGCCCGAGCAGGTGGCCCAGTTCCAACAGCGGGGCACGGCGATGAACGAGAAGTTCCTGAGCCTGTGCAAGGACATCTCGCAAGGTGCCTCGCCCATCACCTTCAATGGTCAGCAAGGCCTGATGGTCAACTGCCCCGGCGCCTTCACCAGCGAGGTGGGCAATATGTTGTCCGCTGAATGCGGCAGCTTTGCCTTGCTGTGGTCGGTGTCCAAGGACGGTACGGTCAAGGTGGGCTTGCGTGCGGTTGCGGGCTACAACACCATCCCGCTGGCCGAGGCCATGGGCGGCGGTGGGCACCCGCAGGCCTGCGGTTTCCGCATGGGGCCGGAGCGACTGCCTGAGTTGCTCACAGGTGTGTTCTGGTCAGATCCACAAGGCACAAGCGCCATGTGATTGCCGTGGATGCAGTTTGTTGCGATGCCCTTCCTGCCGCGCCTGACAATGAGGCATGGTCTGACAAAAACAAGGGGACATCGCCGTGCAAATGCGAATCTGGGGGGTAAGAAGGCTGGGGGCGCTGGCTTTGCTGGCGGCCTTGCTACCAGCATGCGGAGGTGGCGGTGCTGGCAACAACAGCGCAGCGCCATCTGATGGGGGCTCACCCAGCGGGGTGTCCGGCGAGCCTATTGTCCCCACGCAGCATCCCAAGGTCTTGCTGAACCAGGCAGGCTACCTGACGAGCCTGCAGCAGCAGTTGAGCAGCAAGGTGCCTGCAGCCACGCGCTTTCAGGCCATGGTCGACAGCGAGTTGGCACATGCCGGGACCAACTATGCCTTCCAGGCCTGGTTTGCCGCCTTGATGTACCAGATAACGGGGCAGACCCGGTACGCGGACTTTGCCGTCTCCAAGGCGGATGCCTTTTTGGCTGGCGAGGAGGCTTTGATCAAAGCGGGGCAGGCGCCCACCGTCGCCCATGACAGTTACCTGGATGTCGGCCCGCTCGTGGGCGACGTGGCGCTGGTCTATGACTGGTGCAATGCCAGGCTGACGGCCTCTCAGCGCACACGTTGGGTGGCCTACATGAACCAGGCTGTGGCCAATGTATGGGACCCCGTGCATGCGAGCTGGGGTGGCAAGGTCATGCCTTGGTCGGGATGGTCGATCAGCAATCCATCCAATAATTACTACTACTCCTTCCTCAAGGCCACGATGCTGCTGGGCCTGGCAACCGATGGGGAGAACACGCAGGCCTCTGCATGGCGCACGCAATTTCGACAGGCCAAGATCGCCGCCGAGTTGGTGCCGACCTTCAACCGGGATCTGCTTGGTGGCGGCTCGCGCGAGGGCACGGGTTACGGCACCGCCATGAAGAACCTGTTCCAGCTCTATGACTGGTGGGAGCGTTCAACAGGTGAGCGTCTTGCCGACCTGACGCCGCACACCAAGGCGTCTCAAGCCTGGATGCTGCACGCCATGGTGCCGACGCTGGACCGGCTCGCTGCCATCGGTGATCAGTCTCGCGATTCGTCTGTGTCTTTGTTCGATTACCACCGAGAATACCTGTTGGCACTGGGTGCGCTGTACCCTCAGGAGCGTATGTCAGGTGCGGCCAAGTCGGTGTTGGATGCGTCGAGCCTGCCGCAGATCGCCAATGGCTTTGAGCTGTTCGCCGATTACTTGTATGCAGTCCAGGGCTTGCCGGCTGTTCGGCAGCGTGACTTGTCTACCGCCTACTGGGGTGAGGGTACGGGGCATTTCTTCATGCGCTCCGCATGGGGCGACAAGAGCGCGGCCTACGCTTTGTTCACCTGCGGCCCCTACACCGAAAGCCATGCGCACCGTGATCAAGGTGCGTTTCAGCTCTTTCGTGACGAATGGCTTGCCCCGACATCCAACATCTATACGCACTCGGGCATCCAACAAGGTGAGGAGCAAAATAACCTGGTGCGCGTCATCCAGAATGGTTCGACCATCGCGCAGGGCTTCGGGCAGTCTTGCCAGATGAGGGCTTTGGTGGACAACGCGCTGTTCAGTTATGGCCAGGCCCAGATCACGCCGATGTACATGGGCAAGACTGCGGTCACGCAGGTCGAGCGTGCCTTCCTGTTCATCAAGCCTGCCACCTTCATTGTGTTTGACCGCGTTGGCTCTGCTGCAGGTACACAGCGTGTGTGGACGCTCAACGTGCCCGGCACAGCCACGGCCAGTGGCGACAGGCTGACCGTGATGGCGCCGGGTGGGCATCAACTGGATGTCTATCGTGTGGCGCCTGCGGACCTGAGCTACCAGATCACCTCACCAAGCTTGAGTGATGGTGACACCTGGCTGACCCAGCCCAAGCGGATTGAAGTCAGTGACACGGCCGGGACGCAAACGCTGTTCCTGCACATCATGGGAACGGGCGGCAGCGTCAGCAGCGCAGTGCGCTCGGACGCCGCGGGCCAGACGGGTGCGCAGGTGAGCTTGTCGGACGGCCGGCGTGTGCTGGTGCGGTTTGCCAATGACACGGGTGGCGGGACATTGCAGATCCAGCAGGCCAGCGGCACCGTGCTTTTCGGCGGGGCCCTGCCCACGACGGTGGTGCCGCCGGCCGTTTTTGCCAATTGATATCGGTCAGATCAGCGCGCCACGGCCAGGATCACGTCACTGGCCTTGATGATGGCCACGGCCTCTTTACCCAGCGCCAGGTTCATTTCCTTGACTGCCTGCTTGGTGACCACGGCGAACACCTCGGTCCCGCCAGGCAAGGTCACACCCACCTCGGCGCTCACCGCACCTTTGACCAAGGTGCTGACCTGGCCTTTCCATTGATTGCGTGCGCTGAAGGATCGCTTGCCATGGCCGGTGGCCAGCATCACCCAGGGGGCCTTGACCAGCGCGACCACCTCTTTGCCTACGTTCAGCCCCAGTGATTTCACGCTGCCGGCCGTGACCACGGCGACCAGCGTGTCGCCGCGTTTCGTCTTCAAGCTGATTTCCGCGTTGACGGTACCCGGCTGGATGGCCGAGATGGTGCCCTGGAAGGTGTTGCGCGCGCTGACTTTCATGAGGGCATTCTGACTGTTGGCCCGGACGACGGCATGGATCAAGGGGCGTGGCACAGCATTTGCGTTATAAAACAATATATACAACACGGTTGCCATGTATCGGCAGCGTCCATGAAGTTGGCCATGCGTATCAGCAAGGTGTAGGGTTGACGTTGTATATATTCGTTGTAAACGCTACAAAATTGTCGGAAAGATGACCTCAGCACGCCGTCCCCCTCCATCCCGCTTGGGCCAACAGGCCGGGCCTCGACTGGTCGGCAAGCTGGAGGTCTCGACCGATGTGGGGACCTTCCTGGGCGACACCCGCATCCGGCTGCTGGAGGCCATCGATCAATATGGCTCCATCTCGCAGGCGGCCAAGCATGTGCCCTTGTCCTACAAGGCAGCTTGGGACGCCGTGGACGCCATGAACAACCTGGCGGATCAGCCCCTGGTCGAGCGCAGCACGGGCGGCAAGCATGGCGGCGGCACTTTGCTGACCGAGCATGGCCGCAAGGTCGTGGGCCTGTACCGTGCAGTCGAGGCCGAGTACCAGATGGCGCTGGACCGCCTCATGGCGCAGTGGGGTGCTGTTGAGGCGGGCGATGTGCATGCCTTCCAGCAATTGCTGCGTCGCATGGCCATGCGCACCAGTGCCCGCAATCAACTGGCCTGTACGGTCATCGGTTTGCGTGAAGGCGAGGTGGACTACGAGGTCTACCTCAAGCTTGATCAGCACAATGAATTGGTGGCGGTCATCACGCGTGAGTCGGCGGAGCAACTGGGCATGGCGATCGGCATGGAAGTGGTGGCCCTGGTCAAGGCTTCGGCCGTGCTCTTGCTGACCGACGAAGGCTTGCGTACCAGCGCCCGCAACCACCTGTGGGGCGCCGTCGAGCGTGTGGTGGAGGGGCCGGTCAATGCCGAAGTGATCCTGAGCCTGGGTGGAGGCAAGACCGTCACGGCCGTGGTCACCAGCGAGTCGGTGGGTTCCTTGGGGTTGCAGGTCGGCCAACGTGCCTGCGCCATCTTCAAGTCTTCCAGCGTGATCTTGTCTGTGCTGGGTTGAGCACGGTTGACACGTGGTTTGTTGTCAATGCAAGCAGGAGTTCAGAGATGATGTGGTTCAAGCGTGCGGGTTGGGTGGTCTGTGCCATCGCTGTTTGGAGCGGCGCTGCACTGGCGGACGAAGTGCAGGTGGCCGTGGCCGCCAACTTCGCCGGGCCTTTCCAGAAGATCGCGGCCTCTTTTGCCGCTGACACCGGGCATACGGCCGTGGCCATCACCGGCTCGACGGGCAAGTTCTACACGCAGATCAAGGAAGGCGCACCTTTCGAGGTGTTGCTGGCCGCTGATGACGAAACGCCAAGGAAGCTGGAAGGCGAGGGCCTGGCCGTCAAGGGGCAAAGCTTCACCTATGCCAAAGGCAAGCTGGTGCTCTGGAGTGCCAAAGCCGGGGTCGTCGATGACAAAGGCGAGGTGCTGAGCAAGGGTGGCTTCACGCACCTGGCTGTGGCCAACCCGAAGCTGGCGCCCTATGGTGCAGCCGGTGTCGAGACGCTGAAGGCGCTGGGCTTGTACGAGTCCTTGCAGCCCAAGATCGTTCAAGGCGACAACATCGCGCAGACCTTCCAGTTCGTGTCGACGGGCAACGCCGACATCGGCTTCGTGGCCTTGTCTCAGGTTGCGCCGCCCGACAAGCCTGCCATCGGTTCATGGTGGGTGGTGCCGGCCAAGTTGTACACCCCGATCCTGCAGGACGCGGCCTTGCTGAAAAAGGGCGAGGGCAGCGCGGCAGCCGCAGCCTTGCTGAAGTACCTCAAGGGTGACAAGGCCAAGGCCCTCATCAAGTCCTACGGGTATGAGCTTTGATGGTGCTGGACACCGATGATCTCCAGGCATTGAGGTTGACGGCCAGTCTGGCCACGTTGACCACCTTGCTGCTGCTGTTGCTGGGGACGCCCATCGCGTGGTGGCTGGCGCGCACGCGTTCCAGGCTGAAAGGTGCGGTTGCCGCCGTGGTGGCCTTGCCGCTGGTGCTGCCACCCACGGTCATCGGCTTTTACCTGTTGCTGTTGATGGGGCCGCATGGGCCTTTGGGTTTATTCACCCAGTCGATGGGCTGGGGCCTGTTGCCCTTTACTTTTTCTGGGCTGGTGCTGGGCTCGGTGCTGCATTCCTTTCCCTTTGTCGTGCAGCCGCTTCAGCAGGCATTCGAGGCCATTGGTCGGCGTCCGCTGGAGGTGGCCGCCACGCTCAGGGCCGCGCCATGGGACCGCTTCGTGTCGGTGGCCTTGCCCCTTGCCAGGCCCGGTCTTCTTACGGCGGCCGTGCTCGGTTTCGCGCACACCGTGGGTGAGTTTGGCGTGGTCCTGATGATCGGCGGCAACATACCGGGGGCCACGCGCGTGTTGTCGGTGGCACTCTACGGGCATGTGGAAGCCATGGACTATACCAAGGCTCAGGTTCTGGCCGCCGGCATGGTGGGCTTTGGCTTTGTGGTGATGTTCCTGCTGTACTTGCTCAACGGTCGCGTTGAGCAAGGCGCGTTGCGGCGCTAGGCCACAGGCGTAGATAGGTGGTGCTGTGAGCCAGATTCAAGCCGATCTGCAACTGAGCTATCCTGGCTTTGCACTGGATGTGTCCCTGCGCTTGCCGGGCGCCGGTGTGAGCGTGCTGCTGGGCCCATCCGGGTGCGGCAAGACCACGCTGCTGAGGGCACTGGCTGGGCTGGAGCATGCACGGGGGCGCGTCGCGCTCAATGGCGATGTCTGGCAGGACGACGCAGTGGGCAGGCATGCCTTCGTCAAGCCGCATCAAAGGCCCATTGGCTATGTCTTCCAGGAGGCCAGTCTCTTTCCGCATCTGAGCGTACAGGGCAACCTGGACTATGGCCGCCGCCGTGTGCGACGGGACCAGCAGCGCGTGAGCATGGAGGAAGCCGTGGCCCTGCTGGGCATTGGGCACCTGATGGCCCGCAAGCCGGACCGGCTATCGGGAGGCGAGCGTCAGCGCGTGGCCATTGCCCGCGCCCTGTTGACCAGCCCCCGCTTGCTATTGATGGATGAGCCCTTGTCGGCACTGGACACCGCACGCAAGGCGGAAGTGCTGCCTTATCTGGAGCGGCTCAACAAGCAGGCCGGCGTGCCGGTGGTCTATGTGACCCACGCGCACGACGAGGCTGCACGCCTGGCGGATCACCTCGTGCTCATGGAATCCGGGCGCGTGCTGGCCAGTGGGCCGGCGGTGCCCACGTTTGCGCGACTGGATCTGCCTCTGAGCCAATGGGACGATGCTGCGGCCATCGTGTCGGCCACGGTGGCCACGCACGAACCGCAGCAAGGCCTGAGTCGCCTGCTGGTGGCGGGCTACCCGATGTGGATCGGGCTGTGTGATGGGGTGCCTGGGCAGCCGGTCAGGGTGCGTGTGTTGGCTCGGGATGTCAGCGTCAGCCTGACTCAGGCCACGGACAGCAGCATCTTGAACATCCTGCCCGCGCGCATCGACGATATCCGCGGTGACAGCGTGGACAGCGTGACCTTGCGCCTGGCGCTGGCGCAAGACACCCACCTGCTGGCTCGCATCACGCGGCGCTCGCGCGAGCAGCTGGGCTTGAGCACCGGCATGCGCGTGTTCGCCCAGGTCAAGGGGGCGGCGCTGCTGTCTCAGGCCGGGGCTGGGCGGGGCGCACGGCCTGGGGTGTGACATTGGTCACGGTTTGGCTTTTTTTGTGCGATGGGCCCGGTGCCAAGCACGCATCATCCCTGGGGCCGTTCGCGTCATCTCGCCGATAACATTGTCTGGATTTCGGTATGAAAAGACGGCGCATTCTTGAAGAACGACCTCTCCTGTCACGATCAGAACCTGGTCGAGCGGACCCTGTCTGAGGGCTTCCGCTTTTTGCGCTTCCCGGCGCCGTTGGAGCGCGCGTTCGTACTGGCACATGCCGATGAGCGGACCATCAAGCTGATCCTGGCCAGTCTCATCTCCATCGTGGTGTTCGGCGCCATTCTGGTGGCCGACTACCTGATGACGCCCGAGCAATTCGGCTTGGCCGTGAAGCTCAGGTTGGGTGTGTATGCGCCTTTCATGCTCGTCTCGGTGGTGATCCTGCACCGCATGAGCCTGCCGCAACTCAATGAATGGATGATCGTGCTGGTGGCCTTCGTGGCCAGCAGCATCGTGGCGGTGCTGGCCAAATCGGGCGTCAATGCCACGGCCTTCACCAAGGTGGTGGAGCTGATCATCGTGGTGGTGTTCGTGGCCGTGTTCACACGCTTTTGGCCCATGGTGTTGCTCTCGGCCATGGTGATGTGCGTGCATGGCTTTGTGGTGATCGACGTGGTGGATGTGATCGGCACGGTGCGGCTGGGCTCGACGCTGTTGCTGCTGACCACCATTGTGTTCGCGCTCTACGCCTGCTATACCCGCGAGTACAACGACCGGCAAGCGTTTTTGCTGGCCTTGCGCGAGCAGGCCTTGCGAGCTTCGCTCAACGAGACCAACCGCAAGCTCGACGAGATGGCCCGAACCGATGCGCTGACAGGTGCCGCCAATCGCCGGGCTTTCGACGAGTTCCTGGCCGAGCATTGGGCGGCCGATGCGCAAGCCCCTCGGCGTGATCTGGCCTTGCTGCTGATCGACGTGGACCACTTCAAGGCCTTCAATGACCGCTATGGTCATCAGGCAGGAGATCGTTGCTTGCGGCTCGTGGCCGAGGTCGTCGGGGGCTGCCTTCGCAAGCCGGTGGATCTGCTGGCGCGCTGGGGTGGTGAAGAGTTCGCCGTGGTACTGGGTGGCGGCGATGCCGAGACGGCCTTGCAGGTGGCTGAGCGCATCTGCAGGGCGCTCGAAGCCCGGGCCTTGCCGCATGAGGGCTCATCGTGCATGCCCGTGGTGACCGTGAGCATTGGCCTGGCCGTGCGGCAGCCTGATCGGCACGAGACACACCACATGCTGCTGAGCGAAGCAGACGAGGCGCTCTACCAGGCCAAGGCAGCGGGCCGCAACCGCGTGGCCGTGGCCAACCCAGCTGACAAGATGGCACAGGTTCCTGCGCTGCTCCAGGCGAGCCTGCCGACAGGCCATCTGGCAGATGCCGAGGTGCGTCAGACATGATCCGCACCCAGCCGATCAACGTGATGGCCTCGCTGCGCCAGTTGATGGTGCAACACACTGCCGGTGCCCGATTGGATGCCCAGCAGGCCAGGAACTTTGCCGCGCTCAACGGCCGTCAGAGGCTCAACCACATCCTGTTGACGGCCCTGATGGCGCTGGTGCTGTTCAACCTCTTTCTCGTGTCGGACCGCTACATGGTGCCCGACGTGTTTGAGTTCGCTGTGGCCGTGCGCCTGTATGTGCTGACGCCTTTCGTGCTGACCTTGGTGTTGATCGGTTGCCTGTATCGAGAATGGTGGGTGAGCAGCATGCCGCCCTGGTTCACCGACTTCGTCGCCATGATCGGCACCATGGCCGTGGCGGCATCGCTTGGTGCGGTGATGCTGGCCTCCCACAGCGATCAACTGCCCATCTATCGGGGTGGGCTGGTGCCGGTGATGGTGTTTGGCAACCTCGTTCAGCGTTTGCGCTTTCGCTTTGCGGTCTGCTCATCCCTGTTCATCCTGGGCGTGTATGTGTTCACCCTGTGGGCACACAGCGACAGGCCTGCTGTCTATCAGGTCATCGAGATCCCCCAAGGTCTCCTGCTGTTGCTGGTGGCCATCTACACCCTGGTGTCGAACTTCAACCTGGAGCTCGATGAGCGGCACAGCTTTCTGCAAAAGGAACGCGCACAGGCGCTGCGTGAGGAGTTGGAGAAGTCGAACCAGAACCTGGAGGACATGTCCAGGCGTGACACCTTGACCGGGCTGGCCAACCGGCGGCAGTTCGATGCCTATATGGCGGCGCGGCTGAACGATGGTGGAGTGGGGCGCCGTTTGGCCGTGATGCTGATCGACGTCGACCATTTCAAGGCCTTCAATGACCGCTACGGGCATCCGGCGGGCGACCAGTGTCTGCGGCTGGTCGCGGGGGCATTGATGGCCGCCATGGAAGGGCATGAGGGCCTGGTGGCCAGGTGGGGTGGCGAAGAGTTCGCCGTGGTTCTCCCGGACGGCGAGGTCGACATCTGCCTGAAGCTGGCAGATGCGATGCGGGCAGGCGTGGACGGCCTGGCCATGCGCCATGAAGTCTCCACCTGCAGTGACCATGTCACGGTCAGCATTGGCGTGGCGGTGGCCTGGATCTATGCGGCCCCGCAGGCCGTGGACAGCCTGCTCAACAAGGCGGACCAGGCGCTCTACCGTGCCAAGGCCGAAGGGCGCAACCGCAGCGTGCTGGCCTCCGGCGCCTTGAACTGAGTGTGATAGGACGACCGGCGCAGGCCCTAGCTGTGCATCACCCGTGCGATACGGCGGTCGGGCACCAGCCACATCAGGGCCACGCTCACGTACAGAACCTGTGCCAGCCACTGCGACCAGAACGACAAGGGAATGGCCACCGCGTAGAACACCACGGAGACCACGCCCTTGAGGTCGCCGCCAATGGCCTTGGCCAGCATGGAGTCCCGCCCGTCGACCGCGATGATGGTGTGCGCCAGGATCCAGTAGGCGATACCCGCCATCATCAGCACGCCGCCGTACAAGGCCGTGGGCAAGGCCGAGAAGTGGTTCTCGCCCATCCAGCCCGTGACAAAGGGCAGCAGCGAGAGCCAGAACAGCAGATGCAGATTGGCCCACAGCACGCCGCCGCTGACATGCCGGGTGGCATGCAGCATGTGGTGATGGTTGTTCCAGTAGATGCCGACGTAGAGGAAGCTCAGCACATAGCTGCACAGCACGGAGAGCAGGGGCTTGAGGGCTTCCCAGGTTTCGCCGTGCGGCACCTTGAGTTCCAGCACCATGATGGTGATGATGATGGCGAGCACGCCATCGCTGAAGGCTTCGAGTCGGTTCTTTTGCATGTCAGGGATTGTCCAACAGGTCGATGACCAGTTGGTAGATCTGACGCATGGCCGTGTCTTCGTCAAAGCTCACGCCCTGGCGCAGCAGCACCAGTTTGCGGCTGGGCACGATGGCCACGTGCTGCTGCTGGAAGCCCCAGAAGAAGACCAGGTCGGGCGGCAGCTTGTCGCGCAGATCCTGGGGCATGCCGCTGGTGGGTTGGCGCCAGATGTAGCCGCCATAGCCGCTGTCCGCAGGCGAGGGCGAGACGAGGAACTGCACGTAGGCCGGGTTCAGGATGGTGCGGCCCTGCCATTGACCGCCATCGGCCACCAACTGGCCCAGGCGCAGCCAGTCCACGGGACGCAGCATGCCGCGCGCGCCGCCCACGGGCGTGCCGGCCGCGTCGGCTTCGATGTAGCCGCCGCGAATGCCCAGCGGCGCGAAGAGCTTGCGTTGGTAGTAGTCATAGATCTGCTGGTGCGTGCCGCCAGCCAGTTCCTTGAGCCGGCACATGGCCAGGTTGGCAAAGCCCGTGGAGTAGTTGAAGACGGTGCCAGGTGTGGTGGCCAGGGGCTTGCTGGCTGCCCAGGCGCACTGGTCGGCCTGCGAGAACAGCATCTGCGTGGTGTCATCCTGGCCGATGCCGTAGGCGCCTTCCTTCCACTCGATGCCGGGCGCCATATTGAGCAACTGCCGCCAGGTGATGGCGGCCTTGTTCGTGCCTTGCCAGGCTTTGAGTCCGACAGGCGCATCCACGGCCAGCAGGCCATCGCGCTCCATCACGCCGGCAATCAGCGCCGTCAACGATTTGGTCATGGACCAGCCCAGCTCCTGGCGGCTGCGGTCGAAGGGCGCGGCATATTGTTCGTAGACCAGTTGCCCGTCCTGCGCCACGAGCAAGGCGTTGGTGTTGACCTTCTTGGTGACGTCGGTGGTGGTCTCCGAGAACATGGCCTGCGCGGCCTTTTGCAGCACAGCCTGACGCGCGGGGCTGAGCTTGTCCATCTGCGCGGCGCCTTCACCCAGGGGCCATGGGCGGGTGTCAGCGGGCGCAGGCGCCACGGGCTTGAAAGGCTGTGCGCGCACGGCGGCTTCTGTCACCTGGGGCGTGATCAGTGTGCAGCCCATGCCTGGGCGGTAGATGCCTTTGCGCGGGTACAGCAAGGCCGCAGCGCTCACGTCCACTTTGGTGTCGGTGTGGAAGAGGGTCCAGAACCAGGGCAGGGGCTGGACCTTGGGCGCGGTGTACTGCGTCTTGACGCGGTTGAAATCGTCACCCACCGAGATGGCGCGTGAGCACAGGTCCCAGGCGGCATAGCCCGTACCGGAGGGAATGGACTTGATCAGAGCAGCGAGGTCGGTGCTGCTCGTTTGTGCGTCGGCGTTCAAGGCGGCACAGGCGAGCAGGGCGGCGGACAGCCGGACCAGGCGAGAGGGGGATGATGACAGCATGGGGCGCTCCTAGCGTGTTCATGGATGCCCGCAGAGCGTAGCCGCTGGGCGATCCACGCACCATCAGGAAAACGCACAGCCCTTGGCCGGACTGGGGAGCCCCTGACGACAAACAGGGGCCTGAGCGCGGATTCGGTCAGACCACCAGGTGACTCGCGGCCATGTAGTCCACTCGGAAGGCCTCGAAGGGCTGGGCGTCGGCGGCTTCGATACGCGCCTGTTCCGCCAGGGACTGCCTGGCTTGCTCAGAGAACTGGGCTTGCAACGCAGACGGCAGCGTGCTGGCCATGATGATCTCGCGGGTCTGCGCCGATTGGGCGAGTGCAAAGGCCACATGGCCCTCTGCCGGGTTCTGCTGCATGGCTTTGACCACCCGCGCCGAAGGCAGCAAGGCGCTGTCTTGCAAAGCGGCTGCGGCGGCATGGCAGGCGCGTTGGTAAGGCTCTCCGCCATGCAAGGCGTCCAGCACTTCGGCGATGGAGGCGCATTCCTTCACGAGGTCGCGGGCCCAGTCCATCAGCAAGACGGTTTGGCCATCGCGTTCCAGACGCAGCCCGGGCTCTCTGCCGCGTGCGGCCACGGCCTGCTGGTTGCGAGCAAGCGCGGCGATTTCCTGCGGCGTGTCCAACGGGCTGTCAGATAGCAGGCAGTGCAGCAGGAACACATCCAGGAAACGGGCCGTGTCTCCGTCGATGCCGACGGGCAAGAAGGGGTTGAGGTCCATGCAGCGCACTTCCACATATTCCACGCCGCGTTCACGCAGGGCGTGCAGGGGGCGCTCACCGGTGTGGATCACGCGCTTGGGGCGGATGCTGCTGTAGAACTCGTTCTCGATCTGCAGCAGCGAGGTCGACAACTGCTTGTAGCCCCCTTGCTCATCGCGGATCCCAAGGGCCTCATAAGCCGGGTAGGGGCGGGTGAGCGCCTCCTGCAGGGACGCTGCGTAGCCCTTGAGGCCGTTGTAGCTCACGCACAGGGCGCTTTGGGCGTCGCTCTGGTAGCCCAGCCGCCCCATCCTCAAAGAAGTGGCGTGAGGCAGGTACAGGGTCTGTTCGCCCAGCGCTTGCAGGCCATGTGCCTGGCCGGCCACGAAGTCCGCCGTGACCGCTGGCGATGCGCCGAACAGCATCAGCAGCACGAAGGACTGCCGACGGAAATTGCGGATCAAGCCGAAGTACTCGTCGTTGCTCAAGCCCGGCAAAGACCAGTTGTAGTGGATGCCCGAGATGGTCTGCATGCGCCGGCCATAGCGGTGCGACAGGCCCATGCGGTAGACACTCTTGGCACGCCCCACGTTGGACGTGCCGTAGTGGCCAATCGGGATGGCCTCGTCCGGCGGGAGCGGACAGGGCATGCTGCTGACCCACAGTTGCTCGTCGCCGATGGCCTGGTAGACGAACTGGTGGACCTCGGTGAGTTCGCGCAGGCAGTCCTGCACGCTGGTGTGCACGCCGGTGACCAGCTCCAGTTGCGATTCGCTGAAATCGGTCGTGATGTGGGGGTGCGTGAGCGCCGAGCCCAGCGCCTGGGGATGGGGCGTCAAGGCCAGTTGACCGCTGGGACTGGTGCGCAGACTCTCCTTCTCGATCCCGCGGCTCATGCCACGGAGTTGTTCGGGGTTCAGCGCACGCAGGCGTTCATGCAGGCTGGTCAAACGCACTCTCCTCAACACATTTGGAGGCGCAAAGGTAGCAGAGATGAAAGAACCTTGCAGGACATGAGGCCAGCGCATATCCATCTGATGGAGCATTTCTTGCAACAAATCAGAAACAGCCTATGGTTCAGCCAGTTGATGCCGATAAGGCGATAAGGCCCAGGCTCTGAAAATTAGCAGTGACATGTGTTTGATCATCAAGAAACCTCTCGGACGCCGTATTGCCGCCGACTTTCTCGCCAACGCCTGGCAGCGCAATGCCCATGGATGGGGCTGCTTCCACATGGCGCAAGGTGAGGTGATCTGGGCGCGCGGTCTGCGCCTGGAGGAATTGATCGAGCACAACGCCCGCCTGCCCCTGGATGCCGAGGTCTACCTGCACCTGCGCAAGGCCACTTATGGCGAGATCAACCACGACATGACGCACCCCTATGTGGTCCGTCCCGGTCTGCTCTTGATGCACAACGGCAGCATCGACCACCTGGCTCCGCAGAACCCGGCTCACAGCGACACCTTCGAGCTGGCGCGGCTGCTGCATGACATGCTGGGCGGCTTGTCAGACGCCCAAGCCTCTGCCGTGATCCGCTCGCAGGGTTTTCGGGCGCTCACGGCCCCACTGATCGAAGGCTCCATGGTGATCCTGATGGATGCGCAAGGGCCGATGCGCCTTGGGCGCGACTGGCACACGGTGCAGCCAGCCGATTGGGACGAGACCATGGCAGGGATCGAGGTGTCGAACTCGCACACCTGGGGGCGGCAGGTCGACAAGGCCCGTGAGACAGAGGCCTGCGTGTTTTAGCGCGACTCAGCTCATGAGGTCCGGGTCTCAGGCTTCAAGCGTATTGGGCATTTCAGAACCCAGATATCCGCGTGCGGACGAGTGGACTGGCTGAAGCAGGTAAGCCGACAACGCCTCATAGGCAGACGCATTGATCTGCGCCCAATTGTGCCTGCGCTCTGCTGAGCGTTTGCGGTGTTTGCTCGGCACGTCTTCAAGGGCTTTCATCTGGAATGGAACGGCAATCTTGACGCCGATGCCACCTTCATCCCTGCCACCCAGCTTCCACCAGAAGTCGTCATAAGCAGCCTTGAAGTGCTTCTCTCCTGGCTCGTAGACGACCTGTTCATCAGACCGTACGGCAACCATATATTCGGATTGAGTTGCTCTGGCAATGCCTTGCAGCGCATGAATCACAAAATAGGCCGCTGAATTGTTCGGGTAGCACTGTTCAAATATGGCAAGTACGTGACGGTCTTTTCTCCAGCGCGCTTGAGTGCGTGTCACAAAGGGTACGAAAGCATCCTTCTTCCGCCCTGCGCGGATCCAGGAAAAATTGATCTTGTGCAGTGACTGGCGATTGACCTTCAAACACACCTCGATATCCCCTTCACCGACGGATCGGTCACCCAGTTTCATTGAGATATGAAAGTGATGGGGATCAAAAGATCTTTGCCACAAGATCAGACCATCGCCCTCGTAAATCATCCTGAAGTATTCAGAATTGAAAAACTGCTCCTCGAAACGAACATGCTCCAGTGCCAGTCTGGCTCTTTGCCTGACGCTCAGTCCCGTACGAAGATAGTGACGGTTGAACACGAAGTGGAGCAAGTGCCCTCTGAAAAGGGTGCCTGCGTATCTTCTGTAAGTACTCGTGCCAACAATGGACAGGGTGATCAGGGGCACCCAGAAAACTCGCAAAGATCGCCCCACGCTCAGGACAAATGGTCCTAACCCCCATTGAGGTCGGATCTGTTGCCAGCACCACACCCACCTCTGCATGAGGCCTCGCCAAATCTTGACCAAGCTGCACCCCTTTTTTTGATATCAGACCCATGCACAAGCATGTTCCTCCAACCTTTCGTTTTCCATTCACAACTGTGATGATTGAGCCTGGACGTCGGGCAGTGGAAGAAATGCTGCATGGCGTACTGTGGAAAGCGAGTTTGCCAAGTTCGTCCGCATGCAGTTGTGTCAATTGATTACGCTTGCTCGCCACGGTTTGTCGGTGTGCTGAGTGCAATGCGGATTAGAGTCACGCCATGTCTCCTCGATTGCAAGCCGAATGGCAGCGCCTGTATGTGTCGCCTTCCTCCCCCGCATTCCAGACCTGGGCTGATGACGCCAGCCTGACCGGGCCCGAAGGCCGGACGCGCGCCATGGTGTTGTCGGTGGGACGTCCCGCGGATTGGGCATCCCTGTCAGCGGTGTGGCAGGCGGTGCAGTCTGAGCTGGGGTGGCCTGCGCCGGCCATTGCCGTCTCGGGTGTCGACAGCTATCAGCTCTGGTTCTCGCTGGTGGTGCCCATGCCGGTGCAGGATCTGGAGGCATGCCTTGCAGCCTTGTGCCAGCGCCATTTGGGGCATCTGGTGAACCTGGGGGAAGGGCGCTTCGAGCGGCGGTTCGACTTGAATGCCGGCGCCTTGCCAAGCCGTGAGGTGCGCCCGGGGCAGTGGTCTGCTTTCCTTGCGCCCGATCTGGCGCCCATGTTCGCCGACACACCCTGGCTGGACATCTCGCCCAATCCGCAAGGGCAGGCCGAACTGCTGTCGCAGATACAAAGCATCCAGCCCGAGCAATGGCAGTCGGCGTTGGCACAACTGCGGTCATCGCCTTCAACCAAGGATGCCTCGCCCATCAATGAAGTGAGCGCACCTGCGACCGCTCCAGGCGAGCAAGACCCCAGGCGCTTTCTGCTGCGCGTGATGAACGACGAGTCGGTGGACCTCGCCTTGCGCATTGAGGCGGCCAAGGCCTTGCTGCCGTTCAGCGCGCCGCGGTGACGACGACCTCGATCTTCCAATCCGGGTTGACCAGCGCCGCCTGAAAGGTGGCACGAGGCGGCGTGGTCACGTCCTGAAACCACGCTTCCCAGACTTGGTTCATGGCAGGCACCTGGCCGGCCAGATGGACCATGCTGCCATGGACAGCGGTGCCGCAGTAGCGGGGCTCGGGATTGAGGTAACGGATGGGTGTGTCGGTGGTGGACAGGCACGCAGGTCTCCGGCATCCTGTTTGGATGGTGAGGAGATGGTGGTGGTGAGGAGAACGTATGGGAAGAACCATCTGGACGCGCCTGTGCCTCGGGGTGGTGATCAGCCCGCTCGCGTGCGCGGGCCCGGTGACCATCGCCTCCTTCCCGAAGGGGGATCCTGTGCTGGAGATCGTCAGCCCCGTGGTGATCGAGGCGTATCGGCGCATTGGGCGGGAAGTATCGATCCAGTACATGCCGGGTGAGCGCGCCATCATCGCCGCCAACAACGGTTCGGCCATGGCCGATATGTACCGGACCAGGGCATCGAGGCCCAGTATCCCAACCTCATCCAGGTACCGGTGCCGCTGTACCGGGTGCGCTTTTCGGCCTTCACGAAGCAGGCGCCGTTTCAGGTGGATGGATGGTCCAGCCTGGCTGGCAAGCGCGTGGGCTACTACCGAGGCATCAAGGCGATCGAGATGAATGTCCAAGGCTTGACCACCGACGTGGCTGCCACCCAGCCACTCCTGTACCAGAAGCTGCTGTGGGGGCGCACCGATGTGATCGTGGACGAGCGCCTGACGGCTCGCTACACCATCCGCGAAATGGGGCTGACGGACATCCATGAGCTCAAGCCCGAACTGGCCAGCATGTTCACCTACCACTACGTGAACAAATCGCATGCTGACCTGGTGCCCAAGCTCACCGCTGTGCTAAAGGACATGGCCGAGCACCATGAAATCGAACAGATGACGGCGCGTGAAGCCGCGAAACTCAAGCTCGACGACTAGACAGCACGGGCGCTGGTTCCAGGGTGTTCACAATGTCAACATTCTGTGCTTAAATGGCGCCCATCGGGTCAGTGAGACCCTGGGAGCACAGCATGAGCACGTCCGCACCGGCAACCACGGTCGGTACATCCAAGCCCAAGAAGGTCAACTGCCCGCGCATTGGCCTGCGCTTTCGCGACTGGCGCCTCAAGGGCCCGTATGACGCGGTGGTCATCGGCTCCGGCATGGGCGGCTTGACCACGGCAGCCATGCTCTCGGCAATGGGTTGGAAGGTGGCGGTGCTGGAGCAGCACTACACGGCCGGGGGTTACACCCACAGCTACGAACGCGAAGGCTATGAATGGGATGTGGGCCTGCACTATGTGGGCGACATGGACGCGCGCACGCAGCCCCGCAAGCTCATGGACTTCCTCACCGGCGGCCGCCTGCAATGGGCCGCCATGGGGCAGGTGTACGACCGCTTCTTCATTGGCGACAAGGTGTTCGATGCCGTGGCCGGCAAGCAGGCCTTTCGGGACGAGCTGGTGCGCCGCTTCCCTCAAGAGGCTGCTGCCATCGACCGCTACATGGCCCTGCTGGCTCAGGTCAAGAAAGCCGTGCCCCTGTTTACCATGGCGCGCCTGCTCAAACCTTGGCAGCGTGCTGTGGTCAAGCCGTGTTTGGGCTTGATGCTGCCGCGCACCTTGAACATGAGCACGGGCGCGGTGCTGTCTGAGATCACGCAGAACCCCGAGCTGATCGCTGTGCTCACCGCCCAATGGGGCGACTATGGCCTGCCTCCCAGCCAGTCTTCCTTCCTGATCCACGCGCTGGTGGCCAGCCACTACCTGCATGGTGGCTACTACCCGGTGGGCGGCAGCTGGCGCATCGCCGAGGCCATCCTGCCGCAGATCCGCGCCGCTGGTGGCGAGGTCTTCACCTACGCCCGCGTCAAGCAGATCATCGTGGAGCAGGGCCAGACCAAGGGCGTGCTGATGGAAGACGGCACCCGCATCGACTGCGCCTGTGTGATCTCCAGCGCTGGGGTGGTCAACACCTTCCAGCATCTGGTGCCAGCCGCCGAAGTACAGGGCGCGGGCTACGACACGCAACTCAAGCAGGTCAAACCCAGCGCCGCCCACCTGGGCGTGTACGTGGGCCTCAAGCACACGGCAGAAGAACTGGCTCTGCCCAAGACCAACTTCTGGATCTACCCCGGCCATGACTATGACGGCGTGCTGCAACGCTTCATGGACGACCCCGAGCAGCCTTTCCCTGTGGTCTATATCTCCTTTCCCTCGGCCAAGGACCCGGATTTCGCGCGACGCTACCCGGGCAAGGCCACCATCGAGATCGTGGCCCCAACCAATTACGCCTGGTTCGAGCGCTGGCAAGACACCATCTGGGGCAAACGCGGCGAAGACTACGACGCCGCCAAGGCCCGCTGGGGCGAACGCCTCATGGAAGTGCTCTACGAGAAGCTGCCCCAGTTGCGTGGCAAGGTGGACTACTTCGAGGTGTCCACGCCACTGTCGACCAACTGGTTTGGGGGCTACCAGCGCGGCGAACTCTATGGCCTGGACCATGATCCGAGCCGCTTCCAGCAAGACTGGCTCAGCCCCCGCACCCGCATCAAGGGCCTGTGGCTCACCGGCCAGGACGTGCTCACCTGCGGCATCGTGGGCGCCATGATGGGCGGCATCCTCACCTCTGTAGCGGTGGCCGGCATGCGCCGCATGGGGCCGGTGCTCAAGCGTGCCATGACGGGCCAGCCCGCATCGCCGGTCGTGACCGAAGGCGAGGCCGTGGAGCGCTTGGCCTGAGCAGTCAGCCCAGGGCAAGACCCTGCGCACAAGAACCGGAGTGCATGGCGCGTGGCGGCCATCTAGACTGATGGCCAGACACCCACCATGAGCACCGCCACACTTGACCTCTTCGAGCCACCGGCACCGGGCGAACGCGAGCGCCTGGGGCCCGGTGCCTTCGTCCTGCGCGGCTTTGCCCTGCCCGTGGTGGATGCGCTCCTGCCCGCCATTGCCCGCATCGACGCCCAGGCCCCGTTTCGCCACATGGCCACGCCGGGCGGTTTCACCATGTCGGTGGCGCTGACCAACTGCGGCACCTGGGGCTGGAGCACCGACAGCCAGGGCTACCGCTACACCCGCATCGACCCCGACAGCGGCCTGCCATGGCCCACCATGCCCGAGGTCTTCGCACAACTGGCCCGGGATGCTGCAGCCGCATCGGGCTTCAATGACTTCGAGCCCGATGCCTGCCTGGTCAACCGATACAGGCCGGGCTCACGGCTGTCGCTGCATCAGGACAAGGACGAGCGCGACTTCAGCGCGCCCATCGTGTCGGTGTCGCTGGGCATGCCGGCCATCTTCCTGTTTGGCGGGCTGCGGCGCGCAGACCGGGCGGTGAGGGTGCCGCTGCGCCATGGCGACATCGTCGTTTGGGGTGGCGAAGACCGCCTGCGCTTTCACGGTGTGCTGCCACTGGAAGACGACCCGCACCCGCTGCTGGGCGCGCAACGCATCAACTTCACTTTTCGCAAGGCGGGCTAAAGACATGACAAGCACTTGGACATTCCTGCTGGAGCGCGTGCCCACGCCACTGGGCCAGATGCTGATCGTGACCGACGAGCAAGGTCGCTTGCGTGCATTGGACTGGCACGACCACGAAGACCGCATGCACCTGCTGATGCAGCGGCAATACCGAGGCCAGGCGCTGAGCCTGCGCGAAACCAGCATCACCTCGGCGGCCACCAAGGCCATGCGCGACTACTTTGAGGGCGACATCGCCGTCATCCACCGCGTGGCCATTGCCATGGGCGGCACGGACTTTCAGCGGCAGGTCTGGGCGGCGCTGCGCGGTATCCCCGACGGCGAAGCCATCAGCTACGGCGAACTGGCCACGCACATTGGCAACCCAGCAGCGGTGCGGGCCGTGGGCCTGGCCAATGGCGCCAACCCCATCAGTGTGGTGGTGCCTTGCCACCGGGTGATCGGCAGCGACCGGTCATTGACGGGCTACGGCGGTGGTCTGGTGCGCAAGCGGTGGTTGTTGACGCATGAGCGTGTGCGGTTTGGGGGCGTTGGGAAGGACAAGCACACTCTGGTGTTAATGTGAGCAAATATTACCCAGAAAGCAAGCCAAATGGCCAAGCCCAATTACCAGTTCGAAAAGCGTCAGCGCGAGCAGCAGAAAAAGCTGAAGAAGGTAGAAAAGGCTCAACGCAAAGCCAATACGGTGCCGGCTGAGCAAGAGCCCCTTACCCCTCCAAGGCAAGGCGAACCTGTCTCTGACTGATCCGTCAGCCAGGCCCATATTGGATCCTTGGCTACTCATTTCCCCCGTCAAGCAGCGGTTGAATGAGTCCACGCCGCAGCACACTTTACAAGGAGAACCTCATGCCCAAGGGTGAACAGCGCAGTAACAAAATGGCAAAGAAGCCAAAGAAGGACACTGGCCCTTCCAAGGAGTCAACGACGACCTCCACCCGTCCAATCGCCCCCACCACATCGGTGCTACCCAAAGGCAAGATGAAAGACAAATCGTCCTGACAAGCTCAGGGGCGTCCATTTGGCTGCTCAGACGTGACAAGCGAACTTCTCTGGCGAACCCTCTGTCTGTGCGTGGCCCTGGCTGGCGTGGAAACACTGCACGGCATCGCCAGAACCCTCTTTCTGGCGCCCAGGGTTGGCAAGGCGCGGGCCATCAAACTCAGCATCGTGTCTGGCTCTGTACTGGCGTTCGGCGTCTGCTATGCGTTCGTGCCTTCCATGGGCTTGTACAGCGTGCCTTCGCTCCTGGTCCTGGGCGCCTGCATCTCGCTGTTCATGGCCTGTTTCGACATCGCCATGGGGCTGCTTCTCCTGCGCCGTTCATGGCGCAAGGCTTTCAGCGACCTGAACCCGCGAACCGGCAACTACCTGCTCTATGGTCTGGGGCTTTTGGTGCTGGATCCACTGCTGGTGATGCGTCTTCAAGAAGGAACATGAACGCTGGGCCCTCACGACTGCGCTGCGCTGCGCTTGCCTTCGTCAACCATGCCGGGCGCTGCCTAGGAACTTGTTCTACATCCACACTTTTGAAAGGCTCGATCACCGTGAATGCAAGCAGGACCCTGTCTTTGTTGTTGCCCTGTCTGCTCGCTGCACTGGGTGGCCATGCACTGGCCAAGCCCAAGCAGGTTTTTACGGGCCCTGATTTGTCGGGCACCTACAGTTGCTCAGGCGACGACGCCCAGGAAGGCCCCTACACCGCCACGGCCACTTTGGAACTCATTCCCAGCCAGAGCGTCGGTGCGCATGGTGCCTACACTTTCAAGCTGGAGGTGCCCGGCTACGGTGCCTACCCTGGGCACGCGGCGACGCAAGGCACGACGGCCGCCATCTACTTTGCCAACACTGACCCCAGCACGAAGGACTATGGCACAGGCCTGGCCACGTTCAAGATGAACGGCAAGGGCAAATGGGTGTTCAGGAAGTATTACTACGAACCCGAGTTCAAGGGCGGGAACCACGGGTTTGAGCGGTGCACGCAGAAGTAGATCAAGCATGCCGCCGACAGCGAGCACCTGATGGCACTTCGCCTCAAGCCCGCGGCTGAAACATGATCAGCCCCATGCCACACAGCGCCACCAGCACACCGGCCACATCCCAGGGCGTGGGCCGCACACGGTCAACCGCCCACAGCCAAGCCAGCGCCACGCAGATATAGACGCCGCCATAGGCCGCATAGACGCGGCCTGCGGCCGTCTCGTGCAGCGTCAACAGCCAGGCAAACACGGCCAGGCTGAGCGCGCCGGGCAGCAGCAGCCAGGCAGGGCGGTCTTGCTTGAGCCACAGGTAGGGCAGATAGCAGCCCACGATCTCGGCCAGGGCGGTGGCGACATACAGCAGGAAGGTTTTCATCTCAGTCGGGGCGAAAGCGGTTGCATCCATTGTGCGGTCTAGACTTCGGCCATGCGAGACCTCTTCCTGCTTGACCCTGACCTGGTGTTCCTCAACCACGGCTCCTTCGGTGCCTGCCCCAGGGAGGTGCTCGACGACCAGCGCCGATGGCAACTGGAGATGGAGCGCAATCCGGTTGACTTCCTCGGGCGTCGGTCTGCCGATCTGCTGATGCAAGCCCGCACGGCATTGGGCGCGGCGCTGGGCGCCCGTGGCGAAGACCTCGTCTTCATGCCGAACTCGACAACGGGTGTGAATGTGGTGGCGCAGTCCTTTGCGCTGCAACCCGGTGACGAGGTCTTGACCACGGATCTCGAATACGGCGCCTGTGATGCCGCCTGGCGCCACGTGTGTGCCAGGCACGGTGCGCGCTACCAGCGCGTGGCCATACCGCTGCCCTATGAGCCCGAGGCCGTGGTCGAGAGACTGATGTCGTCAGCAGGGCCGCGCACACGGTTGATCTACCTCAGTCATGTCACGTCCACGACGGCGTTGATCCTGCCCGTGGCGGCTCTCTGCGCTGAGGCGCGTAAGCGCGGCATCGCCACACTGGTGGATGGCGCGCATGCCCCAGGCCAGATCGACCTTGATCTCGATGCCATCGGTGCCGACTTCTATGTGGGCAACTGCCACAAGTGGATGTGTGCACCCAAGGGCTCGGCCTTTCTGCATGCCCGAGCCGAACGCCAGGCGACGCTGGACGCGCCTGTGATCAGCTGGGGCTATGCCGAAGGCACGGCCGGCCATTCAGGCTTTGATGCCTACCTGGGCCGCACGCCGTTCGAGCGCAGCATGCAGTGGCAGGGCACGCGCGACATCTCGGCCTGGCTGGCCGTGCCTGAGGCGCTTCGGTTCCAGCAGCGACACGATTGGCCTTCTGTTCGACAGCGCTGCCACGAGCTCGCGGCGCACGCCTTGCAGACCTTGACGCAGCGCCATGGCTTGAGCCCCATTGCCAAGCCGTCTGACTGGGCCCAGATGGTGGCAATACCTGTGCCTGCGCAAGATCCGGAAGCCTTGCGCAGGCACCTGTCCGAGGAGGGCCGGATCGAGATCCCGGTGACCACGCACGGCGGACATGTCTTCGTTCGCGTGTCGGTGCAGGGCTACAACACGTTGGCCGATATCGAGCACCTGCTGGCCGCGCCTGCTCTGCAATGACGCCGGCGCAGCAGGCCCGCACTGCTTACGGACAAGCTCTAAGTCAAAGCGCAGCAAAGAAGGCATCGTCCAGCGAGCCTTGCCCGTCGGTTCGAAGGGCTTCAGTGGCCATTGTTGAAATGCGAATCATTCTTGATTACAATATTGTTAACAATGATTCGCATTCGCACAGCAATGCTTCACCAACGCGACGTCTATCCACGGGTCTCTCCACTGGCTTTGGGCCTGGTGTTGCTGGCCCATGGCGCCGTGGTGGCCATGATCTCGATCTGGCGCGGCGAACGAGTCGAGATGCCGGTGTTGACCCCGCCGCTGATGGTCGAGGTGCTGAAATCGTCGCCCCCTGAAGTGAAGCCTGCGGACATCACGCCGCCCAAACCCAAGCCCGTGGCACACCGGGAGCAACCCACGCGTGTGCCTGTCGTGCCGGTGCTGGCCACTACGCCTATTGACCAGCAGCCTGCCGTCTACGAGGTGAAGCCGGTGCCGCCGCAGCCGCTGCCACCCATCCAGACGCAGCCTGCACCGCCACAGTCACCAGCACCCGTTGCCGCACAGGCTGCACCCGCCATGCCCACTGCGCCGCGCTTCGACGCGGACTACCTCGACAACCCCAAGCCCGTCTACCCACCCATCTCCCGCCTTGAGCGCGAGCAGGGCAAGGTGCTGCTGCGTGTCCATGTGGATGCAGGTGGTGCTGCCGACAAGGTGGAGATGCAAGCCGGCTCTGGCTTCGAACGCCTGGACAAGGCGGCCATCGCGGCCGTCAGCCGTTGGCGCTTCGTGCCAGCCCGTCAGGGCAGCGAGCCCGTGGCGGCCTGGGTCGTGGTTCCCATTGTTTTCAGCCTCAAGGATTGATCCCCATGAACGAGACGCTTGATCTGGCGCACTTCTTTGCGCACACGGACGCGGTGGCCCGCCTTGTCCTCGGCCTGCTATTGCTGGGTTCGGTGGCCAGTTGGTACCTCATCGTGACGAAAGGCATACAGGTCTACCGCATGGGCCGCAAGAGCCGGCAGTTCCTCAAGACCTTCTGGGATGCGCCCAATCTGGAAGCCGTTGCTCGCCATATCAGGGAAAAGGGCAGCCGCGATCCCTTCTCGCATCTGCTGCACCACGGCTTCACGGCACTCGATCACCTGAGCCGCCGTCAAGAGGCTGCGAGCCTGATCGACGCGGGCGCACCCGACGACATGCTCACACGTGCCTTGCGCCGTGCCATCGAAGAAGACAAGTCCGCCATGGAGTTCGGCCAGTCCCTGCTGGCCACCGTGGCCTCCAGCGCGCCCTTCGTGGGCCTGTTCGGCACGGTCTGGGGGATCTACCACGCGCTGGCTGCCATCAGCATGAGTGGCCAAAGCACGCTCGACAAAGTGGCCGGCCCCGTGGGCGAGGCGCTGATCATGACCGGCATCGGTCTGGCCGTGGCCATTCCCGCCGCCATTGCCTACAACAGCTTTGCCCGCGTGAACCGCAACACCTTGTCCAAGCTCAACTCGTTTGCCTATGACGTCTTCAACTTCATGGCCACGGGCATCAAGGCCTCGCCCCGCACGGCGGATACCGGTGCGACGAGCGACAAGGTGATCGAGCTGGCACGCGCGCAGCTCCAGGCAAGCCACTGATCGGTGGAGGCAGACATGGCATTTGGAAGCCTCGAAGGCGACGACGACAACGCGCCCATGGCCGAGATCAACATGGTGCCGCTCATCGATGTGATGCTGGTGCTGCTGGTGATCTTCATCGTCACGGCACCCATGCTCACCCACGCGGTGAAGGTGGACCTGCCCAAGGCCAGCTCGTCAGTGAACGTGAGCAAGCCCGAGACCGTGCAGGTGGCCATTGACGGGCAGGGCCTGGTCTACTGGAACGGCCAGGTGGTGCAAGCCACGGCCGACCAGACCGATCAGGATGTGCTCAAGGCGCACGTGCAGGAAGCAACCAAACATGAGCCCCAGCCGGAGCTGCATATCCGTGCCGATCGCACCACGCCGTATGAAAAAGTGGCCCAGGTGATGTCGCTGGCGGCCAGCCAGGGCTTGAGCAAGATCGGTTTTGTGACCGACCCCAGCGCACCATGAGCGACATCCCAGAAGACGAGGGCGCGTCGCAAGCGAAGTCCGAGCGCAGGCTCGATGGACAGCCGCGGCCCACGGTGGACAGCCAGCGGCTGTTCGATGGACACCGCGAGCTGATCATCCAGCACCAGGGCGAGTTCTACCGCCTGCGCATCACCCGACACGACAAGCTCATTCTCACCAAGTGAGCGCCCCTTTCCCTTGCAAACCAATAGCCAGCCAACGCAGCGTGCGTCAGCCAGCCATTTCCTTGACTTCACCTTTGAGGACTGACTGAACATGTCTCAACGCAAACCATCCCGGGCACGCCACAAAGGCGTGCCATCGAACACGGCCCGCTTGCCTGTCTTGCCTATGGGCGCCCTGATGATGGCAGGCCTGGCCCCGCTGTCGCACAACGCCCTGGCCCAGGAGGCGACTGCCACCAAGCCCAAAGAGCTGCCTACCGTCAATGTGCAGGCCGATGCCGACAAGCCCGATGGCGCGCGTGCCACCACCACCCGCGTGGGCAAGGTGCTGCAAGACCCGCATGATGTGCCCCAGGCCGTCACCACGGTGACCAAGAGCATCATGGAGCAGCAGCAGGTGGGTTCGCTGCGCGAGGCGCTGCGCAATGTGTCCGGCCTGTCGTTCAACGCGGCCGAAGGTGGCCGCTCCGGCGACAACATGAACCTGCGCGGCTTCTACACCTTCGGTGACATCTACCTCGATGGCATCCGCGACACGGCGCAGTACAACCGCGAGACCTTCAACCTGGAGCAGGTCGATGTGCTGCGGGGCGCTGGTGCGATGCTGTTCGGGCGTGGTCAGGCCGGTGGCGTGATCAACCAGGTCAGCAAGACGCCCCTGAGCCGAGACCAGTACAAGCTCATGGGCAGCGTGGGCACCGATGGTTATCAGGAAGCCACGGCCGACCTCAACAAGGTCATCAACGAGCACACGGCCTTGCGCGTCAACGCCATGCGCCGTGATGAGGGCAGCTGGCGCAGCAACCCTGCATCGGGTAGCGAGCCCGAGGTCCACCGCAGTGGCCTGGCCTTTAGTCTGGGCTTGAACCTCCACACCGACAACCAGTTCTGGATCAACCAATACTGGGCCTATGGCCGGGACAACCCGGACTACGGCAATTCGTTCGACACGGCAACCCGGGCGCCGGGCGAGCGCATTCCGGTGAGCACCTACTTCGGTAACGCCAAGACCTTTGACGACAGCGACACCAGCATCACGACCCTGGTCAACGAGTACCGCATTTCGCCCAGCATGCAACTGCGCACCCAGATCCGCAGCGCCGAGTACGAACGCAGCTACTGGGCCAAGACGCCGAATGTCTCCACATTGCCCGACGCCGTTGGTGGGGTGGGTGGCAACCAAAATCGGATGCTGGACTACCGCACCCTCACCCTGCAGTCGGACCTCTCCGGCAAGTTCGATCTGCTGGGCATGAAGCACGAGTTCCTGACGGGCATCGAATACCTCAAGGAAGACAGCTTCCGCGCTTCGCTGCAGAACTTCGGCAGCAACTCGTCGCCTGACTACCGTGCTTACGTGGCGTCCACCACGGGCGTGCCGACCACGTTCAAGAGCAACTCCTACGCAGGCTATGTACAAGACACCATCGAGTTCGTGCCGAAGTGGAAAGCCACGATGGGCGTGCGCCGTGACAAGATGGACGCCGACTACAGCAGTGCCACATCGCCCAAGCTGGAATATAGCCAGAACAGCATCCGCACGGCCTTGTCATTCCACCCCTCTGATGACACCCACTACTACCTGGCCTGGAGTGACTCGTTCAGCCCGACGGCCGACCTCTATCAGCTGACGGTCACGCCCCAGCCGCCCGAGCGCAGCAAGGTGGTGGAGCTGGGTGCCAAGTGGATGCTGCTGGATGGCGATCTGGCCTTCCGTGCAGCGCTCTACCAGGCCACCAAGGACTGGGAGCGCAATACCGATTTGGAATCAACGGCATCGATCCTGACCAAGAAGCGTCGCACGCGTGGCCTGGAGCTCGAAGCGGCTGGCCGTGTCACCGAGGACTGGGAAGTGTTCGCTGGTCTGGCACTGATGGACGCCAAAATCCTGAAAGTGGCCGAGAACGTCAACGCCACGACCGGTGCGATCACCTATGGCAACCCGGAGTACGTGGGCAAGCGTGCCCGCAACACGCCGCGCTACACCTTCAACCTGTGGAGCACTTACCAGGTCAATCCCTGGTGGAAGCTGGGGGGTGGCGTGGAAGCCAAGGGCGATCGACAGGCCTTCCAGCCCAGCAGCGCGGCGGCGGTGCCCACCCTCAACGGCGTCTATCACCCCAATACGGCGCCGAGCTACACCCGATGGGATGCCATGGCGGAGTACTCGCCCAACAACAAGTGGACCTACCGCCTCAACGTGAAGAACGTGTTCGACAAGCTGTACTACGATGCCCTGTACGACAACGGTGGCTTCGCCGTGCCTGGCACGCGCCGTACCGCCATCTTGTCGGCCGAATACAAGTTCTGATCTGAAAAGGAAAGCGGCCATGCTCGTCACTGTCGACAATGTCCTCACACCTGATGAGCTGGCCCTGGCGCGCGACCTGCTGAACCGGTCCGAGTGGCACGACGGTGCCATTACTGCGGGCTCACAGGCCGCGCTGGCCAAGAACAACCAGCAACTGGCCGAGGGCGCGCAGCACTTGCCCGCTTTGCGCCAGTTGGTCTTGAGCGCCCTGGAGCGCTCCCCCATTTTTTTCACGGCGGCATTGCCTTTGAAGATCCTGCCGCCGTTCTTCAACCGCTATGCCGGTCAGACCAATGCCTACGGCTTTCACACGGACGGTGCGATGCGCATGTCGCCGCACCGTGCGCAAGGCTATGTGCGTTCCGATGTATCGGCGACCTTGTTTCTCTCTGAACCGAATGAATACGAAGGCGGTGAGCTGACCATCGAGGACACCTTCGGCACGCATGGCGTCAAGTTGCGTGCGGGCAGCCTGGTGCTGTATCCGTCGTCATCGGTTCACGCTGTCAGCCCGGTAAGCAAGGGACAGCGCTTGGCCTGCTTCATGTTCATCCAGAGCATGGTGCGCGATGCGGCGCAACGTCGTCTGCTCTACGACATGGACATAGCCCTGATGCGCTTGAGGCAGACGCAAGGCGAGTCTGATCCCATCGTGCGCCTGACCGGCATCTACCACAACCTGCTGCGCAACTGGGCTGACAGCTGATGGGCGGTACCCAGATCGAGCGCGCCGGCGATTACCAAGGGCTGGCCCAAGCCCGCCTGGATCCACTGGTCTGGCGCTATCTGCAAGACGGTGACCAAGGCGGTAACGAAGAGCGTCTCAAGCAAATTGTGTTGTTGCCTCGCCCTTTGGTGGACTGCCGGGCTGGGCACACCAGGCTGAGCCTGCTCGGGCAGACCTTGAGTCATCCCTTGCTGCTGGCGCCGATGGCGTATCAACAGCTGTTCCATGAGCACGGCGAAATCGCCACGGCCATGGCGGCCAGCGCCCAGGATGCGGTGATGGTGATCAGCAGCCTGGCCGGCCAGCCGATCGAGGACATCGTCCGTGTGGTCGAGGAGGAAGGCGGGCCTGCGCCCTGGTTCCAGCTCTATTGGCAGCAAGGCCGGGCGCGAACCTTGGAGCTCCTCAAGCGGGCCGAGCAGGCGGGGTGTCATGCCATCGTGTTCACGGTGGACGCCCCCATCAAGCTGGCCACGATGCAACTGCCAGCCCACGTGCGTGCCGTCAACCTGGAGCCACCGCTGCCTTTGCCGCTGTCGCCCGATGCCGGGACGCGTGGTGCCAGCCTGGTCTTTCAGGGCTGGATGGCGCAGGCCCCCACCTGGGATGACCTGCGCTGGCTGCGTGAACAGACCAGCTTGCCTCTGCTCTTGAAAGGCGTGCTGCATGCGGGTGACGCCGAACTGGCGATCAGCTCAGGTGTGGACGGCCTGATCGTCTCGAACCATGGCGGGCGCGTGCTGGGTGGTGCAGTGCACAGCCTGGATGCCCTATCAGCGGTATCAGCACATGTAGCCGGGCGCGTGCCCGTGCTGTTTGACAGCGGTGTGCGCGATGGGCGGGACGCCTATGTGGCGCTGGCCAAGGGCGCCACGGCGGTGCTGCTGGGACGGCCGCTCATGTGGGGGCTGGCCGCCAGCGGCGCCATGGGTGTGGCCCATGTGGTTCGCCTCTTGCGAGACGAGCTGGAGATGACCATGGCGCTGACGGGCTGCGTCAACCTCGATGAAGTGAGATCGGGCCGGGGGCTGGCCTGATGCAGTCAGGCATCACGCCAGCAAGGTGGAGGCGGGCTCGGCCTTGCCGGCCGGCACCGAGAGCTTGTTGGTCAGCAGCAGCGCCATCAGCGGAATGAACTCCGTGAAGATGCGGATCTCCGACAAATTGCCCACCACCATCATGCCCAGAAAGAAGGGGATGAAGGTCAGCATCATGCGGCGCAGGCGCACATCGGCCTTGTCCTTCAAGAGCAGCAGCACCCAGGCGCCACCGAAGGCGAAGAACACATTGGCCGTTGGGCGGTATTCAGGGCCCAGCCAGATGAAGGCGAAGTTGTAGTAAAGGCGCAGGAAGCCCGGCACGTGGTAGAGCGAGACCATGTCGTCACTCGATGCGCCCAGGCAGGCCGAGATGATGAGCTTGACGGCCACACAGGCTGCCAAGAGCAGACCGAAGTCGCGCCACACCTGTCGTGAGGCCGGCCAGTTGAAGGCCAGGTAGAAGAAGGGGACGACCACCCATGTCTCGCGGTTCATCATCGCGGGCACGCTCAAGGCCAGCAGCGCCCACAAAGGCTGACGCGACACCACCATCCACAAGCCGATGGCCATGAAGGCCAGTGAACTCATGTCGTAGGGGTAGTAATAGTTGTTGTAGCTCGAGACCACGAAGGTGGCGAAGAGCTGCCACCAGAACAGGAAGAACAGGGTCAGCAAGCTGCCACCACGCCGGCCCATGCTCCACCAGGCCATCCACAGGAAGACCACGGCCACAATGGTGGAGAGGAAGTCGATGCCCATGAACAGCAGGCTGATGCCGCGGTTGCTCAAGGAATGAAACCGGGAGACGGCGTTGGCGATCATGAAGATCAGCACGCGAGACTGGAAAGGCTGGTCGCCGTCGAAGTCGATGAGAAAGCGCCAGTTGAGCAGCACGCGGCTCTTGGATGCGTGCCCCAAGGTCAGCGCGGCAACCAGAAACAGGTTGACCAGGGCAATGAGCCACGCATGTTTGACGGGCTGGGTGGTGTCCTCTGGGCTGCTGTTTATCTGCATGACTGCGCTTTCCAACGTCTGAAATGTGGTGCCCAGGCCTTTCAGCCCTTCGATGCTGCTTGCAGATCCCGCAAATCCGCCAGTACTTGAGCCATGGCCCCAGCCCAGTCCCCCCGCTGGGGTTGCCGATAGACCTTGACGCTGGGATACCAGGGGTTATCCTGCCGGTCCAGCAGCCAGCGCCAGTCGGCGTTGTAGGACAGCAAGACCCAGGTGGGCTTGCCGATGGTGGCGGCCAGGTGGGCCAGGCTGGTGTCGATGGCGACGACCACGTCTACCAGATCGCAGATGGCGGCCACGTCCATGAACACCTGCTGTTCGGCGCCGAAGTGGCGGATGGCCGGATGTGTGGCGAGCACCGGTGCATCGCTGGCGCGCACGTCCTTGTGCAGGCTGATCCATTCGATGTCATCGCTCAGCAAGGGTGCGAGCACCTGCAAGGGGATGCTGCGCTTGTGGTCGTCGACATGAGAAGGGTTGCCACTCCAGACGATGCCAATGCGCTGCTTGCGCTTCTTGCCCCGCTCGCCCAGATCGCCCAGATCGCCCACTCGGGCTTGCCAGGCTGCCCGCATGGCTGGGTCGATCCGCACGATATCGGGGGGTGGGGGCATGTTGCTCAGATCGGTCTTGAACAACAGGGGCAGGCTCATCAAGGGGCAGTGGTAGTCGTACGCGGGGCGCTCACCGCCTTGCGGGAGCAGCTCGACATCGGGCAGATGGCGCAACAAGTCCATGAGCGCGGGCTGCACCTCGAGCAGGACACGCCCGCCTCGCTGTGCGACCAGGGGGGCGTAGCGGCAGAACTGGATGGTGTCGCCCAGCCCCTGCTCACAGCACACCAGGATGGTTTTGCCTTCGAGCGGCTCGACACCCGTCCACACGGGGGCTGCATAGGTTTCGCTCAAACCCAAGGCCTGTGGGCGCTTGAGCCGCCATTCGCTTTCCAGCCAGCCTTGTTCGAAGTTACCCAGACGCAGCAGGCACATGCCCAGGTTCCAGTGGGCGTCCACCGATTCCGGGTTGAGCGCAATGGCGCGTACCAGACTGGCCTGGGCCTCGCCATAGCGCTTCAGATCGCTGAGTGCCATGGCCCGGTTGTTGTAGGCGGAGAAGTAGTTCGGGTCCAGCTCGATGGCCTTGTCGAAGTCCTGGATGGCCTCTTCCTGCCTGTTGAGCTTGCCCAGCGTGTTGCCCCGGTTGTTGTAGGAGCGTGCCGCAGTGGGCTCCAGCGCAATGGCCTTGTTGTAGTTCAGCAGGGCCAGGTCGAACTGCCCCAGTTCCGTGTAGGCGGCCCCGCGGTTGCCCAGCGCGCTCACATTGTCGCGGTCGATCTTGAGCGCCTTGGAGATCAGGTCGACGGCTTTGTCGGGGTAGCCCAGTTGCAATGAAATGACGCCGGCCAGGTGCAGCGCATCGAAGTGCTTGGACTGCAACTGGATGACCTGCTCGTACAGCGGCAAGGCCTGCGCGATCTGCCCGCTTTGGTGCAGCGCCCAGGCTTGCTGGAATTTCGCCTGGGCTTGGGCGGCCGCCGGTTGCCCGAACAGGCCCATGGGCTTTGGCGAGAAAGGCGTCGTGGGTTTCATGATGGCCGCACTTTAACCCGAGGCAATCAGAGGCCAGCGGTAGGGTCCAGGCCCGCCTGATAAATTCCGGGTATGTCCGCAGCAGCGCAGTTTCAGCCCATGGTGTTCGTGGACCTGGAGACCACGGGGTCGACAGGCACGGTCGACCGCATCACCGAAATCGGCATCGTCGAACTCAACGAGGAGGGCGAGGTCCGCGAGTGGTCCAGCCTGGTCAACCCCCAGACCAGCATCCCCGGCTTCATCCAGTCCCTCACCGGCATCACCAACGAGATGGTGGCCGATGCACCGACCTTTGCCGAACTGGCCGACGAGGTTCTGGCCAGGCTGCATGGCCGCCTCTTCGTGGCCCACAACGCCCGGTTCGACTACGGCTTTCTCAAGTGTGAGTTCAAGCGCCTGGGCCTGGACTTCAAGGCACCGGTGCTGTGCACGGTCAAGCTCTCGCGCAAGCTGTTTCCGCAATACGGCAAGCACAATCTGGATGCGCTGATCGACCGGCACAAGCTGCACATGCCCGCGCGGCACCGGGCCCTGGCCGATGCGGCGGTGCTCAGGCAGTTCTGGCAGAAGCTGCAAACGCAGTGGCCCGCGGACGAGTTGCAGCAGGCGGTGGACGAGCTGACCGGACGCAGCAGCTGGCCGGTGCACCTGGACCCGGCCTTGCTCAATGAACTGCCCGAGCGACACGGCGTCTACCTGTTCCACGGTGAGCGAGACCTGCTGCTGTACATCGGCAAGGCCAACAACCTGCGCCAGCGCGTGCTCTCGCACTTCAGCGCCGATCACCGTGCCGCCAAGGAGATGAGCCTGTCGCAGCAGGTTCGCCGCGTGACCTGGGTCGAGATGCCCGGTGAGCTGGGCGCTTTGCTCAAGGAGGCTCAGCTCATCAAGCAGTGGCAGCCCACGCACAACCGGCGTCTGCGTCGCACCAACGAGCTGTGCACGTGGAAGCTGGTCACGGCGGATGACGATGAGGACGCGCCCAGCACGCTGGAGCTGGCCTGGGCCCGCGATCTGGACTGGGGCCGGCAAGACCAGGTCTATGGCTTGTTTGGCAGCCAGAAGGACGCCCACAAGACCTTGCGCGAGATAGCCGAGTCAGCGCAGCTCTGCCTGGTCACGCTGGGGCTGGACAAGGTCCCTACGGGGCGGCCGTGTTTCGGCTACCAGTTGCACCGGTGCAGTGGCGCCTGCATCGGGCTGGAGAGCCTGGCCGACCACAGCCGGCGCCTGCGCAATGTGATGGCCGACTGGCGCGTGCAGACCTGGCCCTATGGCGGGCCAGTCGCGATCCAAGAGGGGCGGGGCTGGCACGTGCTGGATGCCTGGTGCTACTTGGGCACCGCCTACAGCGATGAAGACGTGGCCGCGCTGCTCCAGCAAGGTCGGCCGACCTTCGACAAGGACACCTACAAGCTGCTGGTGAGCTGGCTTCCCCGCATGGAGGTGATGCCGATAAAGGCTCAGTGACAGACCGCCTGGTTCGTCGTGATGAAGGCCGTCTGGTTGCCGTCGCGTGCCTGTGCCGAGGCGCACTTGATGTTGCGGCCTTCGACCACGTTCTGGTCGTTCATGCGGCAGGCATCGGTTTGCAGGCACTGGCGATTGGTCTGGGTGTCATACCAGTCGTTCCACCAGCTCAGGCGCAGCGATTCCACGAGGCGGCGGGTGGCCTTCTCGTCACCACATTGGCCCTCGGTCGTCCAGGCTTCGGTGCGTGAGTCGCTGTAGGCCACATAGAACTCGTTGCTGTAGCGCAGGTGCAGGCAAAAGGGCTTGGCCACCACACCGCGCGCCAGTTCGGGTGAGAGGCTGACGCTGTCGATCATCATCTCCTCGCTGCTGGCTGGCGGGCGCAGGGTGCAGGCCGTCAAGGCCGCGGCGGCCAGCACGATCGTGGTCGACAAGACGAGAGCAGGGCGGAGCTTCATGCGAGTCATGCTGCCACGATGCGCGGCCCGGCGATAGGCCTTGAAAAGGCCTGGGCGCGCCCCAGTTTCCGGGATCAAGTCGCCAGCAGGTAGTCGCGCACCAGCGTGGCGGCCGTATCGGGGTGCTCTTGCAGGAAGCAGTGGCCGCCCTCCACCTGCCTGGCCTCGACCGCGTCGTTGATGTCCTGCCAGCGCGCCACCGACTCCGCCACGAAGGGAAAGGTCTTGCGGGCATGCAGCACGAGCGTGGGCGTGCGCACCCTGCCCAGCAGGCCCCAGAGGCGATCCGGTGCGGAGCTGAAGATGTCGGCCTCGCGGCTGCGGCGGCATTTGAGTTCCACGCTGCCATCGGGCAGATCCTTGATCGCATGGGTCACAAAGGCCTGCAGGGCTTCGTCGGTCCAGCCTTTGTAGACACCCTTGTCGTGCAGCGTACTGAAGGCCTCTTCGCGGCTGCTCCAATGCTTGCGGCGTGCACGGGCCTGGCGGGCCAGCGGTGTCTGCTTGAGGACGCCTGTCAGCTCGCCGACCGACATCCCCAGGATCATGGCCGGTGTGAACAGCACCGGATCGAGCAGCACGGCCCGTTGGAAGCGCTCGCGTTGCTCACCGAGGATCAGGCTGGTCAGCACGCCACCGAAGCTGTGCCCGGCGCCGAAGTGCGGCACCTTGGCGAACATCTGGCCCTGCGCATCCAGCGCCTCCATGGCCAGCATGGCATTGCGGTTCCAACCCAGGAAGCGGCCGCCGTGGTCGCTGTCGCCATGGCCCTGGACGTCGCACAACCACAGGTCGAAGTGCTTGGCCAAAGGCTGGAGCATGGGCTCGTAGGTGCGGCCGCAAAAACCGTTGCCATGGATAAAGTGCAGCAAGGGCTTGCCGCTGGCCGGTGAGTGCCAGCCTCTGAGGGTAAAGCCTTCACGGGCGGTGTGGCTCCAAGGTATCAACTTCATGTGAGCGGGGTGGCGCAAGCGCCAATCTATTGACATCAGGGGCGTGCTGCCCCACAGCCATTGTGCCAACATGAAAAATTCATTTCACGAAACCAAGAGGAGGCTGTTATGCCAAGAGGTCGCAACCCGGTTGTCATTGTCCATGGCTAGCTGTTCTATGCACAGATCCCGCCAGGGCAGCCCAAGCAACTGCGCTTGAGCATCAGCGCCTCGGCACCGGGCAACAAGGTGCATTGCTTCAGCGAAGCCTACGGCGCCGAAGGCGAGTTCGTCGTGCACTCGCAAGATGAAGCCGATCGCTTGCTGCGCCGTAACGCAACTCATTTCCTGAAGATCGTCATCCCGCGTCAGCCTGCCGCCGAGGTCTTCACCCTCAAGAGGGTGAATTAAACCTGCCCCCTCCCTGAAAGTGGTGCCCGGCTTCTGGTAGAAACCGGGCAGTGCCCATGTCAATGCGTGATGTGGGTGCATGGTCGACACAGAACAGGAGAGGCGGAATGTCCGCTTGGATCAATCGTCAGGGCCGCTGGCTGGTACCAGTGGCCGTTGCTGTTGCAGGTGCCGTCTGGCTGCATTCGCGGGCCGACAGTGGGAAAGACAAGGCTGCTCAAGACACAGCCGTTAACCTGGCCGCCGCAGAGCCCGCCGCACCAGTTCCGAAAGCGGCCTTGAGCGTGCAGATCGTGCGTCCGCAAGCTGGGCAGTGGCCGATGGCGCTCGCCGCCAATGGTGCGGTGGCCGCCTGGCAGGAAGCCGTGATCGGCGCCGAGCTGTCTGGCCAGCGCCTGTCGGCGGTGCAGGTCAATGTGGGTGACAAGGTGTCGCGCGGCCAGGTGCTGGCCACCTTGCAGACCGATGCCGTGTCTGCCGACGTCAACAATGCGCGCGCCGCGCTGGCCGAGGCCGAAGCCTTGATGGTCGAGGCCAAGGCCAATGCCGACCGCGCCCGCACATTGCATGGCAGCGGTGTCATGAGCCTGCAGGACTCCCAGCGCGCGCTGACCACCGAGCAGACCGCCAAGGCGCGTGTCGATTCGGCCAAGGCGCAACTGGCTGCCCAGGAGCTGCGCCTGCGCCAGACGCGCATCGTGGCATCCGATGATGGCGTGATCTCGGCTCGGTTGGCCACGGTTGGTGCCGTTGTGCAACCTGGTCAGGAGTTGTTCCGTTTGATCCGTCAGAGCCGGTTGGAGTGGCGCGCCGAGGTGCCCTCGGCTGATCTGCAGCGCATCAAGCCTGGCATGACGGCCTGGGCCACGCCACCGGGCGGTGCGCCCATTCAAGGCAAGGTCCGCATGGTGGCGCCTACGGTGGATGCCACCACGCGCAACGGCCTGGTCTATGTGGACCTGCCTGCTTCGGCCATGAGTGTGGGGGCGCGGGCCGGCATGTTCGCCGCGGGCCGCGTCGAGATCGGCCAATCCCAGGGCCTGACGCTGCCGCAGACCGCCGTGCTGCTACGCGATGGCTTCAGCTATGTCTTCAAGGTCGGGCCGCAAGGGCTGGTGACCCAGCTCAAGGTGAGCGTGGGGCGTCGCGTGGGAGACCGCGTCGAGATCCTCAATGGCTTGACGCCGCAGACCGATGTGGTCGCTTCGGGTGTCGGCTTCCTCAGTGACGGCGACAGCGTGCGCGTCGTGAAGGGCCAGTCATGAACGTCTCGGCCTGGTCCATCAAGAACCCGATCCCGGCCGTCCTCCTGTTCATCATGCTCACGCTGTGGGGCCTGATGGGCTTTGGCGGCATGAAGATCCAGAACTTTCCCGACATCGACCTGCCCACGGTGACGGTGACGGCCGAGCTGCCTGGCGCCTCGCCCGCACAGATGGAGACCGAGGTCGCGCGCAAGATCGAGAACTCGATTGCGACCCTGCAGGGCGTCAAGCACATCTACACCAAAGTGCAGGACGGCACCGTCACGGTGACCACCGAGTTTCGCCTGGAAAAGCCCACGCAGGAGGCCGTGGACGATGTACGCGATGCCGTCTCGCGCGTGCGGGCCAACCTGCCCGGTGATCTGCGCGACCCGGTGATCGCCAAGATGAACCTGTCGGGTTCGCCCATCCTGACTTACACCGTGGCGTCCAAGCGCATGGACGACGAGGCCCTGTCCTGGTTCGTCGACAACAACGTGAGCAAGACGATGTTGGCAGTCAAGGGCGTGGGGGCGGTGTCACGCGTGGGTGGCGTGAGCCGTGAAGTGCGCATCGAGCTGGACCCGGCGCGCCTGCTGGCGCTCAATGCCTCCGCGGCCGATGTCTCGCGGCAGCTGCGCAGCCTGCAGCAAGAGGCTTCGGGCGGGCGCATGGACCTGGGTGGTGGCGAGCAGTCGGTGCGCACCGTGGCCACGGTGAAGTCGGCCGATGAGCTGGCGGCGATGGACGTGACCCTGTCCGATGGCCGCCATGTGCGCCTGGACCAGATCGCCACGGTGAGCGACACGGTGGCCGAGCGCCGCAGTGCGGCCTTGCTCAATGGGCAGCCGGTGGTGGGCTTCGAGATCACGCGTTCGCGTGGCGCCGGTGAGGTCGAGGTGGCGCAGGGCGTGCGCGCGAAGCTGGAAGAGCTCAAGGCCCAGCACCCGGACATCCAGATCACCGAAGCCTTTAACTTCGTCGACCCGGTGGACGAGAACTACCACGGCTCGATGTACCTGCTGTATGAAGGCGCGGTGCTGGCTGTGATCGTGGTGTGGTTCTTCCTGCGCGACTGGCGGGCCACGCTGGTGTCGGCGGCGGCCTTGCCCTTGTCGGTGATCCCGGCTTTTGGTGTCATGCACATGCTGGGATTCAGCATCAATGTGGTGACGCTGCTGTCGCTGTCGCTGGTGGTGGGGATCCTGGTGGACGATGCCATCGTCGAGATCGAGAACATCATGCGCCACCTGGCCATGGGCAAGACACCTTTGGAGGCGGCGATGGAGGCGGCTGACGAGATCGGCCTGGCCGTGATCGCCACGACCTTCACGCTGATCGCCGTCTTCCTGCCGACGGCCTTCATGGGCGGTGTGCCGGGCAAGTTCTTCGTGCAGTTCGGCTGGACGGCGGCCATTGCCGTGTTCTTCTCGCTGGTGGTGGCGCGCATGCTAACGCCCATGATGGCGGCCTACCTGCTCAAACCACCCAAGGGCGAGCACCCGCAGCCCGTGTGGATGAAGGCCTATCTGGGCTTGGTGGGCTGGTGCTTGAAGCACCGCGTGAAGACCTTCCTGATCGTGGTGGGCTTTCTGGGGGGCTCCTTCTTCCTGGCGGGTCGTTTGTCCACGGGCTTCATCCCGCCTGATGATCTGTCGCAGACCCAGGTGTCGCTGTCGCTGCCGCCGGGCAGCACCTTGCAGCAGACCTACAAGCTGGCCGAAGAGGCGCGCGCGATCGTGCAGCGCAATTCGCATGTCAAGCTGGTCTACACGGCCATCGGTGGTGGTGCTGCCGGTGCCGATCCCTTCATGCCCAGAGGCGCGGCGGATGTGCGCAAGGCCACGCTGACCCTCAACTTGACGCATCGCCGGGACCGGCCGGGGCTGAGCAAGCAAGGCATCGAGAACCAGCTGCGCAAGGCACTGGAGGTGCTGCCAGGTGTGCGCGTGTACGTGGGTTTCGGTGGCTCCAACGAGAAGTACGTGCTGGTGCTGTCTGGTGAAGATGGGCAGACGCTGTCGGCGCATGCCGAGGTGGTGGCGCGCGAGTTGCGCTCGATTCCCGGTATCGGCAACGTGATGTCAACCTCCAGCCTGGTGCGACCTGAGGTTGTGGTGCGGCCCGATACCGCACGAGCGGCCGACCTGGGCGTGAACACGGCCACCATCGCCGACACCTTGCGCATTGCCACGGTGGGTGACTATGAGCAGGGCTTGCCCAAGCTCAATCTGTCGCAGCGTCAGGTGCCGGTGGTGGTGCGCTTGCCTGATGGCGCCCGCACAGACCTGGAGCTGCTTGCCCGCCTGCCTGTGCCGGGTGCGCGTGGCCCGGTGCCTTTGGGCAATGTGGCCTCGCTGGTGCTGGACAGCGGCCCCGCGCAGATCGACCGCTATGACCGCGAGCGCAACATCAATTTCGAGATCGAGCTCAACCAGCAGCCGCTGGGCGAGGTGCAAAAGCGCGCACTGGCCTTGCCCAGCTTGCGCAACTTGCCGCCAGGTGTCACACAGTCTTCAGTGGGTGATGCCGAGGCCATGAGCGAGTTGTTTGCCAGCTTTGGCCTGGCCATGCTGACGGGCGTGCTGTGCATCTACATCGTGCTGGTGCTGCTGTTCAAGGGCTTTGTGCAACCGATGACGATCCTGGTGGCACTGCTGCTGTCCATACCGGGTGCTTTCGTGGCCTTGTACGTGACGCGCACGGCCTTGTCGATGCCTTCGATGATCGGTTTGATCATGCTGATGGGCATTGCCACCAAGAACTCGATCCTGCTGGTGGACTATGTGCTGATCGCGCGCAACGAGCATGGGCTGTCGCGCTGGGAGGCCGTGATCGACGGCTGCCGTAAGCGGGCACGCCCCATCATCATGACGACGATCGCGATGGGCGCGGGCATGATGCCGATCGCTTTAGGCATTGGCGTGGACCCGAGCTTCCGCGCGCCGATGGCGATTGTGGTGATCGGCGGGCTGATCACGTCGACCTTCCTGAGCCTGCTGGTGATCCCGGTGGTGTTCACCTTCGTGGATGACGTGATCGGCTTGAGTTCGCGTTTGTTCAAGCGCAGGCAGGTTCATGCTTTGCCTGGCTCCGAATCGGCCGCTTCGCAGCAAGGTTGATTGGGTGTGCGGCGGGCATCTTCCTGAGCGAGCATCTCGCGGGGTGGGCCGTGGGCGGCGGTTCACTGTGGCGGTCGCCACTGCGTGACGACTTCCCTGCGATGCTCGCGATGAGGTGGCGCCGGGGAACTCGCTACGCGAACGGCGTTCGCTCCGCTCAAACAGCCCCGGCGAGCCAGATGACGAAGCACGCTTCGTGTCCGCCTCACCACTGCGCTTCTCAGTGCAACTGAGGCCCTCGGTCAATGGACGTAAGCGTCCAGCCAACACATGTTGACCGCTGATCAGGCAGTCATCCCGCCGGCTGCCAGCGATGCGGCAACAGGCTCTCAATGTCCTTGGC